>JANPLQ010000019.1:0-20272 GCA_031422395.1 Ilumatobacteraceae bacterium | reverse complement strand
CCCTCCCCAAATATCGTTGACGCGGCTGTGACCGCGCTGTACCAACACGGCTGCGTCATTCACTGCCGACACGACGTCGATCAGCCGATTCTGGCTCCTCACAGTGGTACTGCCTCCGACGCCATGTGAGTCAACCGACCTCGCAACGAACCTGGGGTGAGAATGCCGACCTCGCGGCCGAGCAGTTCGACCAGATCGTCGTGCAGCCCCGCAACATCGAACAATGTGCGACCCGGCGCAAGATCAACCACGAAATCGATGTCGGAATCCGGGCCAGCCGACCCGGTCGCCATCGACCCGAACACCCGTGGATTCGACGCACCGTGCTCCTTGCAGATGTCGAGGATCGCCGCACGCTTGCGGCGCAACGAGGCAAGCGTCTTGACCGTTGTTGTGGGCGCGTATTGGATCTCGGCGACAAGGTCGACCGCCGCAGCCAACCGTTGCAACGTCGACAGTGACGGCTCCTTGCGACCGCGTTCGTAGTCGGAGATCGCCGACTGTGCCATGCCCGCCCGCTGGGCCAATTCGGTCTGAGTGACGCCAGCCCGCTCGCGTAGCTGCAACACAAGTTCTGCGGGCGAGCGAGCGGTCATATACACAAGTATATACCAGGTGGGCAAGTGGGGTGGCCAAGGAGCAGCCTCGTGAACTTGGGAGGCTCCTAAACGCCGCACCTGACGAGTTTGGTTTGTCCTGTGGCTACCGATGGTCGATCTAGTCTGCTTGAACAACCTTCCGCCCACGTGGCCAGGGGTCGCCGCAGACTGCGAGCGCTCGTCCTCAGTAGTCGGTGCCCACGCCGTGACGGTGCGCCACCACGACCGCCGCCGTCCGATCCTGAACGCCGAGCTTGTTGAGCACGTTGGAGACGTGGTTGCGAACCGTCTTGGCCGACATGCCGAGGTGACGCGCAATCGAGTCCGTGGTGCGGCCGAGCGCCAAGGCCTCGAGGACCTCGAACTCCCGGTCAGTGAGCTCGAGCAGCGGGCGCTGATGGCCCTTCCGGGAGAGAAAGGCCAACACACCATCGGACAGCACTGCAGCCCCCACCGCGACGGCGGCGATCGCCCCGGCGATCTCGTCGGGGCCTGCACTCTTCAGCAGGTAGCCGTGTGCTCCGGCCGCAAGCGCCTCGGCGATGGATCGGTCGTCGTCAGCCGATGTCAGCACGAGGACGCGGATCGTCGGGAAACGTTCGACCAGCGCGGCGGTCAGCCATACCCCGTCGCCGTCGGGCATCCGGAGGTCGACGACAGCGACGTCGGGTGGGTCCGCTTCAGCGGCCGCGAGGGCCTCGGCGCCGCTGGCGACGGCCCGCACCTGTGTGACGCCGGGACGACCGCCGATCAGAGCGGCGAGTCCCTCGCGGAACATCGGGTGGTCCTCGGCGATCAGGACCTTCACTTCGACCAGCCCTCGGCGATCGGGAACGCCGCGACAACTCTCGTGCCGTGAGGGGTCACTGGGTGGATGCTGAGTCGACCGCCCATCGAATCCGCCCGGGATTGCATCGAATGCAACCCGAGTCCAATCCCGTCGTGACCCTCCGAGAGGCCGACTCCGTCGTCGGTGACGTCCACGACCACCGCGTCTTCGGCGACACCGATTCGCACTTGACAGTGGCGAGCCTGAGCGTGGCGGGCAGCGTTGTTCACGGCCTCAGCCAGCGTTCGGTACAGCGCTACCTCGATCTCGGCAGCGAGCGGGGGGAGGTCGACGGTTGCGGAGAACGACACGTCGAAGGTGCCGGGGCGGTCGAACGTCATGGCCCGCTGTCGCAAGGCCCCGTACAACCCCAAGTCGTCGATCGAGATCGGTCGCAGCCCGGCGAGGATCTGGCGAATTGTGTGCACCGACTCGCCAGCCTCGGCTTCGATTCGAGCGAGTAGGTCGTCAGTGACGGGATCGGCCGCGAACGCGACACGAAGTCGCTCCCGGATGCTCGCGGCGGCGAGCCGCATGCCGGCCAATGACGGGCTCAACTCGTCATGAAGGTCGGCCTGGAGTCGAGATCGTTCTTCCGAACGCGCCGCCAGGAGCCGGTCGTGTGACCGTTCGAGCTCAACCACGAGGTGGGCGGACTCCAGCGCGGCCGCGACATAAGGCAGCACCAGGTCCAACGACCCGTCGGTGGGTTCAGCAGCGCAGAGGCGCAGGCAGCCCACCGTCCTGCCTGCCTGTACCAGAGGGAAGGTGGTACCCATCTCCGGGTCGAGCTCCACCCCCCACCGCGCCACAGTGTGCCCTTCGATCTCGAGTTCCACGCTGGCAGCGTCGAAGGCCTCGCCAAGCGTGGAGGCCACGATGATCGGTACCTCGGTCGGCGCAACCGTTCCGGCCAGTCGGACAGAGAGACCGTGCAACGCGGTCTGCCCCGGACCGACGCGTGGCAGCAGTGCATCGACCGGCCGCCGCACCAAGTTCCGCAGCGGACCGGCCAGCACGGCCACCGCGACTGCGGGCAAAGCCACCGCCAACGGGGACGCGTCGGGCTCGCCCATCGCCGATGACACTCCCCCCGAGAGGAGCAGGGTGCCGGCGGTCACGATGCCAATCAGGAGCATCCAGGACAGTGCCCTGTTCAGTGCCCCGGCCAGCGGTCCCGGCCGCTCGACGAGGACACCGAGGCCGACGGCCACCGGCAGCCCACCAAGGATGATGACGAAGTTGAGCGACTCGAGCGCCTCGTCCAACCATTTCGGACCTTCCGGGCCAATCAATGTCAGTGGACCGAGAAGCACGAGCTGGGCGACCCAGAACGCGGCGACGGCAAAAACGATTCCGATGCGGGTATGCAGCTCCCCGCCGGAACGCCGCCACAGTCGGCCCAGCGACACCGTGCCGACCACGATCGTGCCGACGAGACCGACCAGGAGCACCTGGTCGACGCGGAAATACCAGGTCGTCTCACCATTGCGTTCGTACCCGGCGAGCCCGGTAACGAACGTCCACGCGATCGTCACCACCTGGTAAGCGAGCATCCGCCGGCCCAGACGCCCGCGCGGTCCGTCGGGGAAAACCGTGACCAGCGGGGCCATCATTGGATTACTGAAGGCCCACATCGCCTCATCGAAGCGGCTGTGGTCCAGCAGCAGCGGCCTCCCGAGCCCCCATAGACCCGCAGCAGCAAAGACCGACAACACGACAGTGACCGCGTGACGGGGCCGCCGAACGGCGAGAACGAGCGCGACAGTTGCTGTCGACATGATGGCTACCGCCGCTGCCGCCTCCCCCATGACGTCGAAAACTACCGCTCGCTCATGCGCCGCGTCGCCGTGAAGCGCATCATCGACATCCCGCCATTGATGCTGATGGTCGGTGTGGTGGTGGTGGGTGTGGTGATGGTGGACATCGGTTACCTCCGTGTGGCGACCACTGCCGTTCACCCGAATCGGCTTGCTCGGGGTTGGTCTGCGGACGACGCCCGCCTGCAGACCATTCCCAGCGAACCGGCTCAGGTCATGGACGAACCGCCATCTTCGCCTCGAGGTAGAGCTCGTAGGTCCCATCGGCAGTGTCCTGAGTCCCCTGCGCCACACACGTGTCGATGGTGGCCCGAGCCGGAGCCCGCCGCGAAGCCGACTCGACATACGTCTGCGGCTCACCGTCAATCGGCGTGAAGGTCAGCCGGTATTCGTACGACACGATCACGAGCACCTGGCCGCCGTCGAGCACGAACGTCGGCACCCATTGTGCGTGGTCGTTGGACGGCAACGACACGGCGAAGATCTCGCCGAGCCCTTCGCACGTTGCGTAGATGCCGTCGAAGCGGTCGACCGGCGGGCCTGCAGCACCGGCTGGCGCGGCCGAGATGCCGAGCGCAGCCAGCGTGGAGACGACCGAGATCCGGATCGCTCGTCGCGCCGCTCCCCTGTTCCGGGGGCCCGACGTCGAAATCGAACCCGACGGTTGGACCGGAGTCATGGTTGTGGTCATAGTGGACATGGATACCTCCCTGTGGCGGCCGGGTGCCGCTCACGAGCTGTTATACGACGCCTCCCGTCCCGGGTGGAACGGCAACGCGTCCCAACCGTCCGGGATCGTGGCCGGGAACCTCCTCGTGTGTCACCTCCGCCGACCGCAAGGGTCGACAGCAACGTGGCCCGACGTGGCGAATGGCTCGACACGAAGCTCGAACTCGCCGGCCTCGGGAAGGTGAGCGGTGATCCACCCATCGGCGCTCGCCTCGATGCACGCTGCTCCGGTGATGGTCAGGTGTTCGGTGTACCGGTAACGGATCGTTACGGTCGCGGGCCGATCGCTGCGCACCACCAGCGAGTCCGCGCGTTGTTCGACAAGTTCCGCCGGGAGATCGACGATGGGTTGGTAGTCGACGACTTCGTAGAGTCGCCAGTGCTCATTACGCCATACGAGTCGGAGCCAAGCGATGTCGCGCGTCGGCCCGTGGCGGTTAATGAGCTGCTCCTCCGCCCGCCCTCCCTCGTCAAGAACGACATCGGGAAGGGCGATCCAACGCACGGCGTTGTCGAGTAGCCAATCGTGGTAGCCGGCGACCGTCAGGCCTTCGTCGTACAACTCCTCGTTTCGGTCGAGGTCGACCTGTCGTTCCCAGCCACGAGCGAAGGGAACCTCCGATGCCACGAAGAAGCTCTCCCAGTGATTGACGGTGAACGGGATCTCGAGACGGCCGAGTGGCCGGCCGTCGTTGTTACGTGTCAACAATTGGTCGATCAGGGGCTGGTGGAAACTGCTGTCGATCGACTCGTCACCCGCCCAGTCGAGCGCGGCGGTGATCCCCGGCTGGACACTCCACCCGATGCCGGCGACCAGGAGCAAGGTGAACGGGGTGACCAGCGCCCGGCGGACCGAACGGGCGACGGTCACGCCGAGTGGAACGACTGCGATCTGGGTGAGTCGCACGAAGTTCCCGCCGAGCGGGTTGGGGACGAGGAACACCACGATCGACGCAATCACAGCGAGCGCGGCGGCGATTCGTATGACGGGCAGTCGGACGACTACCGCCACCAGCATGAATGCCAAGACAGAGGCAACGAAGTGATCTCCCCGGAACGGGAATCGTCCCGGCGCATGGAACAGCACCGTCATCACGGCGATCGGAACAGTCGCGCCAGCTGCGATCACGATCCCCTGCAAGGTCCTGATGCGGTCGAGCTCACACGACCGGCGGCGCAGATGGTCGAGCGCTACGGCCGTCGCCGCGATCGCGAGGAATGCTGCCGCAACGGGACTGGCGAGCGGAGTCAGGACGGAGGCAACAACGGCGACCCGGAGCGATCCTCGATGCCAGGCCCAGAGCGCTCCGAGACCGAGCGCGAGTCCTAACGCGAACGGTGCCCGGCCGACGACCACGTTGACGCCGACGACCACTGCGAAGACGTGGTTGGCGAGGGTGGTCGACGGCGAAGCGAGCAGCGCCCCGGTCAGACGTGAGAACCAGTACGTGCCTGCGATCGATCCGATCGCAGTGACCACGAATGGTCCGATGAGCGCCGTCAGGGGCGGGCTCAGGATGCTGTAAGACGGTGTCGGGTGACCGCCATACCAGTAGTTGTTCCACGTCGACGCCCCCGAGCGCTCCCACAGGAGTGCCCGGAGGAAGTGCGCAGGATAGTCCGCACCGCGAAGTCCGGCCGCTCCGATCACCAGCACCAAGAGTGTGATCGTGAGACACGGGCTCCAGACACCTGCATGTGAACGCCATTGGGTTGCAATCCGCACGAATGATCGAGGCGGTCGTGCGTCGTGCCTGCGACGCCGAACCCAAGAACGCGTCTGCGAGCGTCTCTCGTGGTGCAGCCAGATCCCGAACTGGCTGCACCACCCCGATTCACGCGAGCCATCCGTGACGGTCACAGGCCTGGAGCCTTGACGACGATCAACTCGTTGTCGTCCGCCAACGCAGGGTTGCGACCGGTGTTGGGGAAGTTGTTGTCGCAGGCCAGCAACAACCTGGCATGGGAGATCACGTGCACTGCTTCGATCGACTCGCATGCGACGCTGAAGGGATCGCCGAGCCCGACATCGCCGTCGTGGATCACCGGCAACGAGATCAGGTCGGGGTCGGGGATCGCCGCCAGGTCGACGACCATCGTCTTGGCCGCTGTCGCTCCGGCAGCACCGAGTTCGACAGCGTAGAGTCGGCGGAAGAGGGCCGTCAGCCCTCGTCCCCCATCACGCTCGATCACGACCAACCGATGGACGTTGAGGGCCTGGACGTCGGCAACCAAGTGATTGGCAGCCTCGACCCGGTAATCCGAAAGCCTCGAGAACTCGGCAGTGTTCGTCTCGTATTGGTAGATCCGCCGGGCGAACGGCTCGTCACCGGGTACCGCACCTTCGAGAACGACGATCAGGTGACGCCCATCCGCGGTCATCGCCATCGCCTCGATACCCCGGCTGTTGTTGACGGTTGGTGGCCCGACCACGTGCGGGTTGTTTGGTGACATCAACCCGTCTGGCAGACCGATCGGTTGCTCCACAAGGCGACCGGAGCCGTCGAAGTGGAGGATCCACGGCCCAAACTCGTCACCGACCCACAGATCACCCTTGTGGTCGCGTTGCACCGACTCGGGGTCGATATCGCCGCCGGTCAACCAGCGTTCAGGCGTGCCCTCGCGTACGATCGGAAATCCGATCACGCCGTTAGGGTCGGCGAACTGGATGTACTCACCGACGGCGACGCTGCCGGATCCTCCGCTTGCAGTCTTGAAATCCGGTGTCACGTAGTACGCGCGAATCAGGAAGTCACGCGAGTTGGCTTTGCCACCGAAGCCGTTGTCCGGCATTGCCAGGTACTCGCCGGGCGAGCGACCGGTCAGGACTCCAGAGAACCCTTCCACAGGCTGCGACGGAGTCGGGAAGGTGATGCCGTTGATCACCGTCTCCGTGCTTCCGACGGGCACGAGGCCGAAGCCGGACGGCGGTCCAGGCGCATAGGAGTTGGCGGGCAGCACGGCACGGCCAGCGAGGTGCGGTTGGTTTTGACCCGCATCGGCGCTTGCGTGAGCGACGAACGGGGTGAATAGAGCGAGGATCGCTGCGGCGCGTCCGATGCGAACCAGTTTGCGTGTGAACATGATGTGCTCCTTTCGAGCGTTGGGTATGAGCCTCATCATCTGCCGGTGGGTGTCCCGGGCGCATCTGGCCGTGATCACGTCACCGTGCCGCCAGGTCCCGATCTCGTGACGGGCACACGTCGTGACACGAGTACCATCCACTCGGGACGCCCGGCGTTATACAGTCGAGTCGGAGGGTGCGAATGAGCGAGAACGGGGCGATTACGCCGGCCGCGTCGGCGGGCCGGCCGAGAAGCGTCGAAGTCGCTCGGCTGCTCAGCCTGGCCGGGCTTGCCGCGATCGGTGTTGTGCTCGGCGTCGAGGTCGCCCGCACCGGTTCCGCGGACCAGCACTGGTGGCTCGCCGCCTTTCTGATCGTCGGCCTCGTCGACGCCGTCGTCGGCACCGCGCTGCTGACCCGCTTCGGTCACCGTCGCCTGGCCTGGTGCCTCCTGATCGGGGGCGGCGCCGCCGTTGCCGTGGTCGTTCTGGCGACAGCTTCAAGCGGCTACGCCGCCACCATCCGACGCGCCGCCGGTTGGCACGGGGCTAGCGACATCGACTCGTGGGCACGGCCACTGGCCACCGGTGTGCTCGTAGCGCTGGTGCCGTGGGAGCTTGCAGTCAGGGGGCGTCGGCGGGGTTTCGAGGTCATGTGGTGGACGACTGCCGCACTCGTCGCCGCCACCGTCGTCGGAGAGGCAGCCGGGGCGCAGTCTCCGGGCATCGACGTCGTCGACATCGCGACTTGGCTCGTGGCGGGCTCCGCCACCGTCGCCACGATGCTGCTCGTGACGACTTGGTGGCGATCGCGAGGGAACTCCGACGACCCTCTCCAGGGTTGGCTGGCGGCTGGTTCCGTTGTCGCTTGGCTGGCGGTCGTGCCCGAGCGAATCAACATCGACGGGTGGGGCTTTCGGGGCAGTGATGTCGTCGGCCCGATGCTGCTGATCGCCACCCTGCCGCTGCTCATCGTCGGCGTGATCGTCAGGGCGATGCGCGAGCGAGCTGGCCGTTTCCAGGGCGTCGCGCACGATGTCATCGGCTGGCTCGTGCTCTCGGCTGCAATCATCGCGGTCTACACCGGCGTCGTTGCTGGGCTCGGGCGGTTCCTCGGCGGCAACGGATCGACGTGGCTGCTGATCGCAACAACGGGCATCATCGCGATCTTTGTCGAGCCAGCGAGGCACTGGGTTCGCGGCACGGTCGATCGGCTCGTGTGGGGGGCCCGCGACGACCCGCTTGAGGTCGTGCGTGGCGTCGTCGACCACGTCGGCGCCGACTCTGACGGCGAACTACTGCCTGCGCTCGTCACCAGCCTTCAGCGTGAGCTGAGGCTCGATGCCGTTGCCATCGACGTCCGGATTCCCGACGGCTGGCGACGCGTTGCGGCTACCGGTCCGATCACCACCTACCAACGAGTCGTGGAACTCGAACAACGCGATCAGGTCGTCGGACGACTGATCGTCGGCTGGGAGCACGGCCCGTACCTTCGGAAACGTGACGAACACATCCTGGCCGAGCTCGCCGGTCCAGTAGGCCTCGCCGTCGGCTGGGTCCGACTCGCCACTGAACTGCGCCAGTCAAGTGTGGCAATCGCTTCGACCCGGGAGGAGGAGCGACGTCGGCTCCGTCGTGACCTCCACGATGGTCTCGGCCCGGGCCTGACAGGAGTGTCTCTCGGCTTGCGCGCAGCGCTGCGCCAACTCGATCGCGCGACCGATCCCGCGATCGGGACGGCGACACTTCAGCTCCTCACGCGGGCCGCCGACGAGGTCGACGCGCTCGTCATCGAGGTGAAACGAATTGTGCGTGACCTGCGCCCGACAGCGCTTGACCAGCTCGGTCTCGTCGATGCCGTCGGAGAGTTCACTCGCACCATCAGCGACGACCTCGAATTCCATCTGACCATGCCGAATCCGCGAATCGAACTGCCAGCCGCGGTCGAGGTGGCGATCTACAGGATCGTCACCGAAGCCGTGACGAACGTCGTCCGCCACGCTCGCGCGGCCCACTGCTGGTTGACAATATCGACCGGCTCGAACGTCGGTGTCGACGTCGACGTCGTCGACGACGGCGTAGGAGTCGTCAACGGCGGGCCGGTCGGCGTGGGATGGACAGCGATGCGCGAGCGGGCGACCGAGCTCGGCGGCAGCGTTCAGATCACTCCTCGTCAACCCCACGGCACCCACATCCACGTCCGGCTCCCGGTGATGCAGACGTGATCGACCGTGCCACACCGCTGCGCGTCGCCATCGTCGACGACCACCCGATGTTCCGAATGGGGCTGGCGGCGGCGATCAGCGAGATGGACGGCATCGAACTCGTCGGTGAGGCTGATACTGGCGACCAGGTTGCGGCGCTCATCGAGGCCGTATCGCCCGCCGTGCTGCTGCTCGACCTCCATCTGCCGGGTGCCTCCGGGCTGGAGGTCAACCGGTGGCTCGCCGAGCACCACCCGGAGGTGCGGGTCGTCATTTTGACGATGTCGGAGGACCTCGACGGAGCGATCACCGCTCTGCGTGATGGTGCCAGTGGATACCTTGTGAAGGGCGCCAGTCCCGAGCGGGTTGAGCATGCCCTGCGGACTGCCGCCGCCGGTGACATCGTGCTCGACCACACGCTCGTCCAGGGGGTGAGCGAGCTGGCATACGTCCGGCGGGCGTCCCCGACACGCCCGTTCCCGCAACTGACCGACCGAGAGTTCGACGTCCTACAGCTCGTCGCCGACGGTCTCGACAACGCGACGATCGCTCGGCGCCTCGTGCTCAGCCCCAAGACCGTCCGCAATCACGTATCCAACATCCTCGCCAAAACCCACGCCCCAGATCGACCCGGTGTCATCGTTCTCGCACACCGCAACAGCCTCGGCACCTGATCACCGCCAGTCTCCACCGAGCCATTGAAACAGACGAGCCCAACGCCGTCGAGAGCGGCCATGGTTGAACGAGATCCACCTGGGTACGGGGCGCACCTACTCCGTCTGACTTCGCTAACGATTCCAGAGGATCATGTCAACGGCGATGACTGCGGCGACCGCCAACGATCTGAGTGGATCTTCCAGGCGACGACTGATTTGGACGGTGTAGTCGTTGCTGTGCGAGTGGTCACCTGAACGCCCGCTGGTCATCTCGATGCGGGCGAACTCGGCCGCCTGGCCCTCGACCAAAACAAAGTGCTTCTTGCGCCACGACTCGGCTCTCATCGCCCCGACTCCGGCACCTGCGACCTCGAGCGCGAATCGGGACTTGCCAAAGAGGTTCTCCAAGCGGATCCGGCCAACCTCAGCTCCGTTCGGTAGTTCGACCACAAGCGAGCTCCTGGCGGCCTGGATGTGGGTGAGACGGAGGACCACCAATCCGGAATGCTCGCTCAGCTCGAACGAGGTTCTGGCATTGTCGGAGCGACGCGGCCGCAACACCTTTTCGAAGTTGTCGCGGCCAGCCTGCACCACCGATCCTAGGACACTGCCGTGCGGGTCGAGAACGTCGTAGCCCACGCGTCGCGCCATCAGCATGGGTCTGCGCTTCACTACGAGGTCCGTCTCGTCGAGCAAGCTCGTCATTCTCCCGACAATAGCTATACCATGCCCGCAAATGGCGAGCTTCCAGACAGTCCGTGTCGCAGCGGTCCAGGCAACACCGGTGATCCTCGATGCCGAAGCGACCATCGACAAAGCAATTGCCCTCCTCGGCGAGGCCGCCGACGATGGGGCGACGCTCGTCGTCTTCCCGGAATGCTTCGTGTCGGCGTACCCGAGCGGATCGTGGGCGGCGCAGGCAACGCAGTGGAGCGCAAGCTGCGACGAGTTGTGGATGCGGATGTGGATGTCGAGTATCGACGTCAACGGACCGCAAGTCGATCGGCTAATCGCGGCCTGCGCCGACCGCGGAGTTCATCTGGCTATCGGCATCAACGAGCGCGAGGATGACCGGCCCGGGTCGCTGTACAACACGCTGCTGGTGATCGGTGGCGAAGGGGTGCTGCATCGGCACCGCAAGCTGATGCCCACGATGCACGAGCGTGTGTTCCACGGGGTAGGCGCCGGCGACGACCTCGGTGTTGTCGAGCTGCCCGGCGGCGCCCGAGTGGGTGGACTCATCTGCTGGGAGAACCGCATGCCATTGGCGCGATGGCGCGTGTACCAGGGCGGCCCGCAGATCTGGTTCGCGCCGACAGCCGACGACAGCGACGGCTGGATCGCCTCAGTGCGACACATCGCCATCGAAGCAGGGGCGTTCGTCGTAAGCGTTCCGCAGTACATTCCGGCGAGCGCGTTCCCAGATGACTTTCCGGTGTCGTTGCCCGCCGGCGTTGATGTCCTTGGGCGCGGCGGTGCCTGCATCGTGTCGCCCGACGGCAACTTGATCGCCGGCCCGCTCTATGACGCTGAGGGGATCGTCATCGCCGACTGCGACCTGCGGGTCGCTCTGCACGCCAAACGCTACTTCGACGCCGTCGGCCACTACGGCCGGGCCGAAGTGCTCGCGCCAAACCTCCCGGCCTGACTGCGAGACACCCGGGATTACCACCAGATGTTGGCGAATCATGTCGACTCCGAAACGAGCTGGGCTCAGTGTGCTGTTCTCGGAACGCGCTTCGACGCGTGAGGTTCGCCAAGAGGCGAAGCATCCGTGGCGTTTGACCGGCCGCCGGGGCCGGCAAGCACGGCGGCGCAAGGCGCCCACGAGGAGCGTCAGCGACGAGTGGATCTACACGGACCGCTTTTCGAACCTTTCGGACGACTTGTTGCGCCGTGAACTGCAACGAGCAGGTGTGACGATCCGACCACGGCCCGGGTGGGCCTTTGAGGATGATCGGGCGCTGCTGTCCCATCAGGTTGTTTCGGCGAGAAAGGCATAGCCGTACACATCGAACGAGCGCGCGTTCGCTTCCCCGATGGCGCCGCGGAAGGTGTCGACCGGTGGCCCGACCACTGTCCGTTGGAAGCCGGAGTCCTTGAGCATCTGTTGCCAGCCCGCACGGGGCAGCCCGCCGGCAATTCAACCAGTCCACAGGTCGACGTCCTGCATGGCCTCGATGGGTACCGGGCGGCCGTTGGCGATGTCAGCGAACTGCAGGACCCCACCTGGGCGCAACACGCGAAAGATCTCGGCGAACACAGCTCGCTTGTCGGCACACAGGTTGATGACTCCGTTGGAGATGACGACGTCTGCCCATCCGGTGTCGACAGGCATCGACTCGGCCAGGCCTTCGCGGAACTCGACATGCTGGTACCCGAGTTGCTCTGCGTTGGCTCTCGATTTGGTCAGCATCTCCGACGTCATGTCGATCCCGATGACACGGCCGGCCGGTCCGGTCTGGTTGGCCGCGATGAACGAGTCGAAGCCTGCCCCCGAGCCGACGTCGACGATTCGCTCGCCGGGTGCGATGTGACGCAGCGAGAACGGGTTACCCACGCCGGCGAAGGATTCGACGGCTTGATCGGGCAGGGAGCCGACGATCGCCGGGTCGTAGCCGAGCAGCGCCGCGAGAGGTCGCCCGGTGTGGAAGTGGAACGTGGCCTGCGGGTTCGTGGCCACGTCCCTGTACTTGTCGCGTACGTCGGCTCGCAGGACCGCTGGGTCGATGCCGATGTTCTCTGTCATCGTGCTCCTCTGGTATCGGTGCAAGACAAAGCGCCGGTAGAACGCTGCGCCATCGCCTCGAGCGCGACGAGTGACTCCATGAGCTCCGTATGTGCGAGTTGGCAGGATCGGATGCGGACCAGCAGAATGCGTCGCCAGAACGTGGCTGGGTGCAGTTCGCAGGCGATGGTGACGAGGGCGCCGGCAGGGTGGTCGGCCACCACCCAGGTCCACAGCGCGTAGGAGGGGTTGGCGTCGTCGGTTGCGGATCTGTAGGCGAAGCATCGACCGGTCGGGTCGAGCACTTCGACCTCGGAACGGCTGTGCCACCGCTGCCCGAGAGCGCTCATTTCGACGATCCATTGGTCGCCGACTGTGATGCGATCAGGTCGGTCGATCACAGCGGTGATCGCCCTGTTCCACTCTGGGAGTCGGGCGGTGTCGGTGACGATGCGGAACACTTCGTCGGCCGATGCGTCGATGATCCTCGACGCCGAGACATGACCGGTCATGGTGCGGGCCATTCCTTGTCAGTAGCTGAACGTTGTTGCGCCGTCGCCGATCCATTCCCACATGGGGACAGTGCCTTGAAGTTCGGCGCCAGCGATGAGTGCATCACTGTCGAGCTTCTTGGTGTTGAAGCAGATCGGGCAGACGAAGTACCGGCCACCAGCGGCTTGGTAGCGCTTGACCAGGTCGCCGAGGGGCGGGCAGCCCTCGCAGGCGACCCCAGTAGCGGTGCCTTCGAGAGCGAGTCGGACGGCTTCTTTGGTCAGGAACATGAGGGTCGGGCGCCCGGACTCTGCAGCCCCGACAGCAACGAGGTACGCGACCGTGACCTTCTCCGCGTCCTCGAGACCAGTGGCGAGGGAGACAACAGCTTTGCTGGACATAGTTGAACCTTTCGAGCGCGGGCTCGATTGCCCGTCCTAGGTCAATCTACGGAGCGAGCCGCTGCAGGTCGTCCGGTGTTCGCCCTACAACTGGAGCGGTGTGAACGAGTCGAGCAGGCCGTTCCGCATGGCGAACAGAGTCGCTGTCGAGCGGGTCGACGCGCCGATCTTGGTGTAGATCCGTTCGATGTGGGTGCCCGCTGTCTTGGCGGAAATGCCGAGGACGCGGGCCACCTGCTTGTTGGAAGCCCCACGCGCGATCAGCGTGAGCACTTCGACCTCTCGTGGCGTGAGCCCAGCGGGGCCCGAGGCACGTTTCGGTCGATCCCGGCCTGCAGCGGAGAGCACCGCGTCAACGGCGTCACTGGCAAGGCGCCCAGCACGGACTTCATTGCGGAGCTCGCTGGCAGCAGCCTTCGGAGTACGAGCTGCGCGGTACGCGCGGGGTTCGGTCATCGCCTGGAATGCGCAAGCGGCGGCGAGGATCCGGCCGGCCACAGGGATCGCTGACCCGGAGAGACCTCGGTGGTAGCCAGACCCGTCGAGGCGTTCGTTCGCCAGAGACGCCACGGCGCCGATGCGTGCCAGGGCTGGGGGGCGGGCCAGTGTGCGCTCGGTGTAGTAGGAGTGCATCCGCATCCGCTCCGACTCCGTCGACGTGAGCCGGCCCGGCTTCTCGAGGATGGTGGCGGGCACACCGTGCATGCCGACGTCATGCACCCACGCTGCACGGCGAAGGATCACCACATCATCGTCGGAGAGACCGCACAGCGCACCCGCCCGTGCTGCCAGATCGGCAACGGCGCGTGAGTGGCCCGATCGCGCCCGTGACCGCAGATCGGTGAAATCGGCGATCGCCTCCAGCGCCGTGTCGAGAGCGGACTCGGTGAGCCGTTGCTGCAGCCGCGGGTCACTGGCGATGAGGGCCGGCCAATCGGTCGCCTCGTCCAACCCGTCGAACAGGTCGGCCGCCACTGCGCAGAACACATCCACCACCTCCGGGTCGAACTGCTTGCCCCGCCGTGAGCGAGCCACCTCGATGGCGGCCGCCGTTCCACCCCGGTGGTGAGCCGCCTCTGCGAGATCAGCGAGATGGAAAAGCCGAACCGAACGCGCAACGTGCTCACCACCGAGACCGTCCGGCACACCACTTCCGTCCCAGCGCGTGAACCACTGCTGCAACGGCTCACACACCTCGGCACCGAAGCCGAGGCGCTCGGCCATGTGCACGGTGCTCAGGCAATGTGACATGAGCCCCCGCTCGACGGGCTTGCCCCCCGTCATGATCAGCGTGCCGGCCAGCCGCAGCCGCTTCATCGCTGGGCTCCCGGCACCGACTCGCGCCAGCGCGTACTTGAACATCGGCAAGCCAGCCAGATCCACTTCGTAACTGCCTTGTCGGAAGGCGATGTCGTCGCCGAACCAGTTCGCAACCTCGGGTGTGTCGGCCACACATCCCACCCAAGCGAGCATCGCCACGTAGTAGAGCTCTGCTGCGCTGTCGCTGTCGACACCCATGTGCTCACCGAGGCGCGTCGCTATCGCCCAGGATCGCAGGACATGCTCCATCGGCTGACCCAACCCGAGGTCGGTCGCCAGCGAGAAAGCCGCGACGAGCTCAGCGAGGCTCAATCCGGAGTCGCGATCACCGGGCGACACTACCCAGACCCTCCCGCGAGTTTGGCCCGCGTGCCTTCGCCCACATCGCTCGACGCAGACCAGTGTGACACTGAAGCAACCGTAGCGTGCCGAGTTTGCCAACCAGACCCGCGAGTTCCGCAACAACCCGCCCCCACCGCCGTGCGGGAAAGGATCGAATTCGTGCTCTTGAAGGCCGCCCCTCGACCTGAGTAGGAGTTATTCGGAGCACGGCGTGAATGCGAGCACAACGATGTCCATGCGATCGGCCCTTCGGACGACTTACTGCGCCCCGAGGAGGCGAAAGCCTCCGTGGCGCTTGAACGGCCGCCGGAGGCAGCAAGCACGGTGGCGCAAGGCGCCCACGAGGAGCGTCAGCGACGAGTGGACCTTCAGGGACGGCTTACGAACCCCCTTTCGTCATTCGTCCAGACGGTCGCGCTGCTACCTGCCCTCATGTGCCGGCCTGACCGTCCGTCGATCCGTCGTCCCAGTCGGCAAGCCCAACGCCGGCTCGAACCATCTGAGGTCGCGGCTCTCATCCGCAAACGAACCGCCGGCGCAACCATCGCAGCCCTGGCCAGCGAGTTCGCAATCCATCGCACCACCGTGTTCGGCCACCTTCAGCGAACCTCGACCAAGCCGACGAGCCCTAGAAAGGGCCAGTGGCCTTGACGGCCACCACCAGTCCCCGGCCGGACACAGTCGGGCCGAATCGCGCCGAGATCGGCCCCGGGCGATCAGTCGCCGAGCACGTTGTCAGCCGCCGCTAGGAGCTGGGATCTGAGCGCGGGAACATCGCGATCGACCACTTGGCCGATGACGTCCTGGTCGATGTGGAAGTACGCGTGAGCCAGGATCACTCGCGTGCCGATGATCTCGCGCCAAGGAATCTCGGGATGAGCTTGCCGCGTTTCGTCAGAGACGTGGGAGGCAGCTTCGCCAAGGACCTCGATCCAACGTTGCGCGGCCGCCTGGATCACTGGGTCGCTGGCCAGCGCAGCGCGATCCGACGCATGCCGGATCAGGAGATCGCACATCTCGATCATGTCGAGCAGGCGGTCTCGGTCGCCCCTCACAGCTCGATGGCGTCGGCCAGCACGCGCTCGGCAACCCGCGGACGAAGCCCTGCTTCAGTGACGACATCGACGTCATGACCGAGCAGATCGCGAAGATCCATGAGCAATCCACCGAGGTCGAACAGCCCCCGGCTCGACTCGAGATCGACAAGGAAGTCGATATCACTCGCCTCGGTCGCGTCACCCCGGGCCACCGACCCGAACACCCGGACCCGCGAAGCACCGCGAGCGTGTGCGATGCGGAGGATCTCGCTGCGACGAGACCGCAGGTCGATCAACATCGGCACGGCCATGGCCTAAAGGATACCCCGGACCTGGAACGCATGCGGGGAGCGAGTTCGACCGTTGTCAACTCCACAACGACGAGTGGAGTTTGGACCGTATGAGACGGCTTTCAAACTCTGACGAGGCCGTCGAGGCGGTCGGCAACGATGAGGACCTCGTCGATCAGGGTGTCGAGATCATCGACATGATCGAGTTGGGTCGTTGGCAGCCCGACGCGATAGAGCAGACCGTCGATGTACATCGAAGGCCCCTCGAATTCGGTGAGGTATGCGGCTTGCAGGACCGCCCATCGGTTCGCCAGGTCTGTCTGACCGGTGCGGTGCAGGGCGAGCGCGGTTGCCGTTGCGCCGAGTTCCTCCCACCCGCCCTGCTGGCTGCGCTGAAACTGCCATGGGTCGCGTAGCTCCGCGCCGGTGAGCTCGAACGGTTCGCTGCTCATTGCCCGAGCGATGAGTCCGTGCCACGCCGACGTCAGGTCACGATGCCATCGGAAGACGCCGTCGGTCTTGGCCTGGCGATACCAGTTCGCAGCCGCAGTCCAGTCATGTCGCTCACATGCCACCAGCCCGTTGAGTTCGGCAACCGCCTGTGAGGCCCACGTGCTGTTCAACGTCCGAACGAATGCGGCGAACGGCGGCAGGAGTTCGTCAACGCGATCGGCGACCTCGGGGAAGAACGTCATGGCCCGGATCCCCCAGTATTCCGCCCAGAAACGCGTTACTGGTGGCGTCGTTCTCCACCTGTCGAGGCTGACGAGGTACTCGTCCACGTTGGCCGCAGTGACGTCGAGGTCCATGAACCAACTACTGACGTATCGATCGGTGGCGATCGGCATCGCTGATCGGATCCTGCGCCACCCACGCGCTTGGAACTCGTCGTAGAAACCAGGCTCGTCTCTGTTCCTCGAGTCGAACAGACTGAGTTCGAGAAGGAGGTCCATGGGGGCGCCACCACTCGTGGCTGCGTCGAGCAATCGTCTGGCCATCTCCCCCGTTTCGCGTTCGGCGTTGCGCCTGCCGACCCAGATCAGGCGAATCCCTGCTTCCCACTCCTGGTGATCGATGCACCAGTCCAATGCGACGAGCGCATCGGTGAGATACTCGCTCAGGCGCTGCGTCACCTGCTCTTCTTCCGGGCCGAGCTGGCGCAGGGTGAGGGTGGCGACGGTACGCGCCGTGTATCGGGCATGACGCTCGCGAATCGTGTCGGACAGCCCTCGATGCTGCAGATGCTCATGCCCGTAGGCGCGCATGGTCTCGAGCATCCGGAACCGGGTGGTGCCGTCGAGTGCGGTCGAGCGTTGCAGCAACGAACGGTCGACCAGTTGTGGCACGACGTCAATCACATCGAACTCGTCGACACCGTCACCACCGGCGACGGCTCGGGCCGCAGCCAGATCGAACGCGGCCGGGAACACCGACAAGCGGTCGAACACTGCCTGCTCGACCTCGCTGCACAAGTCGTAGGACCAGTCGAGCGTGCCGCGCATCGTCTGATGGCGCTCGATTCGCGATCGTCGCCCACCGACGAGCATGCGGAAGCGCTCCTCCAAGTGTGCGACCAACTCGATCGGGGTCAACGCACGGACACGCGACGCTGCCAACTCGAGCGCCAACGGCAGACCGTCGAGGCGGCGGCACAGCTCGGTGATCGCACGCCGTTGGTCGTTGTCGATCACGAGGTCAGGTGCTTCATCGTGAGCCCGCTGCAGGAACAGCCGTTCGGCCTCCTCGGGCAGCAGTGACGGCACCGGTACCAGCCGCTCGCCACGCACCATCAGCGGCTCGCGGCTCGTCGCGAGGATCGTCACCGTGGGGCAGCCACCGACGACGCGTTCCACCAGGTCGGCCGCCGCGCCGAGGACATGCTCGCAGTTGTCGACCACCACCAGACAGCGCTTGTCGCGTAGCCGGGCGATGACGTGATCGAGCACGTCACCGTTGGCGGGTGCCGTCATCTGCAAGCCGGCAGCGAACGCGAACGGCAATGCTTCTTCCACCGTCACCGGCGCCAACGCCACCATCCAACAACCGTCGGGAAACGCGGCCGACATCGTCGACGCGGTCTCGACCGCGAGCCGCGTCTTGCCGGTGCCGCCAACCCCGATCAGCGTCACCAGTCGGTGCTCGTGTAAGGCGTCGGCCAACGACGTCAACTCGTCGGAGCGGCCGATGAACGTCGACAGTTCGGAAGGAAGGCTGCCGAGGGTTTCGGAGCCCGCTCGTAGGGGTGGGAACTCGACTGGCAGACCTAGTGCGGTGAGCTGGTGGAGCGTCACGGTGCCGACGTCGCGCACGTTGAACGACCCGAGTGCCATCACGCCGGCGCCGGGAGGTAACGCACCGGCACTTCGCGCGACATCACTGAGCAGGATCTGACCCCCGTACCCCGTCGCCGCGATCCGTGCCCCGTGATGGATCGCGAGGCCGACAGGTCCTTCGCCCCCCTCGGTGACCTCACCGAGGTGGACTCCCATCCGCACTCACAGTTCGAGCCCCTCGGGCCACGGCTCTGCGACCAGATCGCGCTGAGCAGTAAGGGCAGCAGCGATCGCAGCTGATGGGCTGTCGAAGGTGATGAAGAACGAATCACCTTGCGTGTCGCGTTCGGTTCCGCCGTGTTCCGCGACGGCGGAACGAATGATCGCCCGGTGTCGTTCGAGGAGTTGTGAGTAGCCGGCGCCGGCCTGTCGAAGCAGCCTGGAAGACCCCTCGATGTCGGTGAACAGGAACGTCAACGTGTCCGTGGTGCTCAATGCCATTCGTCAGCGACCTCCGCCGGACAGTCTCCCACAGGGTCACCGCAATCGATCCGCCCCGCCAGTCTCCGCTGAGCAGAGGAGATTGCTGAACTCGCGGGCGGCGTGGGCTCACTCCGCTGGAGGCATCGATGGGGACCGCGATGATCGTGATCACTGGTCTCGGGGGTTCAACGGCGTTGCGGTCGCGGTCGGAAGAGCAGGTAGCCGACGAGGTGCGTCGCGAACACGACGCGATGATCGAGTTGAGTCGAGCCAATCAGAGCTTCTCAAGCAGTGTGGCGTGCCTCGCGCCCGAAGCGTGAGTGACCAGTCCAGGAGCCGGCTACGGTAACCAGGCGAGTTCGAGCAGGTCACCGAAGACTGGCTGGCTGATGACGCCGGCAGGATCGTCGCCATAAGGCAGGGACACCAGGCTCAGCATGCTCGATCCCACGACCCGATCAACACTCCGATCCTCGCTGCCGATGGGTAATGCCTCGCCACAGCATGTCGACACCCTTCGTGTCGATTTTCAAACCCTGGCCCTGAACAGGGCAAACGCGTCAGATCGTTGTGAAATCGACAACAACGGGTGGGCGCAGAGGGACTCGAACCCCCGACCACTTCCTTGTAAGGGAGGATTATCGTGTGCGTAGTTGTTCGCTGACGTTCGCCAAAGTTCATCTACCTGGTATTTTGTAGATGCTATCGCACGTCGGAGTGCGTTGCTGTACGCTGGCGTTGCCCACCGCGTTGCCCACCGCCGAATCGAGAGGACGTCGCTATGAGCCAGCGACAACGAGGAAACGGAGAAGGATCCGTCTACAAGGTCATGGTCCAGCGCAAGTCGGGACCGGTCGAGCGCTGGGCCGCCCAAGTTCTCATCGACGGTCAGAAGCGACGAATCTTCGCAACCACCGAGGCCGGTGCCAAAAAAGAGTTGCGCCGGTTACTGCGTTCACTTGACGACGGCAAGCCGATCGCGGCCGGCAACCTCACGCTCACGATG
>JANPLQ010000018.1:0-11197 GCA_031422395.1 Ilumatobacteraceae bacterium | reverse complement strand
GTCCGATGGCTCGACCGCCATGGCATCGCCCACGATCAGATCAAGCGAGGTCTCACGGCTGGAACATTTCAACACGAATGCGATCACCTCGACGGAACGCTGTTTCTCGATCGAGTGACCGACACGACGACGCTCACGACGTGGGAGCAGTTCGAGCGGTTTCACCGTGACGTGTTCGTCAAGCGGATCACCGAGTTCGTGCAGCGGATTGGTTCCTGATGGCGTCGTCATGCCTGACTCCATGACGTCTGGATCCAGCTATCACTTCGAGCTCGCCTGGCTGGGCGGGGATCACGCCGAACGCGATGTCTTGATCGGGGTGATCGGGGACCGGATCTCGTCGGTGGAGTCGGGTGTGGCCGCGCCGTGGGGTGTGCGTAGGTTTGCGGGACTCACGTTGCCAGGGTTTGCGAACGCGCACAGCCACGCCTTTCATCGCGTCTTGCGAGGTCGCACACAAGTCGGGGCCGGGTCGTTCTGGACGTGGCGTGAGCAGATGTATGCCGTCGCATCCGCGCTCGATCCGGACACGTATTTCAGGCTTGCTCGAGCGGTGTATGCCGAGATGGTGCTGGCCGGGATCACCGCCGTTGGCGAGTTCCATTACCTGCACCACGGTCGTGACGGCGTCCCGTACGACAATCCCAACGCTATGGGGGAGATACTGGTCGCAGCGGCTGCCGACGCTGGCTTGCGGATCACCTTGCTCGACGCGTGCTACCTCCGCGGTGGTTTCGACGATCAGCTGATCGGAGTGCAACGTCGCTTCGGCGACCACGACTCGATCGACTGGGCGACCCGGGCGAGCGCCCGTGAATCGCTGACATCATCGACCGTCAGGTTGGGCGCCGCGGTTCACTCGGTGCGAGCGGTGGCGCCGGCCGACATCGAAATCGTGGCCGCCTGGGCGGCGTCTCGGAACGTCCCGCTGCATGCACACGTATCGGAGCAAACGGCCGAAAACGAACACTGCATCAGCGCCTACGGAGCGACTCCGGTCGAAGTCTTTGCCGAGCGGAACGCGTTGAGTGACCGGTTCACGGCCGTCCACGCAACACACCTCACCGATCACGACGTCCGGTTGCTCGGCGGCGCGAAGTGCACGGCCTGTTTCTGCCCGACAACCGAACGCGATCTAGCCGACGGCATCGGGCAGGCGCGAGCGTTGCGTGCGGCCGGAGCCCGATTGTCGCTCGGGAGCGACTCGCACGCCGTGATCGACATGTTCGAAGAGGCGCGCGGGGTCGAGTTGAACGAACGCCTGGCTTCGATGGTGAGAGGCAGCCATGACGTGCCGTCGCTGCTCCGCGCCGCCACCGTTGACGGGCATGCCAGTCTCGGATGGACCGATGCAGGATCAATCGCTGTTGGAGGTGTGGCCGACTTCGTCACTGTCCGTCTTGATACCGTCCGCACGGCCGGAACTGGCGAGGAGTATGCCCTCGAGTCGGCGGTATTTGCAGCGTCGGCCGCCGACGTTTCCCACGTTGTCGTCGGTGGTCAGGTCATCGTCGACGACCATCGTCACCGGTCGATCGACGTCGCCGTCGAACTTGCCTCAACGATCAACGAGTTGGTTCGCTTGTCGGGAGCGCCATGACGCTCGTCGTAGACAACATCGGACTGTTGGTCACGGGAGATCCAACGCTTGGTGAAGGACCGCTGGGCGTGATCCGTGATGCCGCGATCGTTGTCGAAGGTGGGCTCATCGCATCACTCGAACGGCCGGCCGTAGCCGGGGACGATCGGATCGACGCAGGTGGTCGCTGCGTGATCCCAGGATTCGTCGATAGCCACACTCACCTCGTGTTTGCTGGCGATCGGGGTGACGAATTCGCCGCCCGAATGGCGGGAGAGCCCTATACCGCGAGCGGTATCGGCGGGACAGTCGATTCCACGAGGCGGGCAACGACGAGCGAACTGGAAGTGCTGACCACGAGCCGTCGCGCCGAGGCCCTCCGCGCGGGGATCACGACGATCGAAATCAAATCCGGCTACGGGCTCGATCCATTTCACGAAGATCGCTGCCTCGAGATTGCCCGTCGGTTCACCGACGAGGCGACGTTCCTCGGCGCTCATCTCGTGCCGCCCGAGTTCGAAGGTCGTGCCGACGATTACGTCCACCTGGTGTGCAACGAGATGCTCGCCGCAGTTCGGCCACACGCCCGATGGATCGACGCCTTCTGTGAGCGCGGTGCATTCGACGCAGATCAATGCAGAGCTGTGCTCACAGCCGGTCAGGCGACTGGACTCGGAGCGCGCCTGCATGCCAACCAACTCGGCCACGGCCCCGGCGTGCAACTGGCGGTGGAACTTGGCTGCGCCTCGGCAGACCATTGCACCTACTTGAGCGATGCCGACATCGAAGCGCTCGCTGCCAGTACTACTGTCGCGACATTCCTACCCGCTGCCGACTTCTCGACCCGGCAGCCGTATCCAGACGCACGACGGGTGATCGACGCCGGTGCCACTGTTGCCTTGGCGACCAACTGCAATCCGGGTAGCAGCTTCACGACCTCGATGTCGTTTTGCATCGCCCTCGCCGTCCGTGACATGCACATGACGATCGACGAAGCGATTGCGGCGGCGACCAGCGGCGGTGCCTCTGCGCTTCGCAGGAGTGACATCGGCAAACTGTCACCAGGCTGCCGCGCCGATCTGGTGATCCTTGACGCACCGTCCTACAACCACCTCGTCTATCGGCCCGGAGTCCCGCTGATCGCTGCCACCCTCCTTTCAGGCGTGATCGTCCCTCCCCATGCCTCATATCCGCACACCGGCATATCCGTGAACCCCGGTTAGCACTCGGTATCCTCGTTTGCCAGATGCTGGACGATCGCAAGACCGCCATTCTCGGAGCTGTGGTGCAGGAGTACATCTCCACTGCCCAGCCCGTTGGGTCCTCACATATCGCCTCCGCGTCCGGAATTGGGGTCTCGTCGGCGACCGTTCGAAACGAGATGGCGGTGCTCGAACAGGAGGGATTCCTGACCTCGCCGCACACATCTGCCGGTCGTATCCCGACTGACAAGGGATATCGATTCTTCGTCGACAACCTTGCTCAGCCCGGTCGACTCGACACAGCCACGACCGAGCAGGTCGGTGCGTTCTTCTCGGCCGCTCACGGTCGTCTGGAAGAGATGCTGCATCAAACCTCCGATCTGCTTGCCAAGCTGACCCACAATGCTGCCGTTGTGCTCGGACCCAAGGCCGATGCGGCCGTGATCCGTAGTACGCAGATCGTTCGCCTGTCCGCCACCGCCGCTGCCGTCGTGTTGGTATTCGGTAACGGCTCTGTCGAGAACGAGGTGATCGAGGTCTCCGGCGAAACTGCCGACGCGTCGCTGTCATCGGCCTCGGCGCACCTTGCCGGCCGGCTCAATGGGCACACGTTGGTCAACGTCGCGACGCTCGCCTCGTCTGGTGACGTTGCAGTCGACGAGATCTGCGACGCCGCAATCGGCGTCATGCGCACCGCCTCCACCGATGACCATGTCTACGTCGGTGGCGCTTCTGCGATGGCCGCCTCGTTCGACGCTGTCGATGTGGTTCGCCAGGTGCTACACACGCTCGAGCAGCAGTTCGTCGTGGTGTCGCTGGTCCGCGACATCGTTGATCGAGGTATGTCGGTGGCGATCGGCGTCGAGCACGGTGTAGAACCGCTGTCGGCCTGCTCGGTGGTCGTCGCCCCGGTCGTGGTCGACGGGGAACAGGTCGGCTCGGTCGGGGTGCTCGGGCCGACCCGCATGAACTATCCGCAGGCGCTGGCGACGGTTGACGTGGTCAGCCAACGACTCGGACTCCGATTGGGAGAGGGCTGATGTCCACCGACTACTACAACCTGCTCGGGGTCTCGCGGACAGCCAACGCCGACGAACTCAAGAAGGCATACCGGAAGCTGGCGCGCGAATTGCACCCCGACGCCAACCCGGACAACCCGGCCGCGGCCGAGAAGTTCAAGGAAGTCTCGAAGGCGTACGCCGTGCTGTCCGACGACGATCAGCGTGCTAAGTACGACCGATTTGGTGAGGCGGGCGTCGGTGGCCAGAACGTGGGGGACCCGTTTGGCGGTGGCGGGCTAGGCGACATTTTCGACGCCTTCTTCGGCGGCAACGGTGGAAGTATGTTCGGTGGCGGTCGGCGTGGCCCGGCCGGTCCACCGCGCGGCCAGGACATGGAAGTCGCCGTGTCGATCAGCTTCGAACAGGCTGCGTTCGGCGACCAGATTCCCGTCGATCTCAAACTGCCTCAGCCATGCGGAACGTGCAGCGGGAGCGGTGCCGGTGAAGGCACCCAACCGATCACGTGTTCCGAGTGCAGCGGTGCTGGCCAAGTTCGGCGAGTTCGCCAAAGTGTGCTGGGCCAAATGGTGTCGACGAGCCCGTGTGGTCGTTGCGGAGGGCTCGGCGAAGTGATCACGACACCGTGTGTTGTGTGTCACGGCCAAGGACGAATCACGGCTGACAAGAGCTACACCGTTGACGTGCCGGCTGGAGTCGTCGATGGTTCAACGCTGCGCCTGACGCGCCGCGGTGCGTCAGGGCCAAGGGGCGGAGCGCCTGGCGATTTGTACGTCCATCTGCGCGTCAAGGCACACGATCGGTATCGCCGCGAGGATGACGACTTGATCACCGAGATGCCGATCTCGATCGCTCAAGCGGCGCTAGGGACCAAGCTGGTCCTCGTCACGCTCGACGGTGACGAGGATCTGGTGGTTCCCGCCGGAACGCAGCCGGGCCACCAGTTCGTGTTGCGGGGGCGCGGGGTTCCCCATCTACACGGACGCGGCCGAGGTGACCTACGAGCCGTCGTTCGTGTCGAGGTCCCGACCAAACTTTCGGCCGACGAGGCACAGTTGCTGCGCACATTCGCCGAAGGCCGCGGCGAGTCGATCAGCGACGCCGGCACTGGCCTGTTCTCGAAGATCAAATCCGCTTTCTCGTGACACCTGAAACGGGCGACGCTCTCCGGCGGGCAGCGGCGCATGTGTTGGTCGAAGACGTCGAAGCGCCGGTGCTGAGCGATGAATCGACGCTACATGTCTTTCGGTCACTGAGAGTGCGAAACGACGAACTGGTGACGGTGACCGACGGCGCCGGTCTCTGGCGTCGATGTCGTGCACGTGATGATGCGATCGCCATCGACGGCGACGTCAATTTCGAACCTAGACGATCGAGTCCGCTCACGATCGGTGTCGCGATCCCGAAACTTGATCGACCGGAGTGGATTGTTCAGAAGTTGACTGAACTCGGCGTCGATCGAATCGTGTTCCTGCACGCTGATCGATCTGTTGTCCGTTGGGACCCGGATCGAGCCTTGAGGCATGTTGCAAAACTACGCCGCGTGGCAGCCGAAGCGCTCCAGCAGTCGCGCGGAGTGTGGCTACCCGACATTGACGGTCCGGTGTCGTCACATATATTTCTACCGGAGGCGGTTGTCGCCGAGCCGGGTTGTCGGGCGCTTGGCTCCAGCGATCACGTTGTCGCGATCGGGCCTGAGGGCGGTTGGAACACGACAGAATTGTCGCTGGCGAAGGATCGCGCTTCGCTCGGTAGGCGTGTGCTTCGCGTGGAGACTGCAGCGCTGGTCGCTGCCGCACATCTGACCGCACACGCTGGGTGACGTGCCAGGCAGGTTCGTTCGCCCATTGACCACGCAGCGAAGTCGGCTACAGTGGGAGTCCGACCACATCGAATATGCAAGGAGTTCGGGCCAATGCAAGCTCCCGAGAACATTGAAGCTGAGACTGACGACGAGGGCTACAGCGTTCAAGTCGGTGAGCGCTTGCGCTCGATCCGCAAGCAAAAGCGGCTGTCGTTACACGACGTCGAAGCGCAGTCCGAGCACGAGTTCAAGGCGTCGGTGCTCGGTGCCTACGAACGCGGTGAGCGCGCGTTGTCGCTACCCCGACTCGATCGTTTGGCACAATTTTACCGCGTACCCGTCGATCAACTGTTGCCCCGCGATGGAACCGATCCGACTGTCGGCGCTGATGACAGTTCGGCGATCCGACCCAAGCTGGCGATCGACATCCACAAGCTGAGCCAACTGTCGGGTGCACCGTTCGAAATGCTGACCAGGTTCATGCGCATGATCCAGGTGCAACGCCAAGACTTCAACGGTCGCGTGCTCACGATCCGCAACGACGACAAGCGTGGGATCGCCGCAATGCTGGACATACCGGTCGACCAGGTTGCATTGCGACTTGAGGCGCTCGACCTTGTGTTCCGACCGAACTGAACCCTTCGGGGTCTACGTTCACATTCCGTTTTGCGCGTCGAAGTGCGACTACTGCGCCTTCGCCACATGGACTGATCGCCATCACCTGACGGGCGATTATTTGGCGGCGCTTACGACCGAGATCCAGCGGGCGGTCGATGACGGGATGCCCGTTGCCTCCAGCATCTTCGTTGGCGGCGGGACACCGTCGATGGTCGACTGCGATGCACTTGGTGCTGTGATCGCGTCGGTGCCCGTCGCCGGCGACGCCGAAATCACCGTCGAATGCAATCCTGACAACGTCACAGCGGACCTGTTGCGTCACTACGAGCAGGCTGGGGTCAACCGAGTCAGTGTCGGGGTGCAGTCGATGGCAACGCATGTGCTCGGTTCGTTGGGTCGACAGCACGATCAGCGCAACGTCCAGCGTGCCGTCGATGCGATTCGTGACGTCGGACTACCGACGTTCAACCTCGACGTGATCTACGGAGCCTGTGGTGAATCGGTGGCCGATTGGGAACACACCGTGCGAGCGATCGTCGATCTTGACCCTCCACATGTTTCGGCGTACGCGCTGACGGTCGAGGCAGGCACGCCACTCGCCGAACAACCAGATCGTCATCCCGATGACGATGATCAAGCCGACAAGTATGAACTCGTCGATGATCTGCTGACCGCAGTCGGGCTCGACAACTATGAGGTTTCCAACTGGGCCCGGCCGGGTCACGAATGTCGCCACAACCTGCTGTACTGGCGACAGCAGAACTACCTCGGATTCGGGTGTGCGGCGCACTCGCACCAGGACGGCCGCCGTTGGTGGAACGTACGTACCCCGGACCGCTACATCGAAGCGGTGCAATCACGTCAGTCGACCGAAGCATCCGGTGAAACATTGGACGCAGCGACGCGACGATTCGAACGCCTGGAACTCCAACTCCGGATGCGTGACGGGGTTCCGCTCGACGCGTTCTCTGGTGACACCCTCGAGGGACTCGAGGGGCTTGTAGAACGCCGCCACGATCGCTGGGTTCTGACTCGCTCGGGCCGCCTGATGGCGAACGAAGTCAGCCTGCGTCTGACGTGACCGTGTTGCTGACGACCGTATTGCCGGTGATCGTGGCGAACAGGTCGGGGAACACCTTGGCAACCTTGGCCGATAGGTAGTCGCCATAGGTCCCGGTCCAGGCCTGCGGGCTGGTGCCGTCCCAACGCCGGTCTGCGTCGTCGGCCGGTGCGCTGTCGGAGAACGGAAGCGGTGTCACGACGGCGTCCCATGATGGGTCGAAGAAGAACGGGAACGACAACCGACTCTGCCCGCTCAGGTTGCGCACCCGATGTGGTGTCGATCGATAGCGACCCTCGGTCAGGCGATCGAGCATGTCGCCAAGGTTGCACACCAGCACGTCGGGTTCGGCTGGCACCTCGATCCACTCGCCGTCGGGCGTGCGCACCTGCAGCCCACCACATTGATCTTGGGCGAGCAGCGTCAATAGTCCATAGTCGGTGTGCTCTCCGACACCCCACTGATCCGGGCGGTCGTTGTCCGGCAACGCCGGATAGTGAAAAATCCGGAACAGCACCGTCGGATCGGCGGTGAGATGGGTCTCGAACCATTCGGCGGGAAGACCGAGGCCGAGTGCGATCCCGCGCATCACGGCGATGGCGACCGGCATCAAGCCGTTGACCAAGTCCATGGTCACGCTGCCTAACTCACCTGCTGGGAACATGTTGGATCCGTGCAGTGGCGTCCCCGCTATCACCCGCGGGTGGTCGGCCGGATGGTCGTGCCCAACGTAGAGACCTTCCTTGCGGTCAGGAACGTCAGACGTGACTTCGTCACCGACTGGGAACCAGCCTCGCCATGCCGAACCTGCGAGTGGCATGGCGATTGTCGCCTTGACCTCGTTCGGTTGGTCGAAGAACTGGCGTGACAAACGATCCATCCGTTCCATCAGCGAGTGATCGATTCCGTGCCCGATGATTCGAAAGAAGCCGAGCGATCGACACGCCCGGTCGACCTGGCGAGCAACCGCTTCAACGTCGATGCCGCCGGCCCGTCCGGTCATCAGCGAACCGATATCGATCAAGGGGAGGTGTGCGCCGGGTGCCACGCCTGGTAGCGTACGCATCCGCTACGGGCGCGTAGCTCAGTTGGTTAGAGCGCTACCATGACACGGTAGAGGTCCCGGGTTCGAGCCCCGTCGTGCCCACCAGAAAAGCCCAGGCCGTAGAGTTGAGATTCGCAACTGCTCCTGAATCGGGTCGATGCAGCGAAGATTCAACGGGTTTTTAGGCCCGACCGGAACGAGTCGACCGGGTTGCGCCACGAGCCGGCCTTGGCCAGTCGTTTGATCGCCTCGGAGAACGTGTGCACCATGAATCCGATCTCGAGCTGCTGTGCCCGGATCTCGGTGTCGACCTGTTCGATCCCGTACCGGAACTGGAACATGTTCAACGTGGTGCGAGCGTTGAGCACCGGTTGCCACGAGTCGCCGACGGGAACGAGCAGGTAGTTGCTGTCGTTCCACAGGAATGAAGCCGGTGCGCTTGTCGCTTCGATGTCGCCGAGCTTGACAGTGAACGTCTTGCCATTGGCGTACTGAAACTCACAGTCCTGTTCTACGACTGGATCCCAGATCGTCATCTCGCTGAGGTGTGGCATCGCCACGTCGCTGAAGTTGTCGCAGAACAGTTGCGAAGCATCGTCCTCTGACATCTCGTAGGGTTCGTCGATGCCAGGGAACCACGTTTGTACCATGCCCTCGGCGGGCCCGTCCTTGAAACCGGCATTGCGAAACGCATCAGCGAATCCTTGCTCCATCGCTAGCACCGCCTGCTCGGTTACACCGCCGATGAAGAAATGACCGATCACCTCCGGCTCGGTCTGGGTCATCTCCTCGGTGACGGTCACGCCATACGGCGGCGAACCCGTCGGGTACAGCTCCCGCCACAGCGCGTCGGTCGAACCGACCTCCCCGATCGACATCCGCCAACGCTCGCCGTCGCGAACCAATTCCTGGATGAACACGCTCTTCGAGACCATGACGTCCTCCGTGGATCCCCGCCCGCAGCGGCCGTGTCTAGTGTACAAAATCACCGCTGCCCGTGCGGGCGAAGATCAATGCCCGAGCGCACCACGTCGACCAACTCGGCTTGATCGATGCGCGGCGGTGCTAGCCCTGATCGTTCACGAGTCTGAGGCGGCGTAGCTCGCGTATCCGCGTTGCGGCCCTCCTGACCTGCTTTTCTTGGTGTTGCGAAGCAGCAAGAACACCGATCAGGAGGGCACTCGCGAAGTGAACCGTAACAGCGTGATGAACGTCGGTGTGGAAGCCAGCGGAACCCAGGTCGTCGCTCATGCGGGGTTGCATGCGTTGGGTCGTTTCGCTGATCGGATCGGGCTCGGGTCGTCGTTGTCGACGGCGATCCCGTGGGCTGGTGAACGTGCCCCGTTGCATGACCGGGGCACGGTGTTGACGCACGCGATGTTGATGCTCGCCGCCGGCGGTGAAGCGTGTTCGGACATCGAGTTCCTCGCCCCGCAACAGCGCCTGTTCGGGCAGGTGGCGTCGGACTCGACGCTCTATCGCACGATGCGGGCGATCACCCCGAGCGTGCTCGCCGACCTCACCACACAAGCAGCCATCACACGCGGCCAGGTGTGGCGGCGGATGGCAGCCACGACTGGCACCGCGATGGTGGTGTTGGACATCGACGCGTCGCTGGTGCAGGTCCATTCGGAGAACAAGGCCGGCACCGGACCGAACTACAAAGGCGGGTTCGGGTTCCATCCGCTGTTGTGTTTCGCCGACGCCACCGGCGAAGCACTCGCTGGCATGTTGCGACCGGGCAACGCCGGGGCGAACACGCTGGCCGATCACTTCACCGTGCTCGACGCTGCGGTCGCCCAGTTGCCTGTTGAGATCGCCGCCGGTCACCACGATGGCGACGACGCCACCGAAGTTCGTCGGACGGTGCAGATCCGCACCGACTCGGCCGGGTGCTCGACACGCTTCGCCACCGGGTGCCGTTCCCGCAACATCGGGTTCGCCGTGGTGGCCCGCACGAACGCCAGCATCCACAACGGGATCAGCCGCATCCAACACGACAACAGCCGCTGGCGACCGGCGCGACGACGCACCGGCGACAACGCCCAGCGGTCTCATGTCGCCGAGGTCACCGACCTCGTTGACCTGTCGGCCTGGCCGACAGGAACCCGGCTGATCGTTCGCCGCGAACACCTCCATGAGGGCGCCCAACGATCGTTGTTCCCGTCGCTGTGCTACCGCTACTGGGGTCACTACACCGACAACACCGGCACCCCCGTCGAGTTGGACGCGCACATGCGCGATCACGCTCACGTCGAAGACCACATCAAACGATTGAAGGACTCCGGACTCGAACGGTTCCCGTTCCGCGACCTCGACGCCAACCGCGCCTGGATGCAACTCGTCTGCCTCGCCGCGGATCTCGTGCGCTGGTTCCAACAGCTGTGCTGCACCGGTGGGCTCGCCACCGCCGAACCGAAACGGTTGCGTTGGAGCCTGTGGCACACACCCGCACGCATCATCAAGCGCGCCGGACGCGACGTCATGCGGATCATCGACGGCTGGCCCACCACCAGCGACCTGCTCGATGCGCACCGACGCATCACCGCCATCTGCTGACAACAGACGCCAACACCGCTCAAGACGGCGACACGCTCACCACGCGCGCCCCAGCACCGGCACCCGACTCACTTTCTGAGTGAACCGTGCCCCGCAGACTCCGCCAACACCAAGACCTGCGCCGCCGACCCATCAATCACACCGAAACAATCACCCCAACCACGTCACCCGAATTCTCATGACCGATCAGGGCTAGAAAGAGCGGCGGAAGCAGAGCGCCGTGTTGCACTCGCAGACGTTACGTGTCGGATGGCAGTCATCACCCAGATAGCAGAAGTCATGCTTCCCGTCTACGAAGCCTGGATAGACGA
>JANPLQ010000017.1:0-3632 GCA_031422395.1 Ilumatobacteraceae bacterium | reverse complement strand
CCGCTTTCGCCGACGGTGCGACCCCGAACACCTGGCGGTCTTGTCGATCAAGATCGTCGGCGGCTGCGCTCAATGTGGTGGTCTTGCCGGTGCCGGCCGGGCCGACTGCGAGCACCAGCCGGTCGTGTCCGGCAACGGCAGCGGCGACGTCGGCCTGGAGCACATCGAGACCGCCAGCCTGAACGGTTGTGGATGGTCGTGGGTCGGGGGTTTGTGCGTCGATCGCCCATGCCAGCACGAACTCCTCCTCGGCCAGGACCTGTTCGCTTGTGATGTGTGGTGCGATCGGTTCCAGCCACATCGATCGACCATCCGACGCCCGCCGCGGCCCAGCAGCGTCCTTCGGGTCGAGTTCGACACACGACCCGATGGTCGTGTCGCAAGCCCGTTCCAACGTCTCAGCCCATCGCGATGCTGGCATCTCGATCAGCGGACGCTGCGCGTCGCAGAGGGCGCGCATCACATCCGCCCGCGTCCACGTCGATCCGGACACCGACAACGCCTCGACAATCTCGGCGATAGTGACTGGCGGTTCGGGCGCGTCGGCGAGTTCCCGCCCCACCGCGCTGACCTGGTCAACGAGATCCCTGGCATTGAATCCGAGCGCCTCTGCTTCATCGGCCCACCGTGTCCGAAGATCTGCGACACCGGCGCCGGTCTTATGTCCCCGAGTGTCAGCCGACGCCTCCCTCGTGAGCGCCGCACGTTCCCACCTTGTCGGGTCACGCCCCTCACGCTGATGGAACTCGGTCATCTTGGCGGCGAGGGCGACGTCGACTTGGGAGCTGCGTTTCGAGAACACCTCCAACAGGTCGACGGGGACGCCGAGAATCTCGGCCTGACCGTTCACGATTTGGGTCCACGCAACCTCGAACCGGTTCGCCAGTTCGGCGCGTAGCGCCGACTGGTAGAGCCCGCCGAGCATCCGCTGATGTCGCTTCAGATAGCGGGCGTCGAGCGCCAACCAGCGGCCATCATCGGTCTGCACCTTTGCCGATATCACGGCATGCGTGTGCAGTTGCGGGTCATCGGCCCGCGAAGTTGTCTGACGAAACGTGGCGATCATCAAACCCTGTGAATCCGGATGCAAACGTCGGCCGTCGGCTCGCACACGCGTCGTCGATCCATACCGCTCCAGATGTGTGAGCGCGACGGTGACGGCTGCATCGTGGGCGTCAAGCAGACGCTGATCTTGCGTAAGTGCCCACAACACGCTGACAGACTTCGGCGCCGAAAACGTGGCGTCGAACCCGGCGACCGCCCGAACCACCCGACCGTCAGTGAGTACGCGATCAGCAAGCGGGTAACCGAGCCGTGTCTCACGAACGGGGTCACGGCCCTCCAGCAACGCCCGCAACGACTCGGCGGTCACGCTGCCAGACAGCCCGAGCGCGGCCGCCTGGTCGCCGGTCCACACACCGGCCACTTCACCCGGTGCCTGCGTCAGGTACTGGGTGTAGTAGTTCGCAGTCGCCGCAGCCGTCGCCGCATACAGAGTCGTCACCCTCAACATCGACTCACCACCCGCGTCTGGGCACTTGTCTGTATTTCTTGGGGGGCGTGGTTCAGGGAGTGGTTCATCAGACGCGTTCGATCACTCTGCGGAGAGCAGGTCGAGCTGGATTCCGACACACGGCTTGGTATTGTTGCGGCGCGTGCGTGGTCGGGCGGTGATCGGTGCGTTGGTCGTCGACGAGCTGGGCCCGATGTGTAGGACGTCGCGAGGAACCGTAAGTCGGTATCCACCGTCGAGGTAGCGGCCGTCGTTGTCGCGCCGTTGGATCGGTGACACGAGCCCGGCGGCTCGAAGAGCGCGTGCTGCTCGATGAGCGGTGTTCTTGGCGACGCCGAGTTCGACGGCGATCTCGCGGACCGAGCTGTCAGCGATCAACTCACGGTCGACCATTGAGCCGTGCGAGACGAGGACTTCGAGCGCAGCCCATGCGAGCGGTCCGAGTTGGCGGCGCACATCGCCAGCGTGTTCCCCAACCAGGACGGAGCTGCCGCTGCTCACGCCCGACCTCAGGCCGCCGGCGGGTGATCAAGCGTCATTTCGATGAGACGGACGAGCGCCGCTCTCGGGACTCGCTTCTGTGAGCCAAACCACACGAAGGGCAAACCGCTCTTGCCGGAGCTGTACTGCCACTCGACGGTCAGTTCGTACGTCTTCGAGCGGCCGAGTTGAAGCACCTTGGCGGCCTGTTCGACAGTCATGAATGGGGGAAGATCATCTAGCATGGTTCAACACTTCGGAATGATACATAGCAGAGTGCGATGATCGCGCCGTGTGGTACGATTGTCAAGAGCACAACATCGGACAATGGAGTGACATGGTACGAGCACGTAAACGAGCGCAGCCCGACCCCGAGCCTGGACCGCGGTCAGCTGACGATCTCGACGTCAACGCGGTCGTGTCGTACAACGTGAAGTCGATTCGGGAAAGGCGCGGCTGGACGCAACAGTCTGTCGCCGAGCGTCTCAGCCACCTGACCGGCCATCAGCTTCCGCAGGCGTCGATCTCGGCGATGGAGCGTGGCTTCGACGGTGAGCGGCGTCGCAGATTCGACGCGCACGAGCTGTATCTGTTGTCGGTGGTGTTCGACGTGCCGATCGCCTACTTCTTCATCCCGCCGCCAGGAACAGGGCTGGCGGTGCTCGCCGACAGCGGCCGGCCGGTCAGCGAGTTGTACGCCGCGCTGCTCGGCCATGAGCGGCAACTCGCTCCGCTCGACGAACGGCTTGCTGAGATCCGGATCAACAACCCGGAGGAGACCGACGCCGCGCTTGCGGCGATCTTCGGCGCAGAGGGCGGCGCCAGGAACTGGCACGAGAGTTTTCGCACGTGGCGAAAGAAGCGGCTACGCGAGATCGAGCGCGAGTACGGCGACAGACTCGATGAGGTCGCGGGCTTCCTCAAAGAGTTCGCCACCAAGATCGAAACCTTCGGCCCGCGTGGGTACTTGGAATCGATGTCGCACCGTGATGGAGAGAGCCTGGTCGAGGACGACGATGCCGAGGAACCTTCGGACGAAGAACTGCGCCGACGCCTCGGGGAACTGAGAAAGGACTAGCGATGCGGGGTTCGGTGATCAAGAAGGGCGGCCAGTGGTACGTCAAGATCGAACTCGATCCTGACCCGGCGACCGGGCGGCGTCGCCAGAAGTGGCACTCGGGCTATCGCACCAGGCGCGAGGCCGAGCGGGCGCGAATCGACCTGCTCTCGAAGTTCGATCGCGGCGAGTACGTCGAGCCGTCTCATCAGACCCTCGGCGACTACTTGACCGATTGGTTGAAGGCAATCGAACACACCGTTCGGCCATCGACGTTCGACTCGTACGAGCGAAACATGCGCAACCACGTGATCGCCCACATCGGATCGGTGAGGTTGGCCAAGGTCGACGCTGGTGTGCTGAACGGTCTGTACGTGTTGCTGTTGGCGTCGGGCCGGCGGCTGCCGTCACGAACCGGTCTCGGTTACTCGCCAGCCGTCGTTGAACGTGCGCTGGCACTGCGCGCCGACGGTCTGTCACTCACGGCGACGGCCGAACAACTCCAAGCCGAGCTACCCGAAGCCGAGCACATCACGAAAGACACGGTCGCATCACTGCTACGGCGACAGACAACCAAGTCGG
>JANPLQ010000016.1:0-40395 GCA_031422395.1 Ilumatobacteraceae bacterium | reverse complement strand
GACGGCTGAGACCGCACGCCGGATGCGTTTCGCCGCGCAGGGGCGCCGGAGCGCCCCGGATTGGCGGGGTGGTTGCTGGTGGGAGGCCGTTTAGCAGAGTGTCGGTTGGTGTTGCTCGGCGGGTTCGGTTTGCTGACTGGGTTGCTGGCTGGGTTGCCGGTCGATGGTTGGTTTGGTGTGCCAGATCGTGCCGTCTGGTCGTCGCCAGGTGGCGACCCGGCCGGATGTCATGGTCAATCGCCAGCCGCCTTCGTGGACGAGGTGGTGATGTTTCTCGCATAGCGGCAACAAATTGTTGACTGCTGTTTTGCCGCCGTTACGGAAGAACTCGACGTGATGCATCCGACAATCGTCAACAATCGTGGTGCAACCTGGATGAGCGCAGGTGCGATGCATTGCCCGTAACGCTTTACGTTGCGCTGGGGTGGCGGTTCGTACGGATTGTCCGACGTCGAGGACTTCGCCGTCACCGCCGAGCACGACTGGGAACACGTTGGCATCACAACACAAACGACGTGCCGTTGAGACTGGGATTGGTGTCCCGTTCTCGAGTTCGCAGATGCTGTTGGCGTGTAACCCGTCGCAGATTGTTTGGTAGTCGATCAGCACACCGACCTGCGGGACCCGTGACACGGCGTCACCTGTGGCGACGGTGGCGATGAACGCTTCGACTTGGAGTTGATCAAACGGTGTCTGATTCTGATCGGTTTGTCGTAGCGAAGCCAGTTTTGCTTTCACTGCGGTCCACAGTTCGGCGTCACGGACAGGGTCGAGTGACAGGAGTGTCTTGCGCATCCCGGTCAACTTGTCGGTCCACTGCCTGACACTCGAGTTCTTGCGTTGCTGATCCAACTCATCAACATCAGAGTGAGCGCTGGCTTGGGCTGCGATATGGCGTGCCAGATCTCGACAGCCGCGTTCGAACGTGTCGACTCCCTGATTCCCTGCATCGGCGAGCAGATCGGCTTCGCAGGCTGCGAACTCGGCGAGTAGTTGGTCGTTGAGGTTGCGGGTCGCTGCAGCGAGAGCATCAACATGTGCTGCTGTGACGGCACCGGTGGCGAGGGCGTCTTCGAATGACGGCATGACCCCACAAATCGTTTCCCGATCAGACGCAGTGTGGGCGTCCTTCGACGAACAACGCCCAGCATCGGCCAACAAGGCGGCAGCCGACTCGGAATGTCCTTCGGCGGCGAGTTGACGGGTTCGGCGACTGACCCGAACCTCAGCCGCTGCGCACCAACCCCTGACCCGACCCAACTGTGTGACGAAGCCTGCGAGTTGATCGCGGTCCATCACATCAGGATCACCAGCCAACAACACATCAAGCGTGTTACGGACTCCGTTGTCATCCATCGTGCACCTCCCCAAGAGTTGATCTGTTGACAGCAACCTATCGAACAGATCAACAGTTCGCAACACACGTGCGAAAGATTTATGAAATTTCACGAGAATGTTCCAGCACCGCATTCCGCCCTGATCGAAATGGTGCTGTGGTTGAACGCACCCCTGATGGGCGTCGTCAAGAAACTCCGCAGATCGACACGACCGCACAACGGTCACGGTCAGCAACCGCGAACGCTGTCACCGTCTTGATTGGCAGTCGAGCGCCGCCCCGACGAAAGACGGTGCCGGCCTGAGAGTCGGGGTCCGCACGAACGCGCCTACGGTTTTCGCGTTTCAACGCCTGAACCTGAGCGCGCAGCTCCTCGATCGACCCAGTGTTCGTCTCCATGAGAAACTGCCCTGCCCACTCACGGCCAACAGATCCGCCGTACCGCTAAACGCTCAGCGTCGTGGACTCCGAGTGTCGGCTTCCCCGGCACGAGTCGCATAACCGGCGGTAGGGGGCAGGCTCCAACGGGCCGACGGCAACCGCTTCTCTCGACCCCACACAGCTCGGCGGTACCATCATGCTCGTGACGGGTGAGGACGACTTTGGCGAGATCGAGGCGTACTTGGACGGTGCCCCGGTGCTTCTCCGAGTTGTCGAAGCGAACATTACGGCTCCAGCGCGAAAGGGCGGGCGCCTCGTCGTTTCGTGCGCGGAGATCTGGACGACCCTCATCGTGATCCACTACGCAACTGTCGGTTCGGAGGCGCTCCAATGGCAGGGTGGCTACCCCGACGGTCCCGAATTCGGTGCGTGGCAGAACGCTGAGCAGCGGGCGTTGCAGTTGAGCGATGATCTCGGGACGACCTACCCGATGGTCGCTGGCGGTGGAGGCGGTGGAGGCGACCCGGCCTTGCCGATCGTTCAGTACCAGCGAACCTACAAGGGGCCGATTGACGAGCGAGCTGGCGCGCTCGTGTTCTGGCCCGTCGAGTCGGCTGCGCTGGATCCGATCGAGATTCGGCTCGCATAGCCGGCGTTGGGTGGCACCCTTCAGCGCTCGGTGCCGTGAGCGTTATGCGACACCGCGCCGAGCGTCTACGTGCCGCACTGTGCGCGTCCGACGGCGTCGTCAGTCGAACGTTCCGATCGAGGCATCGTGCCGACTGGTACCTGCGGTACGAGATCAGATCGAGCAATACGAGCGCTCGCGCCAGCAAGCGCTCGCGGCCGACGCCTGGCCGGGCAGCATGTAACAACGCGCGTTCTGAGCGGGACGCGTGCGGTGGGCAGCGTCGCATTGCCGGTTCCGCTCGGCTGGCGGTCGCGGGCTGAGCGTCTCAATATGTGCGGCTGGCGGTTCGGCGTGAGGCCGGGGGCGTAGGCTCGGCGTTCGACAGGTCCAATGCCTGGTCTGAGCAACTCCGATGAGTAACGTCGCTACCAGTTCCGAACCTGCAGTTGGCGGGTCGCAGCCGATCTTGACCCGTCGTGTCATTCGACTCGTCGTGGTGATCGTCACCCTCGCTGTCGCAGTGCTATCGGTGTCCAGACTGAACGTCTTTCTCGCGATGGGTGTCGAGAACCGGCTCGAACGTGCTTGCTCGGGCCCCAACGCATCGCGCTACGAGCGCGTTTCGTGGACTCCGCTTCGCTGGACGTGTGTGATCGAGCATCCGGATGGAACCGAAGAGGCGATCGGACCATGGACGGATTCACCGTGAGTTGACCTCGGTCGCGGACGACGGCGCACAGACCGCCGACCTCGGGGCCCTGCTGGCGGCGGACAGTTCGGCACTTCCGATCGTCGACACGGCGTCGACGACCGCTCGCAATCGCGGTCCGGGCCGTCGTCGCTGAGGCCCGACACACCGGCGACGTGGTGCGCCATGAGTCGAGCTTCGGTTCGCTGGCAGCCCAGGCCGAGTGGTGGCCGAGGTGCTCGCGCCAGCGAGCACACAGGAGCGCTGCGTCGGCGAACCCGCGCCCTATCGCCGATCGGCTCGCTGCGACAACTTCTCAACCGCCGCCAGCGCGCTCAGAACAACGCCGGCGAGCGGACGCAATGCCCAAGCACTAACCGGCATTCTGATCGCGCCCGACCGTCACATAACGCTCGGAGATTACCCCTGCATCCGTGTCCTCAATGTGCCGTTCAAGGGCGCACGCGGAACCTGTCGGCCCGTAACGATGAGTGACCAAGTGGCCATCTGCGGGGCAACTCCAGTTGGCCGTCAGTGGGCAGATGCTTCTAACCGCCCAGGTGACGGTGACGGCCAGGCCCTCGCAGGTGCCGCCTGCTTCACATTCAGCTTCGACCGGAGGCGCTTACACGTCTAACGACGTGAACCCGCCGGCTCGAGCCGAACAACTCGATCACGAGCCTGAGCGCCGTGTAGTTCTTTCTCGCTTGCTGGCATCCCGAAATCCTCGCAGGACCTACGAGGGCCTGATCCAAGACCCGGCCGCTTCAGGGGGAACACCACCGAGCGGTCCCCGGCCTCGCGTTCAGGCGGGCAGGGCTGCACCAACGACAACGGAACTTGGCCTGCCGATGTCGACCCGGACCGGGCGAACCGCTGGCGGCTCACTGGGTGACCGTGTGACTTGTCCGAGGTCAACGGGATGCGTGCGCGGAGCTCGTTCACTCAGCCTCGAGGCGATTGCGTCAGCGGTGACGTGGTGGAGCCGGTCGACGAGCTCGCCTCGTCAGTCAATCCGGCGGAACGCGTCGGCCTCGGCTCGTTGGCGGGTTGCGATAGGCGCGTATCCATTCCGCGTTAGAGGCCTCTTGCGTGGCCGGGCGACCCTCGACTACGAAGATCACGCCAGCCGAACCCTCGTCGAGGCCACCGTCCTCCGCCACCAATCCACGCAAACTCGCCAGCTGAACGAACCGATGGCTCTCAGCCGATCTCGTCAGCGTCATGCAACAGATCTTCGAGCTCATCAGCGATCCGTGATTCATACTCAGCGGACGTTCCGCTCGCCATCAGAAATCCACGCCAACCACTCCGAGTAAAGACCACGACCTTCCACGAGACCAGCGGGCTCCGATCAATCCACTCGACCCCCGCTTCCTTGAGAATGATCCGATCGCGACCGGAAAGCACGTCGAAAGCGATGCCCGAGATCACGTTGCTGCCGCTCACCTCAGCCAGCGATCGATCCCCTGCCGCAAGGAGTCCGTCAGCCGCGCCACTGGCCAAAGCACCTTCCGTGATGAACGCAATTGGCAAAGACGGATCAAGGTCCGTAGCGCGAAGCCCGAACTCCGCCAAGACGCGATCCGCCTGGCCACGCCAGACCTCGGCGATCACTAGTCCTCACCCCGGTCGGCATGGGGCACGACGAGTTCTCGCCGAGTGCTTGCCGGCACCGTCCGAATAGAGCAAACGTTCATAGTTACCGAACTAGCTGAAGGCGCGGCGTAACAAGGCGGCGAGGGTGTGGCGTTCTTCTTCAGTGAGGGTGCTGACGCCTTCGAACTCGCCAGACAGTGGGGCGTCCATCACTTCGATCATGCGTTGACCTTCGGGTGTGATCACGAGCAGTTTGACCCGTCGATCGTTGGGGTCGGCGGTTCGGACAGCCAATCCGCGCTCGGCGAGCCGGTCGGCGATGCCGGTCATGTTCGAGGCGTCGCACACCAACGCCTCGGCCACCGACCCCATCGGCAGCGGGCCATCGGCCAACATTTTCAAGGTGATCCCCTGTGGCGGCGACAGTTCCATCGCCCGCATCCGCTGATGCCACACCCCGCGCATCCGCCCGATCGCCAACACGAGCGCGTCATCGAGCTCGGTGCGGATTGGCGATTTCTTTACCATAGTCATAGGTTGACATACTTCAACTATTAAGGCAAGCTAATCATCAATGAATCACAGTAATGGTGAACCTCCCATCATCGCCGAAGGGCTCGTGCGCCACTTCGGGTCCGGTGAGAACACGGTCAAAGCAGTCGACGGTGTTGACTTACAGGTTGAGGCCGGTGAGATCTTCGGATTTCTCGGGCCGAATGGTGCCGGCAAGAGCACGACCGTCAGGATGCTCACCACGCTGCTTCGGCCTACCGGTGGATATGGTCGTGTGGCCGGTTTCGACGTTGTCGACCAAGCCGATGACGTTCGCCGCAACATTGGCGTCGCGCTCCAGGACGCTGCGATCGACCCGCTGATGACGGGCAACGAACTACTGCTCCTGCAGGCCGTGCTCTACGGACTCCCGAAGGCGCAGCACCACACCAAGGCCGGCGAGTTGCTCGAACGAGTCGGTCTCTCGGCCGCAGGCGATCGACGAGTCGGCACGTACTCCGGCGGCATGCGGCGTCGCCTCGACTTGGCGCTGTCATTGATTCACGAGCCATCGGTGCTGTTCCTCGACGAGCCGACGACCGGTCTCGATCCGATGAGCCGGATGGCCTTGTGGGACGAGATCCGCCGATTGAACAGCGAGGGCACCACCGTGTTGCTGACCACGCAGTACATGGAGGAAGCCGACCAACTTGCCGAGCGGATCTCAATCATCGACCAGGGCAAGATCGTCTGCGAAGGCCGCCCGTCCGAACTGAAAGCCAAAGTCGGCAGCCCAACCCTGTTCGTCGATGTCGATGCCGCTCAAACCGACGCCGCCACGAATGTGCTCAGCGAGTTCGGAGAACTTCGTCCGACTGCCGAAGGCACGCTCGGCGTGGGATTGACCGCCGGTGCCGGCGAGGTATCGAATGTGATCCGACGACTCGACGAAGCGGGGATTCCTGTCCGCCACCTCGAACTACGGGAACCGAGTCTCGACGATGTCTTCGCAGAAGCGACCGGCCACCGGCTGGAAGGAGCCGAGACAACCGGCGACGCAACCGCTGCGGCAAGCGGCAAACCCGGCAAGGGCCGCAAGGGCCGACGCTCATGACCACCGCCGCCGTACTCCCAACTCGGCGCCAATCGTTCGTCGCCCAAACTCTGGCGATGTCGAAGCGGGCGATCATCGCCGTGATCCGGCAACCGGCGATGGTGATCCCCTCGATGCTGTTCCCGCTGTTCCTAGTAGCACTCGGCACGTCGTCGTTCAGCAAGGCAATCGTCATTCCCGGGTTCCCGAAGGTCGACTCGTTCCTCGACTTCGCTCTGGCCGGCTCGATCGTCCAAGGGATCCTGTTCGGATCGACGGTCAGTGCAACGGCACTTGCGACCGACATCGAGAACGGCTTCTTCGATCGGCTGCTCGCCTCGCCCACGTCCCGAGTCAGCATTCTCGTCGGACGCCTGGCGGGCGGGATGGTGTACGGCGGCCTACAAACGTTGGTGTTCATCCTCGTCCTACTCCCGTTCGGACTCACGGTTCAATCGGGCGTGGTCGGTGTGCTCGTGATGATCCTCGGCGGGATTCTGGTCGCCCTGGCGATCGGGGGATTGATGGCCGCGATGGCGATCAAAACCGGGTCGTCAGAAGCAGTGCAGGGAGCGTTTCCGTTGCTCTTCATCCTCCTGTTCTTCTCGTCGACGTTCTTCCCACGCGAGACGATGAAGGGGTACCACGCCGCAATCGCCGACTTGAACCCGTTGTCGTACATCGCCGAAGGCTTCCGGTCACTCACGATCGAGTCGTTGAGCGCCTCCGCCGTGGCACAGACACTCCTGATCCCGCTGGGACTGACAGTGCTGACCGTCTCACTCTCTCTGCGAACACTTCGCCGACGATTGGACGCCTCGTGAGCGCCACCCTGTCGAGCGCAGGCGGGATCGCCGTTCGAAGCATCCGCAACCTGTTGCGGCTGCCATCGGTGTTCCTTCCGGCGTTGCTGATGCCCACCTTCCAGGTCGTGTCATTCACCGGCACCTACCGAGGTGTCACCGAGATTCCTGGCTTCCCGACCGACCACGCTGCCAACTGGTATCTGCCACTGGCGGTCGTGATGGGGTGCTCGTTCGCCGGATTGGGAATCGGATTTACCACGATTCGCGACATCGAGAGTGGCTTCTACGACCGCCTGCGGATGTCGCCGGCACCGCGCCGCTCGTTGCTGATGGGTCCTCTGCTAGCAGCCTGGGTGCGAGCTGTGTTTGCGATCGTGCTCGTCACGATCGTTGGCACGTTGCTCGGAGCCAGGCTGACCGACGGTGTGATCGGCCTGCTCACCCTCGCGGTCGCCGGAATTGGAATGGCCACCGTCGGAACGGGTTGGGCGCTCGGCCTGGCGTATCGGTTCCGCGACATGCGCGCCGCCGCGATTATGCAGCTCACGCTGTTCTTTGGCCTGTTTCTCACCGACGCCAACAGCCCGCTCAATGTCATGACCGGTTGGCTCCACGGCGTGGCCCGGATCAATCCGCTCACCAACATCCTCCGATTGGCTCGAACCGGATTCCTGGGCGAGGTGACCTGGTCCGATTCGTGGGGTGGTCTACTGGCGATCGGCGTGCTCGGTGTGCTGGCGATGTGGTTCGCCCGGACCGGGCTGAACAAACTCGACGACTAGACCGCTCAGATACCGTAAGCACCAATGCGCCCGACTCATGTGCTGCTTGACCTCGATGGCACGTTGAGCGACTCTGAGCCTGGGATCATGCGCTCACTGCAATGGGCGTGCCGGCAGGAAGGCTTTCCGGAGCCGACCGCCGAACAGGTTCGATCCGTGATCGGCCCGCCATTCGAACTCGGTCTACCCTCAATCGGGATCCCGGACGACGCGCTCGAACGCGTGATCAACACCTACCGCGTCCGGTACGGGATGATCGGCGCGTTCGAGAACACGTTGTATGACGGTGTGCTCGAAATGTTGTCGGCGCTTATCGAAGACGGCTTCTCGATCGCGGTCGCCACCGCCAAACCAGAGGAAACGGCCCACCCGATCCTCGACTATTTCGGCATCTCCGACCTGTTCGAGGTACGAGCCGGAGCAACCCTGACCGGCGAGCGACGTACAAAAGCCCAGGTAATCGACCATGCGTTGCGCGAACTCGGACTCCACAACCAGCCAAACCTCGAGACCCGAGTGGTGATGGTCGGAGACCGCAACCATGATGTGCACGGCGCGTCACATCACGGAATCCCCTGTATCGGAGTGACGTGGGGATATGGCACACCAGAGGAACTGATCGGTGCCGGCGCGATCGCTCTGGCCGATACTCCCGCCGACGTTGTCGAGTTGATTCAACACCCCTACCGTTGGCGTGAGCCATGAGTACGCCACCGGCCGAATTCACGCTGTGCGATCCACCACCGCTACGCCAGGCCTCGTCCGTAGCAGATCGTTTCATGCGACGTCTACTTCGACTACCGCTCGACGGCCCGAAAGCCACCGCTGCCGACGCCCAAAAGGCCTTCCAAACATCGATTCTGGTGGCCGCCGTGCGCTGCGTGGTGATGTATCTCGTGCTCCCGTTCCTCTTGCCGGCGATCGGCGTCGCGGCGGGCGTGGGGCCATGGATCGGCCTGGCGATCGGTTCCGCCGCCACAATCGCGATCACCATGAGTATCCGTCGTTTCTGGCGCGCCGACCATTCGAAACGTTGGCATTACACGGTGCTCGGCACCACCGTGATCGGCTTTCTGATCTATCTGGCGATCAAGGACCTGATCGAGCTCATCGGCTGATGTTCAGGCAAACTAAACACTAATTTCTGCCATTTCCGTCACGGATCTTGGATCAATCTTCACCGTTTCTGGCCTCCTTACGTGCCGATGATCAGGCATCGTGTAGCGGACACGGGCTAAGTCCCTCGAGGAGGATCCAATGCGTTCCATCAAAGTAGTGGCAACGAGTGCGTCTGTACTTGCGGCCTTGTTCGTCGGCAGCGGGATCGCTGCCGCAGACGACGCAAGCGTGCCGACATCGACGGTTCCGGTAGCGCCGCCTGTGGCTGTAGCGGAGTCGACGGTCACACTTCCGCTGTTCGGCACTCCGCTGATCGTCGACGTGACGACCGAGGCGGGCGGCGGACTCGTTGACGTCTCGCTCAACCAAGCCGACGAGTTCACCACAACGCAGGTCAAGCCGAATCGAGTCAAGTTCGTCAACACCGACGGCACCGTCTCCGTCAAGGTCAGTGCCAGACGCGGCGGCGAGCGGGTCGAGGCCCGCGCCGGCCAACTGGCTGACATCAGCGGCCCGGGCGGATGGTCCGGAGATGTGTTCGACACCGGCGACGCGACGACAGTCGCATTCACCGTCGGCGCCGGTGCCGACGGTGGGCCGGACATCACAGGAGTCACAGTCGATTCCGTTGCCGACTTCGTGATCGGTGCGACGAGCCGCGGGACGGAAGCCGACGACGGTGATGATGATGATGATGGCGACGAGCTCAAGCAATGGGCAACAGCCAAGATCGACTTTTCGTTCAACGGTCAAACCCGATCGCTCCGAATCAGCTCGACACTCAAGACCGATGACGGCGAAACGCAAGCAAAGCTCAGCATCAGTCTGTCTCGCTTGAAGGGCCGTCAGCTCGCTGACGGCCCTGCAGTTGGGCCGCATACATGGACCGGTTCGCTCTGCGACGGAACCGAGGCGACCGTTACCTATGCGGTGTCTGCCGAGGGCCAGATCAGTGACGTCGTGTCAAACGTGCCTGCCGACGTCAACACCGACGAAAACCGCGCCAGTGTTCGCTTTGCCGACAGCGGGCGGATCTCGATCAAGGTACGCGGTGAGGGCGAGACGTTGACCGTCGGTGTCAGCGAGAAGTTCCGGTGCGACCGAGTCGACCCGACCGTCAACGGCAGTCCGGTCCCAACGACCATCGCAACCGATGATGACGACGACGGAGATCGTGACGGGGATCGTGACGGCGATCGCCGTCGTGGCGATAGCGGTGACGACGACAACAATGACGACGAGGGCGGCGATCGCGACAGTGATTGACCGTCAGCCTTGCACGGCCCGGCTCCTCATCAGAGGAGCCGGGCTGTTGCTCGTATTCGGGCTGGTCACGGCGTGCAGCCGTGACGATGCCGCCAGCACAACGACTCCCCCAATCGACAGCACAACGCTCGCACCGGTGACGCCAACAGCCCCACCGGTAGCCTCACCTGCGGCAACAGCCGTCGAGACGCCGACCACGGCCGACGTCCTGGCGACTGCCGCACCAACAGCCCCACTCGTGGCCCCCGACGGCCCGACACTCCTGCAGCAAGCATTTGACCTCACCGTCCCCGGTTATCACTTCGTCACGACAGCAACGGTGAATGGAGTTCCAGCGCTCACCGCCGAGGGCGACCACATCGGCGGCGGGACTCGTCTCACAGTCATGTCGCAGAACGCAACCTCCGGGTACGTGATTTTGCCTGAAGGTACCTGGGTGCTCGACGCTGGTGTGTGGAAAGAAACGGAGGATCCACCTCCGGTGACCGACCCGATCACTGCGCTTCGTGCGCCGAGCACCGTCGCTGTCGCAGCGTTCACCGCCACTGGGGCAACGTTGATTGCCTCGTATCCACCAGCCGCCTTGGCACTCGAAGGCGACGCGCCGGTAGACATCACGTTCGAGATCGAGGGCACCACCCTCCGATCGATCACATACGTGGCACCTTCGGCCGTACCGGCGTCGGTCAGGGCCGATATCAGCGCCCTCGTCGACACATCACCGGTCGTCGCCCCGAATGTGTAGCTCAACCGGACGCGACTCAACCGGACGCGGCTGCCTTCCAGAACGCACGGTACGTCGGATACTCGATCTCAGGGGTAATCCAACCTGAGGCGACCAGTTCGTCGTGGAAGCGCGGCAAGTTGCGCCACGGGATCCCCATGTCGACGTGGTGGGCGATATGCCAGCCGGTGAAGTACGGCACCATCAAGTAGCGCGGGATCAGCGACTGGTGGATCACGTGAGTGGTTTGGCGACGATCGCGTGAGCGGATCATCCCCCCATGTTCAGCGATTGCCCGCAGCCGGTTCGAGAACTTCCACAGCGTCGACCACGACACGATCCAGACGATGTAAGCCAACGGTCGCGCCCACGCAATCGCCAGCGTCAACATCACGACGTGATATCCGAGCATGATCCACGCCTCTCGACGACCAGCACGAACGGCCCCACCAAGCGAAGCAAAGTTCTTAGCGGCGCTCACGCCGGTCAGGTCCCTGGTCAGTTTGCGCCGCCACGAATCGCTCGGGATCGGATATCCGGAATACAACGGAATGTCGGGCTCGTCAGGACCCATCTCGTCGCGGTGATGAGCGAAATGCACACGCCGATAGGCCAGCATCGCCTGATACGACGGATAGGCGAGCACGAATCGGCCTGTCCAGTCGTTGGCACGACGATTCGAGAACAGCAGCCGGTGAGCGGCCTCATGGGCGAGGATGTTGAGGCAGGCGTGACCTCGCGCCATCAACAAGAAGGCCAGCAGATACGACCACCACGTGTTGATCCAGGCGGCACCGAGCACGACCCCAAACGACTGCGCGACACACAGGATCGTGGTGAGTGCATTGCGAGCATTCGGAATGCGGCGCAACTCATCTCGCAGTTCACGCAGTGGTTTCCCTCGCTCGTTGAGCCGATCGGTCGGAAGCACGAGGGGTAGGAACGCGCTCGGCGGCACCATCGTCGTCCGCGCCTGCAGCGTCTGAGCCATCAACGTCAGGTTACCCTCAGGTCGGCGGCGACTCAGTGGCGCGTCAAGGCGGCAACAAACTTGGCCCGGTCTGCGGGTTCCCTTAGCTCGCGGGGCACCCCATGAGGCATGATGAGCACGACCGATGCGTTAATGTCGGCGAGCCAGCAGCATCTAGCAACATTATCTAGCAGCCGGTCCACCTATGCGACCAAGGGGAGTCAACGTGGAGATCAGCGTCACCGTCAATGGGGTCACGCATACCAACGACGTCGAACCACGCACGCTACTTGTGCAGTACGTCCGTGAAGCCGTCGGCCTGACCGGTACCAACATCGGATGCGACACGTCGTCGTGCGGAGCGTGCACGCTGCATGTCAACGGCGAGGCAGTCAAGAGCTGCACGATGCTCGCTGTGCAAGCCGACGGCCAAGACATCCTCACGATCGAAGGACTGGCCGCCGCCGACGGCACTCTGCACCCGATGCAACAAGCCTTCATGGAGAACCACGGCCTGCAATGTGGGTACTGCACGCCAGGCATGGTGATGGCCGCCACCAGTTTGCTCAAGGAGAACCCGAGCCCGACCGAACAAGAAGTCCGGATCGGCCTCGAAGGCAATCTGTGCCGTTGCACCGGCTACCACAACATCGTTCAATCCGTGCTCGCCGCAGCCGCAGGAGGCTCGAAGTGATTCCCGCAGCATTTGACTACGTCCGGGCGGATTCCGCCGAAGAAGCGATCAGCCTGATCGGCGAGCACGGCGAGGACGCCAAGTTCCTGGCCGGTGGCCACAGCTTGCTGCCCTTGATGAAGCTCCGCTTGGCGCAGCCAACGGTGCTCGTCGACATCGGGCGCCTGACCGACCTGTCGTACATCCGTGACGCCGGCGATCACGTCGCGATCGGCGCACTCACTCGCCACATGGATGTCGAGACGTCGTCGCTGCTGGCCGAACATGTGCCGTTGCTGTCCCACGCAGCCAGTTTCGTCGGTGATCCGCAAGTCCGACACCGCGGCACGATCGGCGGCTCGATCGCCCATGCCGACCCCGCATCTGATCTCCCGGCGACCACGTTGGCGCTCGGCGCAACGTATGTCGCCCAAGGCCCCAACGGAACCCGCGAGATTGCCGCCGCCGACTTCTACCAGGGATTTCTCACTTCTTCGCTCGCCGCCGACGAGATGTTGACCGAGATCCGCGTCCCAAAGATGAACGGCGCAGGGTGGGGCTTCCAGAAGTTCAATCGCCGCGCCCAGGACTGGGCAATCGTCGGCGTCGCAGCCTGGAGCGGTCAGGGTGGTTCCGGAATCGCGCTCGTCAACATGGGCTCGGTGCCAATCCTGGCAACCAGCGTGTCAGCGGCCCTGGCTGGAGGCGCATCGATTGCCGATGCGGCCGAGCAAGCCGCCGCCGAGGCAGATCCGCAAGCCGACCTCAACGCCAGCGTCGAGTATCGCACTCATCTCGCCAAGGTGCTTGTTCGTCGGGCACTCATCTCGGCCCTCACCACAGCCGCCGCCTGATCGCCCGCATGGCGGTTATGAGAACTGGTGTCTGAACACCATCGGTAACACGATCGGTGCCAGCGGGTTTCACCTACACTCTCGGCAACTGAGGATGCAGGTGAGATATGTCAGACGACTCTGACTCGATTGATCAGCGTCACCTCGACGCGATTGCAGACGCCGACCAATATCCCTACTGGTACGAAGACGTCGACGAACCCGACTCCAACCCGACACTGGTTCGCACCGAAAGCTGTGATCTCTGCGTGGTCGGCGGTGGATACACCGGGCTCTGGACGGCAATCATCGCCAAAGAGCGTGACCCGTCCAAGGACGTTGTTCTGATTGACGCCCACGAGGTCGGTTCGGCCGCCAGCGGTCGTAATGGCGGCTTCATGGACGCCAGCTTGACCCACGGGATCGGCAACGGTATGTCGCGTTGGCCCGACGAGATCGAGGTGCTCGAGGAACTCGGGCAACGCAATCTCAATGAGATCGAGGCCTCGATCAAGAAGTACAAGATCGACTGCGACTACGAGCGAACCGGCGTGATCGAAGTCGCCAATACCTACCATCCGGCGTCGTATCTCGATGAGGTGCGGGCGGAATACGAGCTACTTACCCGTCTCGGCCACGACGTCACCTGGCTCGACGCCGAAGCAATGCAGGAACAGGTCCACTCTCCGATCTACACCGGCGGGCTTTGGATCAAGAACGGTTGCGCGCTTGTCGACCCGGCACGGTTGGTGTGGGGCTTGAAGGCCGCCGCCGAGTCACTCGGAGTCAGGATCTACGAAGACACGAAGGCGCTCGATCTCAAGCGCGACGGTGTCGGCGTGATGGTCACGACTCCACTCGGCACGATCCGGGCAGGCAAGGTGGCGTTGGCGACCAACGCCTTCAAGCCCGTCCTGAAACGGCTCAGCAACTTCATCGCACCGGTCTACGACTACTGCATGGTCACCGAGCCGCTCAACGACGAGCAGATGGCGTCGATCGGGTGGGGTGCCCGGCAGGGCCTATCCGACCTGGCCAACCAGTTTCACTATTACCGACTCACGAGTGACAACCGGATTCTCTGGGGCGGCTACGACGCGATCTACTACTGGGGCGGGAAGGTTTCGACTGATCTGGAAAGCAGACCTGAGACCTGGGCCAAGCTGAGCCAACATTTCTTCGAGACGTTCCCACAACTTGCCGAAGTCAAGTTCACACACATGTGGGGTGGAGTGATCGACACCTCGAGCCGATTCACCGTGTTCTGGGGTCGGGCAATGGGTGGCCGTGTTGCCTATGCCCTCGGCTACACCGGGCTTGGCGTCGCATCGTCACGATTCGGCGGATCGGTGATGCTCGACCTGCTCGACGGGCGCCGTTCGCTCGCCACGCAAACCGAATTCGTGAAATCGCGCCCTCTGCCGTTCCCACCCGAACCGTTCCGTTTCATCGGCATCCAAACGACTCGATGGTCGATGAATCGCGAAGACAAGACCGGTAAGCGAAATGTCTGGCTCAAAGGCTTGGACAAAATGGGCCTCGGCTTCGACAGTTAGGCGCAGACATTTGGTGTCTGACACCAAACCTTCGGTAGCGTCGGTTTGGTGACACCTGTTGACGTCGGCGCTGCCTTGACGCAGCACGGGTACCTACCAGACGAGGGTTTGGCGACTGCCGTGTTCTTGGCGCTGGAACTTCGGCGACCGTTGCTGCTCGAGGGCGAAGCAGGGGTAGGCAAGACAGAACTGGCGAAGGTGCTGTCGGCATGGACCGGCGGCGAGCTGATCCGGCTCCAGTGTTACGAGGGGATCGACGCCTCGCAGGCCGTATACGACTGGGATTACGCCAGGCAACTGCTCCACCTCCGCGCCGCCGAGGCCACCGGCGAGACGTCTGGGCGGTCATCCGACGCCGTCGAGGCCGAGTTGTACCAGGAACGATTCATGATCAAGCGCGCCCTCTTGCGGGCGATCGCCCACGGCGACGGCCCACCACCAGTGCTGCTGATCGACGAGATCGACCGTGCCGACGACGAGTTCGAGGCGTACCTGCTCGAAGTGCTGTCAGACTTTCAGATCACGGTGCCCGAACTTGGTGTCTACCGGGCGCTGACTCCGCCGATCGTGATCCTCACGTCGAACCGCACCCGCGACGTGCACGATGCACTCAAGCGCCGTTGTCTGTACCACTGGGTCGAGCACCCAAGTTTCGACCGCGAAGTGGCGATCGTACGGCTTCGAGTTCCCGAGGCGTCGGAATCGCTCGCACGTCAAGTGGCCGCAGCGGTCGAGACGATGCGCGACCTCAATCTGTACAAGCCGCCTGGCGTCGCCGAGACGATCGATTGGGCGGCGGCGCTCGGCAAGCTGGGCGTCACGACACTTGACGAACGCAGCGTCGCCACCACACTCGGAACGGTGCTCAAGTACCGCGAGGATCATCAGCGCGTCGAGCAGCACGGCTTGGCTGGGATCGTCAAGCAGGCACTCGAACGCGGCTTGGCCGCCAACTAGCCCTGATCGACTGCTATGGCGAACACGCGCGACGCCAGCGAGATTGCCGTCGCCTTCTCCCGCGTGTTACGCGGTGCCGGGCTGGCGGTTCCGACGAGTTCGACGATCGCGTTCGGTGAGGCGCTAGCCGTAACCGGTCTCGAAGACCGCGACACCACCTTCTGGGCGGGCCGCACGACGCTGGTGCGGCGGCCGGAGGATCACGACCTGTTCGACCGAGCGTTCGCCGTGTTCTGGGAACACGCCACTGCGGGAAACCTCGACTTAATCGAGGAGCAACCGTTGCACATCACGCTCGCTGTCGACGTGGACTCGGACGACGAGGACGACAGCGGCCCTGATCAGGCCGACGGCTCCGATGATCACACGATCGAACTGCGGTTCAGCGCCGCCGAAGTCCTGCGCCGCAAGGACTTCGCCGATTACACCGCTGACGAGTTGATCGAAGCCCAGCAGCTGATGACCCGCCTGAAGTTGGTTGGCTCGCCACGTCGATCGCTGCGCCTCGACAGCACAGACCGTCATACCAACCGACCCGACGTTCGTCGGACGATTCGGGCGGCGATGCGCTCGAGTGGCGAACCGATGCGGCGCCACTTTCACGAACCGAGCACCAGGAGTCGGCGTTTGGTGCTGCTCCTCGATGTGAGCGGATCGATGGAACCGTACGCACGAGCACTGATTCGATTCGTCCACGCCGCCGTCTCCGGGCGTCAGAAGGTCGAGGCGTTCGCGCTTGGAACCAGACTCACTCGGCTGACCCGCGAACTCTCGTCGCGCGACCCCGATGAGGCGCTCCGTCAGGCAGCGACCCGTGTGAGCGACTGGAGTGGCGGAACGCGCCTCGGCGAAGGACTGCGGGCGTTCAACGACGAATGGGGTCAGCGTGGCATGGCCCGTGGGGCGATCGTTGTGATCTTGTCCGACGGGTGGGACCGCGGCGACCCGGACGTGCTTGCCGAACAGATGATTCGGCTTCATCGGGTCGTTCATAAGCTGGTGTGGGTCAACCCGCTCAAGGTCACGCCCGGCTATGCCCCACTCGCACGCGGCATGGCCGCAGCACTCCCCCACGTCGATGCGTTTGTCGAAGGCCATTCGATCGACGCCATGGAAGAGCTGGCGCGAGTGATCAGCGCTCGGTGACATGATGACGACGCTGACATGATGTGACGATGGTTGCAATTCCGTTTCGACACGGCACGCTCGATTCCGCGTTGCGGCGAGCGGCGATGGTCAAACCCGACAAGGTTGGGTTGATCGATGGGGAGCATCAGCTCTCGTATCGCCAACTCGCTGATCGTGTTGATCGACTGCGCGGTGGCCTACTGGCGCTTGGATGCGCTAGTGGCGATCGTGTCGCCGGGCTTGCCCTCAACTCGTTTCGTCACTTCGAGGCTTGGTTCGCGATTCCGACGGCGAACCTGATCTTCACCGATCTGAACTTCCGGCTGGCGACGGCCGAACTCGAGTTCATCGTGAATGATTCCGGAGCGACCGTGTTGATCGCCGACGAGCGGCATTGGGCAATAGCTGAAGCCTTACGTGACAGGTGCCCGTCGCTCACGCAACTGGTGTGGATGAACGATGGACCCTCGCCCGATGGCTCACCGAGCTGGGACGATCTCGCCACACACGATCCCGAACCCGTGCCCGCCGACCTCGACGCCGACTGCATCGCAAGTATCAGCTACACCGGCGGCACGACCGGTCTCCCCAAGGGCGTGGTGCAGACGCACGGCAACCTGATGGTCAACGCCAAGCACATGCTGTGGGCCAATCCACTGTTCGAATCCGATCGGTTTCTCCATCTCACGCCGATGTTCCACAACGCCGGAATCGCCAACATGTACGCCCAGACGCTCGTTGCCGGAACGCATATCACCTGCCCGGGTTTCGATCCTGACCTGGTCGGCCGCATGATCGAACAACATCGGATCAGTGTGTGCGTCTTGGTTCCGACGATGATCAACATGTTCGTCAACCATCCGGGAACCGCAGATCGTGATTTGTCGACTTGGCGGATGTGCCTGTATGCCGCGTCGCCGATGCCGGTTGCGCTCCTGCGACGAGCGATGGACGAACTGCCATGCGGATTCTCGCAGGGCTACGGCATGACCGAAATGTGTCCGCACGTTGCGCAGCTCGGTGTGCCCGAGCACGAACTGGCGATCACCGGAGACGCCGGCGCAATCCGTCGATTGGCGAGCGCCGGGACACCGTGTATCGGTGTCGATGTGGAGATTCGCCGGCCAGACGGGTCGCGCTGCGACACCGGCGAGGTTGGCGAGATCACTGTGCGTGGCCCGAACATGATGCCCGGCTACTGGAATCGGCCAGATGAGACCTCCAAGGCAGTCACCCTCGACGGCTGGTATCGCACCGGTGATCTTGCGTCGGTCGATGACGGCGGCTACATCTTCATCGTCGATCGCGCCAAGGACATGATCGTGTCCGGTGGCGAGAACGTCTACACGACCGAGGTTGAGAACGCGCTCGCCAGCCATCCGGGCGTGTTGGAACTGGCGGTGTTCGGCGTGCCGCACGAACAATGGGGCGAGGCCGTGCACGCCGAGGTTGTGCTCAAGCCTGGATCATCGGCCACCGAGCGCGAGTTGATCGACCACTGTCGCCAGTCGATCGCCGGATACAAGGTTCCACGCTCGATCGCGGTCCGTGACGAGCCGCTCCCGAAATCCGGTGCAGGCAAGATCCTCAAACGCGAGATCCGCGCCCCCTTTTGGGCCGGCCACGACCGGGCCGTATGAGTCTAGGCCGTCTGAGTTCAGGCAGACTGGACGCATGAAAGATCTACTCGATGACATCGATCGCTGGAAGGCCGACGGCAAACGAGTGGCCCTGGCGCGGGTTGTCGACATCGAGGGCTCCGGTCCACGTGACCCCGGCGCGGCGATGGCCGTCAACGAGTCAGGAGAAGTGGTCGGAAGCGTGAGCGGCGGCTGTGTCGAAGGCGCTGTTGTGACCGAATCGCTTTCGATCTTGAGCGGCGAGCGTGCCGCCGGAATCGTGACGTTTGGCTACAGCGACGACGATGCCTTCGCGGTCGGGTTGACATGCGGCGGAACGATTCGTCTCTTCATCGAGGAGCTGAACTGGTGAGTGCCCTGTACGACGCTCTCACGGTGGCAATCCGATCGGAACAACCGGTTGCTTTGGCAACCGTGATCGACGGGCCAAATACCGGCGCCAAGCTGATCGTCCAACCCGAACATGCGCCGCTCGGCTCGCTCGGCCATCCTGAACTCGACCGTGTCGCCCATCGTGACGCGTTGGCGGAACTCGAAGCGGGCCGGTCGGGCGTCCGTCACTATGGCCCCGGAGGAGAAACAACGCCGGAGGATCTCGACACCCCGGTCGTGCGAGTGTTCGTCGAGAGTTGGGCACCCCCGCCGCAGATGTGGATCTTCGGGGCAGTCGATTTCACGGCCGCGCTCGCCAAAGTCGCCAAAGTGCTCGGGTATCGAGTGCTGGTCTGTGACGCTCGTGAGATCTTTGCGACTCGGCGACGGTTTCCGATGGCCGACGAGGTTCGTGTCACGTGGCCAGGCCCGATGTTCGAGGCCCGCGGTGACCAACTCGGCCCGCGCGACGCCGTGTGCATCTTGACCCATGATCCCAAGTTCGATGTCCCGGCCGTGACCGGTGCGTTGTCGACACGGGTTGGCTACATCGGTGTGATGGGCAGTCGAACGACACACGCCAAGCGGATGCAACGACTGGCTGAAGTCGGTGTTACCGCCGCCGATGACGTCGAACGGCTGATGTCACCGATCGGTCTCGACATCGGGGCCCGCACACCCGAGGAGACGGCGATCTCGATCTGCGCCGAAATAATTGCCAGGCGAACCGGCCGCGTGACGCCATCACTTCGCGACGGCGATGGCGCCATCCATCAGGAGTAAAAGGGGTGGCGGATAGGTCAGTCGGCGATCAGCACATCGCCGAAGCGAAGTGATCGCTCCGGCAGGTGCAATGCTTCGACGTGGCTGCCTGTGTTCGGCGAGTGGATCATCGTCTCGGCTCCGAGATACATACTGATGTGTCCCGGGTAGTACACCAGGTCGCCTGGCTCGGCGTCGTTCGACTTGACTTCGTGCGCCTCGTTGATCTGGTTACGGCTGACCCGTTCGATGTCCACGCCGGCTTGCTCGTATGCGTAGCTGGTAAGACCCGAGCAGTCGAAGCCGACGCCTGGTTTCGAGGCAAGACTGCGGTAGGGAACGCCGAGTTGTGAAAGTGCGGCGAGGACGGCGTGCTGCTTGATCCAGTCGGTGTGCGCCCATGCGGACCGCATCGATTCCGGATCGACCTGAAGCTCGTATGCGGTCATCACGGCGGCCATATCGCGACGTCGAATGAACGCCATCAGGTCGGACGGGTTCTCGGTCCGCTGCCAATTTTCGAGTGCATCCAAGGCGTGGGCGGCCTCGTCGGCGATTGCATCTGATGAGGTTCTTGGTCCAGCTTCGGCGATCGAACTCACGAATAACGTTGAGGCGATCACGGTGAGCGTGAGGATTCCGGAGCGCACGAATCCAAGTCGGTGATATTGGGGGGTTCGAGTCAACTGGCTCTCTCCTGGCCTGGCGGTGGTCCCGCGGGTCGTATGACGAGGTTATCGTCACGCGAATGAAACAATCAACTCGGGTCGTAACATTTTCGTCATATACGCGACCGAGTTGTCACACTCCGCCGGTCAGGCGCACCGTGTCCGATCGGCGCATACTTCAGTGGTGACTCCCGTGGTGAGTTCTGTGGTGAGTACTATGAAGCGGATCGACCGATCGAGCACCGTCGCCGTACTGCTCGCTGCTGGTGCTGGATCGCGATTTGCCGGCACCACCCACAAACTGTCTGCCGAGATCAATGGTGGCAGGATTGTCGATCATGCCATCGCCGCCGCTCTCAAGGCCGAAATCGGTCCTGTCCTGGTCGTGACCGGAGCGGCGACCATTTCGACCGAATCTGGTCAAGCGGTGGGCATCGTTCACAATCCGGATTGGGAGGCCGGCCAGAGTTCATCACTTCAGGCCGCGGTGCGCGCCGCAACCGAGCTCGGTGCCGAGGCGATCGTGATTGGGCTGGCCGACCAACCGTTCGTCGAACCCGAGGCCTGGCGACGCGTCGCCAACTCGACGTCGCCGATCGCCGTCGCCACGTATGACGGCGAGCGACGAAACCCCGTGCGTCTGCATCGCGACGTGTGGCCGCTGCTCCCCGTCCACGGGGACGAAGGCGCCCGAACGTTGATTCGTCTACGTCCCGACCTCGTCGAGGAGATACCCTGCCCGGGGTCGCCCGTCGACATCGACACCCTGGAGGATCTTCGAACATGGCAGAGCAAATCGTCAACGAATTCACAGTGAACAAGCCGATCGATGAGGCATGGCCGATCATCTGTGACATCGAGCGAATCGCCCCGTGCCTGCCCGGTGCACAGCTCGAAGAGATCGAGGGCGAGATCTACCGCGGCCGCGTCAAGGTCAAACTCGGTGCCGTCTCAACGCAGTTCAAAGGCGAAGCTCACTTCGTCGAGCGCGACGATGTCCTCCACAAGGCAAAACTGAAGGCCAAGGGCCGCGACACGGGCGGCCGCGGCAACGCCGACGCCGACATCTACGCCGAAGCCGAATCGCTCTCCCCCACAAGTACCAAGTGCACCGTGACGGCAGATCTGCACATCACCGGAAAGGTCGCCCAGTTCGGTCGTGGCATCATGGGAGACGTCAGCAAGAAGCTGATGGACCAGTTCGCTTCCAACCTCAACACGATGCTCGATGAACAGGGCACCGCTCCCCTGGTCGAAGAACTGGTCGAGCAACCGGTCGATCAACCAGCCGAGGCCTTGATCAACGAACCGGTCGTCGACGAGACCAGCGAAGCCCCGACAGTTCGCAAGATCAACGGACCGGCAGCAGAGCCAATCGATATGGCTGGCATGGCAGGGCCGGCGCTGTTGAAGCGTCTTGGACCCGCGATTGCGGCGATCTTGTTGATCATGTTCCTCCTCCGTCGCCGGAAGTGATCTGTCGGCAGTGATCGAGGAACTCACCCCGGAGGAACGCGCCAACGTGCGCCAACTGCTCGGGCGTGAGCCGCAGGGCGACTATCAAATTCTCGTTCGAAGTGATGACGGTGATCCTGTCGTGTTGTTGAATGCTCCCTTTCTGCACGACGGAACGCCAATGCCGACTCGCTACTGGCTGGTCGCACCCGACGAGATCCGGCGAGTCGGCCAGTTGGAGTCGGACGGGGGCGTCAAGGCCGCCGAAGCTGCGATCGATCCGATCGAGTTGGCGGCCGCTCACGATCGTTATGCCGCCGAACGTGACGCAGCGGTACCAGCTGATCACCTTGGGCCGCGTCCGAGCGGTGGCGTCGCCGGGACCCGGGTCGGTGTGAAGTGCCTGCACGCTCATTGGGCATGGCATCTGGCCGGCGGAGACGACCCGGTCGGTCGATGGATGGCCACTCGACTCGAGCCAATCGATCTGATAATTGTCGGCACCGCGACTACCGAAGTCCGACTGGCGACCGGCGAATCCATGCAGATTCCGTGGGGTCCGGTCAGCCTGACGGACCAGTGGCTCAGCGATCACGACCCCCCACATCCGGCGGCGTTGACCAACGCCCTCGGCACCGTGGATGACCATCTCGACGACGTCGCCCGCGACTACCCATCGATTCTGATGTTGGACACGATCGCCTTCACCGGTCCGGCAATCACGGCCCTCGCTCAAGTCGAACTTGGGCTGGCTCCGGCGACTCACGATGTCACGCTGACGAGGGGTGCCGCCGAGGAAATCTTCCGTCTGGTGGCAACTGAGCCGCTGGTCGACCTGGCACACAACCCTGGGCTACCGTTGGATCACGTGAGCGACATCGTGGCGACGTGCTGCATCGTGGTGGGGTTCATGAGGCGGTTCCGACTCGACGAAGTGACGTTGCGCTCGCCGTCGGAAACCGTGGCGTGACCGTGCGTCATCCAGCCTCGATGCTCCGCCGACAGTCGGCACCCCGCCTGTACGGCAGCCGTGTGATGTTGCGTCCGCTGATCGAAGCCGACTACGTCGCCTGGCGCGACGTCCGGCTCAGAAACGAGCCATGGCTACTGCCCTGGGAGCCGCAGCGTCAGGCTCAGGTAGCCGATCCGTCACGCGACCAGTCGGCGTACAACGCGCGATGCGCGGCACGAGACCGTGAACGAGCGGGCGATCACGCCTACCCGTTCGGGATCTTCATCGACCAACAGTTGGCGGGCGAAGTCAACCTCAACAACGTCAGTCGCGGCGCGCTACAGGGTTGCTCGGTCGGTTACTGGATCGACCAGCAGCGGGCAGGCAAGGGGTACATCGCGGAAGCGGTCGTGGTACTCGCTCAATACGCCTTCGAACAACTCAACCTGCATCGTCTGGAGATCTGCATCGTTCCGCGAAACACGAACAGCCGACGGGTGATGGAGAAGTTGGATTTTCGATGCGAAGGCATCGCAGAACGATTCCTCGAAATCGCTGGTGTCTGGGAGGACCACCTGCGGTTTGCGATCACGCTCGAAGAATGGAACGCTCGACGCTCTGATTTGATGACGGCCTGGATCACCGGCTGACGGTCACGACCCGCAGTCGGCAAACCTGATCGAACTGGTGTCAGCCTTCGGCGGCGATGCGGAAGGCTTCAGCCTTCGCCTGACGCACCGAGCTGCGCCTCTTCCACATCTTCGTCTTCCAGTGCCGCATGCTGCGGTTCTGTTTGGCGACCTTGGTCTTGGCGACCTCAGAGTCATGGTGGTGGATGGGTTTCCACGCTGCACCGGGTTCGTGTAGATCCTCCGGCTCGAGGCCTGCGCTGACTTGATGCGCGACCTGACTGAGCTCAACATGGATCCGGTGCCGTTCGCCGTGGGCGTGGGCACGCAGTTCCTGTTTCGGCGGCAATGGCACTTCTGCGGTGCGATGACGCTGACTCATTGGCTACCTCCTCTATCGGTTGGTGTAGCTCCTCCCCAATCGACAGAGTAGCTCACCGACTGGAGCCGAACGTAGGGACCTTCGTAACTTTCCTGCGCGATTGCGCCGAACGTGTTCGATCGCCTGTCGCTCGACACCGTGCGCGGTCAACTTGTCCCGGTCTTGATTTTGCTCGTCGTGATCTTGCTTTGGAGCGCGGCAATCCGTTCGTCGAACCATGGCTGCTGCATGGTCCACAGTTGAGGCTCAACCTCGCGGGTAACCGCCGCGTCATGCGTATCGATCTCAGCCATGTCCTTGATCGTTTGCTTGGTGAGGATGACGAGTTGGCGCGGAGCACTTGCAGCACCGAGCGCCATCGAATGGGAAGCATCGAGCAACTCGGCGTCAGGAACGCATTTGTACGAGAGCCCGATCCGTTCGGACTCGGGGCCGTCGATCACTTGGCTGAAGACGACTGCAGCCATCGTGGCCTGCTGGCCGATGATCCGACGTTGCATCCACGTGTGGCCGCCTCCTGGATGCAGTCCGATTTGCATGAACCGTGTGTCGAAGCGGGCTCGGGTGGCTGCGATACGGACGTCGCAGCCGAGGGCCATGTTCATACCAGCCCCGACCGCCGGTCCATTGACCGCTGCGATGGTTGGGAGCGGACTCCGTGCGATCCGGAGGAATCCTTCGTAGATGTTGGTCAGTGACGCTCTTGTAGCGTGCCGGAGGTTACCGAGGTCGGCACCAGCACAGAACGCTGAGCCGGCACCGGTCACAATCACCGCACCGACCGACTCGTCGGCCTCGATCGTGTCCATCGCGGCGACAATCGCCTCGACCATCGGTGCCGTCAACGAGTTACGGGCATCAGGATTGTTGAGCGTAAGCCGCGCAACGCCTTCGTGGATATCGACCAAGACCAGGGACCGAGCATCAGGGGACATGCGAACAGTCTGGCAACATGTCACAGACATTATGTAAATCGGCGGCGTACCAGCCGGTAGCCTGACCATGTTCACCGTGAACAACGAACAACTGAATACCAACACTGAATACCAATCTCAAAAATCCCGTGAAGGGGGAGACATGATGAAGAGCAAGCGCACGCTTGCAGTGGGTCTCGTCGCATTACTCAGCCTGGTGGCTGCAGCCTGTGGCGACGACGAAACTGAACCAGCAGCCGATTCAACCGACTCGGCTACGGCCGACTCTGCTACGGCCGATTCGGCTACGGCTGAGCCCGTGACAACCGAGCCGGCAGCTGCCGCCGTCAAGGTGGGACTGTTGTTCGACCTCACCGGTCGTGGCGACAAGTCATTCAACGACTCGGCCGCAGCAGGCCTCGACCGCGCCGCGGCGGAACTCGGCATCACTCCAAGCGAGTCGGCCCCATCGGGTGAAGACGACCGTGCCCCGCGCCTCGAACTCGCCGTTGCCGACGGTAACAACCTGGTCGTCGGCGTCGGGTTCCTGTGGGGCGGCGCAATCGGCGCTGGCGCCGCTGCCAACCCTGACACGCATTTTGCGATCGTCGACTCAGTCGTTGCCACCTTCGACAACGCCACACCCGATGACACGACCGACGACGTTGCGTTGAACAACGTGGCCAGCCTCGTGTTCGCTGAGGAGCAGGGTTCGTTCCTCGTCGGAGCAGCGGCCGCGCTCACCAGCAAGACCGGCAAGATCGGATTTGTCGGTGGCGTCGAGTTCGACCTGATCAAGAAGTTCGAAGCCGGATACATCGCTGGTGCGAAGGCCGTCAACCCTGACATCGTCGTACTCTCGCAGTACGTCAGTCAGCCGCCGGACTTCACGGGTTTCACCGATACCGCCAAGGGCAAGGAAATCGGCGGACAGATGTACGCCGATGGCGCCGACGTGGTGTACCACGCCGCTGGCCAGACCGGCAATGGCGTCTTCGAGGCAGCCAGCGAAGCTGGCGCTCCGGGTGAAGTTTGGGCAATCGGTGTCGACTCCGATCAATACCTGTCGGCAGCTCCGGAAGTTCAGCCATACATCTTGACGTCGATGCTCAAGCGTGTCGACAACTCGGTCTTCGAGACGATCCAGGCCGAGTCAGAGGGTACGTTCACCGCAGGTGTCTCGGTGTTCGACCTGGCTCGCGATGGCGTTGGCTACTCGACCTCTGGCGACTTCATGTCGGCAGAGACGATCGCCGCGCTCGAGCAGTTCAAGGCTCAGATCATCGACGGAACGATCGTCGTTCCGACCGATCCGACCGGTCTCTGATCAACACCTGATCAACCGACCAAACTGAATTTGAAAGGACCCGGCTGCAAGGCCGGGTCCTTTCGCGTCACGGCTGCGCACTGACCGACGCCAATCGACTAGAACTTGGCTCCATGACCAACACGGCTGTCCCTTCCGCTGTTGCGATCGAACTGCGCGACATCGTCAAACGATTCCCTGGCGTCGTCGCCAACGACGGGGTCGACCTCACGGTGCGGACGGGTTCGATCCACGCAATTGTGGGAGAGAACGGTGCTGGAAAGTCGACGTTGATGAAGACGCTGTACGGCGCGCATCGACCCGACGAGGGAACAATCCGCGTGAACGGTGTCGAACAGGCGTTTCGATCGCCTCGCGACGCGATTGCTGTCGGAATCGGGATGGTGTTCCAGCATTTCCAATTGGCCGACAACCTCACCGTGTGGGAGAACATCGTGCTCGGCGACGAACCGGGTTCCTGGTATCGAATCGGTGCCAAGCACGCTCGCACCAAGTTGCGTGAGCTCGGTGTGCGGTATGGGTTGGAAGTTGATCCAGACGCACTGGTTGCCGATCTTGGTGTCGGTCAGAAACAACGCGTCGAGATCCTGAAGGTGCTCTTCCGAGGTGCCCGAATCATCATTCTCGACGAACCGACAGCGGTGCTCGTACCGCAGGAGGTCGACGAGCTCTTCAAGTCACTCGCCGAGCTCACCGCTGGCGGTGCGACGGCAATCTTTATCTCGCACAAGCTCGATGAAGTGTTGGCCCATGCAGACGCGATCACCGTGATCCGAGCCGGCAAGACCGTCGGCGAAGTTCCGGATCCGAGCAAGGTCAACTCCCACGACCTCGCCGAGATGATGGTCGGCAGTGAGCTTCCATCACCGGAAACTCGCGAAAGCACCGTCACCACCGATGTCGCCCTCGAGATCACCCGCCTCAGCGTGGCGACACCGGGCCAGGCGAACAAGCTCGCTCTCGACAACATCAATATCACGATTCACCGCGGAGAGATCGTCGGGATCGCCGGTGTCGAAGGCAATGGGCAGGCCGAGTTGGTTGAAGCGATTCTCGGGTTGGAGCCGATCGCTTCCGGCGCAATTGAGCTGTTCGGACACGACATCACCAAAGCGTCAACCGACGACCGCCGTCATGCGGGGATTGGATACATCCCAGAGGACCGCCAGAAAGACGGCATGGTGCTGTCATTCCCACTCTGGGAAAACTGCGCGCTTGGCCACCAACGCCAGGAACCCTACGGTGACGGGCGTTGGATCGACCGCACCGCCTCGCTGGCACGAACCGAGCAGATCATCCGAGAATTCGACGTCCGCACACCCAGCTCGGACGTGCCCGCACTCACACTTTCCGGCGGGAACCAGCAGAAACTGATCGTCGGCCGCGAGATGACGTCGAGCCCGAAGGTGTTGATTGCGTCCCATCCGACGAGAGGGATCGACGTGGGTGCACAGGCGGCAATCTGGGAGGTGATGCGTCAGGCCAGATCACTGGGCCTCGGGGTGCTCCTGATTTCGGCCGACCTGGAGGAGTTGATCGGCTTGTCCGACACGTTGCACGTGATCTACGACGGACGCATCAACGCCACACTCGTCCCTGCCGCCGTGACACCGAAGATCCTGGGAACGTACATGACCGGCAGTGCCAGGACCGATGACCCGAACCTCACCGCGACTGCGGCTGCGGCTGCGACTGCGACTGCGAACGGAGCCGACCATGGCTGACACGACCGAACGACCGCTGCTCGATCGGCTGGCGAGCAAGTTTGGCCCGAACATCGTCGCCCCCGTGATTGCCGCCGTCGTCGCCATCGTGGTGTCGAGCCTGACGTTGCTCGCTGGCGGCTACAACCCCGTTCGGGCATTCACCGAGATCGGTAAGGTGCTCTGGTCGGTCGAGTCATTGATCCTGATTCTGAACCGAGGCGCCTGGTACTACGTTGCAGGCGTCGCCGTCGCTGTCGGATTCAAGATGGGACTCTTCAACATCGGCGCCGACGGTCAGTATCGGCTCGGGGCGCTGTTCGCCGCCTACTTCGGTGCCAAAGCCGACCTGCCACCGGTCTTACACGTGCCGTACATCATCCTGATCGCTGTGCTCGTCGGGGGTATGTGGGCGGCGATCCCCGGTGTGTTGAAAGTGACTCGCGGAGTCAACGAGGTGATCTCGACGATCATGCTCAACTTCGTCGCCACCGGGATCAGCGCCTGGCTGCTCGGTAACTATTTCCGGCGCGAGGACGGAACCTTGCTGACTGCCACCAAAGTGATACCAATCAGCGGGCGCCTACCGAACTTCAACCGAATCCTCAGCTCGATCGGGCTTGGACTGCCAAAGGGCTCGGTGCTGCAGGGGTACATCGTGATCGCCATCTTGGTCGGTATCGGCTATTACATCTTGTTGTTCCGGAGCCGATTCGGATTCGAGTTGCGGGTGTCAGGCGAGAACCCGGCAGCCGCCAAAGCATCGGGCGTGAATCCGAAGCGGATGGTGCTGACCACGATCATCCTCTCAGGTGCGATCGCCGGCTTGATCGGTATCGGACCCCTCTTGTCCGACCCGACTCATTACAAGTACAGCGACCAGTTTCCTTTCACACTCGGGTTCACCGGCCTCTCGCTGGCGCTACTCGGACGCAACCATCCAGTTGGAATCGCCTTCGCCGCAATCATCTGGCATGCCATCGAACGAGGCACGCAGCCACTCACCACTAAGGGCTTCCCGCAGGAGATCGGCAAGATCCTGCAGGGTGCGTTCCTCCTCACTGCCGTGATCGTGTTCGAGGTGATGCAGCGCCGAAGCCAACGGGAAGCTGTGCGCGACGCTGGCGTCAAATCCTCCATTCAAGTGGAAGCAGCGCCGGCATGAGCGTCGAAACGATGACCCCGTCGCAGCCAGCATCTCGCCGCGCCCGGTGGTCCGAAGGGCGCAACTTGGCGCTGCTGCTATCGGTCGGTGCAGTTGCATTGATTTCGATCGCTCGATTGATTTCCGACGCCGACCGGCTGACCTCATCGACGACGATCGGCACCGGTCTCCGTCTCGCCGTACCGATCGCGCTAGCTGGAATCGGTGGTCTGTACGCCGAACGATCCGGCACCGTCAACATCGGCCTCGAAGGCATGATGACGCTTGGTACCGTCGGAGCCGGATACGCAGGCTGGCAAGGTGGGCCGTGGTGGGCGATCATCGGCGGGATTGTCGGCGGGATTCTCGGTGGACTCCTGCTCTCACTCGCCACCACGACGTTCGGTGTCAACCACATCATCGCCGGGTTCGCGATCAACATCATCGGCTCCGGTGTCGCCCGATTCCTCGCCAACGTGTGGTTCACCACCGACGAAGCCAGGACAGCAGGCGGTTCGATCACGAGCAGCCCCGCAATCGTCGGCGATCTCGGGCGGTTCTCGGTCCCGATACTCGCCGACGGTCCTGACCTGCTCGGCGACGTCGAAAAGAAGGGTTGGTTCTTCGTCTCCGATATCGCCGGCGTACTCAAAGGGTTGACCAAAGATGTCCAGGCCGAGACGTTGATTGCGCTTGTCCTGATCCTCGGGTCGATCTACGTGATCTGGCACACCCCGTTCGGACTGCGATTGCGCTCAGCCGGCGAGAAGCCGAGTGCTGCCGAATCGCTCGGCGTGTCAGTAGCCAAGATGCGCCACATCGGGATGGCGATCTCCGGAGGGTTTGCGGGGCTCGGCGGTGCGGTGATCGTGTTCGCCGGCGCCGACCAATATCAGCAGGATCAGGTCGCCGGTCGCGGCTTCCTCGGACTGGCAGCGCTCGTGATCGGGAACTGGATGCCAGCCGGGGTGCTCGCCGGCTCGGCCGTGTTCGGATACGCACTTGGCGTCGCCAACAGCCTCGATTCGGGACTCTCGGTGCGCGGATTGATTCTGGCGGTGGCAATCGGTTTGGCGTTGTTGACCGCACGAGCCGTGATCCGGGGGCGCTACGTCGAGGCGGCGATCCAAGCCACCGTCGGCGCGCTCGCCCTAGCTGCCTACCTCAAGGTCGAGGAAGTCAACAACCAGTTCGTCTACATCACGCCGTACGTCGTCACACTTGTGTTCGTGACCGTGTTTGCCCAGCGGCTGAGACCTCCCGCGGCGGAAGGGCATCCCTACCTCAAAGGTCAATCGTTGTAACTCACAATGGGCGCGATCGCTGATCTCGAACAGGCTCGGCTCGTTCCGAAGTCGCTCTTACACGATCATCTCGACGGCGGGCTTCGGCCGACCACCGTTCTGGAGTTGGCTGACGCGATCGGCTGGGTATTGCCTGCCAACGATGCCGCCGCGCTTCAGGCATGGTGCACGCGAGGTGCAGACACGAAAGATCTCCTGCAGTACCTTGCGTGCTTCGAGCACACGCTCGCCGTCATGCAGACTGAGGAACAGATCGAACGAGTTGCCTTCGAAGCGGCAGAGGACCTGGGCGCTGACGGCGTTGTGTACGCCGAGGTGCGATTCGCCCCCGAGTTGCATCAGGCCAACGGATTGTCGTTGGAAGCGGTGTGTGCGGCGGTCACTGCCGGGTTTCGACGGGCCGAGGGCCAGGTTCGGGGCTCGATCGTCGTCAACGCGATCCTGTGTGCCATGAGGACTGAGCAGCGGTCGTTGGAGATCGCCAGCCTCGTCGACCGGTTGCGCGGGACCGACGACAAGATCGTTGGTTTCGATCTGGCGGGCGCTGAAACAGGCTGGCCGCCGTCGTTGCACGAGGAGGCGTTGGCATTCGCTCGTCAACGTCACCTCAACATCACGATTCACGCCAGCGAGCCGCCCGATCTCGAATTGATTTCGGACGCGCTGGCTCACGGTGCTCACCGAGTTGGTCACGGGGTCCGGCTTCAACGAGACACCCACATCGACGAGCACAACCAGTTGACACTCGGCCCATTGGCCCGACACATCCTCGATCATCAAATCCATCTCGAAATGGCCCCGACGTGTCACGTCCACGTGGGGGCTGTCGCAACACTCGATCAGCACCCAGTTGCAAGGTTTCTCCGTGCGGGGCTCAACGTCAGCGTCAACACCGATAACCGCCTGATGAGCAACGTAATGCCATCATCCGAGCTGCTCGCCGTGAGCGACACCTTCGATCTCACCTGGAACGAGACCGAACAACTCGTGACGAACGGCGTGATGAGCAGCTTCGCCCCTCTCGAACAACGTCACCGAATCGTACGAGAACAGATCCACCGTTGGTTCGCTACCCAAACCCCGCAACCTTCGACGTCAAATCAACCCACCGGCGGTTAGACGCAGACCATTGCGGGGGGTTTAGCCTGGGGCTCGTGCTGAGGGTGCTGAGCGGTCAACAGGTCGAGTCGTATGAGCGGGATGGGTTTCTTGTTATCGAGGGTTTCGCCAGCATTCAGTCGTGCGCCGAGCTGCGAGAGCGGGCGGTGGAGATCGTGCGCCAGTGGGAACCGTCCGGCGAGCGGACGATTTTCACCACGGCCGAGCAGGAACGGGCGAGCAATGTCGAATTCATGTCGAGTGGCGGGTCGACGTGGTGCTTCTTCGAGAAGGACGCGTTCGACGAAAACGGCGACCTTCGTCAGGCCAAGGAACTCAGCATCAACAAGATCGGCCACGCCATGCACGATCTCGACTCGGTGTTCGAGCGCTTCACCTACACACATGCGTTGACTGCCGTTGCCGCCGACATCGGGTTGACCGACGCGCTGGCGCTGCAGAGCATGTACATCTTCAAGCAGCCGAGCATCGGCGGCGAAGTCGGGTGTCACCAAGACGCCACGTTTCTGTACACCGACCCGATGACGGTCACCGGGTTCTGGTTCGCAATCGAAGACGCGACGCTCGAGAACGGGTGCCTGTGGGCAGCGCCAGGCGGACACAAGACCGGCCTCCGTCAAGTGTTCAAACGGGCTGGAGCGATGACCGACAATGACGGCACCGTGTTCGACGTGCTCGACCCGACGCCGTTGCCGACTCCACCCCAAGATCTCGTGCCACTCGAGGTTCCGGCCGGGACGCTGGTCGTGTTGCACGGACTGCTCCCCCACTGGAGCGGACCGAATCACTCAAATCACAGTCGCCACGCATACAGCGTGCACTGCATTTCGGCTGCCGCCGAGTACCCGACTTGGAACTGGCTGCAACGGCCCAACGACATGCCGTTGCGACGGCTCGATACGGTGGCGGCATGACCCTCCAATGCGTTCCCCGGCCACGCAGGCCGCGGCTGGCCACTCGCTCGCTGGCGCTCGCTCACTCGCATGACTGGAGTGTCGACCAGTGACCCTCCAATGCGTTCCCCGGCCACGCAGGCCGCGGCTGGCCACTCGCTCGCTGGCGCTCGCTCGCTCGCACGACTGGAGTGTCGACCAATGACCGACATGATTCTGAGAGCACCCAAGGTCTTGCTTCACGATCACTTGGATGGCGGTCTGCGACCGGCCAGCGTGGTCGAGCTGGCGAGCGAGTTCGGCTATCACAGGCTTCCGACCACCGACGTCGCCGAGTTGTCAACGTGGTTCAACCGCGGCGCCAAGCGCAACGATCTCGTGCTCTATCTCGAGACGTTCGCTCACACGGTCGGGGTGATGCAGCACCGCGACGCGATCGAGCGGGTCGCATACGAGTGTGCGCAGGATCTCGCCGCTGACGGTGTCGTGTATGCCGAGGTTCGCTTCGCACCTGAGCTACACATCGAGGCCGGATTGACGTTGCAGGAAGTGCTCGACGCCGTGCTCGCAGGATTCGAGCGTGGTTCATCTGGCACCGAACTCACCGTGTACACGATCTGCTCAGCGATGCGCACGGCCGCCATCAGTCGAGACATCGCCGAATTGGCGGTCGCCAATCGCGATCGCGGCGTGGTCGGATTCGACATTGCCGGGGCAGAAGCGGGGTTCCCCCCAACTCGCCACCTCGACGCATTCCAATTCGTGATGCGTGAGAACTTCCACTCCACAGTTCACGCGGGCGAAGCATTCGGGCTCCCGTCGATCTGGGAGGCGTTGCAGTACTGCGGCGCGGCACGACTCGGCCACGGTGTTCGAGTCGTCGACGACATCACCGGACCACAGGGCGAGGAACGCCTCGGTCGACTCGCCTCCTACATCCGTGACCGCCGCGTATGCCTGGAACTGTGCCCAACCTCCAACGTCAACACCGGTGTGTGCGCCTCGATCGCCGATCACCCGATCGGAATGTTGCGACGCCTGCGGTTCCGAGTCACGGTCAACACCGACAACCGACTGATGAGTAACACGTCGATGACCAAAGAGATGGGCAAGCTGGCCGAAGCCTTCGGATGGGGATTGTCCGACTTCGAATGGCTCACGATCAACGCCATGAAATCAGCGTTCGCTCCCTTCCCGGAACGGCTTCGAGTGATCAACGGGTTGATCAAGCCGCGCTATGCACTACTGCACGCCGAACAATCGCTGGGAGCAATCTGATGACGGTCACCGTCACCCTTGTCGAACATCCGTTGGTCGCCGACTCGTTGGCCCGGATCCGCGACCGCGACACACCGAACTCGATGTTTCGAAACAACTTGGAACGGATCGGCACGCTGCTGTTGGCCGAAGCGACCAAGTCGCTGGCGACTGTCGACGGCACCGTCGAGACCCCGATCACTACCGCTCCGGCGCGTCGGCTCGCCGTTCAGCCCGTGATCGTGCCGATCTTGAGGGCCGGGCTCGGTTTCGTACACGCCGCCCAGGAACTGATGCCGGGTGCCGATGTCGGTTTCATCGGGATCTCACGTGACGAGGAGACATTCGAGCCGCGGCCCTACGTCAACAGGCTGCCCGAATCGTTGGAGGGTCGGCCGGTGATCGTAATCGACCCGATGCTGGCAACTGGCGGGTCGCTCGTTCACACGATCGCCCTGCTGACCGAGCGAGGTGCCCCAACCCCGATCACCGTGGTCTGTGCGCTGGCGGCCCCCGAAGGCATCCAACGACTACGAGACGAGGGCCTCGACGTGCACATTGTCACCGCCGCCGTCGACGACCACCTCAACGAGCATGCCTTCATCGTGCCGGGCCTCGGCGATGCCGGTGACCGTCAGTTCGGGAGTGGCATCTGACGCGGATAGCGCGCTTGCGCCCCTACGCGGGGCCGGCGGTGCTGGCGATCCTGGTGGGGGCAATCGCTGCCCTGATGTTGGCAACACGTCGACCTGGCCACTGGTGGGGTGACGACTGGGCGCTCTACATCCGCCAGGCACAAGGCCTGCTCGATGGGCACCCCGGCCGTGTGTTCGACGAGAACCGCTTCGCCGTCGAGAACTCCGCAGGAGCCGAATTCAGTCCTCCGCTCTACCCGTGGGGGTTCCCGCTGATGTTGGCACCGTTCGTCGCCGTCGTCGGCAGCGATGTCGACCGTCTGGCGATCGTGCCGATGCTGTGCGCCTGTGTGTTCGCCTGCTGCTGGTACGCGCTCGCCAAACCGAGAATCGGTCAGGTACCTGCCACCGTCGGCGTCGTGGCGGTGACGATCACGCCGTTGCTGCTGAGTTGGACTGAACTGATCCAGTCAGAGTGGCCGTTCCTCGCAGTCACGGGAGTCGCCCTCGTCGGGCTTGACCGGATCGCTCGCTCGGGTGGATTTGTCGAACACGGCCGCCGATGGGCGCCACTGGTGCTGATCGGTGTGTTGGCGGCGGCAGCCTTCACCGTCCGTCGTGAAGGGCTTGCAGTGTTCGCCGCGATCGCTGGTGCGCAACTCGTGGCGCTGTTCGATTTGGATACTCGCCCATGGCGGCTTCGTGCCCCCGAAGTTCGGCGGCTGGTCGCGAGGCTGGCGTTACCGCACGCCGCCGGGCTGGGTGTGGTTACAGCACTGCAGGTGATCCTGCCGAGCACGCTGGTACCGCAGTACGCCGGAACCGGGATCGGCAATGTGTGGCACTTGCGGGCCAAACTGTTCCGCAACCTTGCCGAGATCTCGGGTTTCAAGAGCCCGTCGGTGGCCGACCCGACCGTGCTCGGAAGCGTCGGTTGGGGATGGTTCGTTGTCGCCATCTACCTGCTGCTCGGATACATCGGGATCGGTCTTGCGCTGTCCGCTCACCGTCGCCGAGACGCTCACCTTGCGGCGTATCTCGTGACGGCGTTCGTGATCGGCGGGAGTTTCCGGTCGGCGATCAACCGGTACGTCTGCACGATCGGACCGTTGCTGCTTCTGCTGGGCCTGATCACCGTGTTCACCGCGATTCGCTGGCTTCGTCGCCCTCGAACTGCGACGTGCCTGGTCACCGTGCTTGTGTCGCTGATCGCTCTCGCCAACATTGTTCACGCACGAACCCGTCTTCAGAACGTCGATCGATTCGTCGAATCGGGACAAGTCGAGTGGGGTCCGACACACCCGGAGGCGATCGCCATGTTCGACGCCGTGCGTGATTTGACAGACGAAGGCGATGTGATCGCCGCGCCGAAAGCGCGCCTGATGACACTCGAGACAGGCTTGCTTGCGATTCAGTTCGACGACTATCGGCCGATCCCGCCCGACCTCGATCTCGTCGTGATTGTCGTAGAACCCGCCACCAAGCGTGCTGTAGAGCTGCTCGGCGATCCAGCGTCGTACGAACTCGCCTGGCAGAGCCCAAGATTCCTGATCTTCACGCCGGTCGACTAACCCTGATCGTTCACCAGTCTGAGTCGCGCTGAGGGCGTATCTGCGGAATGGCCCTCCCTCCCTGCCTGGCTTTCTTGTTGGCGACACATCCAGGACACCGACCAGGAGGACACTCGCGAAGTGAACCGGAACGGCGTGATCGTCGGTGCCGGCGGACACATGTTGTGGCCGATGCAGGCTTGCGGGAGTTGGGCAGATTCGGTAACCCTGGGTAGAGCTCGGGCCGACGTCGTCGGGAGCGGTTCCGTGGTGTGGAGAGCTGGCCCCGTTGCACACCGACACTCGACCGGGCCGCCAGCCGATCACACCGAAACAGCCACGCAGACCCGATGAACGGGACTTTCTGATGGACGATCAGGGCGAGACGGCTTATTCCAAGGGGTGAGGGTCCGCGTGTGAGGTGTGCGGGGCGTCCATGATCGGCGTTGCGAACCAACACAACCTTGGAGGCCTTGATGGACGCCGATCTGGACACCCTTGCGACCGCGCTTTGCGCCCGGGTCGATGATCTGTTGAAGGACCATCCTGAGCTGGTGCCGTTATCTCCGAAAGTCGGGATCCGGAGCTGTCCGGGGCTGAACTGTTGACTTGGCAGTCATCCAAGCGCGTGCAGAGCTACGCCGAAGAGACCCTTTGCCTGCGTGCCGTGGCGCTGCGGCTGAAGTCGTTGTTCACGCAACTGCCGGTCCGGCTACAACGAACGTCTCCGCTAGTCGCTCACCCCTATGCAAGCCTTGACGCGACTGTGCGCCGCTGCTTGGTGCGTGGCCGTGTATCTCGTCGGGGTGTCGGACGTCGGACGCAATACAAGTCGGTCTTCGGACGCGCCGAAGCGCCCCGAATCTCGGGGTCTGCCGTCCTTGGGTTGACGATCTAACAGAGTGTCGGTTGGTGTTGTTCGACAGGTTCGGTCAGGCAGCTGGGTCGTTGGCTGGGTTGCCGGTCGATGGTTGGTTTGGTGTGCCAGATCGTGCCGTCTGGTCGTCGCCAGGTGGCGACCCGTCCGGATGTCATGGTCAATCGCCAGCCGCCTTCGTGGACGAGGTGGTGATGCCTTTCGCATAGCGGCAACAAATTGTTGACTGCTGTGTTGCCGCCGTTGCGGAAGAACTCGATGTGATGCATCCGACAGTCATCGATCACGGTTCGACATCCTGGGTGAGCGCAGGTGCGATGCATTGCCCGTAACGCTTTACGTTGCGCTGGGGTGGCTGTTCGTGCGGATTGTCCGACGTCGAGGACTTCGCCGTCACCGCCGAGTACGACTGGGAACACGTTGGCGTCACAACACAACCGACGTGCCGTCGAGACTGGGATCGGTGTCCCGTTGTCGAGTTCACAGATGCTGTTGGCGTGTAACCCGTCGCAGATCGTTCGGTAGTCGATCAGCACACCGACCTGCGGAACCCGTGACACGGCATCACCCGAAGCGACCGTGGCGATGAACGCTTCGACTTGGAGTTGATCAAAAGGTGTGCCGTTGTTGTCAGCTTGACGCAGTGAAGCGAGTTTGGCATTCACGGCGGTCCACAGTTCGGCGTCACGGACAGGGTCGAGTGACAGCAATGTCTTGCGCATCCCGGTCAGCTTGTCGGTCCACCGCCTGACCGACGAGTTCTTGCGTTGCTCGTCCAACTCGTCGACGTCAGAGTTGGCACGTGCCTGGGCAGCGATATGACGTGCCAGGTCACGACACCCACGTTCGAACGTGTCGACTCCCTGGTTCCCAGCGTCGGCGAGCAGATCGGCTTCGCAGGCTGCGAACTCGGCGAGCAGTTGGTCGTTGAGGTTGCGGGTCGCCGCAGCCAACGCATCTACGTGTGCTGCGGTGACCGCACCAGCCGCTAACGCGTCTTCGAATGAGGGCATCACCCCACAAATCGTCTCCCGCTCCGATGCCGTGTGAGCATCTTTCGACGAACACCGTCCAGCATCACTCAACAACGCGGCGGCGGATTCGGAGTGGCCTTCGGCGGCGAGTTGACGGGTTCGGCGACTGGCACGAACCTCCACCGCCGCGCACCAACTCCTGATACGACTCAACTGGGAGACGAGACCGGCCAGTTGATCGTGGTCCATCACGTCAGGATCAGCGCCCAACAACACATCAAGTGTGTCGCGGACTCCGTTGTCATCCATTGTGCACCTCCCCAAGAGTTGTTCGTTGACAGCAACCTATCGAACATTTGAACCGTTCGCAACATGCGTACGTTAGGATTATGTCAAGTTTTTCTATTGAATCGACAAGCGCACAACGCGCTGGCGATCCAAGACATCCCAGAGCCGTAGCAACTCAACGAGGCACACGCTCGTACTCAAGTTCGGCGACCGCCAAGACACAGACCGCGCGGCCGAACCCTTCCCACTCGCAGTCATCACGGTTGGAAAACCGCGACACGCGATCAGCCGGCATCGCCGTTATACCAGTCAGGTGGCGCGGAACATAGCCAATCTCGGTGACTATCCCGATGGGCGAGGACTTGGCGCGGCTTCCGCCCGGGCAGGAGGTCGCGTATCGGGTCGAGTCGCACAACGACGGGCCGACGATCGTGCACTGCGTTGGCGAGGACTGATAACCCATAGGTGCCGCTCGTCATTGAGGCGCGAGCGATGCTCAGCAGGTGATCGAGGACGCTCGCCCGCAGGTGCGGAACGGGTTCGGCGCGTCGAGGTCGACAGGGGGACGGACTGAAACGTCGACAACGGCGGAGCCGAAGGGCGAGGACATACTGTTGGAATGAGCACGCCGGCAAATATCGATGAAGCATTCGATCGGTTCGATGATCGCTGGGCACCGCGTGTGCTCGCTCGGATCAACGACTACGAGGTCAGAATCGCGAAGGTCGAAGGTGACCACGGGTGGCATTCGCACTGGGATACCGACGAATTCTTCATGTGTTTGTCCGGGCGGTTCACGATCGAGATGCGAGATGAGACGGTGGTGCTCGACCCAGGCGACGTCTTCACTGTTCCTCGTGCGACCGAGCATTTCCCTCGCGCCGAGGAGGGCACGCGAATACTGATGTTCGAGCGCGAGGGAACGGCCACGACGGGCGACGACCACGGTGACATCTCCCATCTCCGAACGACTCATGGAATCGCCCTCGACTGAGGCGACGCGGCGCGCCTCGAAACGAATAGATGCCCGAATCTCCGTGAGCCGACCTGACGACCACTCGGGCCGAACACGAGTGCTCAGCTGGCGTTGCAGGGTAGGTCGGGCGCGTGATCCCGCCTGCCGCTCGATGATCTGGCACCGGGCGGGCGCCCGATCCACGGGCTGCTGGGTTGGGAGGAAACCGAGCTTTTGGCCCTGTTCGACCAGTGGGCAGACACTGACCGGTCGCACCGAAAGTGAATCAACTCAGCAAATGTCGCGTTCAGCCAGACACAGCTCATTTCCCTTTCAACAATTTCGGTGCCCCCACTCTCGATGTGCAAGTACGATCTCGGCTCATGCTCCAGCGCCCCGGATGGACCTGCGTGGCGCTGCTCGCCATCGCAGCGTGCAGTGGTGGCGACGAGGCCGCACCGACAACACTCCCGCCCCCGCCGGAAACAACTGTCACGCTGCCAACCGAGACGACGGATCCACTGCCAGTCGAATCATCGTCACCGACGACCACGAGCACAACGACCGCGAGCACGACGACGAGCACGACGACAAGTACCACGACGGTCCCGGTTGTCGAACTATCCCTAGCAGAAGCAATCCAACGGGACCTGAACGCCGGAGAAGCCGCACTCCTTGAGGCGGGTTTGGACCCTGGATCACAACACGCACGGGATCTCGCTGACAGGTACTTCACCGGTCCGGCTCTCGCGGGATTGATTGTATTCCTGGATGAATTGCTCGTCGATGGTTTCGTCACTCAGGCCAACCCAGACATCAAGAACTCAATCGTTCTAACCCGTCCTCCTGAGCTTCCCAACGGTCAAAATTCAACTTCGGCTGCGATTGAAATGTGCCGTATCGATGCAGCGATGATTGTGGAACCTCCGGCTGTGCCCGGAGGGCAACCGATAGTGTTCAATGACGCGGTGGCTACCATCACGAGCGCTAGCACCGTCGTTTTGATCGACGGAGTGTGGAAGCTCGAAGGTGGCCGACTGCTCGACGAGGAGCTTGGGGTCGCGAAATGCTGAACCAGCACCGGTTGACTCGAAGCGCTCTTGCTCTTGGCATCACAGCGGCTCTCATTCCCGCAACGGTTTCAGCATCGGGATACAGCGGCGGCACGTCGGATTCTGGTTCTGGGACGGTGACTGTGGTGGCTTCTTCGGTGCCGGTGGTGTACTCGGGTGGGGGTGGGTCTCGGTGTGGTTGGACGTGGTTGACGGTCGGGGACTTGATCGGGTGGGGTGGTCAGCCCCCTGTCGACGGTGATACGCAACCCGATTTGGGTGCCAAGGCGGTCAAGATCATCAACGGTGTCGAGCATCGTCTGTATGTCGTGTCGTGCCCTGATCAGACCACGTTTCGGTATGTCCCTGCCGGGATTCAGGCCGCTGATCTGATCGGGGCGGTTCGTGATCGGGCGGAGGAGTTGATCGAGGTCCCGGTACCTGATGTGAATCCGAGTGCTGCGGTTGGTGGGATCGTGAATCTTGGGTTGTGGTTGGCGGTCACGCCG
>JANPLQ010000015.1:0-63476 GCA_031422395.1 Ilumatobacteraceae bacterium | reverse complement strand
CGCGGCTCGTGCCTCCTCGTCGAGCCCGATCCGCTCTGCGAGACGCAAGGCGATCAGGCACTGCCGCAACACGTGCTCCATCGGCTGCCCGAAACCGAGATCGATCCCGAGCGAGAGAGCGGCGACGAGCTCGGCCAACCGAACCGTTGCGACCTCCTGGGAGTTCCCCACGCACAGATCGTACTGGTGGCTTTCACTACTGGTCCGAAGATGAGGCGAATGCCTCATGACGGCATCCCGTCGAATTCGTACATTGTGATCAAGCCCTTGCCAACCCGGTCGTGGGCATCAGGAGGAGCAGCCATGGCAACAGCATCGAAGCAGACCACACCCATCACGATGGAATTCGATATCGCCGAGGATCGATCATGCGAACTCGAGGACTACACCGTCAGCTTCGTCACGATTCGTCAGGACTTTGACCTAGCGCCGATGCTCGCCAGCCTGCCCAACGGAATGTGCCAATGCCCGCACTGGGGCGTCTTGACCAAGGGCAGCATGACGGTCCGTTACGCCGATCACGAGGAGGTGATCGAGGCGGGCGCCGCCTTCTACATGGCGCCGGGACACACACCCTCAGTCACAGCAGGCACCGAGTTCATCCAGTTCAGCCCGACCGACCTCCTCGCCGAGACCGAGGCAGCCATCGCACGGGGCATGCAGGCCGCCGCTGGTTGATCGCGAGTTGGGGCGCGACGTGATCCGCGTGTCCGAACGGCCGGCATCTCGACAGGGAAGTCCAGACCGATCGTTCCGGACAACGTCAACCCGACGACGGACGGCGAAGGCGTACCGTCGCCGTGGCCTGCGCCTGTGCGACGGGATCGAACGACAACGGATCGAGCACCGTGAAGTAGGCCTGGACCTGCGCCTCGCCCGCCGAGAATGGCACCTGGCCAGGAGTGATGTTGAGCACCACGGTGTGCCAACGGTCATCGCACGCGATGCCGTCGGTCTGGAACGCGGAACCGCCGCCGGCACCCTGGGTCAGACTCAGCACGAGTTCCTGAACGATCCACGGCTGGTCGCACCGCACGAACGCGGTGACCGACGCCGTGCCGTCGTCATTGAGGCGGACGTGCCGCTTGACGGCAACCTTCGCTGCCGGCTCCACCCACACGCGTTGAGTATCGACTGCCTGTGGAGCGGCGACACCGGTGACCGCGTCGATGACCGTTAGTCGTGCCGTGACGTCCGCCGGGCCGGGCTCGAGGCCCCCGGGAGCACTCACCCGGAGACGATGCCAACGTCCGTCGCAGACCAGATCCACCTGGGTCGGTTGGTCGTAGTCGACGTCGCCCTGCGAGTAGCCCATAACGAGCTGTTGAACGACGTGGCCCGACTGACACTTTGCGCGCAGGTTCAAGAGGGTCGTGCCGTTTTGGCCCTCCTTCGCCCATTGAGAGATGTCAACTCGAGCTGCAACGCGCGCACTGGTGGCCTCAGCCACGTAACCGGTGATTCCGATCGTGACCGTCGCCACCGCTGCCATGGTGACGCTCCGCCGCACCTGATTTCGAAACCACATGTTGTGTCCGCCTTGTTCGAGATGTCGAGGTAAAGCTGGCTCGTGCTCCGATCGTGAGCCCTGAAAGGCGACACGCACGGCGAGCCGCGGGACGATCGCCGTAGGTCGACAATCACCGCGCCGAGGTGAGGCGTTGAGCATCAGCTCGTTCTGATTGCAGCCCGCTCACCGCATGTACGTTGCTCGAACACGCCACACTCGCCGACGTCTCCGTGCCAGGCACAACATACATCAGTCAGTTGCACTCGGCAACAGGTCAGGTCAGGTCAGGTTGGGCTCGGTGGGGCGGCGAGGGTTCCGCCTGCCCACCACGCCTCGAACCGTTGGCGGCTGGCGGCTGCGACGGGCTCCACGAGCAGGCCGGCGGGTGACCTGACGTATGTGAACCGTCCGTAGCCGTCTTCCGGGGCGGCCGCAGCCATTTCGAGCGTCCAGCCTTGCGCGAGTAGGCGCTCAGTCTCGGCAGGGGGGTCATCGACCCAGTAGCCAAGGTGATGCGTACCCGGTGTCACGCTGGCATCGAGCGGCGTACCGGCCTCGCCCTGGATCAACTCGAGTCGCACCGGTCCCTGGGTCGAGAAGGTCAGCGCGATCTCCATCGTGATGTAACCGCGACCCGGCAGCCACACATCCATCGGCCAGTCTCGAACCGATGTCCACGACACGCCCGACGAGGCGCTGATCTCCTCCATCGCTGTCGCCAGATTCGTCACACGGATCCCGACGTGGAACAGTTGTCCGTCAAAGTGGAACATGCCACGGACGGTAGTCGACCGGCGTTCAACGGCCGCCCGTCTGGTTTTCGAGCGGCGAACCCGATCACGTGATCGGTGTCACCGGCGTGGTTACATCCACACATCGATCCGGATACGCGACCAGCAACGAACGAAGGCGGAGACGCTGCAATGGCAGACCCCACTACCGTTGAACACCTCACCCTTGAGCGGACCGTCGAGCGCCTCGAGGACAAGGCGCTCGAGATGCGCAAGCGGCTGCTGCGCCTCGCCAACCGAACCAGCCTGCACATCGGTGGTGATCTCTCGATGACCGACTTGATGACCGTGATCTTCGAATACCTGATGCGGGTCGATCCGGCGCGGCCGGAATGGCCTGATCGCGACCGGTTCGTGCTCAGTAAGGGCCACGGCGCCGGAGCCCTATACATCTCGATGGCGAACCGTGGGTTCTTCGACGTCGAGGAGATTTACGATACGTACGGTGCGCTAGGGAGTCGTTTCGGGATGCATCCGTGCCGGAACCATTTACCTGGCGTCGAGGCGTCGACCGGGTCGCTCGGGCATGGCTTGTCGATCGCCACCGGGATGGCGCTCGCCGCTCGTCTCGACGGCCGAACGAACCGGGTCGTCACCCTGATCGGTGACGGCGAACTGAACGAAGGCTCGGTCTGGGAGGCCGTGATGGCAGCCGCCCATTTCCGGCTCGGCAGCATCGTGGCGTTCGTCGACAAGAACGACATGTGCATGGACGGTCGACAGGATGACGTGATGCGCGTCAACCCGGTCGACGAGAAGTTCGCCGCATTCGGCTGGCACGTCGTGAATGTCGACGGTCACGATATGGCAGCCCTCGTCGGTGTTGTCGATGGTCTCCCGCCGTCGACGACCGACCGCCCGACGGTGATCGTCGCCCAGACGATCAAGGGGCGCGGCGTCGGGTTCATGGAAAACACCACCAAATGGCACAGCGGCCAGATCGACGAAGCCACATTGCAGCAGTGCTACGAGGAACTCGATGCGCAGTTCGTGGCGCACAGGGTCGCGGCGCGATGAGTCGGCTCGACATAAATATCGACCCGGCAATCATCAAGGCGATCGACGGTTCGGCGGGCTCCGCCAACGCTCGCGAGGTTTATGGGGCGGCACTGGTCGCGCTCGCCGGCAAGCATCCCGAAGTCGTTGCCATGACCGCCGATCTCATGCTCTCGCACTCGCTCAAGGGCTTCAAGGACGCCTATCCCGAGCGGTTCTTCAACGTCGGGATCGCCGAGGCGAACATGATGAGTGTCGCTTCCGGGCTGGCGCTCTCCGGCAAGATCCCGTTCGCCACCACGTTCGCCGCGTTCGCGTCGATGCGTGCCCACGAACAGGTTCGCACTGACATCGCCTACCCGAACCTGCCAGTGAAGATCGTCGGCACGATGGGCGGTCTCAGCGGTGGCGTCGCCGGTCCCACGCACTCGGGTATCGAGGACATCGGCACGATGCGGATGATGCCCGGCATGACGGTGATTGCGCCTAGCGATCCGTTGCATCTCAGCCAGTTCGTCGAGCAGGCATACGCAATTCCCGGCCCGGTGTACATCCGCCTCGGCCGCGGCAACGATCCGATCATCTATCCAGAGGGGTACGCGGTCGAGATCGGCAAAGCGGTCAGCGTCGTCGAAGGCAACGTCGAAGGCAACGATGTCACGATCATCTCGACTGGCACGATGTTGCGAGGCGCGCTCGTTGCTGCGCAACGCCTGGCGGGTGACGGGATCTGCGCACGAGTGATCGACATGCACACCATCAAGCCGCTCGACGCCGAGGCCGTCCGGCGAGCTGCGTCCGAAACCGGCCTGATCGTCACCGTCGAGGATCACCTGATCACGAACGGCCTCGGTTCCGCTGTCGCCGAGTGCATTGCCGATGCGGGCATCGCCTGCCGTCTGGTCCGGCTCGGCATCCCCGATCTCTTCTCGGTGATCGGCCCTCCGGGTGAGCTCTACCACGAGCACGGCTACGACGACGTCGGCATCTGTGACACGGTCACATCGCTCCTCGACCGGTAGGTGTCACAGATGTTCAGTCGGCAACCCTCAGTCGGAGTCGCGGGCTCGAAGCGCGGCGTGTATCTTCTCGCCCTCTGCCACGATCGGGACCAACAGTTCGGCCGTCCCAGAACCTACGAGGTACCGGACTCGGGGCTCGGCGTCGGTTGCGGCGGCCAGGATCGCTTCGGTCACCGGGGTCAGGTCCTCCTTGCCAACCATCCTGGCCTCGTAGGCGTCGATCGCCACCCTTGCGCGGGAATACACGGTGTCGGGGCGCTCGGCGGTGACACGGTTGGCCACGATTGACGTGTTGTGGCCCCCCGGTACCACCGTCACGACCCGAATCCCGAACGGCTGGAGCTCGATGTCCAAGCCGAGCGAGATCGCGTCGAGGGCATGCTTGGTGGCGCAGTAGGCGCTGTAGAAGCCCGACGAGACCAGACCGCCGATCGAGGTGATGTTGACGATCCGCCCGGTCCCGTTGGCGCGCATCGAGGGCAGCACCTCCTTCATGAGGGCGAAGGGACCGAAGAAGTTGGTCTCGAACTGGTGCCGCATGACCTGATCGGGCATCTCCTCGGCGGGCCCCAGCGCCGAGATGCCGGCGTTATTGACCAGCACGTCGATGCGGCCAAATCGCTGGAGCGTACGAGCCACGGCACCGGCCCGCGACTCGGCGTCGATCACATCGAGTTGATCGATCACGACGCCATCGACCCGGTCGAGCCCGGCGGCGGTGCCTCCGTTGGCCGTGGCCCGCGACGGGTCACGCATGGTGGCAACCACCTGATCGCCGCGCTGTGCGAAAGCCACTGCGGCGGCCCGTCCAAACCCAGAACTGCATCCCGTGATCAGCACGACCGCCATCGCCGGAGACTAATGGCGAAAGGTCCCTACGAGCGGACGCTGCGGGCTCAGTTTGCCGACGCGACGTACATGAATGAGATGAGCATCGCGACGATGCCGAGGACCAGCAAGACTTGGGCCTGTGAACGCCGAGCCGGCTTCTTGATGTTGATCGCTCCGACGATCACTCCGGCGATGCCGCAGAACACGGTGGCCAGGATCAGCAGCACATAGATTCCGGTTTCCCACGGTCCGTCCACGGACGCACCGGACGCGCCGGACGCGCTGGATACGGAGGTCGAACCCGGTGCCGACGTCATCTGCGCGCTCGACGCATGACTACTTGCACTCGGTGGATCAATGCTCCTGCGGCCTCCCGAGACAACGTGTTCCGTCCATGCCGAGCCGTCCCAATATCGCTGCTCGAATCGTCGGTACGGATCGGGATGCCAGGCGGCCGGGGCCGCTGTTGCGCCGGTGTTGGCGAGCGGCCGGATCGTCGACGCCGAAGTTGCTGTGGCCGAACCTGTTGTGGTCGCCGGTTCAGTCAGACCTGCGGTCGCGCTCTTCAGCGAGGCCAACACCGCATCGATCTCCTTGCCGACTGATTCGGTGATGTCGCCTCGACGACGGAGACGATGAATCAGCTCAGCTGCTGTCTCCCGGTCGTCGTCGTCGGACAGATGGGAACGCAACTCGCTCAGCAGGAGTGACTGCTGTTGGAGCGACAAGCTGAGTTCGTCGAGCCGTTCCCGATACGTGTTCATGTACGACATCGGGACCACCGGAGGGATCGGCAGTGGGTCCGGTAGCGGGAGCGAGGGCCGAGCGGTAGCGAGCGCTGTCACGAGGCTGATCGCCGCGTCGGGCGTCCGTTCCAGGTAGTCGAGGATCTGCACGTTAGCGATGACCGGTGGCGTCAGCTGCGGAGAGACGCGGCCAAGCATGACCGGGAGCACCGTGCGATTGCAGCCGGTTGCGTACTCCAGTTCTGCGGCACATGCGCGGGACTTCAGCCAGTTGGGGCTCAGGGCAACGACGAATAGATCGGCGCCCCGGATCGTCCCGAGAATCGTTTCCCACCACGCCTGACCGCCGGTCAGTTCCTCGTCGACCCAGACTTCATGGCGCGCACGGCGAATGTCCTGAAGCAACGCATCGACGGCCTCTCGATCGTTCCGTGCGTAGCTGACGAAGACTCTCATTGGCACCTCCGATCCTGCAGCCGGAATGATAGAGCAGGACGCAAAAGGCTCGTATCCATTTTCTCGCCACAGAGCGAATCGCGCACCAGAGCCCTTGGCATCAGCACTCCAGCCGCACCGGTGTCGAAACGGGTGGTGTCGACCCTGCATGCGAGGCGCGCGAGCGGATCACCTCGGAGTCGTCGGTGAACTGGATCGGCACCTGCGGATAGTGGCGCCGGAGCATGTCGATCGTCTCGATGTCTGGGTGGTCGAATCGCGACCCGTCGGTACAGATCAGGATCGTCGCCGGCTCGATCAACTCGAGCAGTTGATCGGTGATATTGCCCATGCTGCCGTGATGGGGCAGTTTGAACACATCGACTGTGAGGCACTCAACTGCTCGTTCGGTCAGGATCCGCTTGATTGTCTTCTCGAGGTCGCCGGCATACGCGTCGCCGGTGAGTAGGAGCTTGGCGTCAGCCAGTTCGACGAGCAGCGCGATACTCGACCCGTTGGCGACGCTCGAGTCGCCACCGAACCTCCTCGACGAACTGCGTTCTGTGTCGTCACCCAAGCGCCGCAACACGTCCCCGATCGGGTCGGCAGTCTCCCCTCGGGTGCCGCTGATCCAGGTTGTTTCCAGTCGGCGCAATCGGTCGAACGAGGGTGACAGGACTGTGCAACGGAGCCCGCCAGCGAGTTGGTACGAGGGCAGCGGACCATCGTCTGGCACGACGATGGCGCGTCCTTCCGTCGGCCGGTTGCGACGCTCGGGTGTCAACAACGCCGTGAATTCGTCGCCGTGGCGGGGGCCGCGGGTCAACGCCCGGATCTCATCGAGTCCGTTGAACCACACATCGGACGCAACCAAGTTGCCGGATCGGAGCGCTGTGATCATTCCGCTGATGTGGTCGAGATCGATATGGGTGACCACTGCGACATCGACGTCCAACCGACGATCGGGGAGCGTGGCGATGAATGCCCCAAGCCCACCGGGGTAGGCACTGTCCATCCCGCCATCAACGAGCATGCGGTGAGCGGCACCATCGACGTCCCACTGGAGCAGGAGGCAATCACCGCACGACGCTGGAAACGCGGTGAGGCTGAGACCGCTGGCGGCACCGGGCGTTACCGGCGGGACGCGCTTCTCGACTTTCGATGGTTCGGGCGGAGCAGCAACTGTCTCCTCGACGTACACCTCCTCCCACTTCTCAAGGTCACGACGGGCGCGCTGGAGGAACGGCCGTCGTGGATCGTCCTCTGGTAACAATGCGGCGAGGTCGTCGAGATGATCGAGCGAGCTCTGGCGTTCCGACCAGGTCGAACGCGACGCAAAGGCGTGCTCGTAGGCCGTCGTGAGTTCGCCCGTCGCGGCAGCGCGAGCGTCGTCGTCGTCAGCCGCAATCAGAGACGTCACAGCGCGGTCGCCGAGGTCGGCCCGACTCCAGAATTCGAGCGGGTCCGCCCGTCGCTGATCGATCAGTCTGGCTCGTTGATTGTCAACAGTGTCGCGTTGTGGCTGCGACGGCGCCGTCTCCTGGCCGGCGAGTTTGGCGCGGGCCAACTGCGCCGATTCGCCTCCGATGATGAGTGCCAACTGGAGTGCGTTCTCGGCGCCAAAGCGATCGTGGGTCTCGTGTTCGTCGGCTCGTAGATAGGACGCAACAGCCTCCGTGAGCAGGCTTGTGCGTCGTTCAGCATCGACTGTGGCAGCTCGCTTGAACGCGCTTGCCAGCACGCCGAGACTCTCCCGGTTGGGTAGCAGATCCGCCGCAGCGCGGGCGAGTTCGATCGCCAGGTCGATGTCGGCGCGGATCGCGCTCAGCTCGACCGCATTGGCCGTGGGCGGAGCGCTGCGAGCTGCCCGCTGCGCAGCGCGGGTGAGGCAGTTGGCCGTCTGCTGGAGATCGGCCACCGACGTCGTGTCGGACGTCGCGCCGACGATCGGAGTCCCGGAGGAATCGTCGATCACGAACTGGCGGAAGCGATCGGCGGCCGAGCGGTACTCGGCGAGATCTCGGGCGATCGTGGCGAGCCGACGTTGGATCGGACCGTTCGTCGCCAAGCTTGGCCGCCCGTCGATCCAGTGTGCGAGTTCGTTCCATGTCGCCAGCAACCGCTGGCGTCGGTCGTGCACACCGCCGCGCCCTGGCCGACCGAGGTCTGACGTGCGGACAGCGAGTGTGTCGAGGCGGGCGACAAGATCGGAATCGCTCACCGGCGCTGTGACGGCCGCTCCGAGTGTCGGGCGGGCACCCCGCAGCACGAACCCAGGGTCTCCGTAGCACTGGTAGGCAGCCCACGTTTCACGTCCGCCGACTTCGGCACTGTGGTTTCGGGCACGGGTGACTGCGTCACCCAGCGGACGGCCGGCGATCAACTCTTCGTAGAAGGTCTCGGCGAACGCACACGCTGCAGTGTCGTCGATTGGCCACGCTGCTGCCACGAGGGCCCGCACGCCGATTGCCATGAACTCGCGGGCCAGCCCTGCAGCGACACGATTCATCCCGATCCGCCCCAGGCTGCAGCAATTGAGGAATACGACGTCAGGCACGAACCGGAGCTGTCGCACCGTGTCGACGGTGAGCATGCCTCCCGACGACAGGATCGCACCGGTCGCGTCGGGGCGGCCTTCCTCATACACGCCGTGGCTGGCGATGTGGAGCACCTGGTGGTCACCGAATAGCTCGTTCTGCAACCGCACGAGGTCGAGTTCGCGGCGTCGGTCGTCGAGCACCGTCACGTTGCCAGGCAGTGCCTTCTTCAGCACTCCAGCCACGGTCTCGGCCTCGGTGTAGACCGCCGGCAGTTCTTGTTCGCCGGGCACGTTTCCGGCTGCGATCAAGAGCGCCCCGCCGTAGCCCGCGCGCTCCGGATTGAGCCGCCGATCGTCCGATTCAGTGAACTGTCGGATTGCCCCACCGAAGGCGCCGCCCGCCTGGCGTCGCTCGGACGGGCGCGGTGCCCCGAGCAACTCCCAGGGATAGCTGGCGGTGGTCGGGTCGACGACGAACTGGATGCCAGAGGTGGTTTGGAACTCACTGCGCAAATCGTGCGGGATGAGCTGGTCGTAGAGAGTCGCCGCCGTCCGGATGTCTCCACTGTGAGCAGACAGGTGCTCGACGAGCGCATCGACCATCGATCGGTCGAGGCGGTGCCTGATTCGATCGGCGCGTGCATCGCGGCCGAGCACGGCGACATCGAGCAGGAGTGTCCGCTCGACATCGTCGATGACGGCTGCGTCGTGCGCGGCCGGTGCCCCGGCGTGCTCGACCGCAGTAATGAGAAACCGCCGCCAGCTCGGTGCTGTTTCAGTCAGCGTGGCCCCGAGTGGCAACCCGCCTGCGCGGGTCTCGACGGTGATCGTGCGGAGGTATTCGTATGCCTCGCTGAGCTGCACAGCGGTCGCCAGGGATCTCAAGGCGACCGCAGCCAAATTGGCTCGCTCGGCGAATCGTTCGATGAGCTCGAGGGCCGTCACCCGCACATGCCGGCCGGATTCCGGCATCGTCGCTTCAAAGCGTGCCAATGCCAGGTTCGTCTGCAGCACGCCTTCGACGATCCCGGCGACGGAATCCTCGACACGCAGTCCGTTCTCCTCGCGCACGCCGATCAGAATGCTCGATACACCGACCTCGAGATGGGTCGCTTCGGCGATCGACGACGACTGTTCACGGTAGAGCTGCATGCACCGGTCGACGAGAGCCTGGCGAACGCCGTATGTCAGCTCGTCTCGGCCGACATCCATCATCGGGCCGAGGCCGATGATGTAGGCACCGGTGGGTTCGGTCTCGGACGCTGCTGTTCGCCCGGGTTCGATGAAGCGAGCTGTTGCGAGTTGACGCGGGTAGAGATCGATTTCCGACCACGATGTGAGCAGGCCACCGAACTGGCGGTCGAGGAACCCTTCGAGTCCGCCGAGCTGTTCGCCGGCGAATCCGCCGATCATCAACGGGTATTCGGCATTTGCGACGCTGCCGTGTACCAGCGAGATCTCGACGCGTGTCTCGTCGTCGAAAACCGTTTCGGCACCGTCGGTCATCTTGCCTCCTTCGTGCAGATTCGAACCAACCGTTCTAGGTCGATCGGAACAGTTCGCCTAGCCCGTGGATGGCGGAAACATTAGTCGTCGTCAGTAGATGGCGTGCTCGAATAATGGCGACCCTCGATCACGCCAGGCAAGTAGTGAGCGTTGGTTCGCAGTTGGTTAGCACCGATCGTTCACGAGAACCTTGAACTGCGCGCGAGGCAACGTGAACTCGGGTGCAGCGAGGCGGTCCAGTGTGGAGCGGGTCGCTGGTTGCGGGTCGCTGGTTGCTGGTGTGGGGATCCGTGATCACCGACAGTGGTCATGTTCCGCGCAGCTCGATTGGGAATGACGGTGGTGCGGTCTGTTCGCGTGTCGCACTCAACAGAAAACTGGACAATTACCTAACGTACACATGTTGCATAGGTCTCGAACAGGCGATATGGTTGCTGTCAACGAACCAATCTTGGGAGGTGCACGATGGATGACAACGGAGTTCGCAACACACTCGATGTGTTGTTGGCTGGTGATCCTGATGTGATGGACCGCGATCAGCTGGCCGGCTTCGTCGCACGGTTGGGTCGGGTCAGGAGTTGGTGTGCGGCGGCTGAGGTTCGGGTCAGTCGATTCAAAGTCGGGCGCGCCAGAATGTCGTGGTGAGTTCGCAGGGTTACGTCGGGCACGGCCATGAGCAGGACCGTGGGATGCGCGGCTTCGTGCGCTACATGAAGATGTTGCCGAAGATGTGGAGGTCACCGGTCAGTCGCGAGGTGGTTCGAGCCATCTCGCCACAGCCGGGTGAATGTGTTGTGGATGTGGGTGCCGGCATGGGCCCGGCCACCGTGTTAGCGGCGAAGGCTGGCGCCTCCGTGCTGGCGGTGGACCCGACGCGGTATATGCGCCGCATCCTCGCAGTGCGCCGACTCGGTCAGCGCGGCCGCACCGCCATCCGCGTGGCCGACGGCTCCGCCGAGTTCATCCCCGCCGACGATCACAGCATCGACGCTGTGTGGACGGTGAACACCATGCACCATTGGACGGATCTGGATGCGGCGATCCTCGAACTGGCGCGGGTGCTCCGAGCGGGTGGGCGGCTCCTGCTGGTGGACGAGGACTTCGACGCGCCAGCGCACCCCGCCTTTGCGCATATGCAGGAGCGAAGGGCCCACCGAGATCGTCACTTCACCGAGATCGACCCTGCGGCCGTGGAAGCGAAGCTGATCGCAGCAGGGTTCGCCAGCGTCGAGGGTTCCACAGGCTCGATGGCCGACCGCCCCGTCAAGGTGGTTCGCGCCGCCCGGTGATGAGCAGTGATCCGCCGGGGTCGGCAGCACCCTGGACCGGCCACACGGTCCGATCCCAGACGCTCCAGATGCGCCGCGATCTGTGTCATCGGGTCCATCGCTACGCGTGGTTGGTGAGCTCCCTAGATCGGCGGCCCCAAGTGGGAGCGCTCGTTCACATCTCGTTCCTCGTCAAGGACGTCAACGACTAAGCGACTGAACCCGTTCGGCTAACCGCGTCGACACATATCGACGCCGCCGACTTGCCTTGAGACCAACCCGCTATCCGCGCAACCAAAGCCCCGACCCTCAATGATCGTCCCGTCTCAGCGGGATCATTCGACGTAGAGGGTGTGGTCGCGTTCGACGACTCGGCCGCGTCCAAGCGGAAACACCGACGTCAAAGCCTTGAAAACGCTGCCGAGGCCCGGGATCTTGGCAAACACGCCCTGGGGTCCGAGCACCATCTTGCCGGTGGCCACGTCATACTTCGAGCCGTGCCATGGGCACACCAGACAACCTGCCTCGTCAATGCTTCCATTGGCGAGGTCAGCATTGAGGTGCCGGCATCGCCGAGTGACCGCAAACAACTCGCCGTCGGCGTTGCCGACGGCGTACCGGCCGGCACCCTTCACGGTGCCGGGGGTGAGTTCAGACGCCGGCCCCACTTTGACTTCGTCAGACATTGGCTTCAACCTCTCCCGGCCGTTCCCGAACAACTAGATCCTAGTCCTCGATTCGGGCCGCGTAACCCGTCGAATCGGTGACTGAGAAGCGTCACGGATCGATCCGTCCGATATCCGGCAATCTTGATCCCCCGTGCGACTGCGGCAAGGATCGGAGACACACTCGTATCGCCGCTCGATATCTCGACGGCGCACACAGAGTGCCCCCACCGCCGGGTCGTAGTCGAGGGCGCGTTCGCTCAGAGCGCGCCGGACGCTCAGCCCGATGACGTCGGCCAGCGTTCCGACGCCCACTCGCGCCAGGAGCTCGAACCGGCCGGCGGGTCCGGAATGGCCGCACCTTCGAATTCGTCGTTGTCGGGCTCCTCGAAGAGCGTGGCGAAGTGTCGGAGGTCGGACTCGCTGATGTCGAAGCTGTTCGAGGGGTCGAGCTCAACGCCTGCAAGCCCGCGTGAGCCACGACCTGTGTCCAGCGAGCTCTCACACGAAGGACCGAGCCGTTAGGTGAGGCGACCAATCGTTACCCAGAAAGGAAGACGTTGACCTATCCGCTCGAGTCCTCACGCTCCAGAAAAAGGCCCGCAAGGCCGTCCAGGAGAGCCTTTCCGGGGATACGCGCCTCAGCGCCGCCCCTCAGACGCATGAACGATCAGGGTTAGGCTTCTGACCTGTGCGATTCGGACCGAGGGTCGGGGCGATCACCGTAGGCCTGTCGATAGTCGTCGGGGCGGGTGGAATCGTGATCGCCGAGAGTGATCCCGAGTCCGGGCTACCCGATGGGGCACCGTCCGGTTTCGGTTTGGTGGAGGTGTTGACCCGCTCAGTCGACGAGCAACCGAGCGACGATTCGGTTGCCCAGCTGATGAACGAGATGTCAGCGTCGGCGTTGCGAGGATGGGCGACAGCAGACGAGTCGATCGCCGCGGTCGTCGAAGTCACCGAGGCCGATGAAGGCATTGTCGCCGCACTGATGCTCTCGAGGCGACGATCGGAGAACGTCGGTGAGCAGGTGAATCTGACATCACTCGAAGGCGTGCCCGACGTGTTCGCATGGATCGTCGCCGGATCTCGCACGAACGAGGTCGGCACGATGTTCCGACGCGGCCGCTTCTTCTATCGCGTGATCGCGGTCGCCGACGCACGCTTGCCGATCGATGTTGCCGTCAAAATCACGGTCGCGTTCACCCGCGGTATCGACGAGCGATTTCCCGGTCGTGACTCCTCGGACTACGAGCTGCCGACGACCGCAGAGACCGTTCCCGGGCTGGTGATGTGCAGCGTGCTCGTGAGCGCGGCGGCCGGCGGATCGCTCTCGGTGTCGCGGTGGCGGGCTCGGCGGCTGCGCCGGCGCTGGAATGTGCTGCCAGCCGTCGAGGCGTCGATGGTGACTGTCGCCGATCTGGCCACTGTCGCCGATCTTGACGACGACGCGCAGGCGTTGCGGCGCCGTGGACGGATCGTGATCGTCGGCCAACTCGTTGCCGTCAACGTGGGCATCGTCGCGCTCGCCGGCGACTTTGGTGCACAGGGCGTCGTCGTTGCCGTGGCGGCGTTGGTGGCAGGGCTGGGGTTCACCCGCTGGTGGCAACGTCGCGAGCTTGCTTCCTTCGGCCCGCACGCTCAACATCGGGTGTTCGTGGCTCCCCGTTGGGGAGGCTTGGTCATGGGTGTGGCCGCTCTGGCGATCCTGGCGCTCGGCGTCGGGTTCGCTCTGAAGGGATTGCGGTACTTGGTGCTGCCTCCGACTCTCGCCCAGTTGGGCTGGTCGGAGCGCCTGAGTTTGTCGCCTCGCGGCGTCGGTACGGCCTTCGCACTCGGCGGTTTCGTGGTCGCCGTGATCGGTGCGACGTGCTTTCGCACTGCCCGAGCGTTCAGTCGGGCCACGACACACGCGCTGCTCGACACCGACCGCCGCCCGGCGGCGCTGTACTTGCGGTCGTTCGACGACGATCAGGTGCCACTTCCGTCGATTGTTTCCGCCCGACGACCGCTGTTGGAGCTGTTCACGTTGCGCGGCACCGACCCGTTCGAGGAAGCAATCGCATGGGAGCTGAGCACATTTGGTCCGGTCGTCGCGGTAGGCCGTCCCGGTCGCCGGCTGGCCTCGCTCGGCGCCGCCCGCGAACATCTGTCGGACGACAGTTGGATGGAGCAGGTCTCGAAACGGATGGACGAGGCGGCGATCATCGCGGTCGCGACGGGTGAGACCGATGGATTGGCCTGGGAACTCGGGCATCTCGTTACCGCTGGGCATCTCGGCAAGACGGTGTTCGTGTTCCCCCCAGTCGCTCCGCTGTCCAACGAGGCTCGATGGGCATCGACGGCCAAGGCGTTGGAGGTCGCCGGCGCGTTCGTCGGCCCGTTGCCCGCTCCGGCTGGGCTCGTGCACACTGCTGGCGTCGGTCCGACAGGAGACGTCCGGGTCACAACGTCGACGCAGCGTGATGAGGCGTCGTACCGGACGGCAATCGATCGAGTCCTGATCGATCGATTGTCATCTTGAACACGTCGACATCGGACGGTGGGACCGCCATCATGGCGTTACCCTGCGGTTGTGCTGATCGTCCACGCCGGGAACCGGATTGACGGATTCGATCGTTCTGACGCGAGGTTCCCAGATTCTCAGGTCGTCATCGTCTCGGCGCGTGTTGGTCGCTTGTTCGACGCACTCCAACCCAGCGGAGTCGTCTCTGCGCCCGCCGCTGGTGCCGATCTGATCGTTCTCGACGAAGCGCGCAAACGGGGAATCCCGCTGCACGTTGTGGTGCCGATCGTTGCCACACAGTTCGTCACCAACTCCGTCGCCGACCACGGCAACGAATGGGTCGAGCGGTACCGAGCAATTCTCGACCATGCGCACAGTGACTCGCGCAGCACCGTGTGGCAAGGCGAGTTGGTCGAACACGACGGCTGGTATCTCGATGCCAATAGCGATCTCTTGCGTCGTGCCGCCGACGTTGCTGGCGATCAACCCGTCGTGGCGCTCACGATCAGGCCGCCCGCTGGGGAAAATCCACCAAGCGCGACCGACGACTTCGCCGACCGAGCCGGTCGAGCTGGGCTACTGGTGTTGAGCCTCGACCCGCGCCCCAGTTCGCCGGTGCAGTTCGACGTCATTCGTTGACGCAACAATTCGGACGATTGAGGTCAGGCGGCGATTTGTGACCAGGCGGCGATCGAACTGTTGACGCTGGTCCAATATCCGTACGTCTCGTAGAACCACACAGCCCAGTGGGCCTGCATGTTCAACGCCTGCGGTGGGCCGACAGGCAGATTGCCGTTGATGCGTGGGTCAGAGGCGTTGCGAATGACGAGCCACTTCGGGCCAAGCGCGCCGAGCTGTTCGCCGACGAGTCCGAACACGGCGTCACCCATTTCAACCCCGCAGCCAAGCTGCTCGAGCCCGTTGGTCGAGGTGCCGAACTCGAAATAGTCCGTGGTCAACATCGGCAAGCCCTTCGGAAAATTGGTGCCCTCGACCAAGATGTTCGGCTGGTTCACATGGCCGGGCAGGTTTGGTCCGTGTAGATCGTAGAACTCGGTCGGCGGGCCGAAATCTGGCTCGATCAGATTGGCGGCGAACGCCGTCATCAACTCCCGGGCCGTCGCCAGATGCTTACGCTTGATCGACGCCTTCGATACGTACAACGTGTTGCTGAACGACTCGTTTCGAAACTCCTGTGTGCAGCGAAATTTTGCGGCGCGGGTGATCATCACGTCACCGAGTTCCGCGTTCGGAAGGGTCCCGCCAGCGGTCCCGACCGTGAGCACCAACTTGGGGCGGACTTCGTCGTACATCTGCTTGATCAACCGGGCGACCGGCAACGTCGCCGTCCCTGCACCCGTTTTGACGCCGTCTTGATTGAGGTGCAACTCCGACTTGACGCACAGCACGGTCTTCGAGCCGATCGTCGTCGGGTAGTACGAGCCGAGCCTTCGCACGCCTCGGGCAGGCGCGCCTCCTCGGATCTCAGGCAGGTAGCTCTCGAAATGTCGGGCGTATCGATACCAACTCGTTCGAGGATTGACCCCGGGCGTGAGGGTGTCGGCGAGTGCCAGCATCTCGGCCGCTGTCCAGGTGATGACGAGCACGTCAGCCCGCGGCAGCGGGTCTGACTCGTCAGGCTCGTCTGGCAGTTCCGTGGGCGAAGGAGCCAACCCTGCAGGCCACGCCACGTTGAGCGCCGCACGCGCCTTGGAGTCGGCACGGCGCCCGTGCTGACGAGGCCCGAAATCGTCGTCCGTCAACCCGTAGTCATAAATCCGACGGGCCAGATCGACGCCGACTGGTTCCTGAATCGTCATCGCAACATCTCCCTCGGTGCGTTGTCGGAATCTGGCCGACTCCGGACCCGCACTCAGAATAGACGGCTACATGTCTCGGGTCGACCGGTATCTCGGGTCGACCGGTATCTCAGGTCGACCGGTATCTCAGGTCGACCCGGCGCGTCTATCGCTTGACACCGGGTTGCATGATGTGACTGGGGTTTCCAAAGGAGGATCGATGAAGCACGCGCTATGTGTTGGAATCAACGACTATCCCGTACGAGGTGCCGATCTCAAGGGCTGCGTCAACGACGCCAAAGCGTGGGCTGCGATACTCGTCGAACGTTTCGGTTTCGAGGCAGACAACGTTGCGGTGCTGCTGGATAAGCAAGCGACCAAACTGCGGATCCTGTCCGAACTCGATCGACTGATCGCCACCGCCAAGGATGGCGATGTGCTGGTGTTCACGAACAGCTCGCACGGAACGTATGTGGCGGAAGCCAGCGGCGACGAATCACGGTACGACGAGGCGATTTGTCCCTACGACATGAAGCAGAACCTGATCGTTGACGACGAACTCCGCGAACGGTTCGCCAAGTTGCCGGCGGGCGTCCGACTGACGGTGATCAGTGATTCATGCTTTTCTGGTTCGGTGACCCGCGGCGACCCGCTCCCGACCCCCGACGACCGGCGAATACGTTTCGTGAATCCGAAGGTGCTCGGGCGCCGCGAGATTGGCAACGTACGCCGAAAAGCGGTACCTCGCAGCGTCGAGAAGTATCCCGAGCGAACGATGCGTGAGGTGTTGGTCTCGGGTTGTCGCGACAATCAGTACTCGTACGACGCACGGTTCGGCAACGTGTATCACGGCGCGATGACGTACTTCGCGCTCGAGATCATGAGCGAGGCGAACTACCAACTCTCATACGCGGAACTTTGGGATCAGCTCGTTGTTCGGCTCGAATCCGAGGGATACGACCAAGAGCCGCAGGTCGAGGGCTCGAAGACCAACAAGAATCGTCAACTCTTCTCGTGACCGCTCGACAATCATGATGCTGCGGGGCCGTTCTCCTGGTCAGGGAGATGGTCAGGGAGGTGGTCAGGGCGAACAGCATCAACCCCGTGTCGTTCAGATCCAGATCAGCCGTTACACGCGGACGCTGCCGCGCAGAGGCGAGCCACTCGAGTTCCTCGTTGCAATCCACATGGAAGGCACCGCCAGCACCTGGCATCGAAACGCGACGCTCTCCCGCGACGACGAACAGCGCGTCCTCGAACTCATCGAGGGTCTCCGCCTGTGGAGTGCTGGGCTCGGCTTGACCAGACGCGCCGCACAGTCTGCAGCCAAGGGAATTGGTCGCACGCTACGCGACGTCTTTCTCGGAAAACGAGGTCGCGAGGTGCTGGCTGCGCTGCAACCGACGGCACTGCTCTTGATGGTTGACGAAACCGTGATCCACCTGCCGTGGGAAATGATGCTGGATGGAGATGATCGTCCGTTGGTGCTCACGCCTTTCGGGCGAGTCGTCACGACTCGGGTGATGCCCGCGATTGGTCGTGATCTCGCATCCGAAAACCCGACGATCCGGGTCCTGGCGGTCGAGAATCCGACGCAGGATCTGGTCGCCACGGAACGTGTCATCGACGTGATCGAGGGCCTCGGATCGGCGACCGGTGACGCCGAATTCGAGGTAACGGTTCTGAGTCGCGATCGGGCGACGCGTGCCCGGTTCGTCGAGACCGTAACCGGGCAGGACTTCGACATCATTCATTTCGCTGGCCACGGTCGATTCGACGCCGAACGCCCCGACGACAACGCCGTCGTGATGGCGGATGGCGTGCTGACCGACGAACATGTACTCAAACTGCGATGGGCGCGCCCACCGTTCGTAGTCGTGAACAGCAGTTGCGAATCTGGTCGCGCCGCTCCAGGCCAGCGGGTCGTGTCGAACGATCGACGAAGTAACGGCTTGGCCTCGGCGTTCCTGGGCCGAGGCGTCGAGGCGTATCTCGGTCACTACTTCTTGGTCGATGACGCGTCCGCAGCAGAGTTCAGCGAGACGTTCTACACGACGATGATCGAGGATCAGAACATCGGCACCGCGGTGCAGACAGCCCGCCTCCGAGCGCTTCAACGGTTCGGTGACGAGGCCGACCTCACCGGTCTTGGTGCCGTGTTCTTCGGCGACGCAGGGACTGCCGAGCGGCGTGACCTTGCGACCGCATCGTGACCCGTTTCGAACACGACCCGATCGCACGCTGAGTGTCGCGAAATTCGGTCGCACGGTCCGCCACGATCGAACTACCGTGGAAGCCGCAAGTCCGCCCGTCGGCTGAGGGAGTTCGGAATGTTGCATCCGTTGCAAGATGTTGTGGTTGTTCTACCGGGGGTCATGGGGAGCGAGCTTCGTGACAAGAACGGTCGCGTCGTCTGGGGAACGTCGATGGGCTCGGTCGTCAAGGGCGTGTTGACCCGCGGCAAAGCGATCAAGCGTCTGCGGCTCCCCGACGGCATCGGTGACGCCAACGCTCCAGACGGTGTTGTCGCGACGGCGTTGCTTCCCGACATTCACGTGATTCCCGGTATCTGGTCGGTTTCGGTCGGCTACGAGAGCATGACGAAGTGGTTCCGCGAGACATTCGACGTCGTCGAGGCGGGTCACAGCAGCCCGTCCCGTCCGGTGAATTTTGTTCAGTTCGCGTACGACTGGCGGCTCTCCAATCGGGCGAGTGCGGCAGCATTGGGCGCCACGGTCGAACCTATCCTCGAGCAGTTCCGGGCCAAGCCTGGTCATGCCGACGCCAAACTCGTACTGATCGGCCACTCGATGGGTGGGCTCGTGGCTCGATACTTCGTCGATGTCATGGGCGGCCACGAGATCACTCGCAAGGTGATCACCTTGGGAACGCCCCACCGGGGTGCCGTCAACGCCCTGGTTTCCCTGGTGAACGGCGTTTCCAAGGGCTTTGGCCCTTTGAAGATCGATCTCACCGATCTTTCTCGAAGCCTGCCGTCGCTCCACCAACTCTTGCCGGAATACGCATGCGTCGAGACGTCGAATGGGTTGCGCAAGACGACCGAGGTCGTGGTGCCAGAACTCGACTCGGTACAGCTCAAAGATGCGATGCGTTTTCATGATCAGTTGCGTGTCGGAGCGGCTGCGCATTCAGCGGCGTACGAATCTCATCCGATCCTCGCCCGGACGCAGCCGACCGACACCACCGTGCGGATCGTCGGGGGCGAAGTGCAGACGCTGCGAACCATCGAGGGGCGCAGCGAGGGTGGTGACGGGACCGTTCCGCGCCTGTCGGCGTCGCCGTATGGCGTAGTCCCTTCAAGTCCGATCCACCGATACGTGATGGAGAAACACGGTGGCTTGCCGGCCAACGATCCGCTCCTCGTCGAATTGGAAGGAGTCCTCACGGCACGCCACCTCGTGGCGAGGGGTATCGATTTCGATCTCGGAGTCGTCTGTGACGATCTCTTGATTGCCGGTCAAGCGCTTGACGTGACGATCGAGGCCGAGTCTGATCTGGTTGTCGAAGCAGTTGTCAACGACGCCGATGGTTCGATCGTTACACAGGCGATCGCCGTCGACAACGGAGACAACGCCTACTCGGTCCGATTCGACGACCTGGCACCAGGGCGATATGCGCTGCGCGTCAGCGCTCGGGGCGGCAACAACACCGTGACGTCACCAGTTGTCGTCGCCAACATCGAGGACGACTGAGATGAGCCGAAGCACGACCGTTCGTGTGGTCAATGCCACCGGCGTTGCGATCAAACTTACTGCTGCCAAGCTCGGCGCTGGGCGCCTGGTAGGTCAGGGCCCGGGCGGTCAGCTTGCGCCAAACGGAATGGCCACACTCGTCAATCTCGCGTCGGGTCGGTTCGGGAGCGCCAACGGAAACCTCACATGCGCGACTCCCACCGGCTCCGTCACCATCAACTGGCGAAATCCGTTCGCAGGCGTGAACTCGTATCGAATCGAGATCGACGGCGACTCGATCGGATGTGTGTGCGACGGCGACGACGACGACCGGGACACGACCGTTACGTTCACGCTCGTCCCATCTCGCAAGGTCGGTGTGCCCGGCTTCCGACCATCGACGCACGGTTTCCGCTTCACCAACTCATGGCCTGACGAACCGTTGAAGCGAATCAAACTGCTGATCGGCACGCTGCCAATTGGCAAAGCATCCAACGGCTTGTGCGGAGGCATGTGTTTCGCCGTCCGCGACTACTACGAGGCGAGGCGGGTGATTCCGACGATCACCGTTCGACCACCTGACCGGAGCGTCCTTCGCGAGTACGTGGTCGATCGACTGATCGACAGCTTCGACCTGCCAGCCGGTGTGGCACCATATGCGACCCTGATGTCGACCCGGTACCCGGCGGATGACAACGACCTGCTTGCCTCGGTCGCGCACGTGCCAAGCCGGGCGGCAATCTTCGCCCGTCGCACTTGGCCGCTCGTCAAGTCATCGATCGATCGAGGCCATCCGTGCCCGCTCGGACTCGTGATGCTCGAGTCGGATCAACTCGACGACCTGTCGCATCATCACCAAGTCTTGGCGTACGCGTATCAGCTGCGGGGAACCCGGCTGACGATGTGGGTGTATGACCCGAATTCGCCCAGCAACGACCGTGTAACGATTTCGTTCGACACGTCGCGAACCGATCGGCCACTCGACATCACTCACAACGTCGACTCGGCTGGCCCACTCGTATGCGCATTCGTGCCGAGGTACGTGGCGGCGACACCGCCCTAAAGGAGCGACATGGACGACATCGTTTTGTTCGGGAGGATCCTGACGGTTGACAACGATCGTCGTGTGGTTTCCTCGGGTGCCGTCTATCTACATGACGGACTGATCGAAGCGGTTCAACAGGAATCGACGACGCCGCCTGCTGGGTTCACGACTGCTCGTCGCGTCCGAACAGGTGGTCTCATCGCTCCCGGACTGATCGATCTCCACAATCATCTCGCCTACAACACCCTGCCGCTCTGGGTTGGGCGCGACCACGCCTACGAAACCCGTTACCAGTGGCCAGGCGCGCCGACCTATCAAAGCGATGTCTCGAACCCGGCGCAAGCGCTCGGCATCGCTGCGCCGGCGGCGGCGCTTCGATTCGCCGAGGTCAAGGCGATCGTCGGTGGTGTCACCGCTATCCAAGGTTCGCCCCCGATGACGCGTGCATTTCCGGGTTGGATGGTTCGCAACATCGAGAAGGAGGAGATCGGTTCGAAGCAGCCAATCTTCCAATCCGTGCTCCCTGCCACCAACGAACAGCTCGATACGACTGCTGGCCGGCTCGAACTCGGTCGGGCGTTTATCTACCACCTCGGTGAGGGAGTGGCACCCAAGTTGCGCAACGAGTTCCGGCAACTCGTCGAACACGATTGTGTCGGATCGGGATTGATCGGAATCCACTCAACGGCGCTCACCGCCGCCGACTTCGCCAATTGGGCAGCACTCGGTGCAGGTGCGGTTGTCTGGTCGCCGTTCTCGAATCTGTGGCTGTATGGGGATACGACCGACGTGCTCGCCGCTCGCGCGGCGGGCATCAAGGTCTGCCTCGGCTCGGACTGGACGCCGTCCGGAACACGAAACGTGTTGGGGGAACTGAAGATCGCCGCTGAATGGAACCGTCAGTCGCTTGGCGATGCGTTGACCGACGCCGACCTCGTCGAAATGGCGACCGCAAACCCCGGTGACACGCTTGCGAGAGCATGGGGCGTGCAGGTCGGTCGGCTCGTGCCGGGTTCGCTTGCCGACGTCACCGTTTTCGGGGCCGACGACGGAGATCCATGGGGATCGGTGCTGGCGGCGACCGAGCGAAACGTGCGGCTCGTGATCGTTGGCGGACGGCCCGCATATGGGAATCGGACACTGTTGGCCTCGGCCGCAGCGGTCGATGTCGAACCGATCACGGTTGCCGGAATTCGTCGTGGCATCGTGATGAGACTCCCGGAGGAGTTGTTGCCGCAGGAACCTGATCTCGTGCTGCAGGCCACGAAGTCGTGGGCGGACGGTCTCTCTGAACTAGCTCGTGTGTGGGCCGATCCGGCGCAGGCGGTGCGCCAGGCGCGTGCACGTCGCGGCGTTGGTGCCGACCCATTTGAGTTCGTGCCAGAGATTCCTCCGGCGGGCGAGGTCGGCGTCAAGGCTCTGGACGACGACGAACTCGATCAACTCGTGATGCCGAGCTTCGACGGGATCGGACACGATGTCGGCTGGCGGGCACGAGTGCGCGATTCGCCGCCACCGCACGCCTCGATCCTGAGTGAGGCGATCAAGCGTTTCTGACGTGTCGTCAGTCGATCAGCGCCGCCCACGTCCGACGACCAACCTTGCCATCGGGGGTCAGGCCTCGATCATGTTGGAACTCGATCACGGCGGACTCTGTTCGCGGGCCGAATACACCATCCGGCGTGCGTCCCAGCCGGCGCTGCACCCAGCGGACCTGCTCGCCGGTCGAGTCAACGGCCAGTTCTGGCCGGTCCGTCGGGGCGGTGACGCGGCATAGAGCGGCGAACGTCAACGGTCCTGCGACTCCGTCGACGACGAGTCCGTTCGTGTGTTGGAAGACGCGCACGGCGTCGAGTGTCGGATCATCGAACTGATCGCCTGGCGGGAGGCCAAGCAGGCCGCGGACGATCTTCGCCCGTATCGGCGTCGATGTCGATGTCGTCGTCGGCTGGTCGGTGTGAGGAGCGATGTCCGCTGCCGGTGCGGCGTTGTCCGCCGGCAGCATGCTGGTGTCGGTGCCGCGGTAAACCCAATGCCACGGTTCGTCCCTTGGCCGGCCGAGGAACCATCCATGGACGGGGCCATGCTCCTTCAACCACCGCAGCACGGTCATCCCGAACGGCTTGGGCGGCGAGCCGACGCTGACATCGACGGCGAATCCCCATCCGTGAACGCTGCGGCCCGGCGTTGCCGACAACGTCGGCTTGCGTTGCTTGAGTTCCTTCTGTTCATTCAACGTCCGATACGAATCCGTGCAAGTCAGATCGATGCCGGCTGCAGCTGCCTGATCCCTCAATCGACCGAACGCAGCCGCGGCTTCCGAATGCAAACGATGGGATCCGATGCCGATCCGTTGCAGCAGCGAGTCTGGAAGCAGTCCATTCCCGAAGTCGATGACGTCTGAAGGAATCTGGACGCCTTCGGCGCTGATCTGCCCTCCTCGGCTGACCAGTTCCTCCGACTCGTCAGGCTCGTCAGTCTCATCGAGTGCGAACAGCGGTGGTTCCTCATCACCGTGCGACCGAACTCGGTCGGTCATGTTCTTCTCCCTTCGCCGAAGGATCGTGCAGAGCTTTCGACAATTCTCCCACGAATGGTCCTGACACCCAAGTGGTTGTCACCAGTTGGCGAAGAGGCGGGCGGCGGCGATCAGGCCGACCGTGGCGATCACGCCGCGTAGGACGTTGGGTGGGATGCGACGGCCGAATCGTGATCCGGCGATCCCACCGGCGGTCGCGCCGACCGCCAGCAACCCGGCTGCCGCCCACACAACTCCGCCGTGGATCACGAAGATGGTTGCTGCGATCAGGTTGACAGTTCCCGCCAGCACGTTCTTGACGGCGTTGATTCTGGGCAACGAGTCCTCGATCGATGCTCCCATCAGGCCCATCAGGATCACGCCTTGAGCGGCCCCGAAATAGCCGCCATAGATGCCAGCGAACGCGACACCCACCTGTAGCCACGGACCGATCCGTTCGATCCGATCACCATCGACAGGATCCACGCCGGCCCGCGCTTTCAAACGGCGCTGGATCACGGGTCCAAGCAGCACCAATCCGACTCCGAGCAGCACGAGGAACGGGACGATCCGAGCGAAGTACCGGCTCGGCAGAACGAACAACAGAAGCGCTCCGATCGTGCCCCCGATCGCCGAGGCGGGAACGAGTCGCACCAGTCGGCTCCGTTGGCCCTTCAGTTCCTTGCGTTGCGCGGCGGCGGCACTGAACGATCCGGGGACCAACCCTGTGTTGTTCGTGATGTTGGCAATCCGGTCGACGTACCCGATTCCGACGAGCGTCGGGAACGAGATCAGTGTTCCAGACCCGACGATCGAGTTCACGAAACCCGCTGCAGCCCCCGCCCCGACGATCGCCGCGCTCGTCGCGAGATCGAGATCGACAGGCACCCGGCGAAGCTAGCTCTGAGCACCCGATGTGATGCGTATCAGCGCGGGCGCAGCGAGACACCCGAACGAGCGCCGGTCACATGACCGTTCGCCCAAACCGGCTTACCGTTGACCCATACGGTCTCGATTCCGATCGCCGGGTTCTTCGGCTGGCTGAATGTGGCAGTGTCGATCACGGTGGCAGGATCGAACAGCACCAGATCTGCAGCCATACCCGGAGCGATCCGACCTCGATCGTGGAGTCGAAATCGCGTCGCCGGCAATGATGTCATCTTGCGGATCGCCTCCTCGATCGGGAACAGGCCGAGATCGCGTGCGTAATGCCCGAGCACACGCGCGAATGTGCCCCACAACCTCGGGTGTGGGTGTCGATCACCAGGCAACCCGTCGGAACCGATCATCGTGAGCGGATGACTGATGATCCGGCGCACGTCGGCCTCGTCCATATCGAAGTACACCGCCCCGGCGGGGGAGAGTCGAGCAATCGTCTCGCTTGTGGCGGTGCCCCAACGAGCCGAAATTTCCTCGAGACCATCGCCAGCGACTTCAGGGTGCGGCCGTGATGAGGTGATCAATGTGCGTGTTGCCTGACGCGCGAACTCCTCGGTGAGGATCGTGGAGCAGGCGTCGTACGGGTAAGCGTCGAGTCCGACATCGAGCCCGTTCGGTAGGGATGCCTGAACGTCTTCGATGTGGGCGAGCGTCTCGACCGATCTGCCGAAGTTGGCGAGCCCCGAACATTTGTGATGCGAGATAACTCCTCGAATCGACGCCGCCTTGACGATTGTGAACAGCTCGGACATCGCCTCGATGACGTGATCGGTCTCGTCGCGCAGGTGCGATGCGTAGACCCCGCAGAACTGGCTGACGACGTTGGCGAGGGCGATCAACTCGGTTGTTGGGGCGGCGGTCGCCGGTTCGTACTCGAGACCGGTGGACAAACCGATCGCTCCGTGATGCATGCAATCCGCCAACGTTTGCCGCATCGCTTCGAGTTCTGCCTCGCTGGCGGGACGATCGAGCGACGACATCGTTCCGACGCGCAGGGTTGCATGACCGACCAATGCTGCGACATTGACTGCGGAACCGCGTCGATCGACTTCGTCGAGATAGTCGCCAAATCGTTCGTAGCGAGCTTGCGATCGACCGCCGAGCCACGCCATCGCGGCTGGTAATTCGACGTAGTCCGACAGCGGAGCCAACGACATCCCACAGTTGCCCGTGATCGATGTCGTCACACCTTGGCTGACCTTCGGTTCGCAGTCGGTGGTCAACACGGCCCGGTCGTCGTGCGTGTGTGCGTCGATAAAACCCGGCGCCAGCGCAAGACCGGAGGCATCGATTTCGGTCCCGTTCGGGTCGATGTCCCTGCCTACGGCGGTGATCCGACCGTCGGCCACGCACACGTCGGCAACGACGCCTGCAGTCCCAAGACCGTCGAAGACCGTTGCTCCTCGAATCGTGTACCTCATCGGTTGAATCCTCGCACGACGATCACGCAGACCCTCGTGACGATTCAACGTCGCTCGCATACAGGTGGTTGAGTTCTACCGCGCTGCGCGTGAGCAACAGTCTCAACTCGGTGGGCTGCAACACCTCTACTTCGGCGGCGAGTTGCAGCAGGAAGCCATGGGCATGGGTCGCCGACTCGATCGGAATCGATGCTGTCAACCAGCCCGATCGGTCGACGGCCGAAACAATCGGTGGTTCGTTGAGCCCGAGTTGTTGAGAGGCGAGTCGAACGTAGCGGTCGTAGCCCGCTGGTGAGAATCGGAGCAGCGCGGTTCCCGTCCGCTGGCGCGTCGTGAACGATCTCACGTTCTGATTCCAATACGCGCCGAGGTCGAAGCTCTCGGGTTTGGTAAACGTTTGTTCGAGCGCCTTGATCGCAAGTATCTGATCGATCCGATACGTGCTTGGTCCGCGTCCTCGGCCGCTCTGCGTCGGTACGCCCACGAGATACCAGCGCCCACCCTTCAACACCAAACCGTACGGGTCGAGCGTTTTCGTGGACTGGCGCTCCCAACTGCTGTAACGGATCCGAATTCGGCGTTGCTCGAGAACACACTGGGTGAGTGCGGCGAGATGCTTCGGTCGTTCGGCCTCCTGATACCAGCCGGGAGCGTCGAGGTAGAAGCACTGGGCCATTCGTGCTGCCCGATGTTGATGGTCGGCGGGCAGCGCGGCGACCAGTTTGCGCCGAGCCGACGTGGCCGGTCCGGACAGTCCAAGCGCTTCGGCCGACTCCGGCAATCCTGCGAGGAATAGGGCGGACGCTTCATCACTGGTCAGCCCGGTGAGGGTCGTGCGGTAGCCGCCACTCAACTCGTAGCCACCGTCATGCCCGGCATCACCGGTCAATGGAACGCCGGCCGCTTGCAATGACAGGGCGTCTCGATAGATCGTTCGAACCGAGACTTCGAGTTCCTCCGCCAATTGCTCGGCCGTCATCCGCCCGCGAACCTGGAGCAGCAGGATGAATGAAATCAGTCGGCTTGCCCGCATCTCCTGACACTAGATGTCAGGAGATGGTTCGTACGATCGCCTGCATGGGATTTCACGACAAGGACCTACGCACGCTTCCGGCGATCACCGTCGCCGACCGACAGCTCAAGTGCTACCTGATCGATCAGGTCGCGCAACCGTTCGAACCCGAGGTGATCAGCGCCGCCTATGCGGTGTTGCCCGGACTCGTCGCGGCGGTCGACAGCGACGCCGCTGGGGGCTGGGTCGTGCTGCATCGCGGCAGCGACACGGGTGCTTACGTCAATGTGTACAGCTGGGTCTGGGACAACGCTGTCGAACTCCACTGTGCGGTGGCCGGACAACCGGCCGTCGATTGCCCCGACACAGACCCCACCAACTTCGTGCCCCTCACGAAGCCATGGATCGGTTGCGTGTGGGAACTCGCTGTGCTGGAGCACGAGCGCTCGTCGTGGATTCGTCACGTGTTGTCACCCGAGGTACCCGACATTGCCGCCTACACGGCCGACACGTTGCCGGACGGGCCGGTCGGACGATGAGCGCAACGGACTTCGACTTCCTGATCGGATCGTGGACGGTCAGAAACCGGCGGCTCATCGCCCGAGGCGTCGGATGCTCGGAATGGGACCAGTTTTCGGCGACGAGCACCTTTTGGAAGCTGCTCGATGGCGTCGCAAACGTCGACGAGTTCGACTGTCCGGAGCGCGGCTTCAAAGGGATGAGCGTGCGGACCTTTGACCTGATCGAAGAGCGTTGGTCGATCTACTGGGTGAACTCGTCGGATGGACTGTTGCAGCCACCGGTCGTCGGCCGATTCGCCGATCGAAGTGGCGAATTCATCGGACGCGACAAGGACGGCTCGACCCCGATTCTTGCTCGATTCATATGGACCGTCGATCCATCGACACCGCGATGGGAGCAGGCCTTCTCGATCGACGACGGCGCAACGTGGGAAACCAACTGGATCATGGACTTCGCCCGCTGACTGGCAGCCGACTCGATGATGTCAGAATCGGTCCGTGCAGGGCCGTCGGCGAGGGAGTTGATGGTGCCACATCTTTCGGAGCGAGACGCACTGTTGTATCTGGAGCGGCTCGGATTGGCCGTCGAAGAGCCGTCGGTGGAAGCGCTCAACCGACTCCACGCCGCCCATGTCGAGCGGGTTCCGTACGAGACGACTTGGATCCACATGGGGGAGCAGTGGGGTGTCGACCGCCACGAGTCGGTCAAAAGAATCGTGGATCAGCGGCGCGGCGGCTACTGCTTCCACTTGAACGGGGCGCTGAGCTTGTTGCTCGACTGGTTGGGATACGACGTCACCTTGCACGTTGGGGGAGTCCACGGTCCCGACGGTCCGTCGGTGGCGGCGATGGAAAACCACCTCGTGCTCGTAGTCGCCGGCCTGTCATCTCGGGAGAATCCGGGAGGGGCATGGCACGTCGATGCCGGGCTCGGTGATGCGCTTCACGAACCGTTGCCGATGATCGCAGGTCGCCACACACAGGGACCATTCACGTTCGACGTGTCGCACGGCGATGGTGCGATTGTCGATTGGAGGTTCGGGCATCATCACCTTGGCTCGTTCGACGGCATGGGGTTCCGGTCGGAACCGACGGCGATCGAGACATTCGCCAACCGCAATCGATTTCTTTCTACTTCGCCCGATTCGTCCTTCGCCCAGACCGTGACCGCACAGCGACGAGATGCCACTGGAGTCGACGTGCTGAGGGCCAAAGTGCTTCGACGGGTCGAAGGCACGATCGTCTCGGAAACGGTGGTCGACACGCGAGGCGAGTGGTTTGCGACGCTGGTCGAGGTGTTCGATCTGGATCTGAGTGCAGTTCCGGAGAGTTCGAGAGACACACTGTGGCGCAGTGCCGAGCGTTCTCACAAGGATTGGTTGAGCCGCACCGACTAGCTGCTGAGTTGTCGGATCGCGGCTACGGAATCGGCGAGCGCGTCGACGAACGCGTCGCATTCGTCGTCGCCGATCGCCAATGACAGGGCAACGAAACCGCGACCGGCGAGATAGATCCCTCTCGCAAGCATCTCGTGAAACAGCAACTCCTTGAGCACGTTGTCAGCGTTGAGCAGGTCACCGGGAGTTGTCACCGGGCCGGGCACGGTATGGATCGTGAACATCGAACCCATCCCGGCAACACAGAGCGGAAGCGATGACGCCGCCAAGACGTCGGCAACGCGATGTCGGAGCCGTTCGCCTCGCTCATACAACGCATCGAGCGTCGCCGCCGTGAGCAACTCGCCGAGTGCCGCAACACCGCCAGCCATTGTCACGACATTGTTGTTGAACGTGCCGCCGTGAGTCAGCGTGCCGCCGCGTGCCGGGTCGAACGCCGCCATAATGTCGGCCCGACCGCCGAATGCACCGAACGTCATCCCGCCGGCCAGGTACTTACCAAGCGTTGTGAGGTCGGGTGTCACGCCGTGGCGTAGCTGCGCACCGCCGGAACTCATCCGCGACGTCATCACCTCATCGAAAATCAACAGCGCACCCGTGCGATCGCAGAGTGATCGAAGCCCACTGAGAAACTGGCGTGTCGCCGGAATGCAGCCGGCCCCGCCCATCATCGGTTCGACCAGCACCGCGGCGACAATGTCGTCGATGGTGTCGGCGGCGGACTCGAGATCGTTGAACTGCATCCGCCGAAAATCGAACGGCGCCAACAACGATTCACCGCCGGCTCCGAAGTACAGGAGTCCACCGTGGTAGCCGGCGTCGCAGACCACAATTCGATCGCGTGCGGTGTGGTGCCGGGCGAGTTGAATTGCCATCAGGTTTGCTTCGGTGCCCGAGTTCGTGAATCGAACCTGTTCGATCGAGGGAAACCGATCACAGACCATCTCGGCCAACCGGATCTCATCGACATGGACGCCTCCGAAACTCCAGCCGCGACCGAGCGCGGCGTTCACGGCGTCTGCCACGGGTCCAGGGTCGTGGCCGAGCAGGCCGGCCGAATAGTCACCGAGAAAGTCGATGTACTCGTGACCGTCGACATCGATCACGCGACATCCGCTCGCAGTCGCGATCCGAAACGCAAACGGGCGCATATCGAGCACCGAGCGGGTCGACCCTCCCGGCAGCACCGCCGACGCCCGTTCGAACAATTCCGCCGAACGCGGACGCGCTATCCGATACCGATCGTGGGCGGCATCCAACGCTGATTCGAATCCGGAGGTCATGACACCATCAGATCAGTCCGACCAAACCGTCGCGCTGTCAAACCGTCAGATTTCAGTGAGTTCATGTCAGAACAGTTGCTCGACGCAGGCGATCAGTTGGCGGAGGTTTCTGACTTCGAACGTGGCGTGGCAATGAGGTGCGTAGGCCGACATTTCCGAATCGTGTGTGTTCCATTCCTCGATCGGTTCGGGGTTCAGCCAATAGACGCGCCGGCAACGTTCCGCCAGTCGAGCAAGTTGGTCGACACCGTTCGCTCGGTGGTTCGTTCTGGCGTCACCCGTCAGGATCACCGTCGAGTTGCGGCCCAGATCGCGCTGACCGACCTCGTTCCAGAACTGGCCCAAAACCGCCCCATAATCGGAGTGCCCGTCGGCCCCGATCACATTGGTGTTGCGCATCAGTTGCCACGGTTCGATGCCATGTCGGGTCGAGTCGAGCAGTTCGGTGATCTCGTCGACCGCGTCGACGAAGACGAACGAACGCGTGCGGGCAATCTCAACCGACAGCGCCGACATCAACGTCAGTGTGAAGAGCGAGAACTCGGCGACCGAACCACTGATGTCGCACAACACGAACAGTTCCGGTTTGTGAGCACGAGGGCGATCGTTGAGCACGTCGATCGGTACCCCGCCAGTCCCCAGCGATCGTCGGATCGTGCGACGTAGGTTCGTTCGACCCGCCCGATTATGGCGCCGACGCGCCAGTCGGGCAGCGAGTTTGCGGGCGATCGGACGAATTGCGTCGCGGATCTGATCGAGCTCAGCCCTCGATGCATGCAGGAAATCAATGTCCTGCAGGGCCTCGTCGATCAGTTGATCCGATGATGGGTCGAGATGGGCTCGCACGTCTGAGGCGATCAGCCGCTTCAAGTCGTCGATGCGAGCTCGGATCGCTGCGGTCGACATGGTTGGGTCGTTGATCCTGACCTTGCTCATCAGCCGGGCGATATCGGCTCCCTGGAAGATCCGCTGCAGATGATGGCGCTCGCCGCGGACTTCGCCATCGAAACCCCCGAACTCGTCGACCAGTGACGCCGCCGTGTCGCCGAGGTCGCCACCGGCCGCCAAAATTTCGGCCAGATCCTCAAGTGACACTCCGGGACCCTCGGAACTTGGGTCACGAAGTGGCCTCGCTGGGAAGTACCGATCAAAGGCAGCCTCGAAGAGTTCGTAGTGGCGCGGGCTCTTGACCATCGTCGACCGCAACGCTTCACGGAACTCATCGCGAGACGCCAGATTGATGACAGCTACGGCACGTGCCGCATCGACAATTTCCGAAAGCGACACACCGACACCGGCAATCTGCAGCGAGCGGCCGAGGCGCACCGTCCGATCCGCAATCGTGTCGTGGTTGTGTTCCGTCATCAACGCTGTTCCCCACCGTTCGATGAGAGCGAACGCTCTGCTTGACCCGAATCCGGTCCCTTTCTAGCCTGTCACTCTCAGATGACATTGTTACAGCCGACATGGCGATCACGGCCGCCACATGGCAGCATGTGTGCAACGGCAACCACCACCAGCCAGCACGGGGGAAGAAGGAACACCATGAGTCAGTACACGACCGTGTTCGGGTCGTTGGAGAACTACGAGAAGGGCCGGGTTGTGGTGATCAACGATGACCCGAAGGCCTACGTGTTCTCGAATGTGTTCGAGGTTGCCAACATGTCCAAACCGTATGAGAAGGTGGCGGTTGGCAAGAACCTCGAGTATGTGCTCGAGGCGATCCGCTGCGAAGGTACCAGCGAATGGCGAGCGACCCCACACGACGAATTCGCGCTCGTCATGGACGGCACAGTCCGAATCGAATTGTTCGACCCGACCGACCAACTCGTCGATCCGGCGGCACGGGGCTCCGTCGCCATCGCTGGTGAACCCACCGGCAGTCGGATGGGAGCCGTGACCGCGACACAAGGCCACATGACGCTGTTGCCGGCTGGTAAGGCATACCGCTTCCACTCCGATGGCGTCGGTGTGATCCTGCTACAAACCATCGAAGGGCCCGACACGATCTATCGCTGGGCCGAGATCTGCCAGACCGATTAGACCCAGACCGACTCGACATGACCAACCACGCTACGACAAGCCACGCTACGACAGGGGACGAATGATGACGATGACAGAAACCGCTCCGAACGCATCCGGGTACAAAGATTTCACGATCGGTGCGTTCACCTTCAGCCGCGACGAGTACTTCGCCACGATCTCGTGGCCGACCGGAACCCACCAGTTGGCGATCGACGTGTTCCTGCGGGCGATCCAGCGCGACGTGGCTTGGGGGTTCTTCTATGGAACCGTCAACTTCGACTCGGTGTTCGGCACCGTCAACCACTACGGCAACGTCGACATGTTCGCCGGCCGATTCAACGAGGCATACCGCAAGGCCGAAGTCGACTACAACGAGAACTTCACCCATGACGACCTGATGGCTGCGTTCAAGTCGGTGCTCTCCGACTGGACCAACGCCGGCTACGACCCGTTCGCCGCCCCGATGGAGACCGGCAGCGCCTACGGACCGAACAACGGTAACAACGACGAAGCCGTGACGCGTCGGCGGGTTGTCGCCGACCGGATGGTCAGCGTGCCCGGCGACGAGCAAATTCGTACCGATGCGTCGGGTTTCACGGTGAATCGTGGGTTTGCCGACGTTCCGCAGAACGAGCCGATCGTCACAGCCGAACCCGGCTATGAGGATCAAGTGTGCGCCTACAACATGTACGCCTACATCTCGCGCTCCGACGTCACGTGGAACCCGTCGGTCGTCTCGGCCTGCAAAGAGTCGCTGTACTGCCCGACGTCAGAGGAGTTCATCCTCCCCGTGATCCACGGCAACGACCGCGTGGAATGGTTCGTGCAACTCTCTGACGAAATCCAATGGGACGTCGAGGACCGCGACACGGGTGCCAAGCGTGCCCGCGTGATCGCCAAGGCAGGTGACGTGGCGGCGATGCCGGCCGACATCCGCCATCAGGGCTACTCACCGAAGCGCTCGATGCTGCTCGTCTGGGAGAACGCATCGAGCCGAATTCCCGAGATGATCGCCCGCGGCGAGGTCGGCGTCCGCCCAGTCGAGTTCTGAACCGACGCTCAAGCCCCCAAATGAGCGAGTTGCTCGAACTCTCCGACGCCATTTCGCGCCACGTCCACGATGGCGATGTTGTCGCCCTCGAAGGCTTCACGCATCTGATTCCCTTCGCCGCCGGCCACGAAATCATTCGCCAGCGCCTCACTAACCTGACGCTGATTCGTCTGACCCCTGACCTGATCTACGACCAGATGATCGGTGCCGGGTGCGCCAGCAAGCTGATCTTCTCGTGGGGCGGAAACCCGGGTGTTGGTTCGCTGCATCGGATGCGCGACGCGATTCAAGATCAGTGGCCGAGGCCGTTGGAGATCGAGGAACACAGTCACGCTGGAATGGCCGAACGCTGGCGAGCCGGCGCTTCTGGTCTGCCGTTCGGCGTGCTACGCGGGTATGTCGGGACGAGCCTCGCCGAACACACCTCGACAATTCAACCGATCACTTGTCCCTTTACCGGCGAGCAGCTGACCGCCGTGCCGGCGCATAATCCGGACGTCGGCATCATCCACGCTCAGCAAGCCGACCGAGAAGGCAACGTGATGCTGTGGGGTATCTCCGGGGTTCAGAAAGAATGTGTACTTGCGTCGAAACGAGCGATCGTGACTGTCGAGGAGATTGTCGATTCGTTCCAACCGCACGTCAACAGTGTCGTGCTCCCGTCGTGGGTGATCGACGCCGTCGTTGTTGTGCCCGGCGGGGCGCGCCCGTCGTACGCCCACGGCTATAGCGAGCGTGACAACGCCTTCTACACAGCTTGGGACGCGATCGGGCGTGACCGGCAGGCGTTCACGACATGGCTCGACGAACTGCGAGCAGGATCATCATGAGCGACTATCCCGCCGACCACACCGCTGACTACACGACCGACGAGATGATGACGATCGCCGCCGCCCGGGCACTCGACGACGGCGTCGTCTGCTTCGTCGGAATCGGCTTGCCGAGCACGGCGACGAACGTCGCTCGCCGGATGCACGCACCCAATGCCGTGTTGATCTACGAGTCGGGTTGCATCGGTGCCAAGCCAACTCGGTTGCCTGCGTCGATCGGCGACGGGGTGCTGGCCGAACATGCCGACGCGGTGATCGGCGTGCCAGAGATCTTCTCGTACTGGCTGCAGGCCGGGCGGGTCGACATTGGGTTCCTTGGTGCCGCCCAGATCGACAGGTTTGGCAACCTGAATACCACGGTGATTGGTCCCTACGACAACCCGATCACTCGGTTGCCTGGGGCTGGGGGAGCGCCCGAAATTGCCGCCAACGCCGGCGCAATCATCATCACGCTGCGGCACAGTGCTCGCGCCTTCGTCGAGAAACTCGATTTCGTCACGTCGTTCGGGCACGGTTCTGGCGCCGGTGATCGTGAACGGCTCGGGCTGCGCGGTCGCGGTCCGATCGCCGTGATTACCGACCTCGGAATCCTCGAACCCGATCCAGAGACCAAAGAATTGACGCTGACCAGCCTGCACCCCGGTGTGACGGTTGATCAGGTGCAGGCGGCGACGGGTTGGCAGCTGCGAATCGCAGAACACGTCCGAGAGACGGCTGCGCCGACCGACGACGAGCTACGCGTGATGCGCGAATTGAAGAGCGCCTGATGTCGAAGTCACTCAGCTTCAACTCGTTCACGTACGACGCCGTTCCGGGTCGCGTCGTGTTCGGCTGCGGGTCCCGTAACACGATCGCCGTCGAGGCGCGAGCACTCGGTTCGAAGCGGATCTTGCTCGTCGCCAGCCCATTCGAAGATGCTCTCGCCGACGATATTGGATCTGTGCTCGGCGATCTCGTCGTCGGTCGGTTCAGCGACGTCGTACAGCACGTGCCAGTTACCAGAGCGCAAGCCGCCGTGGCGATGACCAGGGAACTCGGGGCCGACACGATCGTCACGATCGGCGGCGGCTCGTCGACCGGATTCGGCAAGGCGATCGCTCTCGAACTCGACATCAAACAAATCGCCGTACCCACCACGTACGCCGGTTCTGAGATGACGGCGATCTATGGGATGACCGATGGCGATCACAAGCAGACCGGCAAGAACCTCCGGGTCAAGCCGCACGTCGTGATTTATGACCCCGAACTGACCGTCACGTTGCCACCTTCGATCGCCGGTCCGTCAGGAATGAACGCGCTGGCGCATTGTGTCGAGGCGCTGTATGGCCCGGGTGCCAATCCGATCATCTCAGTCGTTGCGCTGGAAGGTATTCGGGCGTTGACCCGCAGCCTGCCAGCGGTGACCGCAAGCCCGGAGGATCTCGACGCTCGCACCGACGCCATGTACGGGGCCTATCTCGCTGGTGTGGCGTTGGCAACCGGTGGAACAGCATTGCATCACCGTGCCTGTCATGTGCTCGGCGGCATGTTCAACCTGAACCACGGCGATATGAATGCCGTGGTGTTGGGGCACGCTGTCGGCTACAACGCACCCGCGATCCCCGAAATCATGACCCGGATCGCCGACGCACTTGGTGTCGCTCCAGCCGACGTTGCCGGGGCGCTGTTCGACCTGTCGGTGTCGATCGGGGCGCCGACCAGTCTCGAGTCGATCGGCATGCCCGCCGAGGGAATCGACGAAGCCGCCCGCCGTATCGTGATCGACGCCGCCGCCAACGTCCGTCCACCCGAATTCGATGGCATCAAGGCGATGCTCGAAGCCGCCTTCCACGGCCGCCGCCCGCAATAGTCGGTTGGTGAATGAACGAGTTGACGCAATGGTATGGTACTTGGTATGGCATCGAAGAAGATCACGGTCACGCTCGAGGTACAACAGGTCGAGCAGATACGTCGCCTGGTCGACGACGGGACAGCCGCGACAATCTCAGGTTTCGTCCAACACGCAGTCGCTGTCGCGCTTGACGACGTGGCAGGTTGGGGTGCGATGCTGGCACAAGCACTTGACGACACCGGCGGGCCGCTCTCGGCCGACGAGGAAGCCTGGGCAGATGAAGTGTTGGGAGTCAAGAAGAGGCGACCGCGGACGGCTGCATAGTGGCTGGCGTCACGCTTGATGCCGGCGGTCTGATCGCCCTCGACCGCGACGATCGCCGAGTGATTGCGTTGCTCGCCAGGGCAGTCGAGACAGGAAGCCGTGTGACCGTGCCGGCGACTGCCCTAGCACAGGCGATTCGGCGACCAGAACGTCAGGCCCGCGTCCCGAAGCTGATCCGCCAGCCCAATACCGATGTCGTCGAACTCGGGCGAGTCGACGCAGTCAATGTCGGTCGACTACTCGCAGCGAGCGGTACGGCAGATGTGGTCGACGCTCATGTCGTAGTCTGCGCCCGCCGTGCTGGACAACGGGTGGTCACGTCGGATCCCGACGATCTGAGGTACCTCGACCCATCGATCCAACTCGTCGTGATCTGAAACTCGAATTCTGCTCTTATTCGACCACGACAGTTGCGGAACCACTACGGCCGAATACCTCTGGGGCGTAGATTTCTTCGGCTCTGGCGGGCGGAACGACGAACTGGCCCGGCGTCGTCGCCCGAGCGATGTAGGTGTACTCGTATGTGCCGCCATTGAGGTAGCTGGCGAACGCTTCAGCTCGATCGTCCTTGAGGTTCTGATGTTCGAACCAGTTCCAGCACCAGCAGAAGTAGCTGCGGGCGGCGATTCCGATATCGCCGACCTCACTGATCTCCTCTGGCGCGGTCGTTTGTGAAACCGCGAGTGCTGGATTGACCGGTTCGAGACCCGCCGGAAGCGGGTCGATCAACGCCACGTGCGTGCGGGCGGCGTCGGCAACCATCGTCAACCGAATCCGAACCTTTGCCCCGGCCTTGATGTGCCAGGTGCCGTCGGCATCCTGCGTCACGTCGTTCGGATCGTCGATCGCTTCATAGACCCGGTCGACGACGAAGCCTTCGTCACGCGGGGCGAGCACGAGATCGTCGGGGGCGTAGCGCAGACCCAATCGGTAGTACAGCCTGCCGGCGCCCTGCTTGGCGAGCACGATGTGGGTGTCGCCGGCAGCTTGCAGGTCAGCCATCGGGACGACGGTGACGTCACGGTCGGTCGTGCGACCGCGATACTCGTGCTCAGCGACATACAGTTCGCCGAGCCAGGCGCGGGCGACGAAGTCAGGCGTCACCGATTCGAATGTGTCGAAGTAGCGCTTGATCGCCAGCAGGATGAAGGCGTTCTCCTGAACGTTGTTCCATCGACCGCGGGTCTGGTTGCCGAGCAATCCGGCGACGACCTTCGGAATCAGGTCACTATCGGGACTCTCGGTGATGAACGCATCGAGAATCACGCCGTCGGTACGGCGGTCTGAGTGGGCGACGAGATACGCATCCTCTCCATAGGTTCCGGTGAACGTGGCGGCGCCAGCGGTGTCGGTTGCCCGGTTCTCGAAGTTGCGTTCGATCTCGGTGCGTGCGTCACCATTGCTGACGACGGGCCAAATCCACGCCAGTGCGTCGAGTTGGGCGTCGCCGAGCCGTGGATACAGATCGTTGGCCTTGCCCGAATCGCGATCGCCAGCGAGATTCCTGACGTGTAACGCGTATGCACTCAATGAGTTGCGGGTCTCCTCCCCGTACGTCTCTGGAATGTACTGCTCGATGTTGGCGAGGTGGGCGAGTGCGGCGTCAAGCGTTGCTGCGGGCACGCTGTACCCTGCGCCCTTAGCTAGTACAAGGGCGTGGGTCGCCTGGATCGACTCCCAGGGGACTGACCGACGGCCACGCTGCCAGTAGTCCCAGCCGCCGTCGTCGTTTTGAAGCGCCGCCAGTCGCTCGATGTCGCGATCGACCTGGGCGTTGAGTGCGGTGACGTCCGGAAGCCCTTCGGCGTCGAAGGCGTCGAGCACATCGCGCAGGGCGGCGACGGCCATGATCCGCGAGGCGTACCCGTCGGCCGACTCGTAGCGGTAGTCGACGAGGTACAACACGGCGTCGGTGAGTGCCTGCACGGCAGTCGATGACGTGTTGATTTCGAGCCCGCCGAACTGTGGGAACACATCGGTGGGGGCGAGTACCGGCTGAGCGATCGCGCCACCACCATTCAGGTCAGCGTCGATGACACCGTAGGTGGCGAACGCCTCGGAGGTCGCGGGCGTGTATACGGGCAGTTCGATCTCGGCCGCATCAGTCAGATCGTCGCTGACGCCGACAACTCTGAAGCGAGCGATTCCGGCACTGTCAGCTGATGCCGGGAAGCGAACTTCGATCCGGTCGTTGGCCGGCACGGTCACCCGCTTGCCCGCCATCTCGTCGAGACTCAGATTGGCCGTCTCGATCACGACGTCGACTTCCATCGGAGTGTCGGTCTGGTTCTGGACAACGACCGGAAGCTCGAACGTGTCGCCGAAGTTGAGGAATCTCGGTGCTGATGGCCGAACCATCAGCGGTAGCCGAGCGGTGATCGTCGACTCGCCCTTCCCGAAGTGGTCAGCCCCATCGACGGCGACCGCCATCACCCGATAGCGGGTCAGATTGTCGGGAAGCGGAACATCAACCGTGACGGTTCCGTCTGGACCGGTCGTCTGGTTGGGGGCGTAGACGGCGAGCGCATCGAAGTTGCTGCGAACGTCGATCGGTTGCCCGTCGGCGCCCAGATCTGCTGATCGCTTGCTGTTGAGAGCACCGCCTGCAGCGTCGGGGGAACCAGCAAGAACCGTAGCCTGCGGTGCCATTTCGGCGGCCGCGGAATCCTCTGCGGAAGCCGAATCGAAGTTGCCGGTACTGGAGTCGGTGAGCAGATCCGTTCGATCGAGCACGATCGTTGACCGCAGGTAAACACTCTGCACGTTGGACCACAGTTGCGTAAAGAACGCATCGAGAGGATTGGCGAGTTCGTAACCGCTCAATGCCAACACGGCTTCGTCGACAACCACGAGCGCCACGTCGGCTCCGGACACCGGTTCACCGTCCGGCCCGAGTACTTCGACGGTCACCGAGGTGTCATCGCCAGGTTTGACGGCATCGCTTGCCGGCGTTGCAGTGACCTGCAACGTCTTCGTGATCGGCGGAACGCTGAGTCCGATCTGGGCGGTTGCATAGGCGGGCCGCTTGGGTGCATCTGACACCTGTGAGCCGTCGTCGGCGGTGCGCTCGGCGGCACCGACCATGTCGATCTGCACCGTGATGTTGGGGAGATAGGTCTCCTCGATCGGGATCTGCACGACTGCGTTGCCGTCGGGGGCCTCGAACGATTCGGTCGACACGATCCCGCCATGGATCACGGTCGCGATGCCGTGAGCTGGAGCAAAGGGCGCCTGGACCAACAATTCGGCTGTGTCGCCAGGTGCGTAGGTTTCCTGGTTGGGAACGATCGTCACCTGTTCCTGCTGCACGTTGCGGGTCGGACGACCCTCGCCGCCCGTGACCCATTGGGTCAGCTCGGTTCGGTTGGTGTGCCCGCTGTCGTCCGTAACGACCGCCGTGATTCGGTAGGTTCCGCCGAGTTCGGTGGCGAACTCGCAGCGCATCGACTCGTCGGCCGTGTTATCCGTGCTGGTGAGGGTGCAGGTCTGGCTGTCGGCAACTTCCTCGACCCACTGCCCATTCGTGTAGCCCCATTCGAGTCGTCCAGCTGTGATGTCCACCTCGCGCCCGACAACTGTGTTGCCATCGACATCGGTGACCACAGCGTCGATCCTGAATGGCGTACCCTGCTCGACAAACGTCCGGTCACTGCGCAGCCCGACGTAGTACCTTGCGGCGTGAACCAGCAGATTGGTTCGAGACGACCAGGCCTGACGGTTGACATCAAACACGGTCGCTTCGGCAGTGATCGAGGTCGGTAGGTCGACATCCGGACCGTCAAAGTCGACTTGCAGATAGTGCGTTCCCCCCGCATTGGTGCGCCCAGCGAACTCCTCGTACTCCGCTCCGCCGAGGCCAGGCCCGCAGTCGAAACACTCGCTCTCGTACGCAAATGAGGAGGCGGCGTACACGTCGCCTCCGTACGACCACCAAGGCGTCCAGATCCCGAACGTGAACTCGTCCCAGTTCGGAGGGCTGTACGAGGTTGTGCTCGTGGACACCAGCCAGTTGACGTCGGCGTCCGGCAGTGGTCCGCCGGCGTAGTACTCGGCGTCAACGGCAACGGTTGCCGGCTCGGCGGTGAAGAACGGTCCAGACGACTCATTGCGGGCGGTGACCTCGAACTCGGGCGTTCGGAAGTCCTGAATGTTGAAGAAGTGGCTCGTGGTGAATCCGCTGCCGTGGGTGAACTGGATCCACGCCTGGCCCAAGTTGGCCGCCTCAGGAATCTCGATCGACACGTTGAATCCGCCAAGTGCATTCAGCGTCGTGGTTCCTGACCCAATTTCGGCACCCTGCGGATCAGTCACGATGTAGTTCACGTCCGAACCAACTTCGAGCAGGCTCAACCCGGCCGATTCGGACCAGGAAAACCGCCGAACCCATCCGGTGATCCGGGCCGTCTCGCCCGGCCGATACGTCCCTCGATCGTCGAACACGAACCAGCGACCCTCGTCGTTCAATGCCTGGCGTGCCCAACCCCACGATGGGACCAGCGTGGTTGCGTCACCTGACGTTGCGACGAGACCATGGACCGTTGAACTACCCAACTCGACACGAGCCAAGCCTCGATCATCGGTGGTGACGGCGTTGGCCCCTCCGAGAAGTTCGATCGCAACGTCCGGGACTGGTTCACCCGTGGCCAGGTCCGTCGTCCAGATCAGGAGTTGCTCTGCGTCGTTGATAACGTCGACGCCCAATGTCGTCTGTTGAACCCAGGCGATCGTGGGTCGATTCGACCACCAATCCTCGCCTTCCCGGTCGTAGTCCTCGGTCGACTCGACACGGACGACGAGTTGTCCCCCGGACTCGGCGAACGCCTCGGTCAGATCGATCACGGTCTCGGTGGCGATGTCCTGTTCGGCTTCGACGTCAACTTCGCGCTCGAGCACCTTCGTCCATCGGGGTTCAGGCGGACTGGCGTCGTTCCACTGCGAGTCGAAGAATGTCCGGAAGGAATCGACATTAGTTGCGGTGACCTTCCACACAGTGACCTTCAGCGAATCGTGATTGATTGTTGTCACGCTGACCGATGGCGTCTCGGCCACCGGGTCGGTGGTGATGAACTGCTGGGCGAATCCGCGCAGCATCGGCCGAGCCGATCCGACCTCGAATTCGAACGACTGTGCCTCTCCGAGTTGCTGTCCAAACGTGTCACGCAACTCGGCTGCCAAAGTCACCGTGTAGGTGGTTCGACCGGTCGTCGCGCCCACCAACTCGAGTGAACCGCCGTACAGGTTGACCCGGAGCCCAGGAACCTGCGGCTCGACTGTCACCATCGACGCTTCGAACGCAGTGCCATCGATCACGTTGCTGAATTCGAAACTGAAAGGGGAACCAGGGACGCAAGTGCTGTCATAGTTGCATCGATGAGCGACGACGCGCAACGCGCCATACGTTCGACCGACAAAGGTGCTCGCAGCATCAGAGACGCGAGGGCCTTCGGCTGACGGCGTGCCAGGCCCGATGTTGATCGTGATCGACGTATCGGTCGGGAGCGGCTCACTCGGCGCGAAGGCGATCGCTCGCTTGTCGAGGGCACTGTCAAACGCCTGACGGGCTGCGTCGTCGGCGTCGATCTCGGCGTCGGTGGCGAGCCGCAACGATCGGCTTTCTCCTCCGGCGTCGAGCGTGATCGTTTCCAGCACAGCCGCCGCATCGACCCGCTGGTCGAACATTGCGACCACGACCGGCGTCACCGACATGGTTTCGGAGGTGCCGACGACGGAAACCCGAGGTGCCGGCGTCGAGAACGCCCAACTCACAGTCTGGGCGAGTTCGGAACCGTTCGCCGAGGTCGTTCCGGCAGGAATCTCGACGACGTAGTCGGTCGCCGCAGGAAGTCGATCGATCTCGCCGGGGATCAGCTCGAACCGCAGGGTCCGTGTTCCGATCCAGCGCCAGCGTCCTTCGATCCCAGGTGTCACGGTCGCCGGCACGTCCTCAGCGGCAAGCTGATCGAGCGTGCCCAACGGCACCATCGGCTGGTTGAACGTCACGCTCAGGAACGGGGCGATGTCGACGTCACCTTCGGGCTGAAACCGGAGCACCTCGAGCGGTTCGGTGCTGACTTCGACAGTCCCGCCGGGGTCGGACGTTGGAGGGAACGGTGTGGCAACTGTGTCACCGACCAGCGGCGGCTTGAGCGAGTCGACGGGTCGGTTGAACCCCACCTGATCGCTCGACGGGACTTCCCAGGTCGGGAGCCGATCAAGGATCGACGCGATCTCTTCGGCGGTGAGCGGGACGCCCTCGACGAGATCCAGCGCCGCCGCCGACTCCGCTGCCGCCAAACCCTCACTCAGTCGCAAGCCGAGCGGGCGGGCTTGATCAGCCGTCGGATCGACGGCAACGCCATCGACGGTGACAATTGGGTCAGTCCCATCGTCGGTCGTCGTGACGGGTACCACAGTGGTAGTCGTTGTGGGCGAGGCATCGTCAGACCCTGAGGAGCAACTGGTCAACACAAGAATTCCGGCAACGCAGACGGCGATCGCGCGTTGCGCCGATCTCGGACCGGCTGACCTGCGGTTGGTTGGTCTGTGATTCAACAATCTGGGTCGGGTCGTCATCACCCACCGCCTCTCGGTCTCGCGTACCACTGTATGAGGTACGAGGTTCACGAGGTTGAGACGTTGGCGGTTGCCCGCTGGTTCCCGGCGACCGCACATGAGACGATCGCCGGGAAACTGACGCCACTACGAGACCACGGTGATCCGGTTCTGTGGTCCCGGCGGTACTGGGGAGTTGGCGACGAAGTAGGCCTCGAGCGCGTCGAGGTCGATTGCCCCGCCGAGTCTGTTCGTGCCCTGTATCAGCACGAAGAAGTTGTCTCCACCGTCGGCGAGGAAGCTGTTGACGGTCACGCGGTAGCTAGCGGCCGGATCGATTAGGATGCCGTTGAGCGTGATCGTGGCCGGGTCGACTTTGCTCCCGTTCGGAGCCGACAGCGACCAGGTGTACGCCAGGCCTGATGACACCTGCAGAATCCGCGGCGACACTTGGCCGACCCATTGTTGTTCGAGCAACGTGTCGATTTGTGTCCCAGTCAGCGTCATCGTGACGAGGCTGTTCCCGAACGGTTGGACGCTGAACACCTCACCATAGGTGACGTCCCCGATCGGCTCACCTCCGGTCGATGCCGTCGTGATGTCGCTACGAATCCCGCCTGGGTTCATAAACGCGATTACTGCGTTCCCGAAGCCGGTTGACGCAGTGGCCAGCAACTGCGAATCGGCGATGATGTCACCGAGCGACGACTCGCCTGCGGCGTTCTGACCTCGAGACAGGACGGTTGTCGCTGACCCGATCACCCGGTTGGCGAATGGAGCGGAGATCGCGTCGTACTTGTTGATCAGCGCTTGCAGGTCGCTTGCCGGGGCGACGGTTCGGAGGTTTCGGACGTTGTCGACTGCTACAACCGTGATGTCCTTCGTGACCCTGTTGAGTTGAAGGTCGATGTCGGTGTAGAGACGGCCGTTGTTGTCGGCCATCGTGACCAGGGTGTCGCCTACGAAACAGATGAACTCGTGGTTCGTATGGCCGGCAATCACGACATCGACTTCCGGATCAAGCGCCGGAACGATCGTGCCCAGTGCACCATTCAACCCGTTCGCACAGTTGTCCTCGTTCGTCCCTGGCCCGGGCGTACCTGAGGCTCCCTCATGAATGAGCACGACGATCGAGCTGACCCCCTGTGCCTGAAGATGTGGGACCAATTGGTTGACCGTCTCGACCTCGTCGTTGAACGTCAGGCCGGCGACGCCGCTCGGGGTCACGATATTGGGAGTGCCTTCCAGTGTCATCCCGATGAAGGCCACCTTGATGTCGTCATACACGTTGATTTGATAGGGCGGGAAGATCGTCTCGCCCGTGTCGTCGACGACCACGTTGGCGGCGAGAAATTGAAACTCGGCTCCGGCGAAACCGTCGCCGTCGCGATCTCCGTCGACTGGGTGTGTACCGCCGTATTGCATCCGCAGCAGTTCGACCGCTCCTTCGTCGAACTCGTGATTGCCGACGGCGTTGATATCGAGGCCGAACATGTTCGCTGCTTCGATCGTCGGCTCGTCATGGAACAGAGCCGAGATCAGCGGCGTTGCCCCGATCAGGTCGCCGGCTGACACGGTAACGCTGTGGCCGGCGGCGGCGGCCTCACTGTTTCTCAGGTTGGTCGCCAGATACTGAACGCCGCCGGTGCCTCCAAATCCAGTTGAGGATGTGTTGAGGGCACCGTGGAAGTCATTGATCGCCAGGATCTGCAGATCAACCGGTCGAGTGACAAGCGAACCTTGACCCTTCGCCCCATGCCCATTTTCGTCGTCATTGCGATTTCCGCCTGCGCTTGCCGTGCTCGCGGCGAGGGCCAATAGTGCAGCCACCGCAATCGTGCAGGCAGCTGTTCGTGCAGTTCGTTGTGGTCGAACCTTCATCGCATCCTCCAAGTCGATAGATCGCGTGTGAACAGAACGTACACCGCATGGTTCTGCCGGTGGCGAGCCGGACTTCGTCGGCACTCGCGATTCGTGCTCGCGCATTGGGGTCTCGCCGCTCGGTTCGTGACAGAGTTAGCCAGATGTCAGATCAAGACGCGTTTGACCTTGCCCTGCTGATTTTTCGATGCGGGATCGGAGGAGTGATGCTGGCGCACGGAATCAATCATGTGATCGGAGGCGGCAAGATCGCCGGAACCGCGGCGTGGTTCAAATCGATGGGCATGCGCCAATCCGTGATGCAAGCATGGATGGCAAGCCTCACCGAGGTCGGGGCTGGCGCGCTGCTCATTCTCGGGCTGCTGACACCATTCGGTGGCGCAGGAGTGGTCGGCGTCATGGCGGTTGCCTGGATGATCAATCATCGTGGCAATGGCTTCTTCATTTTCCGCCCCGGTGAGGGTTGGGAGTATGTGATGGTGCTGATGCTCTGTGGGATCGTCCTGGGAACGGTCGGACCGGGTGCGTGGTCGCTCGACGACGCGTTCAATCTCACCGACGACCTGACCGGCACGACCGGATTGCTGATCTCGGCCATCGCCGGGCTGGGCGGGGCGGCGGCGCTACTTGGAGCCTTCTGGCGGCCAGTAAAGCCATCCACCTAGCCAACGACGAGACATTCGGCTTGGAATGCGAGAGCATGTCCAGGCGTTGTGCTGACCGTTGTCAAAGGCGGACCCGAGCGACGTTCAAGACCGCCCGAACGAAAGGCCCACAGATGGACCGAATTCTGATCGACGATCTCCGTGTGCTCACCGTGATCGGCGCACTCCCCCACGAGCGCGAAATCGCGCAACCGATTCGGATCGATCTGTCAATCGGCCTTGACCTCCGCGACGCCGGTCTATCCGACGAGCTCGACGACACAGTCAACTACGGACTGGTTTCCGAGCGGGTCTCCGACCTGGTCGGCACGAGCAAGTATGTGCTCCTCGAGCGGCTTGCGGCCGAAGTCGCCGATCTCGTGCTGGGTTTCGACCGGGTCGAGGAAGTCGATTTGACGATCACCAAGCTGCGCCCGCCAATCCCCAACCCGGTCGAGAGCACAGCGGTTCGGATCGTTCGGACCCGCGCTGAGGCGAACGTTCCGCCGCTCCGATCGCACGAGGCGCTTGTGGCGCTCGGCTCCAACCTTGGTGACCGCGAAAACTTCCTTCGACATGCGGTTCGAGAACTCGGCAACGTCGTCGAGATGTCGCAAGTCTTCGAGACCGAACCGGTTGGTGGGCCTGATGCGCAGGGCGCCTACCTCAACATGGTGGTCAAGGTCGACACCTCACTCGACCCATACGCCTTCATCCGTCGTTGCCAGAGGATCGAGGCCAGCGCGCTACGTCAACGGATGATCCATTGGGGTCCGCGGACGCTCGACGTCGATTTGCTGTTCTTCGATGACGTTCGGATCCGAAGCGACGAGTTGACCGTGCCGCACCCTCGCATCAACCAACGTCGGTTCGTCCTCGAGCCGCTGAGCGAAATCGCTCCGGAACGTTGCCCTGACGGCTGGCGCCAGTCGCTGCCATCGGCCGATGTGACGCCTCGCGGCCCGCTCACGGTGTAGCCGATGGCTGTGCAGTCAGTCGATCAGCAGGCGCTGTTCGAATCGTCGAACCTTGGCGGGGTAATGAACTCTGCCGAACTCAGGACGGTTCAGGATCACGATTTCGAGCAACTCGTCATGCTGTTCGGTGTCCTTCCATGGCAGCGCGATATACAGCGGCAGACCGAACACGCGGAGCGCGTCGAGGTTGCTGTAGACCCGCTTCTGGTAGAGGTAGCGCTCGTCCCACGGCCAGTTCGAGGGGGCGAAGCCGGTACCTGGGTCGAGCACGCATTGGTGGCGCAGCCCGTAACGATCGGCGTCGGAGAGACGCGCTTCGAAGAACTCGAGCAGGGCATCGATTGGATCGACCCTGACGTGGTTCATCTCGCGAGGATTCGGACCCGACAGGAACGGCAGCACGATCGGAACGTCGTAGTCGGCGGCAACCTGCCACATCTCATCGGTCTGCATCCCCTCGGCGGCGTTGATCACCGTCGCGCCCGATTCCAGGGCCAGACGAGCCACCTCGGGTCGCCACGTGTCGACGCTCAGTGGAACGTCGAGGCCAGCCAGCGCCGGGATGATCTGCTCGAGCCGTTCCCACTCGGCCTGCCACGGCACGACGTCAGCGTTATCGGTGCTGCCCTGGCCGCCAAGGTCGAACCCGTCGCACCCGTCGATCAGCAAACGTTCAGCACGCGCCAACGCTTCGGGGACGGAGCCGACGATCGAGTCGGCGTTCAACGAGTCAGGGCTGGCATTGATCACGCCGTACAGGAACACAACGCCGGAGGATACCGATGACGGGTGTACGTCGATTCGAACTTGAAGAATGCGGGATCGCCGCGGTCGCCGCCGCCAAAGGTGACCAAACGATCTCGGTGTGTATTCCCTGCCGTGACGAGGCCGGGACGATCGGAACGTTGGTCAATGCGATTCGATCAGAATTGATGAGTCGGGTGGCACTGGTTGACGAGTTGATCGTGCTCGATGACCGCAGCGTCGACGAAACCGCCGAGGTCGCCGAGAATGCCGGTGCAACTGTGGTCCCGATCGAGAAGATCCACGCCCAGTACGGCGAGGGCCACGGCAAAGGGAACGTGTTGTGGGCGAGCTTGCTCGCCAGCCACGGCGATTTGGTGGTGTGGATTGATGGCGACATCACCAGCTTCCGCCCGGAATGGATCGCTCGCCTGGTTGCCCCGCTGATCGACGACGAGCACGTCGCGCTCGTCAAGGCAATGGCCCGCCGTCCGACCAAGATGGGTGGGGGAGGGCGCACTACCGAGCTGGTGGCACGACCGTTGATGTCGCTCTACTTCCCGGATCTGGCTGGCCTGGATCAACCGTTGTCGGGCGAGTACGCCGGCCGTCGAACCGTACTCGAACAACTGCCGTTCGTTGAAGGTTGGGGTGTCGAGATGGGTTTGCTGATCGATGTCGCCCAACGCTGTGGTGCCGACGCGATTGCCCAGATCGATGTTGGTGTTCGAGAGCACCGTCATCGCCCTCTCGAATCGCTGTCGGTCCAGGCCGCCGAGGTGATGGCGACGATGTTGAAGCGGGTTCCGTCGGGAAGCTTGTTGCCAGCGGAGACACCCTGCTTGCGACGGTCCGACGGTTCGCGGGTGCGCCTCAACCTCGCAGAACGCCCCCCAATCGCCTCGCTGTAATTGCTACGGGGACCAGACGATCGGGGTCCAACGGAGGATGTCGGTTGGGGCGGTGTCGCCGCTGATTTTGGCGCCGATCACTTCGAAGCGGGTCAGGTGACCGGAACCGACAGGACTTCGTTCGAGGACGCGATGACGGAACTCGAGTAGGTCGTTCTCGTAAGCCGGGCCGATGTGATCGCATCCGTCCCAGGCCACGATCGTCGCCATGCCGGGCAGCATCCGAGTCAGCGAGGCCTGGGCGAGGCCTTGGACGTGGCCGCCGTACACCAGCCGTTGGCCGTTGGCGGTCAAGGTGTGATCACGATGAACCGCTGCTTGGTTGAAGGTCATTCGGGCGAGGGGCGCGGCGAGATCGATGTGGTCGCGGAGCGGGTCGACGCGAACATCGTCGACAGACCAGTCAGCGCGTGGCAGACCGCCCAGGTCCCACTTCGGTGCGAGTTCCATCAGATCGCGCAATGGCGTGGGGTCCGATGGGCCAGGGATGTCGTCGTCATGACCCGGTTGTGCAGGGCCTCGACCTCGCACCAGGGCGCAACGCTCGTACTCGACGACCGGACCGCCGTCGCTGGTCCCGTCGTCGCTCGTCCCGTCGTCGCTTGTGGTGGTGATTCCAAGCCATACCTTGCCTCGGAACTGCTCACCCTTCGGCGCCGAATCCTTCAACCCCAGCACTGTCGTGACGGTGCTCAGCGTCTGACCGATCTCGACCGGACGGAGCACCCTGACCGACCGGTAGTACAGATTGGCGATCGCCTGACGGGTCGCCATCGTGGTCTGCCCAATCGAGTACTGCATCACCAGGCCAGGGTTGGCGAGAGCGCCAACTGAACCGGATGCCGCTCGGTACCTGTTCGCATCCGCGGCGAGTAGGTTCTGGTCCCCCGTGATCGCCCGATAGATCGCATTGTCTGCATCGGTCAGCGTGATCGACGGAAGCGGTGGCAGCGTGGCGCCGACCACGAAGTCCTCGTACATCGGGCCGAGCTTGGAGGTGTCGAACATGGTGCCCATAGTGCCAGTCGTGCGGGTTTTGTGCGCAACCCTCTGAGGTCTACGGTGGGCACGTGACAGATGAGCAGCGGCCCTACGGTGGCGAAGTCGAAAGCAACCCCGCCCTCAAGCGGGTACGAACACGACACTTTCAGCGTGCCAAGGAACAAGGCATCAAAATCACCGGACTCACGAGTTACGACGTGTTGTCGGCGTCGATCTTCGACGCTGCAGGCATCGACTTTCTGCTGGTTGGTGACTCAGCCGGCAACACGGTGTTCGGATCCGAAACCACGATTCCGGTCACGGTCGATGAGTTGATCCCGTTGACGCGCGCCGTGGTTCGGGGCGCCAAGCGGGCGCTGGTAATCGCCGACATGCCATTCGGCTCCTACGAGAACGGCCCAGATGTGGCGCTCGAGACGGCAATCCGATTCATGAAGGAGACAGGGTGTCACGCCGTCAAGTGCGAGGGCGGAGAACGTAGCTCCAAGCAGATCAAACGGATCGTGCGAGCAGGAATCCCAGTCATGGCGCACATCGGGTATACCCCCCAAAGCGAGCACGGACTCGGCGGTCACATCATTCAGGGCCGCGGTGAAGGGGCCAAGCAACTGCTCGCCGACGCTCACGCGATCGAGGAGGCAGGGGCGTTCGCCGTCGTGCTCGAAATGGTGCCGTCGGCGATCGCCGGTCAGGTCACGGCGGAACTCTCGATTCCGACGATTTCGGTTGGAGCGGGGCCGTTGTGTGACGGGCAGTTACTCGTGTGGAGTGACTGGGCGGGGTTCACTCAGGGGCGAATCCCAAAGTTCGTCAAGCAGTACGCCGACCTCAGCAACGTCTTGCTCGAAGCCGCACAGGCTTACCGAGAGGACGTCGAGTCAGGTGTCTACCCGGCCCCCGAACATGAATACGCCGAATAGGACGATCTCGGCTTGGCCGGACTGAACTCGCAACTCAGGGGCGTCGCTGCTGTGGCGCGAGCCGGGTTGCGTCTCGAGCGTCCGGATCGGTTACCGCGAGCTGCATTGGCGCTTCTGGCCGTTGGGCCGACGTTGGCGGGAGCGGTGGCTGGTGCCGCTGCACGGTACCCCAACGGGTTAGCGATTGTCGATGACGACGGGTCGATGACGTACATGGAGTTGTGGCGCGCCAGCGACGAAATGGCGCGTCGTCTGCGTTCGAGTGGAGTTCGGGAGCAATCGGCTGTCGGGCTGCTGTCTGGCAACGGGCGCGGGTTCATCGTCGCACTCGTGGCCGTCGCCAAGCTTGGCGCCGACCTCGTGCTGCTCAACCCCGGATTCGCCGGCCCGCAACTTGTCGACGTTGTCGAGCGTGAAACCGTCGATCACGTCGTGTACAGCGATCGACTTGCCCACGTCGTATCTCAGGTGCGCGTCCAGTCGACGTGCGTGTCTGAGATGGTGTCAGGTGGGTTGTGGATCCCATTCGTACCCAGCCGCCGGCAGGGGCGGACAGTCATCCTCACGTCCGGCACGACGGGTCGACCGAAAGGTGCCCGACGCGGCTTGAACGGACCGGGGATGGTTGCCGGATTGTTGGCATGCATTCCGATTCGATCGGGTGATACGACCGTGATCGCTGCCCCGATGTTCCACGCCTGGGGTCTTGCGCACACGGTGATCGCGCTAACACTGGCTTCGACGGTGGTCACCGCTGAACGATTCGACGCCGCTGCGATTTCGTCCACCATCGAACGCCAGACGGCAACCGGCCTCGTCGTTGTCCCGGCGATGCTGCAACGAATACTCAATGCCGATCGAGATCGTTCGACTCGGCCCGATACGTCATCCTTGCGGTACATCGCGTCAAGCGGTTCGTCGATCCCAGCACCCGTTGTGGTCGAAGCGTTGCAACGCTTCGGGCCGGTGCTCTACAACACGTACGGGTCGACCGAGGCTGCGCTGGCCACGATTGCCGGGCCCGCCGACTTGGCCGGGCAGCCGAGGACGGCCGGGCGAGTGGTGCCGGGGGTGACAGTGCAGATCATCGGCCCCGACGGGCAGCCCGCAGCGCCCGGATCGGTTGGTCGCATCTTCGTCGGGTCGGGTGATGGGTTCGAGGGTTACACCGACGGCGGCGACAAGGAACGGATCGACGGGATGGTGTCGACCGGGGACGTCGGTCACTTCGATGGCGGGTTGTTGTTTGTCGATGGACGTGACGACGACATGATCGTGTCCGGCGCAGAGAATGTGTTCCCCACCGAGGTCGAGGATGTGATCTCCGAAATGGTCGGCGTCACCGAGGTTGCCGTCGTGGGAGTCGACGATCGGGACTTCGGGCAGCGGTTGGCGGCTTACGTGGTCAAACGACCCGGCGTTCGATTGACGAAAGACGCCGTCCGTGATCATGTTCGTGACCGTCTGGCCCGGTACAAGGTGCCTCGTGACGTTCATTTCGTCACGCAACTACCCCGAACCGAGTCTGGCAAGATTCGCCACCGAGATTTGGCGTGATCTGACGTGACGGACCGGATCGTTCGCACATTTGCGCCGAGGCGTCGTCAGGTGACGCCCGCTCGCGCTGCCGTGTTCGAACGGCTGGAGGACGTTTGGTGCCTCGACGTTGTGGGCCCGATGCTTGACCCGGCGGCGGTCTTTGGACGGGTCGCTCCGCTGGTATTGGAGATCGGAATGGGGCTCGGTGACACGACCGTCGCGACGGTGATCGCTGAACCGGATGTCGATGTGATCGCGATCGATGTCCACACGCCGGGAATCGTGTCGACACTTGCGCACATCGAGTCGAACGAACTCGGCAATCTGCGTTTGGTCCACGGCGACGCCCTCAGGTTCCTGCCGAGGCTCGGCTCAGCGGTGTTGACAGGGGTTCGGATCTACTTTCCCGACCCGTGGCCGAAGGTCCGTCATCGCCATCGTCGAATCGTGCGCGACGACGTCATGGTGGAGTTGGTCGAACGACTACGGCCGGGAGGTTGGATCCACCTGGCAACCGACATCGACGACTACGCCACGCGAATGCTTGACGTGTGCGGACACAACCCCGACCTTGTCGGTGGCGTGATCGAGCGCCCAGACCACCGCCCGGTCTCGCGTTACGAGAAGCGCGGGATCGAAGCCGGCCGAGCCGCAACCGACCTCTGGTTCATCAAGCAACAGTTGGTGCCTGACCAACCGTTCATGCGTTGATCTGGGTGTTGAGGCGGTCGATTGATTCGATGAACTCCTCGATCATCTCGTACACGACCCGCGCTGCCGGCTTGGATTCGTTCATCGAGCCGACGATCTGGCCGACGAAGTAGTTGGCGAGCCTTTCCGCGCCGGACCCGGCCTGGTGGGCGGCTCGGTCGATACGGCGAACGGCGTCGTTGACGAGAATCGGTTGCAGCGGCATGCCGAGCGAAGCGGGCGCGTCAGGGCGATCCCACTCGTCGGTCCAGGCCGACTTGAGTTGACGGGCCGGTTTCCCGGTTCGCGATGACGACCGCGTGGTGTCGGAAGATCGTGCGTTCAAGAACTTCTGTTTGACGACCGGGTGCGTCTCGGCCTCGTTCGTGGTCAGCCACACGGAGCCACACCACACACCTTGGGCACCGAGCGCCATCGCTGCTGCCATCTGACGACCGCGCCCGACACCCCCTGCTCCTAGCACCGGAGTCGACCCGACCGCGTCGACAATCTCGGGAATCAGGACCATCGAGCCGATCTCGCCTGTGTGGCCGCCGGCTTCGCCACCCTGCGCGATGATCACGTCGACGCCGGCAGCAACGTGACGTTCTGCGTGCTGGGCGAGACCGGCCAACGCTCCAACCAAGCGACCCTCGGTCTTGACCCGATCGATCATGTCAGCGGGCGGCGGGCCGAGTGCGTTGACGACCAGCACCGGCCGATGTGCGAGGGCGATCTCCAGTTGGGAGTCAGCCCGGATTGCCGAGAACGGCGCGGCCGCATCGTTGCCTCCAACCAGACCGTAAGCGCCGGCCTCCTCGGTCAGCGGCGGTACTCCGTAACGGTCGAGCAGGTCGTCGACAAATCGACGATTGGCCTCGGGAATCATCGCCTTCAGATCGGTGACCGTCAGCCCGCCCTGATCCGAACCCGAATACTTGGCGGGCACGATCAGATCGATGCCGTACGGCAAGTCACCCAACTCGTTCTCGATCCACGCAAGATCGATTTCCAGACTGCGATCATTGTGCGCAACGGCGCCGAGCACACCCATCCCGCCCGCCTTCGAAACGGCCACCACGACATCGCGACAATGCGTGAACGCAAGGATCGGCACGTCGATCCTGAACATCTCGGTGATCGCGGTCTTCATGCCGCGATGGTACGAGGCACTCCGATCAGTCGCTCAGTCGGCCTATCGTCGGGGGTTGTGACGCCACTCGTTGGAATCAGGGTTATCGACGCATCCTCGGTTGTGATGGGTCCGCTGGCGACGCAGATTCTCGCCGATCTCGGTGCCGACGTGATCGTGATCGAGGACCGGCGCGGTGACACCAACCGGGCGATGGGACCGGGCAGGCACCCTGATCTGTCCGGGGTGTCGATGAACCTGATGCGCAACAAGCGCAGCGTCGGACTCGATATCAAGAGCGAGGCCGGATATGACGTTCTCGGGCGTCTTGTCGCTGGGGCCGACGTGTTCGTCACGAATCTGCGGCCGGGGTCACGCCGCAGGGCGCGACTGACGTACGACGATCTACGACCTTTCAGACCGGATCTCGTGTATTGCGCTGCTGCCGGCTATCGGGCCGACTCCGACCAAGCCGACGCGCCCGCCTACGACGACATCATTCAAGCCGCAAGCGGAGTCGTCGACTTGGCCCAACGGGTCGGGTTACCGCCGGTCCTGATACCGACGTTGATAGCCGACAAAGTCGCAGGGATGGCGATCGCCAACGCCGTCACGGCTGCACTGTTCCATCGGGAGCGGACGGGCGAGGGGCAGGACATCTCGATCGCCATGATCGACGTGATGAGATCGTTCATGCTCGTCGAGCATGGTGCCAGTGCGATTCCCGAACCGCCCGTCGGTCCGCCTGGGTATTCACGGATTCTCACTCCGGAACGTCGCCCGCAGCGAACGCTCGACGGCCTGATCAACGTGCTGCCGTATGACAGGCAGCACTACGATGCGCTGTTCGCGATGGGCGGTCGAGTTGACCTGGTCGACGATCCGCGGCTTGCCACGCGGCAGTCGCGAATCGCCAACGGCGAGACGTTGTACAGGGATGCGGCCGCTGTATTGGCAACGCGAACGACTGCGGAATGGCTTGACGTGCTTGGCAAGGCGGGCATCCCGGCGACCGCAATCGCCACGCTCGATGATCTGATCGCCGACCTCCCAGTCGCCGAACACCCGCATGCCGGTTCCTATCGGGTGACGCCTGCTCTGGTCGGCGAGTTCGATGGTGCGGAGGTCGTGCGACGACCGGCACCGTTGCACGGTGAGCATGGGCGCCAGCTCCTCAGCGAGATCGGATACACCGATTCGGAAATCGACGACCTCGAACGCTCGGGCGCCGTGTTCGCGGGCATGACGTGAGCGCGTCGGAAATTGGTACGGTCGCAAGCGTGAGCGAGCACCTGATTGGCCGACCAAGAACGGTGGTCGCCGATCTCCCCTCGTATCGACCGGGTAAGGGAATCAAACAGGCTGAGGCCGAGCACGGCATCACCAACGCCATCAAACTCGCTTCCAACGAGAACCCGTCGCAGCCACTCGACTCGATCCTGGCGGCGATCGCCGCCGCCGCCGAGGGGATCAACCGTTACGCCGACCATCGCGCCACGGCGGTTCGTGAAGCGCTTGCCGACCGGCTCTGTGTCGGCGTCGATCAGGTCACGGTCGGAGCCGGCTCGACCGGCATCTTGCAGCAGCTGTTCTTCAGCTACGTCGATCCTGGAGACGAGGTGCTCTATCCGTGGCGCTCGTTCGAGGTCTACCCGGTGTTCACCAGACTGATGAATGGTGTACCGGTGCAAGTCGCCCTTCGGCCTGACCTGGCGTACGACCTCCCTGCGATCGCCGCTGCCGTGACTGATCGAACGAAGTTGATCTTTGTGGCGACACCGAACAATCCGACCGGCGTTGCTGAGACGACCCGTGACCTCAGCGGGATGCTGGCCGAGGTGCCGTCGTCCGTGATCGTGGTCATCGACGAGGCCTATCGAGAGTTTGTCGACCCAGCCTTCGGTGATCCGATTTCCGATCTACTTCCCGACTTCCCGAATCTGATCGTGACGCGTACGTTCTCGAAGGCGCATGGACTGGCGGGCCTGAGAGTTGGCTACGCCGTTGGAAGTCCGAACGTGATCGCCGCCATCGATAAGACGATGCAGCCGTTCGCCGTCAACGCGCTGGCGCAGTCAGCGGCGCTGGCCGCCCTCGAACCTCATGCAGAGGCGGCGATTCAGGCCCGGGTCGCTGGGCTCTTGAGCGAACGCGCTCGCGTTGTCGGTGCTCTCCGAGCGGCGGGTTGGCCATTTCCTGATCCGCAGGGCAACTTCGTCTATCTCACGACGGGAGATCGGACGGACCAAATCGGATTGGCGATGGAACAGCGCGGCGTCGTCGTGCGCCCGTTTTCTGGGGAAGGGCTGCGGGTCACGATTGGCTCGCCGGCGGAGAACGACCGTTTCCTGAGCACGTTGGGTGAGGTGGCTCAGCCGTGAGTCGGCCGTGGTTCCCTCCTGATCCACGGTTGGTGGGCAGTGACCCCGACTTCCGGTTCACACTCGCCAACGAACGCACCTTTCTAGCGTGGATCCGGACTGCTCTCGCGCTCGCCGCCGGTGGTCTCGGTGCGGTCACGGTCCTTGAGGACTTCGCGGGTGCCGAGGTACTCGGGATCGGCTTGCTCGTATTGAGCTTTCTGACTGCAGCCACTTCATACCGACGTTGGGCGCTCAACGAGCGAGCGATGCGGCTCGACGAGCCGCTGCCTCCGTCCAGGCTGCCGATGTTGATGTCGATCGGTGTTGCCGTTGTCGCTGTCGCCGCCGCAGTTCTGTTGGTGATCGACGCGTCGTGAGGTCCGATCTGATACCTGACGAGGGTCTTCAGCACGAGCGAACCGCCCTGGCCTGGGAACGTACGGCGATCGCGATGATGGTCGCTGGCGTCGTCGCCGCCAGGTACCTGGCACAATCGCTGCACGTCGTGTTCGCGATTGTCGGGCTGGCGCAGGTGGTCGTGGGTGCTGCGCTGTTGATCTGGAGCGGCAAACACTACGACGAGACCCGTGGCCCGGTTCGTCCCGACGAGAGCCCGGTACACCCGACCGCAGCGCGCCTCGTCGGCCTGACAACGATCGCCTTCACCGCCGCCGCAGCCGTACTATCGATCTCGATCACGCTCGACTAGGTCGCCGAAGCCGCCATTCGGCTCAGGTGCCAGACCGGTTTCGAGCGAGGGAAAATCAAAAACTATTCAAGAATTCGCTTCTTCGACGTTGGTACGGAACATACGTATGGTATGATATGAACAGGGATGTGTCGACCGTGATGATCTCTCTGCCTTCGGCAGACGACATTGCCGGGTTGGACGGTGCCGATCTGGATCGGCTGTTGTGGGAGTTGGAAGTCGCACGTCGGAAGTTGACATCGGCGATCGTCGGTGTTGTCGGTCGCTGTGACCAGGCCGGTCACTACCTTGCCGACGGACACCGCACGGTGAGAGCCTGGAATTCTGCGATCACGAACACGTCTCCCGCCGAATCGTCGCGACGCCACAAGCTGGCCCGCAGCCTTCGCGACTTGAGCGTGGTAGGTGACGAGTTGGCAGCGGGAACGGTAGGCGTCGATCAAGCCGTGGAACTGGCGTTCCTACATTCGAATCCTCGCTGTGCGGATCAACTTCCCGGCTCGGAACAAATCCTGTTGGAGGCAGCCAAAGCGTTGGAGTTCGCCGACTTCCGAACGGTCACACAGCGGTGGCAACAACTTGCCGACGCTGACGGTGCACACCGCGACCACGACCTGACACATCAACACCGCAACGCATCACTGACCGAAGCGGGCGGCCACTACGCATGGTCAACCAGTCACGGTGCGATCCAAGGCACCACGATGAACAGCATCTTCACGGCGTTCTGCGACGCAGAGTTCTTGTCCGACTGGGAAACCACCAAACAACTCCACGGCGACCTGGCGTCACCGATCCTGATGCCGCGCACCGATCGGCAACGTCGCGCCGACGCCCTAGTGGCGATCTTCGAAACTGCAGCCACTGCGAACGGGGCCGGGAAACTCGCCGACCCTGTCGTCAACTTGACGATCGACCACGATCAATTCGAACAGTACCTACGCCAACAGATCGACGGCACGCCGGTTCACATCGACCCGGCAAGCGTGCTCGGTCGGCGTTGTGAGACGATCGACGGTGTCCCGGTTGACCCGCGTCAGGCAGTCGCCTTGGCGATCGTCGGGCAGGTGCGTCGGATCGTTGTCAACTCCGCCGGTGTGGTCACCGACGCTGGACGGCTCCGACGACTGTTCAACGGGCCGATCCGTGACACCCTGATTGCGCTCTCGCCGAGATGTATGTGGCTCGGATGCACCATCCGAGCGGCCGTCTCCCAGATCGACCACATCCAATCCCACAGCGACGGCGGGCTCACCGACGCCGCTAACGGAGGGTCGCCTGCGAACACCACAACTTGTTCAAACACAAACACCGCTACACCGCCCAACGCCAACCCGACGGCACTTGGCAATTCGTACGACCCGACGGCTCGCGCCTACCACCACCCGACGCCGCTCGACAACTGCCAAGTCATGGCCTACGACTCGTCTGAGGTGACGAACCGCTTTTCAAATGTTACGACGGACCCGAGCTGTTCTCATGCCATATTGCCTCGAAGTGGGCGAAAGAACGCGCGAAGGTCTGAGACCAATAGGTCGGGTTCCTCCAAACCGGGGAAATGTCCGCCTGACGGCATTTCTGTCCAGCGGTCGATCCTGTAGAGACGCTCAGCCCACGGCTTTGGGACGCGACGCACATCTCTGGGAAAGATCGCGCATCCGGTGGGGACTTCGATGCGTCGAGTCGGTGTGTCTTGACGGTTGATCAGATTCGCTCGTTCGTAGTACAGCCGCGAGGCCGAGGCGATCGTTCCTGTCACCCAGTAGGTGGTGATCTCGGCAAGCAGCTCATCCTTCGTGAAGCTCGTCTCGATGTCACCCCCACAGTCGCTGTACGACCGAAACTTGTCCAACAGCCAGGCGGCGAGGCCGGCAGGGGAGTCGTTCAACGCGAACGCCAGCGTGTGTGGACGCGTGCTGTTGATCGGCACATGCACGACTGTCCCGCTGGCCTGATGTGCTGTCCAGTCGAGTAGGCCCTGCTGGTCGGCCTCAGTGAGGTGATCGTCATCAGCACCGCTAGGAGGCTCACCGAGGGGCATCGTCAGATGAAGACCACACATGTTTCGGCCCTGGTCGGAGCGCGCCATCTCAGTCGTGATGATCGCCCCCCAGTCCCCTCCGCCTGCACCGTAACGCTCGTATCCCAGCTCCTGCATGATCGACGCGAATGCCGTCGCGATCCGAGGCGGACCCCAGCCGGGCTCGATGGTCGGACCCGAGAACCCGTATCCCGGTATCGAGGGAGCGATGACATGGAACGCATCGGCAGCGTCGCCGCCGTGGGCTGCCGGATCAGACAGTGGGCCAATGATCTTGGCGAACTCGAAGATTGAACCCGGCCAGCCATGGACGAGCAGAATTGGGAGCGCCGACGGACTGGGCGAGCGAGCATGGATGAAATGAATTGGTTGCCCGTCGACCGACGTCATGAACTGATCGAAGGAGTTAAGAATCGCTTCCTGGGCCCGCCAATCGAACTCAGTACGCCAGTACTCGCACAGATCCTTGAGGTACGCAGCGCTCACGCCGTACATCCATCCGCTGCCATCGAACTCATCGATGAATCGTGTTGTTCGCAGTCGATCACGGAGGTCGACGAGGATCTCCTCCGAAACAGCGACTTGAAAGGGCGTGCATGGTTCCATAATGATCCTTAGCAACTCCTGGGCAGACCTAATACTTTGCTGGTGACGTAGTTCAGCACCATTTGTTGGCTGACTGGGGCGACCTTCAACAAGCGGGCTTCTCGCCAGTAGCGCTCGACGTGGTATTCGGTGGCGTAACTGCATCCACCGAGCGTCTGTAGAGCGTGGTCGGCGAGATGGTCAGTTGATTCGCTGAAAGTCCATGATTATCCGACCGCCGTGAAGCTGGCCTGAAGGGAGTTGGTCGCCAGTTGTTCTAGCCCGTTGCGATCGAGCTCGCACCATTCCCACGCTCTCCGATACTCGTCGAGCAACGTGGTCTGGAACATCGGCGGGTCGTCACTGCCAAGCGTCACGGTGATCCCCGCCTCGAGCATTCGCCGCAGCGGATGGCTGGCCGCATCGGGAACGGACTTCAACGCCAGATTGGAGCCAGGGCAGACGTCGCATGCGATGCCGCCTTCGACGAGCATCTCGACGACTGCCGGATCATGGATCGCACCGATGCCGTGCTGAATCCGTTCAGCGCCGAACTGCTCGATGGCGTGTCTGACCTCCCACGATCGACCGAACTCGCCAGCGTGCGAAACGCGATGCAGCCCGCTCGCTGCGGCCTTGTCGAAGATCCGTCCAAAGTCCTCTGTTCGCCAGTTGTCCGATGGACCGCCCATCCCGATTGCAACGATTCCGTCCAACGAACCGGCCAGCACCTCGTCGATTGCCACCTCACAGGCAGCCGCCCCGAGGTGCGGGGAGATGTCTGGGATCAGCCCCCATGACACGCCGGTCGCCTGCTCCGCGGCTCGACAACCGGACACGATCGCCTCGTGGATCGGTACCCACCTGCGGTGGTTCTCGATGATGTGGCCACACGCGCTGACATGCAATTCCACGTGAACGACACCTTGCTCATGTGCGCGTTCGAGGTACCGCTCGGCTGCCAATGCGAAGTCGTCTGGCGTTCGCAACAGACCGAGCACGGCAAAATACCTGACCAGGAAATCGTCGAAGTTGTCGAACCGATACCAGTCGTCGACGCCATCGACGTCGTCAGCCGGTGGCGCAACCCCATGTCGTTCACAAAGGGCAAGCACGGTCTCGGAATCCACGGTTCCTTCCAGGTGAACGTGCAGTTCGGCCTTGGCCAACGACCGGGCGAATTCGACAGGGAACGGTTCGGTCACCTCTCCACTCTGCCTCATCTTGATCCTGGTCGTCGTGTCTTGGTCGTCGTGTCTTGTGCGTTGTGTCATCGCCAAGCGGTTGGCGGCGTTGAAGGGGTGAAACCAACCAATTCCCCATCCAACAGGAGGAACACTGATGCGTCGAATGATGATCGCGACAACAATCGCGACGACGATTGCGACATTGGCTGTAGCGATACCAGGCGGTCCGAAGGTCGAGGCGGCCCGCCCTGCCCCGATCCGGCTGGAGTGTGTTGTCCGGACCACTGAACCAACACCGGTCGTTCATTGCGAATGGTCGAAGCCAACTTCGGATGCGGCAGTCGGAATTCGGTTGCGTCGATTCGATCCCGATGTCGACACCCAACGGGTGGCGATCTTCCGAACGGATGACATCGAAGTCGGCAGCTACACCGACGTCGAGGTTCGTGTCGGGCACCGGTACGCGTACGTGGTTCAGGCCGTGAACGCCAACGGGCGAGTGGTCGGCCAGAGTCGCGCAAGCTGGGTAAGGATCCCTGGCGAGGGAACGGGCCAAGCGATCGAAGTGCTTCGCCTGGAATGTGAACTTGGTCCTGAACACGAAGTGATTGTCTGTGAATGGCGTGCACCGTTGAGCCCGGCGGCGTCGGTTATCACGCTGTGGCGATCGGTTGATGGTCGGGCTCGTGAGATTGTCGAGCAGTTTCGGCCGACCGGTCCCAACACCTATCGTGACCCCGTGCCGGCCGGTGCGTTGGAGGTGACGTACGCTGTCGTCGCTACGTCGGCGTCGGGGCGGGTCGTCGGCCAAAGCAGACCTGACACCGTTCGGCTGATTCAGGCAACCCGAACTGCGGAGGTAGTCGTCCCCTGAGGAATCGCCGGCAACCGGATCGGTTACGCCCGATCGTGAGCGTCGCGTCGTCGGAGGACCTAGATGACGCGACGCTTGCGGCGCGTGCGGTGACCGAACCCGAGTTGTTCACCGTCCTGTTTCGTCGGCACGTCGCAGACGTGCATCGGTTCATCAGGCGCCGAACCGGAAACGACACACTCGCCGACGATCTCACGGCCCTGACATTCGAGCACTGTTGGTCGGCATTGCCAAGGTTCGAGCCGACCCGAAGCTCGCTGCGCCCATGGCTGTTTCGGATCGCCACTCATGCCGTCGCCAGCCACTACCGATCCGAGGGTCGCCGTCAACGCCGGGAACACCTGGCTTCGGTAAGGGAGGTTCCGATGACTGTGAACGAGTCAACTTCCACCGACCCGCCTGGTGAGCTTGCCTTGCTGGTCGCCATGTCGATGCTCGGTGAACGACATCAGCAGGTGCTCTCATTGCGGTTCCTCGCCGATCTCACAACTGACGAAGCCGCCGAAGCGATGCAGGTGAGCCGAAACCACTTCGCCGTGCTGCAGTACCGCGCCCTGACCGCTCTGCGACACAGCCTCGGGCAACTGGAAGGGGAAACCACATGAACGATCGGCCAGACGTACTCAGCCGACTGGAACAACTCGGGCGTCGTCAACCCCCGACGCTCACCGAGGATCGCCTCGCATCGATCGAACTGCGGGTGATGACGGCCACCCTCCAACAAACTGACCAGACAAGATCATGGGGTCGTCGGGCGATGCCGATCGTTGTGAGCGCGGCGGCAGCTTTGGTGCTCTTCGTCGTGATGTTCGCGGCGTCGGATCGCAGCAATGGTGAGGTGACGGTGTCGAGCGCAGATGGTGTCGTGCTCGAGTTCCCTGACGGAAGCACTGTCGAAGCGCAATCTGGGGACGATGTTCCCGAGGGGGTCGTGATCCGAGTGACGGGTGAAGTAGTGGTTGGGCCCGATCGCTTTGGTCCAGGCCGTTACCGAGTCGTCGCCGGACATCTGGAACCGATCATTTCGGTCGGCTCGTCGACGAGCACCTCGACCGTTGCAGTCACCGTGCCGGCCGACAACTCCAGGACGCCCGTTCGGACCACGACGACCACCACGCCGACCACGACCACGACGACCAGGATCGTGCGGCAACCAGTGCGAACAACGACGACTGTGCCAACGACGACACGGCCAACGACGACACGGCCAACGACCAGCGTTGTTGACGCCACCGTTCCGTCGCGACCGACAACAACGACGACGGTTCAAGCACGACCGACGGCCACCACGGCCCCGCCGACCGTGCCTTCGACCGTTCCTCCGACCGTTCCTTCGACCGCGCCTCCGACCACAACGAGGCGAGCGGGACCCTAAGCGTCGATCCAACCGTCCGGCTTAGCCAAATCGGACGGCGATTTCGGCGAGCAGTGAGCCCTCTTCCAGCGAGACGTCGTCGTCGAATCCGGCGACTTCGCGAGCCGCCGAGAACAGCGCCAACCGAAGGATCCGGCTGCTGATCCTGCTATCGATGTCTTCGACCATATCGATCACGGTGTCGAGCTCGATCGCCTCGGTTGCTCGTTCGAGGGCGCGGGCCAGGTATTTGTCGTACGAGACATCGTCGTCGCGCCAGCCGACCGAAATATCACGGATCGTGTCGAGTTCGTCCTGGTCGACAACGTGGTCTGACGCCATCACGAGCACGAGCAGTTCGAGGGCGGCACGATGTTCGAGGTCGGCGTTGGCAGCCACCGCAACGCCGTGGAACAGCTCGGTCAGGCGGTCATGCATTCTGGCCAACCGTACTCAAGTTCAGGGACCGGCGAAGAAAGTCCAGTTGATGGAGGAGCAGATTCTCAGCGACGACTTCCTGCGGCGTCATGTGAGTGACACCGACGAGAGGAAGCACCTCATGTGGTCTGCCAGCAGCGAGCAGCGCCGCCGAGAGTTGCAGTGTGTGCGCGGCGACCACGTTGTCGTCAGCCAGACCGTGAATCAGGAGCAACGGCCGTGTGAGCTGGTCCGCCAGCGGGAGTAGCGAGTTTGCGTCGTACACCTCGGGCTGTTCGTTCGGATCACCGAGGTAGCGCTCGGTGTAGTGCGTGTCGTACAGCCGCCATTCGGTGACCGGTGCGCCGGCGATGGCGGCGTGAAATACGTCGGGTCGTGTGAGCACGGCGAGTGCCGCCAGATAGCCGCCAAAGCTCCAGCCGCGAATGGC
>JANPLQ010000014.1:0-31067 GCA_031422395.1 Ilumatobacteraceae bacterium | reverse complement strand
GTGCAATACGTTGTGGCCCGTCATCCGCTTGAACCGACCAAACACGTCGGTACCGATGAAGCCGAGCGGATGTCCAACGTGGAGGCCAGAGCCCGATGGGTACGGAAACATGTCGAGGATGAACAGCTTCTCGCCCCGTTCGGCGGTCTTGTGCGGATCAGCGAGCGGCCCGGCCGGGTTCGGTGTCTCAAACGTGCCGTGCTCGTCCCACCAATCCTGCCAGCGGCTTTCAATGTCCTGAGCGAGCGCCACCGAGTACCGGAATGGAGGAATCTCAGTCGCTTTGGGGTCAGTGTGCTCGCTCATACCGACCATCCAGCCTACGAGGCCCGACGTCACGTGGCGACGTATCGGACGTCGGCACCGAGCCGTTCGTATGTCGTAGCCGCTCGTGAGTCCCTCTGTTAGTGCACCTCAGTTACTGGGGCGTTCGAGGATGTCGGTCGGGACGAAGTTGATCAATTCGGTGGTGTCGGCTTCGGCGAGGTCGGCGTACTTTTGGCTGACGCCATTGGGGTCGAGCTGGCCCACGGTGATCCGCTGCTTGAGGGCTTGCATGAAGGCGACTTCCTCGGGTGACGCCGTGGTGATATCGAACCAGTCGCCTGGGTCGTCGACCATCTTGTCGTTGAATCCTGTTGCGAACGGTCCAGGGTTGACCAGGGCGACATCGATTCCGAGTGGGGCGAGTTCCAACCGGAGCGCAGAACCCATCGCCTGTAGGGCGTGTTTCGTCATCGCGTACGGGCCGGATCCAGCGCCTGCGCGCACTCCCGCGATCGACGACACGATCAGAATCCGACCTGACCCGCGGCGTTTCATCTGCGTGACGACGCGTTGCGTAACGGCCAGCGTCCCGAACACATTGACCTCGAACGCGCGCCGGACAAGATGCATTGGGACGCGCGCCAACGGCCCGGTTTGGCCATAGCCCGCATTGTTGATCAGTACGTCGATCTCCCACTTGTCGAGCGTGCCGACGTCGTCCTGTGCGGTGATGTCGAGCTTGGCGACCTCCAACTCAGGGTGAGCGCCGGATAGTTCACGCGCCTCGTGTTCGGTGTAGGTGGTTGCGATCACTCGATGACCGCGGGCAGCGAGTTCGATCGCCGCACCTCGCCCGAATCCGCTTCCTGCGCCGGTGATCAACACGGTCTTCGCCATGATTTGTCTCCTGGTTATGAGATCTGGACATCGAGTACGGCCTGGCGACCGTGGACCTCGACTTGCTCGAGAGCGCGTTTCAGCGCTGACGATAGTTGGTCGGCGTGGGTCACCTTCTCGGCCCATGCTCGGCACGACTCGGCGACAAGCCGGAAGTCGGGACTGGGGGAGAGTTCGGTGAGCGGCATCTGTTCCGCCTTTGCGGCATAGCCGGTCGGATACATGCCAGACACCGACCGCTTGACAGCGGCGTACCCGGCGTTGTTGAGGATCACGGTCAGGATGGCGATCCCGTGTGTCTCGGCGACGTGATGGGCAGCGACCGGGTTTGCGAACATGTATGAGCCATCGCCCATCGTCGCCAGGACCAATCGATCAGGATCGCCGAGCTTGATCCCCATCGCGCATGGGAGACCCCAGCCCAGCCCGCCGGAGTGCGGTTCCTGGCGCCATGAATTGTGTTCGGTGAGGCCGAGTTCGTCGAAGGTCGCGCCCAACTCCGACACCACTGTGACGGTGCGTCCAGCGATTGCCTCGCCGATCGAGCGGGAAACCGATGCTTTGGTCATTGACGTGTTGCTCGGCGCGACCGCCTGTTCCGCGGGGCGTTCGGCGACATGTTCGGCTCTGTGTTCGGCGAGTCGTAACCGTCGGGTATCCAGATCGAATACGGGTCGGCACCGTGTGAGCGCTGTTGCGAGTGCTTCGAGACCTGGCCCTGTCTCGGTGCTGATCGAGATTGACGACCGGAAGTTGCGGACCGGGAATCGTGAGTACAGCGGGTTTGGTCCGAGTTGGATGACCTGGCAGTCGTCCCGGATCGAATGCGTGTCGGGTGACCAGGGTGCCAGGCTGTCGATCACCAACACGACATCGGCCTTGGCAAGCCAGGCCGATGGATCCTGGCCGACGTATGTCAGGTGCTCGCTCGATATTGCAGTCGCCACCGCCCAGTACTGACACACAGGTATCGACCATTCCAGAGCGAGTCGCGCCAGAGCGTCGAATCCGGCCTGCGTGCCGGTGCCACGTTGGGCAATGATCAACGGCCGTTCTGCTGATGCAAGTGCACGGGCAGCCTGATCGATCAATTCGGCGTCGGCCGACACAACCGCGGGCGTGATTCCAGGTTCCCTCGCCAGCGCGTCCGCTGGGCATGGTTGGCACAACACCTCTCGCGGCAGGCTCAGATAGACCGGTCCTTTCGGGGTGCTCATGGCGATCGCGTAGGCCCGATCGAGCAGCTCGGGGATCTGTTCAGGGAATCGAACCTCGTAGTCCCATTTGCACGCCTCGCGGACCAACGCCGTCTGATCGCGCATTTCCTGGCCCCACCCGATCGGCACGGTGCGAGCACCAAATCGTCCCGACTCGACCGTCGGAGTTCGACCCGACATGATGATCATCGGCACGTGATCAGTGGCGGCGTTGATTGCACCGATCGCCCCGTTCGCCAACCCGACGTTGGTGTGCAGCATCACGGCGGCTGGTTTCCCGGTGGCGAAATAGTGTCCATGCGCCATGCTCATTGCCACATGCTCGTGCGGCACGACGATTGCTTTCGGAACCGGCAAATCGTGTGCCTCAGCCTCGGCAAGGCCTTCGATGATCGGAGGAAAATCGGTCCCGGAGTTGACGAACACTCGATCAACTCCAAGCTGGTAAAGCCGCCGAAAGATCGCACCTCCTGCAGTGATCGGCAGCGCGTCGTCGGTCACGGTGCCGGACTGTACTGCGTTCGGCATGTGTGCCATGGAGTCAGGCAAACCATTAGCCTCGTCGGCCATGGGGTTGCTGTTGTCGACGATTGATCGACTTGAACTTGCTGCCGATACGCCGACTGGTGTCAGGTTCGTTGGTCACTCGGTTGCACCCGACGGGCCGGTGTACGTCTCTTGGCGACAGATTCACGACGAGGCAGCGGCCGTTGGTGCGGCGCTCCAAGCGAAGGGTCTGATACCCGGCGATCACGTCGCCATCCTCGGACCGACCAGTCGTGAACTGATGACGGTGGTGCGGGGCTGCTGGATGGCAGGGATGGCGTCGATGATTCTGCCCTTGCCAATGCGAATGGGTTCGCTCGAGGAGTTCATCAGCTCCACCCGGGCACGTATCCGGCACGGCGACGCCAAGCTGATCCTGATCGACGACCAGCTGGCGCCGTTCTACGAATCGGCCCCTGACGACCCACCGATCGAATCGATGCGCTCGGTGCTGCCGGGTGCGCCGAACGTGCCCTCGAGTGATCACTTGGAAGTCCCTGAGTACGATTCAGAGCGGCTGGTGATCCTGCAGTACACGAGTGGTTCGACCAGCGAGCCGAAAGGCGTGATGATCCCTGACCGGGTTCTGTCGGCCAACATCGATGCCGCCTGTGAGGCAGCGTTACTCGGGACCGGCGAGGTGATGGTCTCGTGGCTACCGCTATATCACGACATGGGATTGGTTGGATTCCTGGCGCTGCCGATGACCAAGGGCGTCGACCTCATACAGGCCGCGCCGCAGGACTTCATGGCCAAACCGGGGAACTGGATGCAGTGGATCTCCGACTGGCGTGGCACCGCCACAGCTGGGCCGAACTTTTCGTGGGTGCTGGCGACACGGGCGCTACGCCGCGCTGAACGACTCGACCTCTCGCAACTCACGTTGGCACTCAGCGGAGCGGAACCGGTCGACCCGAAAGCCGTCGAGGCATTCGTCGAAGCGGCCGAGCCGTTCGGTTTTCGTGCAGGCAGCATATTTCCGGCGTTCGGCATGGCGGAGGTTGCGATCGCTGGAGCATTCCCGAAACGCGGCACCGGCCTGGTCTGCGACACTGTGGATCGCGAGGTGTTGGAACGCGATCGTGTGGCCAAGCCAATCGATGTGATCGACCCGGATGACATGGCGCTGACGGCCCGCCGGCTGCCGCTGCTCGGTACAGCGGTTCCTGGGTTGGAGATGAAAGTCGTCAACCCCGACACGTTCGAAGACGTACCCGAGCGTCACGTCGGCGAACTGCTGCTGCGGGGCACATCGGTCACATCGGGCTACTACAAGCGCCCGGATGCGACGGCTGCGCTGTTCCGTGACGGTTGGTTGTGTACCGGCGACCTGGCCTACTTGCTCGACGGTCAACTGGTGATCTGCGGACGAATCAAGGACGTGATCATCGTCGGTGGCCGGAACGTCTTCCCCGAGGACATCGAGCGCGCCGTGGGTGGGCTCGACGGTGTCCGCGCCGGAAACGTGATCGCCTTCGGCATGGAGGGCTACAAGGGCAAGGAGTCCGTGGTTGTTGTCGCCGAAGTGCGTGCTGATGACCTCGGCGGTGTGCGCGAGTCGATCCACCATCGCACGCTTCAAGTGTGCGGCCTTCCGCCTCGCGACGTGATGCTCGTCCAGCCCGGAACGTTGCCCAAAACGTCGTCAGGCAAACTCCAGCGGGCCAGGTGCCGTGAGCTCTACCTCGCCGAACGACTCGAGCTCGTCGATCAACCAGGCTGATCGGAACTGGCGATGGCGTCGCAACGTCCAACCAGGATGATGCGATCGACATGGCGCGTGCTCGTCATCGGACTCCTGGTCGGGCTCGTCGGCGCCAGCGCGAATAGTCATCCGGCGTCCGCGTGCAGTTGCTCCAACTCGACGTACATCGACGTACTGGCGGCTGCGGATGTGCTGGTTGGCGGCGAAGCAACCCGGACGCGAACTGAGGCCATCGATGGCCTGGATGTCATCGTCTGGCGTTTCGAGGTGTGGGAACGATTTCGAGGAATCACACCCGACGTGATCGAACTGCAAGCCGACGCCGCCGAGAGTTCATGCGGGCCTGCGCCGTCGATCACCGTTGGAAATCTGGCTCTCGGCCAACCGATGACGAACGGGCGATATGACGTCTCGTCGAGTTGCACGAGCAAGGTGCTGCCGGCACGAGCCGACCTGTACCTGCGGGAACCTCCACCTGTCAACGGTACGGGGCCTCCCGCTGCGATTGTCGGGTTTGATGCGGATCGCCATAATCTTGTCGTGCTTGACCGGGCCGGAAATGTCGTCAGGTTTCTTGCTGGCGACAATCCGACTTACGGTCTCGGGCTCTGTCCGGGCGGCGCCGGATTCATCCAGGTGCGTCAAGCGACGAAGGCGCTCAGCGATGCCGCGCTCCGGTTCGAAGCCGTGTTCTGGCCCTTCGCGTCGTGGATGCCGAGAATCGTCGGCGCGCTTGAGTTGAGGTCAGCGATGCAGAGCAGGGCGCTCGTTGTGTGCCACTCCGAGCATGGCGAGTCGAGCACGGTCGAATGGTTGGGATCTGGCGGTTCGACGTTCGAAGTCGACAACCACCTCGTAGTGCGCACCGACGCTCCCGAGAACTTGACGCTGTCCGTGCCGACGCTGGCTGGGACTGAACGATTGACCGAGTCCAACAACGGAGTCTTTGTCGAGCCCTCGGCGACGCCCGTCGGTCGCGATGGTATGACCATTGGCGTGGCACCCATCGAATCGGTGATCGCCACCGATGCCGGTTGGGACCTCACCGTCAACCTCACTGATGCCGATCACAACTTCTATGAGCTGTGGAGAGTCGCTCGATCGGGGACCTCCGAAATCGTTGCCACCGTGCCCCGGTTGGAGGGGTTGTCGTTGGACGTGGCGGTCGTGCTTGATCCGATGGTCGCCGAATCGATCGACGTACCAAAGGGGGAGCAACCCGGCCCGTATGCGGTCAACACAGGTTCGCGACGCGAGCTCACCGAAGTGGAACGGCAACGCTTGATCTCGGACTGGGCACCCGAGCGACTCGTCGACCGTGGTGTACTCGGCTCATGGAAGTGGAGGTTCGCTGCGATCGGGCTGCTGGCCGGAGGTACCGCGATCGCAGTTCGCCGTCGATCCGATGATCGCGGTCAGGCGCTCGACGACGTGATGTTTGGTTGATCACTTCCCCTTCCCGCCGCGGCATGCGAGGATTGGCCCGATGAAGGTCGTATACACGTTGCGGCATCGAATGCATCATCCCCAACGCGAGTTGGAGGGGTCGAGCTTTCAAGAACCGTTTGAGCATCCGGGTCGGGCAGAGATCATTCGTGCTGCGCTGGCCGCCGATGGATCGTTCGAGTTCATCGCTCCGGATGAGTGGGGGATCGATCCGATCGAGGCCGTACACGACCCCGGTTTGGTGCGTTTCCTATCGACGGCATGGGAGGAATACCAGCGCGATCGCGGCTACCACCACGACGTGGTGCCCGACATGTTCGCGATGGCGGGTCTACGCGAGGGAATGGGGCCAGGCACGGAACCGACGAGTGTCGCCAGTCGGCTTGGTTGGTGGTGCTTCGAAACGACTACTCCGCTCACACAAGGTACGTACGACGCCGCCAGGTCATCTGTCGATGTGGCGATGACTGCGGCCGCTCACGTCCTCGACGGCGAGTCGGTCGCCTACGGGCTTTGCCGTCCACCTGGGCATCACGCATCGCGGTCCCTCTACGGAGGGTATTGCTTCTTCAACAACGCCGCCGTTGTCGCCCAACATTTGGCGGCGACAACGGGTGGCAAGGTCACCGTGCTCGACGTTGACTATCACCACGGCAACGGCACACAACAGATCTTCTACGACCGACCCGACGTGCAGTTCGTGTCGCTGCATGGCGACCCCGAGCGGGCCTACCCGTACATCACTGGCCATCTCGCCGAAACCGGTGCAGGTGCCGGTTTGGGAACGACCTCGAACTACCCGATGGCGTTACGAGCCGACGACGACGAGTACATCGCCGCGTTGTCGTCGGCATGCGACGAGATCGCCGCTTTCGGACCAGGCATGGTGGTTGTTTCTCTCGGACTGGATACGTACTTCGACGATCCGATCAGCGATCTCGCCGTGACACCTGACGGATTCGAACGGTCGGGTGCGCTGGTTCGGGAACTCGGTCTGCCAACGGTCGTCCTCCAAGAAGGCGGCTACGCAACGGACGAGCTCGGAGAGAACGTGCGACGCTGGCTGTCAGGCATCGGCGGGTAGCGCACCGGGTGTGGTGCGAGGCGTGGTCGGGCTGAGGAGCCGTACGATCGTGGCAGCCACCGCCGTCAACGTGAGCAGAATCGCCAAGCCCTGGTAGATGCGGTTGGCGACATCGGTGCCTGCCAGTCCGGCGTGGAGCGCGGCGCTCCAGACGAGGCCAGACGACACGACGTGGGGCGGGCCAACCGTTCAGCCCGCCCGTTCGCATCCATCACCTCGGATCAGTCATCGTCGCGGTCGTCATCGCCGCCGCCATGACCACTGTCGTCGTCATCTTCGTCAACGTCAACGATCGTGTTGTCGGTTTCGTCGTCGTCATCATCGTCAATCGTGTTGTCGGTCTCGTCGTCGTCATCGTCATCGATGGTGTTGCCGGTCGTGTTCGATGGCACCGTGCCGCCGGCAACTGTCCCGTTGGAAGCGGACGAGCTGACTTCAGGGACGATTTGGCCGTTCACGAAGCTCGCCTCGAACTCGACCTGCACGGTGGCTGCTTGGAAATTCACCTCGACCTTGTTGTCCTCGATCTTCTGTTCGGACTCGACGATCTGCCAGCCAGCGTTGGGTGTCGACGACACGATCGTGAGAACCCCGTTGATCACATCGACAGTGACTGCGCCGGCGTCACCGACGTTGAACGTCGTGAGGAAACCAGTCGTCACCGTGGATGCGGCGGGAACCGTGACGACCAACGTCGACCGGGTTGTCGATGCCGCGGTCGACGCGGATGTCGATGAGGGCAACGTGTTGGCGATCGTCGACGAACTCGACGCCGACGTTGACGCCACCTGCTCCGGAACTGCGGCAGACTGACCAGATTTGGCTGGCCCGTTGTCGAGGATCGTCGTGTTCACGAGAGCGGCCGCTGAGCCTGCGCTGAGAACTCCGACGAGTGAAAGTGCTGTTGCGATCTTGGTCTTCATGAAGTGCTCCATTTCGATAGGGCTGATTTGCAATGTACGGACGACACGCCCAACCGGCGGCTCAAGGTTGTCCAAGAAACGTCTAAGAAGCTGCTTGGATTCTCCAGCTCCGGGTTAGCGATCACCGGTTGTCGGGTGATTCAGACGACAATGGGGTCGTGAGAATCCTGCTGGTAGAAGATGACGCCTCGATCGCCCGTTCCCTATCCGACTCTCTGATCGGCAGCGGCTTTGAGGTGCAACATGTCTCCACCGGCCAAGCCGCGATCGCGGCCGATCCGGTCGACCTGATCTTGCTCGATCTGGGGCTACCAGATATGGACGGCTACGACGTGTGCAGGCAGGTTCGTGCGGTTTCGACCGTGCCGATCATCGTCCTAACCGCTCGCAGCGACGAGTTTGATCGCGTGCTCGGCCTCGAACTCGGTGCTGACGACTATGTGGTCAAACCGTTCAGCTATCGCGAGCTCGTGGCGAGGATCAGGGCGGTTCGCCGGCGATACACGGCGGTTGCCGAGAGTGGGGCCGTTCTTCAGGACGTCAGTGACGTGCTGATCGCCGGGCCGCTCTCGATCGATCGTCGAACCCACCGCGTGACGCTCGGAGACGAACCGCTTGCCTTGACCCCGAAAGAATTCGAGCTGTTGTCATACCTCGCCGAGGATGCCGGTGCCGTGCGAACGCGAACCGACATTGTCGAGCATGTATGGGACTCCAACTGGTATGGCCCAACCAAAACCGTCGATGCTCACATCGCCGGGATTCGGAAGAAGCTGGGCGATCCACGGTGGATCGAAGCGGTGCGTGGCGTCGGGTTTCGGCTTGAGGTGCCTCAGTGAGAAATCGGTTGCTGTTGGTCTTTGTCGGCGTTATGGCACTCGTGCTTGCGGTCCACGATATTCCGCTGGCAGCGCACCTCAACAACATCGAACACGACAGTCTGGTGACCAGCCTCGAACGTGATGCGTTCATCTTGGCTGGTCGTGCGGAGGAGGCTCTGGAAGGTGGCACCGCTGGGGTCGAGCCAGCACTGCGAGACGCGGTCGGTGACTACAGCCTGAAAGAGAGCGTGCGCGTCGTCGTGATCGACTCGAACGCTGTCGCCGTCATCGTGTCTGATGCCGATTCCGAGCCGGGTGAGGATTTCTCGAATCGGCCGGAGGTCGTCACCGCATTGTCGGGTCAGCCTGACACAGGCGTCCGCCACTCGGACACACTCGACACGGACCTGTTCTTCGTGGCCGTGCCGGTGTACTCAGGCGACGAGGTGGTCGGCGTGGTCCGGCTCAGTGCGCCGGACAGCGAGGTCGAGGGGCGCACCGATGGTCGCGTGCGCGGGCTGTTTCTTGTGGCCTTGATCTCCCTGCTTATCGCTGCCGGAGCGGCGTTCGCCCTCGCCTCGACGGTCACCCGCCCGATCGCCCGGCTGCGGTCGGCGACACACGATCTCGCAGCGGGCAATCTGGGCGCCCGCGCCGACATCGCCGACGGCCCTCCTGAAGTTCGTGATCTTGCCGTTTCGTTCAACACCATGGCTTCCCGTCTGCAATCGCTGGTCGATCGCCAGCGAGCGTTCGCCGGTACCGCATCTCACCAGCTCAGAACACCGCTGACGGCGCTTCGGCTGCGGTTGGATCAGGCGCAGCAACGGCTCGCCGGCGATCTTGAGGCCTCCGACAGGGTCGAGGATGCGATCACCGAGGCGGATCGATTGCAGCGAATGATCGAAGGTCTGCTGGCGCTGACGCGCGCCGAAGATGCCGCCGTCGGTCCAGAAGTAGTTGACCTTGCAGCAATTATTCGAGACCGTGTCGAGCACTGGACTCCGCTGGCTGATGAACGCCATGTTTCGGTCACCGGATTGGTGCCCAGCGCGCTCTTGGTGTTGGCGGTGTTTGGTGCTGCTGAGCAGATTGTCGACAACCTGATCGACAATGCGCTGGAAGTCTCGCCGAATGGAAGTGGGCTGGCTGTGACCGTCGAACAAGATGGTGACGACGTTGTGTTGCACGTCATCGATGAAGGTCCGGGCCTCAACTCAGTCGATCGAGCCAAGGCATTCGATCGATTCTGGCGCGGTACCGATTCGACTCCGGGTGGGTCAGGGCTCGGGCTTGCTATCGTGCGCCAATTGGCCGAGGCGGGCGGGGGTTCTGTCGAGCTTCGAGCGGCCCCGTCGGGCGGTATTGATGCAGCCGTGCGGTTCCACCGTCCGGGTCGCGCTACAACGCCTTGAGGTCGTTCATCACCGTCTGCCACCGGTCTGGGTCGGTGCGATAAGGGGCGTAGAATGTGACTCGGTCGATCACGTCGCCGTACCGGCGACCAAGTTCCGGAGCGATCTGCTCTGGGGTCCCGACCACCGCAAACGTGTTGAGGACCTCGTCATCGATCAGGTTGCCCATCTCGACCCATTTGCCCTGCTTCGACAAGCCGTTGAGATCGTCCTGTAACCCGCCCCAACCGTGCGTTTCGAGTACGCCGCGGTAGGCAGGGGTCGAGCCGTAGAAGGCGATCTGTTGACGCGTCGCGGTCGCCGCCAACTCGTGTTGCTCGTCGTTGCCGCCCGTCACAACGAACGAAGGGCCGACGATCTCGAATCCCTCCATGGTCTTACCCGACTTCGCGCGACCTCGCGCCAGCGCCGGGAGCGTGACCTCGCGCAGGTACTTCTCGGTGGTGAATCCGTGACACAGAAATCCGTCGCACACCTCACCGGCGACCTCGGTCATCAACTCGCCCACACCGGCAAGCACGATCCTCGGCGGGCCGAAATCGCCAAGGTCGCTCGGATCGGGAGCGAAGAAGGGAGTCATCAGCGTGTGCTTGTAGAACTCACCCCGAAACTGCAGCGGTGTCGCGTTCTGCCACGAATCCCAGATCGCTCGGATCGCCAGGATCATCTCGCGCATCCGGGGCGCCGGGTGGCTCCACTCCATCGAAAACCGCTTCGTGATATGGGGCTTGATCTGACTCCCGAGGCCGAGGATGAATCGTCCGCGCGACATCGTCTGCAGGTCCCACCCGAGGTTCGCCAGCAGCATCGGATTGCGGGCAAAGGCGACTGCAATCGACGTACCGAGTTCGATCGTCTCGGTCCGGTCGGCCGCCACCGCTAACGGGAGGAACGGGTCATGATTCGTTTCAGCCGTCCAGGCGCCTGAATATCCAACTGCTTCCAACGCTGCGGCAGCCTGACCTGCGCTGGCGAGTGGTGCGTTGAGTCCCGCGTCGACTTTCATAGGATCGACCGTAGTGAACGATCGACATGTGCGCAGATTTGAGAACCAGATCGGCACGGTGGGACGCCACATTGGTTTAGGAAGTTCGATACTCGTGTTCGCCGTTCTCGCGCAAGGTTGCGGAGACGACCGGCCCGACTCGGTCGCTGGTTGCGGTGGGGGTGAGATTGTCGAGGGGCGCCCGTTGCGGGTGGCAGCAACCGTTGCCCCGATCACAAACATGATCGCCACCATCACGGCCGGAACCGACACGATCGTGTCGGGCATCGTGCCAGAGGGAATCAACAGCCACACCTACGAGCCCGCTCCAAGTGTGGCGGCGACACTGGAAGATGCCGACGTAGTGTTCCTCAACGGTCTCTCGTTGGATGAGCCGACCAAGCGTTTGGCGGAGTCGAACCTGAGTCACGGAGCCGAGATCTGCGAGCTCGGAACCACGATCCTGCCTCCTGATCAGTATCTGTTCGACTTCTCGTTCCCAAGAGAGGGCGGCAAACCGAATCCTCACCTCTGGACGAACCCTGTCATGGTGCGCGAGTACGCAGCACTGATCGGTGAGGTGCTGTCGAGCCGCGACCCAGCCAACACCAGCCGGTACACGGTCAACCTCGGCAACTTCACGGCGCGGGTCGACGACTTGGACGTTGCGATCAGAACGGCAACGGCAACGATCCCGGCGTCGAAGCGGATGCTGCTGACGTACCACGATGCGTACGCCTACTTCGCCGCCGAGTATGGATGGACCGTACTCGGAGCAGTTCAGCCGTCATCGTTCGACGAGCCCTCGCCCCGCGAGATTGCCCGATTGATCGAGCAGATTCGAGCAACCGGCGTGCCTGCGATCTTTGGCAGCGAAGTCTTCCCGTCCCCGGTGTTGGCACAGATCGCGGCCGAGACTGGAATCATCTACTCGGACGACCTGCGAGACGACGACCTGCCGGGAGAACCGGGTGATGCAGATCATTCATGGCTCGCCCTGATGCAGTTCAACTACGTCACCGTGATCGAAGCGTTGGGCGGTGATGCGAGAGCGCTGCATGCCCTCGATTCCGGCAACCGTGTGCCCGACCTGGCCGACTACTGACACCGGCCAACAAAACCTGGTCAACGAGACCTACGGTTACTCCTGGTCGCGGAGGAACTCTTCGACTTCAGCTCCGAGCTCGTCAGCCGTTCGCAACTCGAGCGTAGGGCCGGCGATTTCGATATCGACCTGGCCGTCGGTGCTGTCGTACAACTCCTCGAGATTCAAAACCATTCGAACGTGGTCGTCGTTACCGGCAACCATCGCGTCGACCCGCTGACCCTGGATCGTGACTTCTTGGCGAAGCGTGGCAGCGTCGATCACGATCCCGGTCGCCTCCCGCAACCCATCGAGTAGCGCCGCACTGGCCGCCGGGTACGACATGGCTGCGATGTAGTGCGGCACCTGAGCCCAGATCCCCAGCGAGGGGATGCCGCGGGCGTGCATCTCGTGCTCCAACGAGGCAGCGACACCAGCTGGCACGTCAATCGAGCTTCGCAGGAAGGGAACCCGGGCCAGCACATCCTGCGATGGACTGCTGACCGAAACCCGAGCAGGGCGGGTATGAGGCACGGCAAACGGATACGCACCGATATGGGCCATCGATGACACCCCGAGGTCGCTCGCCAGGTGTCCGACTACCCGCGTGAAACGGTGCCACGCCATGTCGGGCTCTGGCCCGGTGAGGAGCAGGACGTCGCGACCGGTCTGGTCGCGCCCGACTGACAACCGAATCCGCTCCCACTGGAGTGTCGTGTTGAGGCCTTCTCGTAACTCCATGATCGGTCGACGCGCCCGGAAGTCGACGTAGACATCATCGTCGAACTCCGCCAGCGGTGTCGCCTCAGATTCCTCGTCGATGGCCATGGCCGTCGCCTGCGCTGCGCCTCCGGCATCGATCCACCCGGTGAGCATGACGATGAGCACAGGCACCTTGAGGTCCGGCCGGGGGGCCAACCATCGGAGGCTGTCGTCGTTGCTCACTGCTCGAAGGGTAACCGCAGGCACTCTCGATAGCGTGCGACAGATGGCCATCGACGTGACTGATGCGACGTTTCAAACTGATGTGATCGACCGTTCGGCGACCGCCGTGGTTGTGGTCGACTTGTGGGCACCGTGGTGCCAACCCTGTAAAACGCTTGGGCCAATTTTGGAACGTGCGATCGAGCAGACCAACGGCAAAGTGGTGCTCGCAAAAGTCAACATCGACGAGAATCCCGGGATCGCGCAAGCCTTCAAGGTTCAGTCGATTCCGGCCGTGTTTGCATTCAATAGCGGTCAGGTGATCGACGGGTTCGTGGGCGCGATTGGCGAACACGAGGCCAATCAGTTTGTCGAGCGGCTGTTGCCGACCGAGCAAGAAGACCTGATCGCCGAACTGATCGCACGCGGCGACGCCGACAGCCTCCGATCCGTGTTGGAGATCGAGCCCGGCAATGAGGATGCGGTCTTGGCGCTCGCCGAACTGCTCGTCGAGCAGGGTGATGCGGAGGGAGCGTTGGCATTGCTGGCCCGAATCCCTGAGTCAGATCGGACCCGCCGGGTCGCCGCCCTGGCTCGGGTCGGACTCGTACCGGACGACGATCACGACGAGACATTGATGTCGTTGCTCGACCGTGTCAAAACCGACGAAGACGCTCGTCGACAGTTCGTCGACATCCTCGAATTGATGGGTCCCCACGACCCACGCACCGCGCAGTTCCGCAAACAGCTCACCGCCCGACTGTTTTGATCCGCAAGCGGCCGTCGTGCCGCTAGTGTGGCGTTTCCGACTTCCTCCCATGTTGCACAGGCGCCTCGCGGCGCTATCCACGGAGGTAGTCGATGTCGGAACTCCCACCTCGCCCGAGTCCGCCGCGTCGGTTGACGGATCGATGTTCGGCATGGCTGAACTGGTTTGGAGCGGGCCGGTTGGTCGCCGTTGCCGTCTCGGTCTTGATCGTCGTTGTCGGCGCCTTTTGGCTCGTCCGGTCGCCGCTCCCGGCTACCGAGACGGGTTTACCACTTGCGTCGGCGCCGGCAGGGTCGGCACCTGACCCGACGCTGCAACCTCCCGTTCCCGTGAGCGCTGACCCCGCCGAATCCGGTCGAGTGGTCGTGCATGTCGCCGGTGCCGTGATCCGACCGGGGGTGTACGAACTCGATCCGGCGGCGAGGGTGGATGGTGCGATCGAGATCGCTGGAGGGCCTTCACCCGGAGCCGACTTAAACGCGCTCAACCTGGCGCAACCGCTTTCCGACGGGCAGCGTGTATACGTCCCGGTCGCCGGCGAGGTTGATCCCTACGCTGTCCCGTCTGGGGTGCCGGTTGGCGAATCGTCGACGCCTGCCGGTCCGGTCGACCTCAACAGAGCCGACGCTGCCGAGTTCGACACGCTGCCCGGCGTCGGGCCGGCAACTGCAGCGGCGATCGTCGGCGACAGGGATCGAAACGGACCGTTCGCCTCGGTCGATGACCTCGATCGAGTCCCAGGGATCGGCCCGGCCAAGCTCGACGCGTTACGTGACCTGGTGACCGTGTGAGCTGGTGACGCGATGTCTAGACGAGCGACTCGCCGAGGATCGACGCAGCGGCGACGAGCGCAGCCACCGAACCGGCGATCACGCCAACTGTCAACCACGTCAGCTGGAGCCAGTAGTCGCGCCACGATGCGACAATTGATCGGGTTGCCCGGCGGGATGCCAGAAACCCGATCACCAGCCAGAGCGGAATGCTGGCAAGCACCGCCATCGGATACTGCGACTCGTCGCCAAATGGAGCGCCGACGACCAGTAATCCCGGTGCGGCCGAGACGCCACCGAACAGACCGAGAATCCCACTCAGACGTCCGTCGCTCGCCTTCAGCGCGGTCCACGCCACGCCGCCCATTACGAGCGGAGGAATCATACCGAGCAACGGCCCTACGATTCGGATGCGGGTTCGATACCAGCGCGGCCCGGCGATGAGCGGCCCGGGTGCGGCATGGCGCGTGGTCGTTTCGATCCGTCGAGCCTACGGGGCGGGGGCCATGCATTGGCAGCATCCTCTCTCCGACGGCACGATCGCCGCAGTCGCGTTCGTAGCCGCGGTCGGTTGCTGGGAGGCAGATTGGCGATTAGCGGGCGTCGTAGCACTTGCTGTTTGGCCGTTCGTGAGTAGCTCGGACCCGAGTCGTGCGCGGGTGTTGGTCGTCTTGTTGGTGATCAGCGAATTCGCGGCGTGGAGGGCGGGGTCCGCGTGGGGTGGCCTCGCACCCCGGCATCTCGGTTCATACGAGGGATGGGCGCGGTTGATCGACGACCCCAAACCGTTCGATCGCGCAACTCGAATCTTGCTCGAGATCGACAGTGAACGATTCGAGTTTTGGGCCCGCGGCCGGGCGATCCGGCTGCGGGTTGCCGAATGGCGGGCTGGGGAGTTCGTGCGGGTACATGGCGATCGCATGGCACTCAAGCCAGAGCGCCTCGATCGTGTCGCGTGGCAGCACATCGTCGGTGAGTTCAGGCTGGAATGGGTCAGCGATGTCGCCGGTGGTGGGCCGCTTGACCGGGCGTCAAACCGGGTTCGAGCGGCGATCGAACGGGGTGCCGCCGAACTTCCGGCCGACGACGGAGCGCTGTTTCGCGGACTCGTGGTCGGAGATGATCGCGACCAGCCGCGCACGATGATCGACCGATTTCGGGCCAGCGGACTCTCCCATCTGACGGCCGTGTCCGGCCAGAACGTCGGGTTTGTATTGGCAGCAGCCGGGCCAGTCTTGAAGTGTCTGCGACCTTGGGGGAGATGGGCAGCCACAGTCGGTTTGGTGGCCTGGTTCGTCAGCCTGACGCGGTTCGAACCGTCGATCGTACGAGCAGGGACAATGGCGGCGATCTCCGCCACGGCGTTTGTGCTCGGACGTGAACGGGCACCGGCTCGTCTGCTCGGGATCGCCGTCGCCGGGCTGTTGCTGATTGATCCGCTGCTCGTGCAATCCGTCGGATTTTGGTTGTCCGTCGGGGCGACGGCCGGGGTGAGCACGGTCGGTCCGTGGCTCGCTCACCGGCTGCGCCGACTCGGCCTGTTGGCGATGCCACTCGGAATCACGCTGGGTGCACAGGTCGGCGTGGTGATACCCAGCCTGATGGTGTTCGGTCGACTCCCGCTCGTCAGTATCCCGGCCAACGTGCTGGCGGTTCCGGTAGCTGGATTCGTGATGCTTTATGGCCTGCCTGCTGGCTTGGTCGCCGGTGCAGCCCCGCCGCTGGCGCCGGTTGTGATGTTCCCTTGCCGAATCGGGGTGCGTTGGGTTGACACAGTCGCCGTACTCGGCGAGCGAATCGAGCCCGGAGGAACGGCAACTTGGGTCGGCTGGTGTGTTCTCGTTGTCACAGTCGGCGTGATCGCTGCTATGAACAGGGACCGAGATGAGTGTGCATTTGTTGACCGGTGAGGACGAATCGATCCTGCGCACGAAAGCACTTGATCTTGTGCATCTGCTCGTCGGCGATGGCGAGCGCAGCCTGATGGTCGATGAGTTCGAGGGCGACGAATATGAGCTGAGGATGGTGGTCGACGCTGCGCAGACGATGCCCTTCCTGACGGACAAGCGAATCGTCGTAGCTCGCAATCTCGGTCGGTTCAGCCCCGAAGAACTGATACCGCTGCTCGGCTATCTGGCTTCGCCGCTCGATTCGACCGATCTCGTGATGGTCGCCGGCGGCGGACGGCTTCCGAAGAAGCTCACCGACGCAGTCGTTGGAACGGGTGGTCATACCGTCAATACGAATCCGCCGAGTCGCCCCGCCGACCGTCAAGCGTGGGTGAAGACCCAGGCCGAGGAGCGCGGCGTGAGGCTCGATGGCCCTGCTGCCGCCCGGATTGCCGAACAGCTTGGCGAAGGCGTCGGACGGCTGGATGGGATTCTTGGGGTCGTCAGGTCTACATACGGTGAGGGTCAGCGGATATCGGTTGCCGACGTCGAGCCGTTCCTCGGCGAGGCAGGCGGCGTTCCGCCGTGGGACTTCACCGATGCGATCGATTCCGGTCAGACCGCAAAGGCATTGACGTTGATGGGGCGCATGATCAACGCCGGTGAACGCCACCCTTTGCAGGTCATGGCGATCCTGCATGGTCACTACGGCAAACTGGCTCGGCTCGATGGGGTTGATGCACGCAGCGAGGATGAGGCGGCAGTTGCGATCGGGATCAAACCCGGCTTTCCTGCCAAGAAGGCACTCGGGAATTATCGCAGGCTCGGAGGAACGGGGATCCGTAAGGCGGTGCGGTTACTCGCCAAAGCCGATCTCGATCTGCGCGGCGACACGGATCTGTCACCCGAAATGGTGATGGAAGTACTCGTCGCCCGCTTGAGCCGCCTCGGACCGACTGCAAACCCCCGCCCGCGATGAGCGGTGAGGGGCTAGGCGCCGCGGATTGATCATCGCGTTGACCAAGGCTTTGCGCTGGGCTCAGCTGGCGGCGTTGACTTTCTTCATCAGACGGCTCTTTCGGCGAGCAGCTGTGTTCTTGTGAATCACACCGTTTGCGGCAGCCTGATCGATCCGCTTGATGGCTGCCCGCACGACGTCTTCGTTGCCATCGGCGCCGATCGTCTTGACGGCGTTCTTGACACGCGTCTTGAGCTCGCTGCGGACGGTCTTGTTCCGCTCGGCTGCCTTGAGGTTGGTGATGTTGCGCTTCTTTTGGCTCTTGATATTCGCCACGGTGTTGGCCCCTAAGACTTTCGGTGTGTGCTTCGATCGTTTGCTCGGTGGACGCCCACCGAGCAGCGCACTGAGGCTATCGGCGTCATGTCACGAACCCCAACGCCGGTAGCGTTGGGTCGGCCATGGAGCTCTCCCGCATTCGTAACTTCTCGATCATCGCGCACATCGACCATGGCAAGTCGACGCTGTCCGATCGCATCTTGGAGATTACCGGCGCCGTGCAGATCCGTGACATGCGGGCCCAGTACCTCGACTCGATGGACATCGAGCGCGAGCGCGGGATCACGATCAAGGCTCAGAACGTGCGGGTCGAGTGGAAGCGGTTTGTCTTCCACCTGATCGACACACCTGGTCACGTCGACTTTGGATACGAGGTCAGCCGCTCGCTGGCGGCGTGTGAGGGCGTCGTCCTGGTGGTCGACGCCGCCCAAGGGATCGAGGCACAAACGCTGGCGAACTGCTACCTGGCGCTCGAACACAATCTCGAGATTGTTGCCTGCCTCAACAAGATCGACTTGCCGGCGGCCGACCCCGATCGGTATGCGATGGAGATCGAGAACGTGCTTGGTATCCCTGCCGAAGACATCTTGAAAATCTCCGCCAAGACTGGTGAGGGCGTGCCGGAGTTGCTCGATGCGATCGCCGCTCGGATTCCTGCGCCGGTCGGCGATCGCGACGCTCCGTTGCAAGCGTTGATCTTCGACTCCCAGTTCGACCAATATCGCGGCGTCGTGTCGTCGGTGCGGGTGATGAACGGTCGCATGACCGCCAATTCACGTCTGGAGTTCATGCAAGCCAAGGCGACGCACGACGCGATCGAGGTCGGTGCCCGTCTACCGGTACCGACACCGGTCGCCGAGTTAGGTCCCGGCGAGGTCGGATATCTGATCGCCGGCATCAAGGGTGTCGGGGATGCCAGGTCGGGTGAGACCGTGACCACAGCGATCCACGGCGCGACCGAGGCGCTGGCTGGGTATCGCGACCCGAAGCCGATGGTGTTCTCCGGTCTGTTCCCGATCGATGGCGACGACTTCGAGAACATGCGCGACTCGCTCGAGAAGTTGAAGCTCAATGACGCATCGATCACGTACTCGCCGGAGTCGTCTGGGGCACTCGGGTTCGGATTCCGCTGCGGATTTCTCGGTCTACTCCACATGGAGATTGTGATCGAGCGGTTGGAGCGTGAGTTCGGACTCAACCTGATTGCTACCGCTCCTTCGGTCGAATACCGGGTCACCACGACCGCCGGTGAACACGTTGTCGTCGACAATCCTGCCGACCTGCCGATGCCCCAGAAGATCGACTTCATCGAGGAGCCGATCTTCAAGATCTCGATCATCACGCCAAAGGAATACACCGGTGCTTTGATGGATCTTTGTCAGACCCGGCGCGGTGAGATGAAGCGGATGGAGTACCTGTCTCCCGAGCGGGTCGAGCTCGACTACGAGGTTCCCCTGGCGGAAGTGGTCGTCGACTTCTTCGACCAGATGAAGTCACGCAGCCAGGGGTATGCAAGTCTCGACTACGAACTCGCCGGTTACCAGCGGGCCAACCTGGTGAAGGTCGACATCATGCTCAACAGCATCGTGGCTGACGCCTTTTCGACGATCGTCCACCGCGAGAACGCCGAAGCGTACGGTCGTCGAATGTGCGAGAAGCTCAAGGAGTTGATCCCGCGGCAGATGTTCGACGTTCCGATCCAGGCTGCGATCGGCGGCAAGGTGATCAGTCGCGAGACCGTCAAAGCGAGACGCAAGGACGTGACCGCCAAGTGCTACGGCGGCGATATCACGCGAAAGCGCAAGCTGCTCGAGAAGCAAAAGGAGGGCAAGAAGAAGATGAAGTCGATCGGCCGAGTCGAGGTCCCAGGCGACGTTTTCATCAGTGCCCTCAAACTCGACGACTAATGCCGTGCCAGCCAACGTTCGCCTCGTTGCGGCCGTCGCGGATCCGGCGGTAGGTGGCGGTCGGCCGGCTCGAGGGGCGCGGTGATATGGGGTACCCGGTAAGGGCCGAAGTTCAGCGGTCCGTTGACGCCGACCCTCGCGTTACGGCGTTGGCCTTGTGGGCGGGGCGGGCACCAGTGCGGGTGCGGCGATTGCCGGGTCTGGCTCGGGTCTGAGCCTCGCCGGCTAGCGGGGCGGGTAGCGGTGATACGCGCCCTCACCGGCGTTATTGGGCAGCGCCACAGGTGGCGCCACAGGTCGAACTCCACGTGCCGCTCCCATCGTGAGCGAGCTCATCCCCGACACGCACCAAGAGCTGAGCGCGACGGCACTTACTGGTTGCTCGGGCGATCGTCAGCGGCAAGTGGTGGGTCGATCACGTTTCATCGGACCGAGGATGTCAGGTCCATCCGTCGACCCGGCGGGCGTTGTTGATCCACGAGCGGAGTTCCTGGTCGTTGATCTCGTCGGGGGACTTCAGCTTGATGTAACGCGACCGGTCGCTGTCGCCGAGCGGCGGTGGCGTGTCGAAGTCCGCACCGCCAAGGAATACGACGTTGACCGATACGTCGTAGGCCACCATCTCGATGACCCACCCGCGGTCGGGCAGCCCGTAGTAGGCCTTCTTCCACTTGATCGCGTACTGAATCTCTGGAAGGGCCTCCCGGATCAGCTCATCCAGACGCGCGGCGATCGGCTGGAGATCGGGCATGATCCGCTTCATCCAGTCGTCGATCTCGCCGTGGTTGTCCGAGGGCTCGGGCGCCTTCCGGGTCGAGGGCCCCGTGCGTTTCTTGTCCATCGGTCGGTTCTCTCCTCACGAGTTCTGTTGCCCTGCGGCCTTCTTCACGAGCGCACTGATTTTCTCCTCGGTCGCGGCGTCCAATGAGGTGACTGTCCACGCGACAGGGTGCATGTTGGCGCCGTCCTCCCGAGCGGGGTTCAGGCCCTCCGCGACGCCGAAGACGAGGAAGTCCTTGTCCGGTTTGATGTAGCAGATGTCCTCGCCGTTCTTGACGTAGAACGCGATTCCCCAGCGCACCACCGGTTCCAGCCCTGGCCCACTCGTGCTGATGATGCGGTGCAGACGCTGACCTATCTCGCTGAACGGTGCGGGGGCATCGCCGAGCTTGGCAAGCACGGCTACGTCACCCTTCTTCTTGAACATGCTCGATACTCCGAGGTCGTCGTCTCTACGCGGATCAGAAACGATAGCACCACTTCCGAAACGAAACCAGTACTCTCATACGTATGGTGACACAAGCTCGGACCCGACTGGCGCGCCGAGCCGTCGTCGACGCCGCCCGGACGCTGTTTCTCGACCGGGGCTACGGGGCGACGACGATCGACGCGATCAGCGATCTATCCGAAGTCCCAGCCGCCACCGTGTACCGGCTGTTCGCCTCCAAGCTCGGAATCCTCAAGGCGCTTATCGACGTCTCCATCGTCGGCGACGACGAAGCGGTTGCGATGGCAAACCGCCCGCAAGTCCGATTGCTCCTCGCCGACCCACACCCACCCAACCAACTGGCCGGCTTCGTCCATCTGGCCGCACAGATCAACGAGCGAACGGCGGCCATCTACCGCATCCTGGTCAGCGCTGCCGCCTCGGACCCCGACGCCGCCGCGCTGCTCAACGAACTGACCCTCCAACGACAAAAGGGGCAGGGGAGCATCGCACGATCCTTGGCTAGCACCAAGGCCCTAGGGCCAGGGCTACGACAGCGGGACGCCGCGGACATCATCCACGCCCTCTTATCCCCCGAGGTATACGGACTGCTCGTCACCGATCGAGGCTGGCCGGTGGAGCGTTACGAGTCCTGGCTCACCCAAACACTCGTAGACCAACTGCTCGCGACCGATTACCCCCTCCGTGAGTGACGATACTGCTCAAGGTTCGCGCAAGCACACGCATATCGCTCATTGCATCGGTGCCGCCGACCCGTCCGGGAACGGCACTTCCGATCGTCGGCGTGCTGTCCGGGGTCCCGCTCGTAATCGCGCTGCGGAACGCACCGGTCTGCCGCCGCACACTCCCGGCGTTATGCATGTGTCGAGCACTCGGTATCGCTCGCTCGCGAGGCCGATCTCTCAGTCGTGATCGGGATGGGGCACTTCTACGACCTCGAGCCCGTCTATTCCGATGAAGTCGCTCGGATTGCAGGTGTACACGGGTAGCTCTGCTGCGACCGCGGTTGCAGCGATCATCGCGTCGTAGGCCCGTGCTGTTGCCTTGCGGCCGCTGCGTCTCAACGATGCTGCCACGCCGCCGAATGCTCGTGCGGCAGCGGCATCGAAGGGAAGTGGCTCGAAGTCTGCTTCGGCGGCCTGGAGATGAGCTTGACGGGCGACTCGGTCTTCATCGGTGGTGGCCACCAGTGGGCCGACAGACAACTCCGCCAGGGTCACCGCACTGATGAATGCTTCGTCGGGTAGCGCATCGATTGGGGTGATCCGTGCAAGAAGGATCAGCGTGCTCGTGTCGAGAAGGCCGCGCTTGCTCACAGTGATGCGTCGATCACGGAGTCGAGATCGCGGCGAAGCTCAGCAGGGTCAACGAGAGGTAGGTGGGCGCGCCGACGCACCAGCTCTGCGATGGGCACTGCGTTCGAGCGCAGGGGACGGAGTTCGGCTACCTGCTTGCCGCGACGCGTCACCGTCACGCGTTCGCCTCTGGCCACGCGGTCAACGACCTCACCGCCGTGGTTGCGCAATTCTCGAATCGACACGTCAGCCATGGCATCAATGTATCACCGGTGATACATTGATGCCAGTCAAACCGCCCGGGAATGTTCGGTCGGTTGACGATCAACAGCACTCGGGAACCGGCGATCATGGGCGGTATCCGCTGATGATCCCGGCCCGCGGGCTGGTCACGCGGAGCGCGAAGTCCCTGCACTCCTGACGGGCCGCAGTGAGACGCGGCCCACGCCGCGGAACTCGTGATTCTGGGTGTTGAGTGTGCGTCCCGTGAGGGCGCGGGAACAGGCGTGTGTCAGTCGGATGCGGGGATTGCGTTCCAGGTCGCATCGTCCGCGTTATCGACGTCACCGACGGTCGGTGCGTCTGGGTGATTGCCGAATCCGTCGATGATGATCAAGGAACCATCTCGGTAGCCGACGTCAATCGGGGCAGGACGGTCGCTCACAAATGCGTACTCGACAATCGGGTCATCCGCGTCGTACGTCGCACCGATACGATAGCGGGCCTCGCCATCCGCAGACGTGCATTCGATCCCTGCGTACGAACCGCTGTAGGTCCTCCATATGCCCTCGTGCAGGAGTTCAACGCTGGCCGTCGCGTCTGCAGGGACGTAATCGAAACCTGGCTCAGGGTCGGTTTCGCCGCGAACGGTGAGGCCTTCGAGGATGCCGACCACCGCTTCGCGGTCGAGTCCCCGCGACCGCAGATACCCCTCGCCTCCGTCGTCGAGGTTCCAGAACACGTGTGCGTTGCCGTTGGGGAACTCGTCGAGAGCTACGACGAAGCCGCCAATCGGCTCGGTCTCGCGGCCCTCGACGCCGGCTCGTCGATCGGTGTAGCGGAGCAACATCGCGTAGGGCCCGGTCGGCCCACGTTCGGGGTCTCCGATGATCTGAATCGAAATGGCACCGACGCTCGAACGCGCGAACAGATTCCACGTCAAATCCTCGAAGTCTCCACCCCACCGACCCGTCGCTGCACAAATCGAGGGATCGACGATAGGACGCACAACTCTACTAGCGGTCCCCAGTACCGCCGTGGAGGTCGTCGTCGATGTCGCAACGGAGATGGTCGTCGGCGTCGTCGTCGATGTCGCAACTGCCGTGGTCGGCGGCGTGGTCGCAGTGGGCGTAGTCACTGATTCGGTCGCGCCCGACCCATCCGACGTCTCAATCGTGATCTCAGTGACGGGCCGTGAAGTCGGGCCGTCGTCAGACCTGCAAGCTGACGCGGCGACGGTAACCATCGCAGCCACCACGACCATTCGTCGCATGCACCGCATTATGCCACCGCATCCAGGCGTGCGGCCGTCGACACGGCCCGCTCGTAATCGCGTTGGTAACGCTCGGAAATGGCGCCCGTCGCCGGCGCTCATGGGCGGTATCCGCTGATGATCCCGCCCGGCGTGTTGGTCACCCGGAGCGCGATGCGCGGCGCCCCTGCCGGGCCGAACCCGCTCGGCGTTCGTCAACTACTGCAGGAGCCACGGCGCTCGGATATCGAGCGTCGCATACCGGGACGTCGGGGTGCACCGTCGGAGGGCAGATCGCCGGCTCGGTGAGTAGTTCCCACGGTTGATCGCGTTCGTTCTGTCTGGGTTGTGGCGCGCGTTCGGTGCGGACCAACCGAGCTCCTCCGGCCGATCGATGTGTGTCGTGCTCGGTCTCCGGGTCTCGGTTCGACTCGAACAGATCAGATGTCGATGATGGACACCCGGCGGCGCTCAGCGGCGGCGAGCTGTTCGATGTCGGAGCGATCAGACGTGACGACAGCGCAGTTGAGGCGGAGAGCCGACTCGGCAACGGTGGCGTCGATCGGCCCGATCGTGTCGGGCAGCGCTCGTCGGAGCCCGCCCGCTTGTTTGGCCTGTTCCGGGGTCAGCGTGTCGATCTCGCAGCCATCGAGCAGGCGTGCGAGGTTGGTTTGGCGGGTGCCACGCCAGGCTTCAACGACGCATCCAGCTGGGACGACGGGAACCATGCCGCGCTGCATGGCGCGCTTCGATCGGTGCGGTTCCGTTGTAGCTGGCGAACTGTGCTCGGGTCCGGAACCGGCTGATGTCGTGGACGTGTCCGAGCACGATCGCGGCGATCACAGGGCCGACACCATGGAGCTCGGTCAACGCTGTCCCGGACGCAGTAACGGCATCGCCGATCCGGGCTTTGACGGCGTCGAGGTCGGCGTCGAGACGGCGGATGTCGGCGAGATGCTCGTGAGCGAGCCGCTTTCGTTCTATCGCCACCGGGTCGTTGCCGACCTCGATCGTGTCGAGGAATTCGGTGCCGTGAGCTGCGCTGATCCGAATTGGAGCAACGCCGGCGGATAGTTCGCGCAACATCACATGGTGACGTCCTCGACATCGTCACGGAAATGCGTGACCGCTTCGCCCGCAGACTGCACAGTTTCTCCGGCCTCGGGTCCTCCGCTCGCCATCTGCCCGGCCAGCAAGTTCGCTCTCAGGAACGTTTCCATGTGCACGAAAGCCCGTGTCCAGGTGATCGCTCCCCAATGAATCGCCGACATTCGTGCGATTTCGAGTATCAGCAAAGCGCCGGCCCAGCGCACCACCGCGGCGGTGTCCTACGCTTCGAGTGACCTGAAGGCGCGGCCGAGCACCCAGCCGATTCCGACGGGAATCACGAAGAACAGGACGAACAACGCCCGACACGGACGTGACGTCGCCGTCGACCCGCTGAATCAACTCGCCGGGCGTGTGGCGTCGATGGAACTCGTGGTCGAGTCCGAGTACGTGCCGCGTGATTCGCATCCGGAGTCGATTCGTGGTGTTCCACGCTGCGATCGTCGCGCTGCGAACCACGACGACCTCGACAATTTGGCCCACAACCACGATCGCGAGGAACAGCATTGCCAGGTTGCGCAACTCTGCGACTGTCGAATCGTTGGTTGCCCGATCGACTACTCGCCGCACGACAAGCGGTCCAGCAAGCAGCAGCGCAGATCCGATTGCGACCATACATCCGAGCGCCAACCATCGCCGGCCGTCCGACCGGAGTAGCGCCGCCAGCGTGCGCGATCGCGATGTCAGCTCGGATGAGATGACATTCTCCCAGTCGACGGGCGATCGGAACGACCGGGTTTCCACCGTCATCGACGGCACGGCCGTCAGCGCGGAGTGTTGGCGGCGGCTTCGGGCGATTGAACCGCTTCCGAACCGATCGTCGGATCGATGCACGGAGTGTTTGACTCCCGGTTACGGGCCACGAGTTGGATGACGATGATCACCGCGGTCGCAATGAGCGAGATCAGGGCTCCGTAGAGCATCGACCAGGTGGCACTGAACGTGTCGCCGACCCAACCGGTGATCGGGCCACCGATCGGTGTCGAACCGAGGAACAGCACGGCGCCCAGTGCAAGCACCCGGCCGCGCATTTCGGGCGAGGTACGCCCGGCCATGATCGCATTGCTCGTCGCTACGAACGCCGATCCCCCGGCACCGAACGGGATCGAGATCAGCAGCAGGACCCATAGCGAGTGGATGATCGACAACGCCGCCATAGTGACGCCCATCACCAATACCGAAACCAGAAACCAGAGTTGACGCACGTCGGAGAGGCGAGCGACGATCAGCGCTCCAGTCACGCTGCCGATACTCGTCACGGAAAGTACCAACCCCAGTCGAGTGTCGGATTCGAGCAGGTTGTCCGTGATCAACAACGGGAACGACACCGAATAGTTGAACGCAAACGTTGACACGATGGCGAACAGGATCGTCGTGTTGCGAACGATCGGGTCGGCCCACACGGCGGCCAAGCCGTCACGAATCGGGGACTCGCTTTCCGGTGGTGTGGGACTCCGAAACAGTTTCGACTCATCGATTGACCTCAACGCCCAAATCAACGCGAGAAACGACAGGCCGTTCAGCAGGAAGCACCAACCGGTCCCTACCCACGCCACGAGCAGCGCTGCGAGAGCAGGGCCGAATACGCGTGAGCCGGTCATCACCGACGTGTTGAGCGCCATCACATTGGTCAGATCCTCGCGATCGGCGAGCTCTGTTGCCAAGCCACGTCTGGCCGGGTTGTCGAAGGCGTTGAGCAGACCCAACGTCGCGGAAAGCACGTAGATCCACACGAGGTTGAGTGAATCCGTGAACTCGAGAATGCTCAGAATGATTGCCTGGACACCCATTGCCGACTGCGTGAACATCACGACCTTGCGCTTGTCGATCCGATCGGCAATCCCGCCGGCGTAGAGGCCGAGCAGGAGCATCGGCAGAAACTGACACGCCATCAGCACACCGAGCGCGATACCGCGATCAGACAATCGTCTGACGACGAACAACAAAGCTGTGAACTGCAACCAAGTGCCGACGTTCGACACCACCATGCCGCCGAAGAACAGTCGAGCGTTTCGGTAGCGCAACGACCGAAACATCGATGATCGGCCGCGTTGTTGCGTTGCAGCGGTTTCGCTCATCAAGGTCGATGCTACGGATATCTGCGCCGCTATGACGGACCCGGCAGGTGGTTCGGCCATGCTTGACAGCGAGCACCTCCCCGCTCCAATGGTCGATCACGCCGCCGAACGGATCGAGGCGCTCAGCCGATACGGAGCGATCCGTCGCTCGTAATCGACGGGCGGCGAGGATCGCCTACTGTGCGGCGTGATGAATCCAGCAGCCGCGCCGCACGTCACAGTCTCTGGCGTCGGACTCACCAGCGCTGATGTCGTCGCCGTTGCTCGTGGAAATTGGTCGGTCTCGCTCGGGGCCGAGGCGAGAGTCGCGATGCAGGATTCGGCCGATCTGATCGACGGATTCGTTGCCTCTGACCGCCCGGTCTACGGCGTCACGACCGGATTCGGTGCGCTCGCCGATACGACGATCGATGCGGTACGCACCGCAGAGCTCCAAGTTGCACTGGTTCGATCACATGCCGCCGGAATGGGCAACGAAGTCGAGTGCGACGTCGTAAGGGCGATGGTGCTGCTGCGGGCACGCAGCCTGGCGATGGCGCGGTCTGGTGCCAGGCCTGAGTTGGTTGATCTGCAACTGGCGATGCTCAATGCGGGGCTCACCCCTGTGGTCCGCGAGCACGGCTCACTCGGTGCCAGCGGCGACCTGGCGCCGCTCAGCCACTGCGCCTTGGCGTTGCTCGGCGAAGGTGAGGTGCGTCGCCGGAATGGTGAACTGGTGACGTCGGCGCTGGCTCTATCCGAGTCTGGCCTGGATCCGGTTGTCCTGCGCGCCAAGGAGGGGCTTGCGCTGATCAACGGCACCGATGGCATCCTTGGCATGCTGGTGTTGGCGATCCATGATCTTGAACATCTCGCCGTCGTCGCTGACATCTCGGCGGCGATGACCGTTGAAGGTCTGCTCGGCACCGACCGCGCATTTGCCGCTGATCTTCAGGCGTTGCGCCCACAAGTAGGGCAAGCGATCAGCGCATCAAACCTGCGCCGCCTGCTGGCCGATTCGCCGATTGTTGCCAGTCACCGGCAGGGCGATTCGCGAGTGCAGGATGCATACTCGCTGCGCTGCACGCCGCAGGTCCACGGTGCCGCTCTCGACACGATCGCACACGCTCGTCTGATTGCCGAACGCGAACTCGACGCGGCAATCGACAACCCCATGATCCTTCCCGACGGTCGCGTTGAATCGTGCGGGAATTTTCATGGTGCTCCGCTTGGTTTCGTGTGCGACTTCCTTGCGATCGCGGTGAGCGAGTTGTCGGCGATTGCCGAGCGACGTACCGATCGGATGCTCGACGTAGCCCGATCGCACGGCCTTCCTCCGTTTCTTACGATCGACGCGGGAGTCAACTCCGGTTACATGATCGGCCACTACACGCAGGCTGCGATGGCGATGGACAACAAACGTTTGGCAGCCCCTGCATCGGTCGACTCACTTCCGACGAGCGCGATGCAGGAGGACCACGTCTCGAACGGGTGGGCGGCAGCCCGCAAGCTGCGTCGGTCGATCGACAACCTGCGCAGAATTCTGGCGGTCGAGATCGTGTGCGCCGGGGCGGCGATCGAGTTGAGATCACCGTTGACACCTGGGCCTGGCACGGGAGCGGCGCTTGAAGTGCTCCGCAACGTCGTCGCTGGACCGGGCTCAGATCGATGGTTGTCTCCAGAACTACTCGCCGCCGAGACCTTGCTTGCGTCGGGAGACTTGGTTGCTGCCGTCGAACGAGTCATCGGTCAACTGGATGTGATCCGTGTGGAAGGAGCGAAATCATGAGTGGTCCACGACCCGTTCGAGCGGCACGAGGAACCGAGCTCACATGCCTCGGTTGGCCTCAAGAGGCGGCCTATCGAATGATGCACAACAACCTCGATCCGGAAGTCGCCGAACGACCTGATGATCTCGTGGTCTACGGCGGCACCGGTCGAGCGGCGAGGTCGTGGGATGCGTTTGACGCGATGGCCCGCACGCTCACCACGCTCAAGGCCGACGAGACGATGCTGGTGCAGTCGGGCAAGCCTGTTGGTGTGTTTCGGACCCACGAGTGGGCACCGCGCGTCCTGTTGGCCAACTCGAATCTGGTTCCGCAATGGGGCACATGGGACGAGTTCCGACGGCTCGAAGCAATGGGGCTCACGATGTACGGCCAGATGACGGCCGGTTCCTGGATCTACATCGGAACCCAGGGCATCCTCCAGGGCACGTTCGAGTGTTTCGCTGAGATCGGGCGCAAACGCTTCGGGGGCACACTCGCCGGCACCATCACGCTCACCGGTGGACTCGGTGGGATGGGTGGTGCCCAACCGCTGGCGGTCACGATGAATGGCGGCGTGGCCCTGTGTGTCGACGTCGATCCACGAAGTGTCCTGCGCCGGATCGACACGCGTTACCTCGACGAAGTCGCCTCGTCGCTCGATGACGCCGTTGCTCGTTGCGAGCAGGCGCGAGGCGAACGCCGAGCGCTTTCGGTCGGTGTCGTCGGCAATGCCGCCGAGGTGTTCCCGAGGCTCTTGGAGATGGGTTTCGGCGCCGACATCGTGACCGATCAGACGAGCGCACACGACCCTCTCAGCTACGTCCCGGTTGACCTCACCACCGAAGCAACGGCGGAGATGGCACGGTCCGACCCGCAGGAACTGATTCGGCGATCTCGAGCGAGCATGGCCGCGCATTGCCGTGCGATGGTCGGCTTCCTCGATGCGGGAAGCGAGGTGTTCGATTACGGCAACAGCCTGCGAACCGAGGCCGAGCTCGGTGGGTTTGAACGCGCCTTCGACTACCCAGGTTTCCTGCCGGCGTATATTCGCCCGTTGTTCTGTGAGGGTAAAGGTCCGTTCCGTTGGGTGGCGCTAAGTGGTGACGTCGCCGACATCGCCGCAACGGACCGTGCCGTGCTCGAAGAATTCCCTGACGATGACGGGCTGCACCGCTGGATCGCTTTGGCTGGCGAGCGGGTTGCCTTCCAAGGCCTCCCTGCGCGTATCTGCTGGCTCGGTTACGGCGAACGCCAAAGGCTCGGGTTGCGCTTCAACGAAATGGTTCGGCGGGGCGAGTTGAAAGCGCCAATCGTGATCGGTCGCGATCACCTCGATTCTGGCTCCGTCGCCTCTCCGTACCGCGAGACCGAATCGATGCTCGACGGTTCTGATGCGATCGCCGACTGGCCTCTGCTGAACGCCTTGGTCAACACATCGAGCGGCGCTACCTGGGTGAGCATTCACCACGGCGGCGGAGTCGGAATTGGTCGCTCGATTCATGCCGGGATGGTGTGCCTTGCCGACGGCACGGCGCTCGCCGATGAGAAGTTGTCGCGAGTACTCACGAACGATCCCGGGATGGGAGTGATCCGCCACGCCGACGCTGGATACGAACGAGCGAACGAGGTCGCCGCCGAACGCGGCGTTCGAGTCCCCATGACCGAGACAGATTGACCGGGACGGATTGAGCGGGACATGACGGTTCGAGAGATTCTGACGATCGGTCATCCGATTCTGCGGGAGCGCGCCCGCGAGGTGACCACCGAGGAACTGGTACTTCCCGAAACGCAACTCCTGATCGACGACTTGATCGACACCATGCGGCAAGCCAAGGGTGCCGGAATTGCCGCAAATCAGGTCGGGGCGCTGATGCGAATCGCCACGATCGAAGTCAATGACAATCCGCGTTATCCATACAAGCCTCGAATACCGCTGACCGTGGTGATCAATCCCGTGATCGAACCAATCGACGACGAACTGGTCGAGATCAACGAGGGATGTCTGTCGGTACCGAACCTGCGCGGCAACGTTCATCGCCACGTCAACGTGAGGGTCCGATGGCTCGACCGCCATGGCATCGCCCACGATCAGATCAAGCGAGGTCTCACGGCTGGAACATTTCAACACGAATGCGATCACCTCGACGGAACGCTGTTTCTCGATCGAGTGACCGACACGACGACGCTCACGACG
>JANPLQ010000013.1:0-65166 GCA_031422395.1 Ilumatobacteraceae bacterium | reverse complement strand
AGCGATCATTCGAAGCGCAGTCGACTTACCGCAACCAGATGGCCCAACGAGGACCAGGAACTCGCCATCTTCGATATCAAGACTCAAGTCATGGATTGCCTGGTAACCGTTTTCGTAGACCTTGTTGACCTTGTCGAGCACCACTGTTGCCATGTCGGCCGTTACCCCCGGGGACGATCTGCGGGAACGATTTCCAGCAGGTGGGCGGAGTCTAGAACAGTTCGGTGCCCCGGCGCACCAGGTGTCTCGACCCGGTTAGATCGATCGGGGTAGCTCGTGTCTCGATCCAGGTAGATCGATCGACCGATAGCCTCGGTTGACGTGAATCAGGTCAAAACTCGCCTTCAGTCGCTCGGACTTCTCGACCGCGCCTTCGCCAACGCTTCCGACGACGTGCTCGACGCCGCTGTCGCCGGTTTGAACGAGGAGCATCGTGAAGCTGTCGATGAGCTCGTGGAGGGCACTGTCTCCGCACAGACGATACGGGAGGCGATCGCCAAAGGTCGTCTTGACGGCACGATGGAGAGTGTGGCCCTGGTGCTCACCGACGCCGCTTTGGCCGACTGCATCGAACAACTCGGCGAGCACGCCGATCATCCGACTTCGGATCAGCTTCGTGAAGTCATCCCCGGCCTGATCGAGCGCAACGGTCTCCCAATCACACAGCTGATGCTGGTGTCGACGGTCGCCGGGGAAGCACCCGCCTCGGCGATCATCCGCGACCTGCTCAAGCACGACGAACTGATCAAATTGCCACCCGCCGAGCCGAAGCCGATCAGCGCGATTGTTGAGGCACCCGCCGTTGATCCGACCGAACGTGCGGCGATCAAGGCCAAGCGCAACGAGCTTCGCAAGAAGAAGCAAGATGCGGCCAGGGCCAGCCGCGATCAAGCGGCGAGAGCCCGCAACCGAATCTGACGGTCGAGGAGGCTAGCTCGCCAACGAAACCTGGAACTCGTGATCGAGAAGCCAGGCCTTGACGTTGAGCCCACCCGCGAAGCCCGTCAGGTGGCCGTTTGAGCCGACCACTCGATGACACGGCACGACGATTGGGATTGGATTCCTGCCGTTGGCAGCACCAACTGCACGGGCCTTTTTCTTGTCGCCCATCGACGCTGCCTGTTCACCGTAGCTAACCGTTTCGCCAAATGGAATCTGACGCAGCGCCTGCCACGCCTGTTGCTGGAACTCAGACCCGATCGGTGCGAGTGGTAAGTCGAACTCGGTGCGCGAGCCGGCGAAGTACTCGTCGAGCTGAAGACGGGTAAGATCGAGTACGCGATGCCGACCGGGCTCGGCATCATCGATCGGCTGGTCGCCAATTAGGCGCTCAACCGGGTTCTTGGCGTCACGCTCGTGGCCATCAGATTCGGTGTCCCACATGATTGCGACCAGCGCGTGATCGTTGGCAACGATCGTCAAGAGCCCGATCGGGGACGACATGGTGGTTCGGTGCAGCATGAGTGACTCCTTCATAGTGTTGCCCACAGGTGGTGCATGGCGTATGTCCGCCAGGGTCTCCAGCGTTCGGTATCCACGCCGTCGGCTCCGAGCGCTGCCAGGGCATGGCGAATGCCGAGGTCGGTGTCGAGGAACACGTCCGGGTCGCCGAGGCCGCGCATGACAACGTACTGAGCGGTCCAGGGCCCGATTCCTCGCTGTGTCACCAATCGATCGACGATGTTCACCCGATCGGTGCCGGCGTCGAGCACAAGATCACCTTCTGCGACGAGCTGTGCAAGCGCCTTGAGTGTGCTGGCGCGGGCCGAAGGCATCGGGAGGAAACTCGGATCGGCGGCGGCAAGTCGCTCCATCGACGGAAACAGGTGGGTGGCGTGCGGATGTGGAATCGAGAGCGGCTCGCCGATCGCCTTGGTGATCCTTCCCAGCACAGTGCGCGCCCCTGCGACGCTGACTTGCTGACCGACGATCGCCCGTACGAGCGTTTCCGTCGAATCAGCGCTTCCTGCGACACGTAGCCCGGGCGTTCGTTCGACGAGCGGTGCAAGTAACGGATCGGCGCTCAACGCGGCGTCGATCGCGATCGGATCGGCGTCGAGGTCGAGTAGTCGGCGAACCCGACCGACTGCCGGTGCCAGGTCGCGCCAGTCGGCGAGTTGAAACGTGGCGCTGACGTGATCGTTGACGATTCGCACGGCCACCACACCGTGGCCGTGGGGCAACGACAATGTACGCGAGTACAGGTCGCCGTCGAAGTGTTCGACCCCCGGCACGGCTCGCGCCCCGAGGAACGCAAGTAGGTCGCGGCCCGCGAATGGCTGTCGCGTTGCGAGGCGCACGGACACGGTGCCCGCTTCCCGGACAGGCGCACCTCGGTTGGCCCCATGCCGCAGCCCGCTGGGTGAGACGGCAAACACGTCGCGGATCGTGTCGTTGAACTGACGCACACTGCCGAACCCTGCGGCATACGCGATGTGTGTCATTTCCAGGTTGGTGGTTTCGATCAGTATCCGCGCCGTCTGTGCTCGCTGGGCACGTGCAAGGGCCAGCGGCCCAGCGCCTAACTCGTCATTCAACAGCCGGCTCAGTTGGCGGCTGCTGTAGCTGAGCCTCTTGGACAAACCGTCCACGCCATCGCGGTCGACCACGCCGTCGGCGATCAGTCGCATCGCTCGCGCCACGAGGTCACCACGGAGATCCCATTCGGGTGATCCGGGCGCTGCGTCGGGTCGGCAACGCTTGCAGGCACGGAACCCGCGCTGCTGCGCGGCCGCAGCGGAACGGTAGAAGTCGACGTTCATGCGCTTGGGTGTGACCGCCGGACAGCTCGGGCGGCAGTAGATCCCAGTGGTCCGCACAGCGACATAGAACCATCCGTCGAATCGTGCGTCGCGGCTCTGCGCGGCCCGGTAACAGCGGTCGTCGTCGAGTACCAGCGTGTCGATCACGGACACCATCATGCCTGACCAAAGCGCCGCCTACTAGCGGAAATCAGACACTGCCGTGGTCACCGTGTTAGGGCGCTGGGGAGGAGCTGACGTCGACGGAGACGTCGAGGCGTTGGGCGGCAGCGGGGCCGATCATCACGCCCCGCACCGGGGTGACGTCGGCATAGTCGCGGCCCCAGGCAATCGTCACGTGTCGGTTCACCGGCAACTGATCGTTGGTCGGATCGAAATCGATCCAACCGGCGTTTGGCGTCCACACCGAACACCACGCGTGCGACGCGTCGGCACCGACCAAGCGAGGCTCGCCGAACGGCGGTTCGGTCTCGATGTAGCCGCTCACATACCGAGCTGCAAGTCCCAACGACCGCAGGCATCCGATCGCGAGATGGGCGAAATCCTGGCACACGCCGCGTCGCGACGTGAGCACCTCAGCGAGGGGCGTCGAGACGTCGGTAAATCCTGAGTCGAACTCGAACGTCGTGTTGATCTCGTGGCAGAGCGCAGTGATCGCCTCGACGATCGGACGGTTGGTATCGAAGCATCGATCGGTGATTTGGCGCAGCGACGTTCGCAACGTAAACGGATCAACGAATGTCGATCCGGAACGAAAGAATCCGACGTCGATCGCCGCAGTTCCCACCAGGGTGTCGAGCGCATAGACGACCGACTCCCATGGAGTGACGTCAACCGGTACGACACGATGATCGACATCGACGACGCTGGTAGCTGCGATCGTCATCGCCCGATGCGGCTCGTGGACACCGAACTGATGCACCAGATTGCCGAACGCATCAATGTATGAATCCATCTCTGACGGAATCGGGTCGACGACGACATCGGCCTCGATGACCCGCTGCCAGTCGGTTGGCCTCGGCACGAGGCAGGCAATCGTGTATCCGTCGGTCATCGATGCCCCATACCAGTACGACGTGCGGTGTTGCACGCGATAGCGACGCGTCTGTTGCACGTCGGCCGTCATGTGACGGCCTCCGTCGGACGCAACATGATCGGTACCACGGGCGACGAGAACCACCGTTCGACGACCTTGGCGCCGGCATCAAGGATCACGCCACGCACGGCAGGCAGCAACTCGCCGAGTGGCAGCGCGAGCGCCTCGTGCGCGGTCTGGGCGAGTTCGTGGCCGACGTCCCACTCACCTTCGCGGACGTGCCGGCTCAGCTGCTCGATCGAAGCGGCGAGTGAGCGCGGATTCGTTTGATCGTGGACCAGCAACGCGATCGCCGCCGATACCTCAACGTCGCTGCGATGCCGTCGCCGGTAGGCGACGAGACTCTCGTTCGCTGCCAGCAGAACTTCGATCGCGGCCGCTTCGACATCCGGCGGATCGACATACGATTCGCCGACCGCCGCATCGACCAGGTCAAGCACGACAAGGCATCGTTCCAATCGGCGGCCGGTATCACCAATCCGCCAGGCTGGCCCGCGCACCGTGCTCTCGTGCCACATTCCGGAAAACGCCGCAAAATCAGCGAGCACGGCGTCGAGATCGTCGACTCCCGCATCACCTCGTTGCAACCCGGTACGGAGTTCGGCGAGGTGCGCCAACACACGACCGGCGGTCACTGACAGGTACTCGCGAACGGTCGTCGCTTCCGTCAGCAACGACCCGACCTCGAGCGCAACCGCGTTGCAAAGTGCGCCAAGTTCACGCTGCAGGCCTTCGGAGGACGGGGTCGAGGCAAGTTCTGTCCAGGCGTCGTGACGGACGGCATGAGCAATCCTGATCATGCGGCTCGTCCACGCGCCACCATGCATCTCGGCGAGACCCGGATCCTGCTGGAGCCGAGCCGACACGACTCGCGCCGTGCGCGCCATCGCTTCCGCTCGTTCCGCAGCGCGGTTCGTCCAATAGAGCGCATCGGCGGCGCGGGTCGGAAGTGATCGACCAAAGTCCACCTGCGGCAAGCGCGCTCCGATGACAGCTGGAGCCGAACGACCGAGCACCCACACATCCTTGGCGGCACACGCTGTCGGGTTCCGGGGATCATCACCCGGGGCGAGTACGCGCCCGGTGCCACCAGCCATCACCGACACCGACTTCCCGTCGTGTACGGCGAACAGCCGAATCACCACAGGCGCACTATCCAGCCCGGGATTCACCAAACTCGGAGCGATTGGCATCGTGGCCAGCGGAGAATCGCGACTCGGGAGGCGTGTAAGTGACTGCCGGACCGGGCAGATCATCTCGATCGCCGAATCGACGAAGGGCACGATGTCATCGGCCTCGACGACACCGGAGCCGTGCGCGTTGGCGAGAGCTACTCCGGCAGACCGCGTCGCCTGGAGCAACCCAGGCACACCGAGCGAACCGTGGGCAGCAACCTCCAGCGGATCGATCGTCGAGTCCTCCATCCGCCGATACAGCACATCGATCGGCTCGAGTCCGTCAAGCGTCCGCAACCACACCTTGCGTTGCCGAACGACAAGGTCGGCACCTTCGACAAGGTGGACCCCCAACTGGACCGCGAGATACGAATGATCAACGTATGAAGCGTGGTCGAGCCCGCCGGAGAACAACACGATCCGCGGACTCTCGGCGTTCGACACCGAAGCCAGGGCCTGGCGTATCGACGCTGTGTACGAAGCGATCGAAGCGATCTCGTGGGCACCGATCACCTCTGGCATCACCCGCGACATGACCGAACGATCGAGCAATGCGTAACCAAGCCCAGGTGGGGCATCGGTCAGATCCTGAATGATGTACCAGGCACCGTCGGCACCGAGTGCGATGTCGGCGGCATACGTCGTCAACCATCGTTTGGGTGAGGCGCCTCCGGCGTTGATCCGGTAGCGGTCGGTGCCCGCCAACGCTTCCGCCGGCACGATCCGTTGGCGGATCAATGTTTGAGGACCGTACAGATCGGCGATCACCGCTTCGAGCGCCTCCATCCGTTCGGCAATCGCCGTCGACAACCATCGAAAGATGGTGCCGTCGAGCACGACAGGAATCGGATCTACACGCCACGGTCGGCTCTCGATCGACGCCGCCCTACCATCGCCACGCACCGGAAGGTCGTGTACAAGGTGGCCGGCACCGTCGGCTTCGAGCAGTCGGTCGGCGCGCTGCTGTCGTTGTGCAAGACGTGCCTGATCGAGTAGGGCTGAACGCAGGTCACCGATCGGCTGCAACACACGACCAACCGCGTCAAGGTCAACAATCATCGGTCCTCATCTTGGCCGACAATCATTAGGCGGCAACATATCGGTCGTGAATCGCCTGATCGAGCGCTGCAATCCCCGCTTGGAGGCGATCCATTGCGGCGTCGAGTTCGACCCCATCGGAGGCAATCGGTCGACAACCGGCGACGATTTCATCCGTTGTTTCGAGCACCGCGATCACGTCGGCGGGTGATGGGAGCGCGGCGACGACACCCCGGATCTCGTCAAGGCAGCCCTGCACTGATCGCGGGAACGCGGCGTCGAAGAGAAGGAACCGAACAACCGCCTCACCCTCGACGGGACCTCTGGTGGCACGCTGATACATCTGAAACGCCGAAAGTGACCGAAGTACACCCATCCATTGCACCTCCTCGTGAACCGCCTCGACACCTGCCGCTTGCAGTTGCAACAGTGCCGCGGCACGGACCCCGAGTACACGCGTCGTCATGTCGGCACGTTCGACCAAGCGGCCAAGCCGAAACATCCGATACGAGTTGGCTCGCGTCATCGTCGAATCGATCACACCATCGAGTCGCCTGCTGTCATCGATGACACGGGCCAGGAATCGATCGCGTAGTTGGCGCGGCACGGCATCGGCGGCCGTCGAGTCAACGTAGTGGGACAGCGTGTTGACGACCAGCCAGGCTTCGCGCGGAATCACCTCGCGTGTGGTCCGCAGATTTTCCCGAACCGAAGCGACGCAACTCACGATGCTTCCCGCGTTGGTCCTGTCGGCAAGCAGATGGTGCAGCACAGCGATCTCGCCGGCGACATCGTCGGGTGTTGGATCGAGCACCGCCTCGCTGCCTGCGATCGCCGCCAAAGGTTCCCACCGAAGCATCACGTCACCCGGAAAGTCGACCACCAACTCGTGGTAGGCGCGCACGATTCGCGCCGTGTCCTCGGCCCGTTCGACGTAACGTGCCGCCCAATACAGGCGATCGGCAACACGTGCCAGCAGCGCCATGTCAGAACCCGCCGTTCAAGCCACTACCGGAAAATGAGCCATCGACGATCCAAGTGTCCTTGCTTCCGCCGCCTTGCGACGAGTTGACGACCAGTGATCCCTTGGGAAGCGCGACCCGGGTCAGCCCACCTGGTGTGACATAACTCGTTGCGCCGGTGAGAACGAACGGTCGCAGGTCGACATGGCGCGGCTCGACTGCACGTCCGAGTGGTGAAGCCGGCGATTCGACCAGCGTCGGCACGGTCGAAAGCGACAGGATCGGCTGAGCGACCCAGTTGCGCGGATCGGCGGTGATCGATTCGATCGCCATATCGAGCTGTTCACGAGTCGCCCGGTTGCCGATCACGATCCCATAGCCACCGCTCTCGTTGGCCGGCTTGACGACCAGATCGCCGATGTTGTCGATCACGAACTTGCGCTCGTCGGCGTACATCGTCCGATACGTCGGCACGTTGGCGATCAACGGCTCCTCGCCGAGGTAGTACCGAATCAGGTCGGGCACCCAGGCATAGACGACCTTGTCGTCGGCGACGCCGGCTCCTGGAGCGTTGGCGAGTCCGACATTGCCCGCCTTCCATGCACGCATCAAGCCGGGCACTCCGAGCGTCGAATCCGGCATGAAAACCTCCGGATCGAGAAACAGGTCATCGATCCGGCGGTAGATCACGTCGACACGTTCCAACCCGGTGATCGTCTTCATGTAGACGCAGTCGTCTTTGCCAACGACGAGGTCGGCACCTTCCACCAGCTCGGCGCCCATTCGCCGCGCAAGAAACGAATGCTCGAAGTAGGCCGAGTTGAAGATCCCAGGCGTCAGCACCGCGATCTGCGGTGCTGACACGCCATCCGGAGCGAGCGAGATCAGGAGTCGCTGCAACTCATCCGTGTAGCCGTCGACCGGGCGGATCTGTTGACTCTTGAACAGCTCCGAGAAGGCCCGCTTGGTGACGGCGCGATTCTCGATCACATAGCTCACGCCGGACGGCACTCGCAGATTGTCTTCCAGCACGTACATGACACCGTCGTCGTCGCGTACGAGGTCTGTCCCGGAGATGTGCGCCCACACCCCGAACTTCGGCCGGATCCCGCGACATTGATGCCGGAAGTTCACAGACCCTTGCAGCAGTTCAGCGGGGAACACGCCGTCTGTGACGACACGCTGGTCGTTGTAGAGATCATCGATGAATCGGTTCATTGCGACCAGACGTTGCGCCAGTCCGGCGCTGATCCGATCCCATTCTTGACCGGCGATCACGCGGGGGATGATGTCGAACGGCCAGGCGCGATCGATATTCTCACCGTCGGAGTACACAGTGAACGTGATTCCCATCGTGAGAATATCGAGCTCAGCCGCCTGCTGGCGTTCGATCAACGCTCCAACGCCGAGCGTGTCGATCAGGTGCATCAACGCCGCCGCGACCGGCCGTGGCTCGCCACTCGCCGTCAGCAGTTCGTCCATCGGCCGAGACGTTATGCCAACGCGATCACGCGTTGCGCATGAACCGTGAAAGTTCACACGCCGGTCACAGAACTGGTCCGCCGTGCACGGCCCTTGTGTGCACGGGCAATCTCCGCTGGGGCGATTACGACGGTTGCGGTTCCTTCGGAAGCCCTAACACTCGTTCGCCGACGATGTTACGTTGGATTTGGCTGGTGCCGCCCCAGATCGTCTCGGAGCGCGAGAAGAAGAACGCCGACATCATCGGGCTCACCGGGTAGCCGTCGCGGCGCTTGTCGCGCACAGCGCCGGGCCAACCACCATCGGGCCCGGCGTCGATCAGCATCGAGTTGGCACCGTAGATGTCGAGCGCCAGTTCCATCGCAACCTGGTGCATCTCCGACCAGAACATCTTGTTCGAGGCGCCCAACGCGATCGCGCCCATGTCTTTCGATCCGCTCAACGCAGACGACAAATTGCGCAACCCGTTGATTCTGAGGATCTGAATCTTGGTGTAGTACCGGGCCAGCCGTTGACGGATGTCGGCGTCGCCGATCTTGCCGTTCTCCTCGGCCTGCTGGCGCAGGAGGCGGAATTCCTCCTCGAACCGACGAAAACCCGTAGTTGCCGATTGACCGCGTTCGAATGCAAGCGTCGAGTTGGCGACCTTCCAGCCGTTGTTGACCCCGCCGACGACATTGTCCTTTGGACACCGGGCGTCGGTGAAGAACACTTCACAGAACTCCGCCGTGCCGTCGGGCTGCGTAATCCCGCGCACCTCGACACCTGGCTGTTTCATCGGGACCAGCAGATACGAGATGCCTTTGTGCTTCGGCGACTCAGGGTCGGTGCGGGTCAGCAGGAAGCAGTAGTCGGCGTGGTGTCCTTGGGTGGTCCACACTTTCTGGCCGTTGATCACCCATTCATCACCATCGAGTTCGGCGGTGGTCTTGAGGCTTGCCAGGTCGGAACCCGAATTGGGCTCGGAGAAGCCCTGACACCAACGAATCTGACCTTTCAGGATTCCGGGCAGGAAGTGCTGCTTCTGCTCCTCGGTGCCCCACTGCAGGATCGTCGGACCGACAAGCGTGTCACCGAAGAAGTCGCCACGCATCGGAGCTTTGGCGCGTGCAAACTCCTCGGAGAGCACAACACCTTGCATCGTCGTGAGGCCTTTGCCGCCGTACTCGCTTGGCCAGGTGGCGCAGATCCAGCCGCCCTCGAACAGCTTGTTCGGCCACTCGACGTTGAACTGCTTGCGTTCCACTTCAGACATTTCGAAGTCAGGGGAGAACCAACCGGTCGGGAGGTGCTGCTCCAACCATGACCGGATTTCGGCACGGAATTGCTCGGCCTCAGCGGAGTAAGTCAAGTCCATCGATCTATTCTGGCGCGCGACTTGACCCGCCGGTCAAGTCCGACAACACGGAGACGTTTACAGTCTGTTCACACACCGCATACCCACGTGTCACGCGCGTCGTGTTGTCTGAAACCCGTGACACGGCCCGCTCCCGCGAACACCATCACAAATCCCCCGGTTGCGGTGGCTCACCCCCTCGAGTCTCTGACACCGCAGGAGCGGGCCGTGTTCGCGGTCCTCGAACGCAACACCGGTCGGGTGCTCAGCCGAGCTGAGCTCGCCCGCCACGCCGGTATCGCTGATCTCAGTGATCGTCGGTGCGATTCACTGATCGTCGGCATTCGTCGCACGATTGGTGCTGACCGGGTGCAAACCGTTCGACGCCGCGGCTGGATGCTCGTGGCCTAGGAATCCGGCGGGGCCCCACGATGCCGCCGCGCTCGTCGCGGCGGCATCGTCGCGTCCCGAAATGGTCAGTTCTGACACGTCACACCAACTGGCTACGCGATCGAAACATTCGGGCGATGTCAGCGAAATCTGAGCTACCTACAGTTCGCCACGTTCCGCCCCGGCAACGGCGCCGACGGACGCCCCTACCTATCCCGTCAACTCAGGAGGAACACCGTGCGCAAAAAAGCGCTACGAATCCTTGGCGCCACCGCGGCCGTAACAGGACTGATGTCCATGTTGCCGTCGGTGGTCCATGCTCAGGACCCAGACCCAGTCATCGTGCTCGGTCAACAAATCAACTTGCTCTGGATCATCATCGGTGCGGCGTTGGTGGTCTTCATGCAAGCCGGCTTCGCACTCGTCGAAACCGGCTTCTGTCGAGCCAAACACGCCACCCACGTCGTCACCACGAACTTCGCCATCTTCGGGCTCGGGTTCATCGGCTTCTTCTTGATCGGCTACCCGCTCGCCTTCGGTGGGCTCGACAACAGTGCCTACTTCGGTGACGCACCCGCGCCCGGTGGTGCCTTCATCGGATCAGGAAGCTGGACGTTCCTGTGGGAGGGCGGATGGGCACTCACGGGCGATGCGATTACGCCAGCTGTAGTCGGCTTCTTCCTCTACATGGTCGCATTCATGGACACCGTCGCCACGATCCCGACCGGATCGATGGCCGAACGCTGGAAGTGGGGCAGCTTCACGATTTGGGGCATCTTCTGCGGTGCCATCTACTACCCGCTGTTCGCGGCGTGGACGTGGGGCGGCGGCTGGCTCAACAAGACCTGGGACACGATGGAACTCGGCGCTGGCTATGTCGACTTCGCCGGCTCCGGTGTCGTCCACGCTGTCGGTGGCGTGGCAGCACTCGCCGGCGCGATGGTGCTCGGACCTCGCATCGGCAAGTTCGACAAGGACGGCAACCCACGGGCGATGCCCGGCCACCACATCCCGATGGCGATGCTCGGCACGTTCATCCTGTTGTTCGGTTGGTTCGGCTTCAACGCCGCTTCAACATTCGCCGCAACAGATATCCAGTTCGCTGTGGTTGCGACCAACACGGCGATCTCAGGTGCTTTTGGTGCAATCACCGCAATGCTCTGGGTCACCAAGCGGACCGGCAAGCCTGACCCGGGCATGATGGCCAACGGCATGCTGGCCGGCCTCGTGGCGATCACCGCCCCGTGCGCCTTCATCGCCCCGTGGGCAGCCGCCGTCATCGGCGTCGTCGCCGGTGTGCTCGTGATCGAATCGGTGTTCTTCGTGGAGCGCAAGCTCAAGCTCGACGACCCCGTCGGTGCGATTTCCGTGCACGGCGTCAACGGCATCTTCGGTGTGCTGGCGGTCGGCATCTTCGCCAACGGCAGCTACGGAGCTGGCTGGAACGGATCATCCGTCACCGGTGTCGAAGGTATCATTGAGGGCGAGTGGGGCCAGTTCGGTGCCCAGCTGTTGGGTGCCGTCGTGATCTGCACGGTGATCTTCGCTGTCGCCTTCGGCTTCTTCAAGGGCCAAGACATCATCTCGAAGAAGATGGGCAAGGGCGGCATCCGTTCCGCCGAGGAAGATGAAATCGTTGGCCTCGACCTACCAGAGATGGGCGTCCAGGCCTACCCCGAGTTCGTGAAGAACTGAGAAGGAAACAGCCATGAAACTCATCACAGCAATCATCAAGCCGTTCAAACTCGACGATGTGAAAGACGCCCTCAAAGCGGCTGGGATCGCCGGTATGACCGTAACGGAGGTCAGGGGTTTCGGACGTCAAGGCGGCCATACCGAGACCTACCGGGGGGCCGAGTACAAGATCGACTTCGTGCCGAAGGTCAGTGTCGGCCTCGTCGTCGACGATGCCGTCGTCGACATGGTCGTCGACACGATCATGAAGGCTGCCTCGACCGAAAAGATCGGTGACGGCAAGATCTGGATCACCGACGTCGAACGGCTCATACGCATCCGCACCGGCGAGGAAGGTTCCGACGCGGTCTAGCGACGTGACAATGGTCGGGACTGGCCTCCGCTTCGCTTCGGCTGCTCCCGCCGGCGACTCGTCGCTGGCGCTTCCCTCCGTTCGGATGGTCGGGACTGGCCGCCGCTTCCCTCGTCGGCACCCTCGGATCGAGTGAGGGTGCCAAGGCCGCACGATCAGGTCTTGCTTGATCGTTCGGGGTAGGGGCAATCCCGGGTCACAGTGATGTGACCCGGGATTGTTGAATCCCCACTGGTGGTCGGGACTGGCCTCCGCTTCGCTTCGGCTGCTCCCTCCGTGCGACTCGTCGCTGGCGCTTCCCTCGTCGCCACCCCCACGTTGAATGAGAGCGTGAAAGCCCGGTTCAATCAGCGGCCGGCGCGGGGGCGGCCGGAGCCGGCACCGTTGCTGCCGGCGTTGCGTGGGTTGTTGCCGCGGTAGCCGCCACCGGTACCGCTTGGCTTGCGAGCGCCGGAGCCTGCACCACCACTACCTGAGCGGGGGAACGAGGTCCTGGACTGCTCGTCGCGGCGAAACTCGCCGTCGCGGTTGCTGCGCTCTGGACGCGGGGTCCCGTCGAGGCGAGGCTGTCCACTGCGCTGTGGGCGACCATGCTGCTTGCGAGGGCGATCGACAACTGCGTCCGGTCGTCGTGCCGGGGAGGCCTTGATCTGACGGTCACCTGCGAGCGTGGCCTCCGGCAAGTTCCTGATGTCTGGGTCAGTGAACGGCTGATCGAGACCGATGTCGCGCTGCATCTTGCGAGCATCCTTGACCTGGTCATGGCTGATCAGCGACACGACCAAACCTGATTCGCCGGCGCGGGCGGTACGGCCCGAACGATGGACATACGCCTTGTGATCTTCTGGTGGGTCGAAGTGGATCACCGAGTTGACACCGTCGACATGGATACCGCGGGCGGCGACGTCGGTGGCGACCAATGCGTGAACGCGACCCTTGGTGAAATCCTCGAGTGCCTTGTTGCGCTGTCCTTGGCTACGGCCGCCGTGAATCGGGGCGGTAAGAACTCCAGAGGCGGCGAGCTGCTTGGCAAGCCGATCAGCACCGTGACGAGTGCGAGTGAAGATGATCGACGGCCATGATGCCTGCACGATCGATGCTGTCACGACGGTACGGCCGGTCTTATCGACCTTCCAGAAACGGTGCTCGGCGGCCTTGATGTCGGGAGTCTCCTCACCCACTTCGTGGCGAACCGGGTCGGTCTGGTACTCCTTGGTGAGCTTTGCGATGTCGCCGTCAAGCGTCGCTGAGAACAGCACCGTCTGACGGATCTTGGCAGTCCGATCGAGCAGGCGACGGACCGACGGCATGAAGCCCATGTCGGCCATCCGGTCGGCTTCGTCGAGCACGACGATGCTGACGTCCGACAGGTTGACATCGCGGCGCTCGATCAGGTCCTCGAGCCGTCCAGGGCAAGCAACGAGGATGTCGATTCCACGCTTCAGGGCGTTGAGCTGCGGTCCGTAGCCGACACCGCCGTACACGGCGTCGATTCGGAGCCGTCCGCCGAAGCTGCGCAGTTCGTTCGTGATTTGTTCAGCCAGCTCGCGGGTTGGGGCGAGGATAAGCGCCTTCGGACGACCTGGGGCTGCCCGACCAGCGGCGCTGACGGTAGCGACCATCGGCACACCGAAGGCGAGTGTCTTGCCGGAACCGGTCGGCGCACGACCGCACACGTCGCGTCCCGACAGGACGTCGGCAATCGTGACGGCCTGGATTTCGAACGGCTCGATGATGCCGCGCTGTTCAAGCGCACGGCAAATGAAGTCAGGCACGCCGAGAGCGGCGAACGTGATGGGGGTAACAGTTGACATGAAGTCACTTTCCGGCCAAGCGCAGCGCGCTTGACTGTTATGGGGTTCGGGGGCTTTAGGTTGTGCCGGGCGATGCCCAGCGATTGGTTCACGATGACAAGAAGAACCAACGCCCGTCTGCGAACCCACCGTGCCCAACCTGCATCTGACTGCTGGTTGGCGCGGAGTGAGCCGTCACCATAACCGAACGTTTGCGCGATTGCTACAGCACGCACGTGTGACTGACGTCATGGAGATCACTGATACGTAGATCATCGAGTCCACACGGTCCGTTCATCTTCCCGAAACAAACCGTGCTTAGCTTCGCCGCTTATGGATACTGGGAACACCGCATGGGTGCTGGTTTCGGCAGCCCTGATTCTTTTCATGACGCCTGGTTTGGCGTTCTTCTACGGAGGAATGGTCAGGTCGCGACACGTGCTCGGGATGTTGATGCAGAACGTCTTCGCGATGGGCATCATCAGCGTCTTGTGGGCAGTTGTCGGCTTCTCGCTGGCGTTCAGCGGTGACAACAACATCATCGGCGACCTGCATTTCTCGTTCCTATACAACGTGACCGACCTCGACGGCGACATTCCCGGGATGGCCTTCATGGCATTTCAAATGATGTTCGCGATCATTACGCCGGCGCTGATCACCGGAGCCACGGCTGACCGGCTCAAGTTCTCCGGCTACGCCGTCTTCATCGCGATCTGGTCGCTGATCGTGTATGTGCCGGTCTCCCGGTGGGTATTCAACGCCAACGGATGGATCTGGGAGATGGGTGCGCTCGACTTCGCCGGCGGTGCCGCGATCCATATCAATGCCGGCATTGCGGCGCTCGCCGTGGTCGTTGTGATCGGGCGTCGTCGCGGCCATGGCGACGAGCCGATGCCCCCGCACAATCTGCCGTTCACTGTGCTCGGCACTGGCATCTTGTGGTTCGGCTGGTTCGGATTCAACGCAGGTTCCGCCCTTGCTGCAAACGGAGTCGCCGCACAGGCGCTTGTCAATACCCACCTCGCAGCGGCAGCCGGCATGCTTGGCTGGTTGATCACGGAAAAGGTCAAGGCCGGGCACGCCACGACGCTCGGAGCGTGTTCTGGCGCGGTGGCCGGCCTCGTGGCGATCACACCATGCGCCGGATACGTCGGCCAAGCATCACCACTTGTGATTGGATTGGCTGCTGGTGTGGTGTGCTACTTGGCGCTCAGTCTGAAAGGCAAGCTCCGCCTTGACGACAGCCTCGACGTGATCGCCGTGCACCTCGTCGGTGGTCTGCTTGGAACGATCCTGCTCGGCTTCTTCGCCGACAAGCAGATCAACTCGGCTGGTGCCGATGGCGTGTTCTACGGTGGCGGTGGAGAGCTCCTCAAGGATCAAATCGTTGCCGCCTTCGCCGTGCTGATCTTCTCCGGCGTGGTCTCGTACGTCATCGCGACGGGCATCGAAAAGACGATCGGTCTGCGGGTCAGCCCGGATGATGAAATGATCGGTCTCGACCAGAGCCAGCACGCTGAAGCCGCGTATCAGGCATGATGATCACGCACGTCACCCAAGGAGCCTTGCCATGAAACTGATCACCGCCGTCATCAAGCCGTTCAAGCTCGACGAAGTCAAGGACGCACTCAAAGCAGCCGGGATCGCTGGCATGACCGTTGGGGAAGTCCGCGGGTTCGGACGTCAGGGTGGCCACACCGAGACCTACCGTGGCGCCGAATACAAGATCGACTTCGTTCCCAAGGTGTCATTGGAGATTGTCGTCGACGACGACCGCGCCGATCTCGTGGTCGACACGATCGCCAAATCGGCAGCCACCGGCAAGATCGGTGACGGCAAGATCTGGGTGACCGAAGTCGACAGGATCATCCGGATCCGGACCGGAGAAGAAGGCACCGACGCCGTCTAACGACGAGCCGGTACGCGAGGCGACCAATCAGGGCGATGGCATCGGTCCGCGATTGCCTCGTAGGGTGACGTTGATGCGAGTCGTTCCTTCAGTCGTCGTCACCGGTCTGCTACTCACCACGATCGGATCGATCACCACCGCACAACAGGCTGTTGCTGCTGCCACGGCGTCCGTGACATGCGCCACCGCACCGGCAGCCACCGCAGCACCTGAGTCAGCACTCGACAGTTATCACGCGATCACACCACTCCGGCTGGTCGATTCGCGTGACGGCACCGGAGGGTTCACCGGTCAAGTCGGTGCCGGATGCACGCTCCAACTGGATCTGACTGGGTCGATCGTGCCGACCGACGCCGATGCGGTGGCATTGTCGTTGACGGCAATCTCGGCGGAACGTGGTTTCTATACCGTGTATCCGTGCGCCAACGGTCAGCCAGGCACGTCGAACCTCAACGCCCGCCCGAATGTGCCAACACCGAACCTCGTCGTGGCGACTCCAGATGCCAGCGGAATCGTCTGCATTTTCAGTCTCAAGGAGTCACACCTGATCATCGATCTGGCCGGCTGGTGGTCCCCTGGGCCCGACCGATTCCAAACGATCACGCCGGTTCGCGCCGACGACTCGCGGCTCACGAATTCATCACCTTTGCCGGCGGAGAGCGTTCGCTCAGTCGTGCTCGCCGGCACGATCCTCCCGACTGACGCGACCGCGGCGCTGATCAATCTGACCGTCACCGAACCCGGAGACTTCGGATTCCTCACGGCGTATCCGTGCGGCACCGAGCCACCCGATACATCGAATCTCAACTTCGTCCCTGGTGAGTCAAGGGCGGTCTCGGCAATCGTCGGGATCGGTGATACGGGGGCGATTTGCATCTTTTCCAGTACGAGCCATCACGTCGTGATCGACGTTGTCGGCTTCTACTCCCCCTCTCCGCAGTTCGGGCCAACCGTGTCACTGACGTCGCTGATCGGTGAACGGATCGCCAGTTCCCGCGACGGCATCGGTGGATGGTCAGGCCCTTTCGCAGCGGGGACCGTTCGACAACTTGACCCCGTGGTGACGCTGAATCCTGGATTGGGAGCCAACGCCGACACGGCAAGTTCGGTCGTGCTGAATGTCACGACGGTCAACGCCGGCGCACCCGGTTTTGTCACGGTGTACCCGTGCGCCGCCGATCGGCCGTTCGTATCGGCGGTTAACTATGTCCCCAATTCGGAGGCGACCAACCTCGTCGTTGTCGACCTTTCGGCGGCCCGGACTGTGTGCTTCTACACGTCGTCGGCAGTCGACGTGATCGTCGACCTGTTCGGCGTGATGTACGCCCCTTCGTCGTCCCTCGCTGAGGGAATCACATTCGACTCGTACACGTGGCCGCCGTTCGATCCATCGGCGACCGATTACATCGTCGAATGCGGCACCGATGGACAGGTCCAGTTCGACCTCGACCTGCTCCCGTCGGTGACTGCTCGACTCAACGGAATCAGCATCGCGGCCGGTTCCACGACGGTCGACGCGAACCCGGACGATCTGCTCCGCCTGCGTCTCACGCGGGGAACCGAAAGCGATTCGTACTCGTTTCGCTGCGTACGACCCGATTTCCCACGGCTGCTCGTCGATCGATCCGGCGAACCTGATCCCGGGTGGTATCTGACGTCGCTGCAGAAGGTGGGCTCGACGGCGAGCTACCTGGCGATCCTCGATCACTATGGCGCGCCCGTCTGGTATAAGCGGGTGCCAGGCAGCGCGCTCGACGTCAAGCGTCGGTCGGACGGGCGGCTGATCTATACGCCCAACCTTGGCAACGCGTTTGGCACCACGCCGACCCGCGGGTACCGAATTACCACGCTGTCCGGCACCTTGGTTGCCGAGCACCTCACCAACGATCCGACCAACTTCCCGACCGACCACCACGACTACGTCGAACTCGCCGACAGCGGGCGAGCGATGCTGTCGTACCCGTTGGTGACCGGTCAGAACCTCACGGTGCTCGGAGCTGGGTACCAAAACCCTCCTGACACGATTGTCGACGGCGTGATTCAAGAACTCGGCGCCGCCGGAAACTTGGTGTGGTCATGGCATGCGAGCGACTACTTCGGCTATGACGAGGTCCGGTTCCCGGTTCGGTTCGGGCTGTATCCGTCTGTGCCGAACGGTGGCGAGGTCGACGTTTGGCACCTCAACTCGCTCGATCAGGTCGACGATGGCAGCGGTGACTACGTGCTCTCGGCACGTCATCTCGACGCCGTCTTCCGCGTCGATCATGCTACGAAAGACGTCGACTGGATCCTGGGTAGCGGTAGCACGAACCCCGCCGCGCTCACGATCATCGGTGATCCGCTGGGTGGTCCGTTGCGGCCACATGACGCCCGTCTGAATGGCGACGTGTTGACGTTGTTCGACAACCGACACGCCAACGGCCTTGGCCAGGCGGCACGGGCCGTCGCCTACCGGATCGACGACGTTGCCAACACGGCGACGATGCTGTGGCAGATCGCCAATCCAACAGGACAGAGCAGTTTCGGTCTCGGCTCAACTCGGGTTGCCGCCGATGGTGATGTGCTCGTTGCCTGGGGTGGCCTGCAGCCGCTGTTCCAAGAGTTCACATCTTCGGGAGACCCGTTGATGACGATCACGCAGGAGGGTGGCGGGAACAGCTACCGGATCGTCAAGGAACCGCTCGCCTCGTTCGACATCAACGTGCTGCGCTCGAACGCCGGAGGCACCGCAGAAGTTCCGTAGACGACGCTTGACGAAGTCGCCAGCCTCGAGATCTGGTTGATCGAGCCTGACGAAACCGGCCGCGCGATGGAACGAAACGCACTCCGGCCCTTCGATTCTCCGCGGCTCGCTTGGTACGACGTAGGTCGGCAATACCTGGTAAATCGAGCGAGTCGCCTACGGTTGATCGCATGGCCGAACGGTGGACCGCGCAATGGAAAGAGCTGTACACCGAGGTGATCACAACCGGGCTGTGCACCGGTTGCGCCGGATGCGTCGTCACCTGTCCGCATGACGTCATCGGGTACGAGCACGAAGAAGGCAAGTACATCCCGTTCCACCTCGAGGAGGAACTCGGGCTCGACAACTGCATTCACGGCGAGAAGGGCTGCACCACGTGCACCAGGGCCTGCCCTCGATTTCGAGCATGGGAGCCGGCGGCCGATATGCACCTGTTCGGTCGGATCCGTGAGCCCGACGAGATGTATGGAATATGGCGGGCGCTGCACCTCACACGCGCCAGTGACGCAATGGTGCACAAGATGGGCCAGGACGGCGGGCTCGTCTCGGCGATGCTGATCTGGTTGCGAGAGCACGATTACATCGACGCAGCCCTTGTATCAGGCGTCGAGGACGACGATGCCTGGAAGGCCAAGCCAGCCGTCGTCTCGACCAACGACGAGATCCTCGCAACCGCGGGTTCGCGCTACACCTACTGCGCCAACCCGCTCGCCCTGCGCGACGCCCAAGCAGCAGGATTTGAACGCCTCGCACTGGTCGGGATGGGGTGCCAGACTTCATCGCCGCCGGTGATGTGGGACCGCAAGGCGGGCAAGGTCTCGCGGCCGTTCCTGTTCAACATCGGGTTGTTGTGCTCGAAGACGTTCGACGACGCGATCTTTGCCGAACTGTTCGAAGCCAAGTACGGCCTCAAGAAACAGGACATGGTGAAGATGAATATCAAGGGCGTCTTCCAGATATGGATGAAAGACGGCTCATACCACGAGATCGACCTCAAGGAATGCCACGGATGGACCCGCAAGGGTTGTGTGTCGTGTCCTGATTTCGCCGCCGAACACGCCGACGTCTCGACGGGGGGGATCGGCGACGACAACGATTGGACGCTCACCATCGTGCGCACGGAGTTGGGCGAGGAGGTCATCAATCGGATGGTCGCCGACGGATCGATCATCGCTCGCCCCGCTCAAGAGGATGAGAAGGCAATGAAACTGCTGCGCCTGCTGTCGATCGTCAGCCGTCGACGTTGGCCGACCGACGCAGATCCAGCGCCCGCTGTTGGCGTCCCGCCGCCCAAGAAGAAAGTCGCCGAGTCGGTTCCCGCCGGTTAGCCGACCGTCAGTTGCACGAAGCGAGAGCTGCTTCGAACTTGTTCAATGCTGCGATGTCCTCGGCGGCGACATTGTCGGCGGCGGCGTTCTTGATCGCTTCGAAATCGGCCACATCAAACGCTGCCACCTTTTCGCGCATGCACTCCTTGACCGACTCACTGACGTCAAGCGTTTCGATCACTTCGAGGGCGAGTTCCGAGGCCGGCGGCGCCGAGGCACCACACGCAGTCAAGACGCCTGTGGCAACAATCACGGCAACAGCAAACGAACGGGTTGATCGACCAGGCTTCACAGCTACCCGAGGCTAACGGCGATTTCGGCCAGCCCGGTAGGTTGGTGACATCATGGCATCCAAGTCAGCCGGCAGGTCAGCCAAGAAGCCAACGGCCCACCCGCACGCCACCACTGTGTTGCTCGTGCGTCACGGCCGCACGCCGACGACCGGCCACCTACTGCCTGGACGCGCTCCGGGACTCCATCTCGCAGAGGCCGGAATCCAGCAGGCCGAACGAGCCGGCGAGCGGATCGCCGAGCTGAAGCGACTCGACGCGATCTATTGCTCACCACTCGAACGTGCCCGCCAAACCGCTGCGCCGATCGGCAAAGCGACCGGAATTCGGGTCAAGATCGACAAGGGTCTCCTCGAATGCGATTTCGGTGACTGGACCGGTGCCGAACTGAAGAACTTAATGAAGCTGCCAGAGTGGCGAACCGTGCAGCGGGCGCCGTCGACGTTCCGGTTCCCACATGGTGAGAGTTTTACCGAGATGCAGGTTCGGATCGTGAACACGCTCGACCGGCTCCGTGTCGCGCATCCTGGCGGCACGATCGTGTGTGTCAGCCACGCCGATCCAATCAAGTCAGCGATGGCGCACGCCCTCGGAACACACCTCGACCTGTTCCAACGAATCGTGATCTCGACCTGCTCGATCAGTGCCATCTCTTGGACACCTGACGGGCCGATTGCGTTGACCGTCAACTCGACTGGCGGCTCACTCAGTGAACTGACACCATCATGAGCGTGTCAGCGTGAGCGTGCCGTCTTGAGCGTGTTCTACGAGTTCGACGACGTTGACTCGTTCACGACCGGGGCGGTCGGTCAGCCAGGAGCACGCACGTTCTTTCTGCAGGCCCGCCAAGGCCGTCAGCGGGTCGCCGTGAAGTGTGAGAAGCAGCAGGTAGGTGCAATCGTCCAGTACCTCCGGAGGGTGCTCCACGACCTGCCGTCTCCCGATGACAAACCGGTTGCCGGCATGCTCGAACTCGTCGAGCCAGTCGATTCGGTATTCGTGCTCGGTCCGATCGGGCTCGGTTACGACCGCAGCGCCGACAGGTTGATCGTGCAGCTGGAAGAAATCGTGCGAGCCGACGAGAACGGCGAAGCGATCGAGGGCGCCGATGGCCACATCCGGTTGTTCGTGACCCGCGCTCAAGCTGCTGCGTTCTGTGATCACGCAGAGTTGATCATCGCATCCGGCCGTCCTGACTGCCAGTGGTGCGGTCTGCCGATCAACCCGGATGGTCACCCATGCCCGCGCATGAACTGATCACCGCTGATGTCCCCGACCCGATTGCGTTCTTGATCAACGCTCAACCGGAGATCGAGGGGCGCATGCCGTGGAGTTCGAACGCAACATTTCTGGCCACATTGCGGTGTGGCGATGTGGTGCGCCAGGCAATCTACAAACCGGTGCGTGGCGAGCGACCGCTGTGGGATTTTGAGCCGGGTCTCCACAAGCGTGAACGCGCTGCGTACCTGTTGAGCGAGCATCTCGGAATCGGCGCCGTGCCGCCAACTGTGATTCGTGACGGGCCGTACGGTGAGGGGTCGTTCCAATGGTTCGTCGACGCCGACCACTCCGAGCACTACTTCACGATCTTTGAAAAGTTCCAGCATCTCCACGAGCAGCTGCGCGAGATCGCAGTGCTTGACGTGCTGGCCAACAACACCGACCGCAAGTCGGGCCATTGCCTGCTCGCGCACGACCGGGTCTGGGCAATTGATCAAGGCTTGTGTTTCAGCGCACCGTTCAAGTTGCGCACCGTGATTTGGGAGTTCAGCGACGAGTCCATCGATGACCGATTGCTGGATCGTGTCGCCGCGCTGGTCGAGCGGATTCCGATCGATGTCGCCGCCCTGTTGTCGGAGGACGAGCTCGAGGCGATGCAGCATCGCGCCACCAAACTCGTCACCGATCGCGTGTTCCCGTCCGATTCCACCGGACACCGCTACCCCTGGCCGATGGTGTGAGCGGGCCTGGACGCTATGCGTGACGATCGAGATGCCGACCTGCACGATCTGGTCGATCGGGTCGATCTCGATGGGCTCGTTCGGATGGTCGACAATCGGTGCGCGAGTCGCGACTGGGCCGGGATTCTGAGGCTCCGCGATCGATGTAGCGCGGCCGCCGCCGACACCGGCCGCCAACTCTGGCCAGCGGCGACCCTTGCCGAGTATCGACTGGCGCTGCTCGCACCTCCTGAGTGGGCAGCGTCCGTGCTCGATGGTGAATCGGGTCGATTCACCATCGGCCCGCTGTCGGAAGTCGTGGCGATGAATCACACCTGGGCAGAACTTGCGCCACATCTGTCACCGGTTCCGGTTGCCATGTTCGTCGCCCACGAGCGGGCGATTCGCGGCGAAGTGATCGACCAAACCGATCTCGCCGATGTGCCGCCCGTGCTCGACATCCCTGCTGCATTGCAGCCGTGGGAGCCGAGGTATCCATTGTCGGCCTACAGCGATGCCGGTGCAGAACATCCCGAGCCGATTCGTTCGGGCCAACTGAGTTCTGTCACGACCACGAACGGTGGCGTAATCGTCGACGATCACGCCACCGTGCTCGCCGTCACTCAACTGCTCGAGACCTGGACGACCCAGTCGACAGGCCGTGCCGAGGTCGTATGCGTCGAGGGCACACATCTCGACGCGCTTGGTTCACTCGGCGTCAGGTCGGCTCGAATTGCGGAGATCACGACTGCCGAAGCGCTCGCCTCGCTGGCGTGGGCCGGCGCCAGCGGGGCGGCACGGGGCCGCCGACGAGGGATGGCGATCGGCCGCTTCTCGATGTGGTGGGTGCTCGGTGCACTTGGCGATCTGCAGGACGCGTGGCCCCCGACAAACGACGAGATCACCGAACTGCTTGGATCACTGCGGTGGTACCGATGGGATGCCCATGAACCGGCAGGCGGTTGGCGCCTACAACTGGTCGTAACCGACGAATCCGAAGGATTGTCGTGGGTCATCAACGCAACCGACCACTCATGACGCATCAACCCGTTCATGTCGCGTTGAACCCCTCCATAACGTGTTGATCGCGACATGAATGGCGGGGCGACACACGCAGTGTGCCAATCAGGCCGAGGCGCCGGAGTAACGGCGGGCGCCGATCTTCCAGATCCAACGTGACACAGCAAATCCGAACACGACGAAACCGGCCGTGATCAACACCCGTTCAGCTGTCAGCCGACCGGTGAGCGATTCCGACGGGACCGTGATAGCGAAGCCGATCGGGACGAGGTACGTGAGCGTGAGCCGCAACCACCCGGGGTAGATCGTGACCGGGTACTGGCCCGCTCGGTACAACCCGGTGAACAATTCCTGGACCATCTCCATCCGAACCACCCAAAACGCGCCTGCCGTCAGCGCAAGCCACAGGCAGTAGATCAGGATCGTGCCGGCGATCAGGGTGAATGCAAAGCCCGCCACGTCGATGAATGTGACACGTTCGTCCAGGCCACTCAGACCCCACCCCAGCACCACGCCACCGACAACGACGTCAGTCAGCCGCCACAGGCGGAACTCACGCACGCTCGCCAGCAACTGCGAGTCGACGGGCTTGGTCAGCACGTAGTCGAACGTGCCCATGTGGATGTCGGTCATGACTCGACCCATGTTCGGCTCGATCACGAAGCCGATCAGACCCCCGACGAACGTGAAGACACCCATCACGATCAGCAGTTGCGGTCGCGTCCAACCGTCGAGCTGATCAGTCCGATCGAAGATCAACGAGAGCACGACCAAACCGGTTCCCGTCGCGACCACCGACTGGATCAGTTGCACCACGAAGTTGGCGCGGTACTGCAGTTCGTTCATCACGCCGATCCGAAGATGTCGCCGGGCCACACGAAATCCGAATGACAGTTCACTCATCCGTTGACCGCCGTGTACCGACGCAGGGCGCGTTGCCACATCAAGCGCACGCCGAGCGCACCGATAGAGATCCAGAGCACTTGTCGCAGCAGGCCTTCGACTAGTTCACGATTGGTGATCGGCCCGACCAGGGCCGTGATCGGGAACCCGAACGTCGATTCGAAGGGCAGATACGACGCCACCGACTGAACCCAGTCGGGCATCAACGTCATCGGCAACAACCGACCGGACAGCAACAGTTCGGCGGCGAAAAAGGCCTCGAACATAGCGCTCACGCGGGTCGTCCAAAACGTCACCATGCCGAGAATCCAGAGCAGCATCGATCGGATCAGATAGGCGCCCCAGATCGCAATCGTGAACGTGGCGATCTGAGCGAGCGAGGGGTCAAGGTCCGGCTTGAAGATCAGCGTGAGAACAGCCGCGATCGGCACCCACAAGACAATCACCACGAACTTCCATCCGGCGAAGTTGCCGAGGTCGTAATGGATCGGATGCAACGGCCGGGCGAGATGGCCGGAGATCTGGCCTTCGCGGATTCGCTCCTCCCAGCCGAACGGTGTGAACACGATGTTCATGTTCCGAACGAGCGTCCACACGATGTAGTAGGCGGCAAAGGAGCCCGGTGTGTACCCCTCGACCGAACCACCCTGACCGCGAGCGATCGTCGACCAGACGACGAGGTAGATCACCGGCTCGGTGACCATGCCGATCATGTACAGGTAGTTGCTGACCCGATACTGGAATCCCTCCATGATCGACGTACGAATCAACGTGGCGTACAGGCGCACATACGAACGCACGCCGCCCTCGTATTCGATCGGCTGGGTCACGACGGCTCCGGACCTGACCGTGTCAGTCATCGCGCGGATCTCCGCTGGCGAATGCCAACTCGATCACGTCGTCGATCGGCGGGTCCTCGACGGTGAGGTCACGCACCGACTGCTCGGACAGCAGGCGCGCCGTAACGGTCGCCGTTTGGTCGCGGGGGATCCGCAACGTCGTGCGTGTCGGCGTTTCCTCGACGACATCGCCGTATGCCGACAGATCGGCCGGTTGTTCGAGCGTCACGACGAGCGTCTTGTGGCTGGCGAATCGATCGGCGAGTTCAGTGAGGGGACCGTCGAACAGAATCGACCCGTGGTGAATCACGATCACCCGCTCACACAACGCCTCGACGTCAGCCATGTAGTGCGTGGTGAGCATCACGCTCGATCCGTGTCGGGCGTTGTAATCAGCCAGGAAGGCTCGAATCCGCCGCTGCATCGTGACATCGAGACCGAGCGTGGGTTCATCCAAAAACAGGATCTCCGGTCGGTGCAGGAGTGAGTTGGCGATCTCGACCTTCATGCGCTCGCCGAGTGACAGATTTCTGACTGGCTTGTCGACCAACTGACCCAGGTCGAGCAGATCGATCAATTCGGTGCGCTGATCGAGGAACAACTGCTCGGGTAGTCGGTAGATCGCACGAGTCAACTCGAAACTGTCGAGTGCAGGCAGGTCCCATTGGAGTTGATTGCGATTACCCATCACGAGAGTCATCCGACGGAGGTAGGCGCGTTCTCGTCGGAACGGTTCGTGGCCGAGTACGCGGATATGGCCGCTGGTCGGATGGAGCAGGCCCGACAGGATTTTCAATGTGGTCGTCTTCCCGGCGCCATTCGGACCGAGGAACCCGACGATCTCGCCGCGCCCGATCTCGAACGACACTTCGCTGACGGCCGCGACCTCGCGATATCGTCGCTTCACCAGGCTCTTGGCTGCCGCCTTCAGACCGGCATCACGCACCGGAACCTTGAAGACCTTGCGCAGCCCGTCGACACTGACAGCCAGTTGATCGGTCACGTCGGAGACGGTAATCCGCCTGCACTCGTGGGGGATAACGGGTCCCGTTCAGCGCGACTTGAGGGCTTCGATCAGCTTCGGGAGCACTTTGTGGACGTCGCCGACGATGCCGAGGTCGGCGACGCCGAAGATCGGGGCTTCCTTGTCTTTGTTGATCGCGATGATGTTCTTCGAGCCCTTCATGCCGACCATGTGTTGCGTGGCACCGGAGATTCCGCAGGCAATGTAGACGTTGGGCTTGACGACCTTGCCGGTCTGGCCGACCTGCATCGAGTACGGGACCCAGCCGGCGTCGACGATCGCTCGCGAGGCACCGGCGGCTCCCTTGAGCAGCTTGGCAACGTCACTCACCATCGAGTACCGCTCGGCGTCGCCCATCCCGCGGCCACCCGACACCACGATGTCGGCCTCGTCGAGCTTTGGACCGATCGACTCCTCGACATGTACGGCGACGATGCGAGCCGTACCGGACGCACCCAAGTCAGGAACGGGAGCCGACACGATCTCGCCCGCTGCGGCGCCACCCGGCTCGGCGGCGAACGACTTGGGGCGGAAGGCGGCGAGGAATGGGCCAGAGCCCGTGAACGAAGTCGTCACCATCGTGTTGCCGCCGAACACCGGCGTTGTGACCTTGACGGTTTCGCCATCAGCGGCGATGTCGGTGTTGTTGGTCAGCACAGTGCGGTCGAGCTTGACCGACAGACGCGCCATCACGTCGCGGCCCTCGTAGTTCTGCGGGAACATGATCAGGTCGGGCGCGTCGCCTCCGTCGATCACGGCTTTCATCGCCGCCGAGATGGCGACCCCCGGCAACGTTCCACCAAGATCACCAGTCGAATAGACCTTGGCAGCGCCGTATTCGCCGAGCGCCGCAGCAATCGCCGAGGCATCGCCTTCGACGAAGGCGGAGACGCCGCCACCGAGTGCGCGAGCCTTGGTCAGCAGCTCGAGCGTTGCGGTAGTGGGTGCCCCGTTGGAGCCTTGCGCGAAGACCCAGATGTTGTCGATTCCCATGATTCTCTCCGTGTTACCCGTCTATCGAGCGTTCAGTATCCAGCGTTCAGGTTGCGAGCTCAGATGACCTTGAGGCCTTCGAGGAAGGCCACGATCTTCAAATGGCCCTCGCCGTCGTCTTCGATGACTTCGCCGGCATCGCGCTTCGGTGCCTGAGCGACCTCGACGATCAGCTGATTTGCGCCGCCCCACCCAACTGGCGTGACTTCGAGATCGGCTGCCGTGACGGTCTCGAGCGGCTTCGACTTGGCGGCCATAATGCCTTTGAAGCTGGGATACCGCGGCTCGACAACGCCAGCCGTCACCGACACGACGGCGGGCATCGAGCAGGTGACCTCGTCGTAACCGGCCTCGGTCTGGCGGTTGACCTTGAGCGTGCCGTCATCGACGCTGACACTCTTGGCGAACGTGACTGACGGCAGCCCGAGCACTTCGGCGATTTGCTCGGGCACGGTGCCGGTGTAACCGTCGGACGACTCGGTACCAGCCAGGATGATGTCTGCCCCACCCAAACGCTGAACGGCGGCAGCGAGCACCTTGGCGGTGGTCAACGCGTCAGAACCTGCCAGCTCAGGGTCGGAGATGAGCACACCTTTGGAAGCGCCCATGGCCAAGGCAGTCCGCATCCCTGACACCTCGCCGTTGGGCGCCATCGAAACGATTCCCACCTCCCCACCGCCAGCCGCATCGACGAGCTGCAACGCCATCTCGACGCCGTAACTGTCCGACTCATCAAGGATCAGCTTGCCGTCACGCTTGAGCGTGTTGGTCGAGGAATTCAACTCGCCCGGCTGTGACGGGTCGGGGATCTGCTTTACACACACGATCACGTTCATGGATGACCAATGTTACCGGCGGGTCACTTACTGACCCAATTGACGCCACCTGATTTTCAGGCTGATACCGTCGCCGCCTTGCGGATTCTGCTCGTGGTCAACTCGTTCGCCTCGTCGGTGACGGCACGCAATACCGTCGTCGTCCACCGGCGACTGGCGCGCGGCCACGACGTCGAAGTCGTCGAAACCAACCGTCGCGGGCATGCCACGCGATTCGCCCACGACGCAGCCCGGCGCGGCGTCGATGTCGTCATCGGATACGGAGGCGACGGCACGTTGAACGAGGTCGCCACCGGGATCGCAGGCACCGACGCTGCGCTCGGCGTACTCCCCGGTGGCTCGACCAACGTGTTTGCCCGCACACTCGGGATGCCGAACGACCCGGTCGCCGCTGCCAATTTGCTTGCCGCCGGGATCGACGCTGCCGACTTCCGACCAATCGGGCTCGGACGCGTCAACGGCCGCTTCTTCTGCTTCCACACCGGCATTGGCTACGACGCTGCCGTCGTCAAGACGGTTGAGAAGCGGGCATCGCTCAAACGTTGGTTCGGTCATCCGCTGTTCATCACGGCCGCCGTCACAACGTGGGCAAAGGGCTACGACCGCGACCACCCGCACTTCACGCTCACGGCCGACGGTCGCGACCCAATCGACGACGGCTACTTCTCGATCGTGCTCAACACGAATCCGTATACATATCTCGGCAACCGGCCGCTCGATCTGTCGCCTGCCGCCACGCTCGAGAATCCGCTCGTCGTGGTCACCTTCCGGACACTCAAGGTGCTCCCGATACTTCGCGGTCTTGGATCGGCGCTACGTGGCGGCGGTGTCAAGCCGAGCGAGTATGTGACCGAGTGGCGCGACGTGGATCACATGGTGGTCGAGCACGTCGAGCCGTTCCCGTATCAACTCGACGGTGATTACCTCGGTGAGACCAATCGGCTCGTGTTCGACCACGTCCCGAACGCGGTGCAGTTGGTGTTTCCCGGCTCAGCCACCTGACCCGAGCAACTCGCGGCGCACAGCGAGAACAACATCGGGCAGATTGGTACAGATCCCGTCGACTCCCCACGCGATCAGCTCACGGATTCGATCCGGGTCATCGCATGTCCAGGTGTTGACGGCGATGCCGGCATGATGAGCTGCTTGAACGGTCGATTCCGTCAACGTCGCCACCCACGGATGCAGTGCCTGATGACCGTTGACACGCGTGGTATCGATCTCTGCCTGACCCGATTGCTCGACCACCCAAGCCGTCCGAACTCCGGGAAGCAGCCGCCGGCAGACGTTGACGGTTTCGAGCCTGAACGACGAGATCAGCCACCTTGTGTCGGCGCCGCGCTGGAGTAATTCAACGGTGGCAGCACGCGCAACCCAGTCGTTCGGGTCGAAGTCGGGTTCGCTCGAATCGTTCTTGATCTCGATGTTCACAAAGGCTCCCTCGCATGCGTCGAGCGCCTCGCCGAAGGTGGGGATGCTTTCGGGCAAGTCGGCGTGTAACACGTCTCTGATCACGCGCCCATCGGACAATCGTGGATCGTGGTGGATGACGAGCTGCTTGTCGGCCGTGCGACGGACATCGAGTTCGATCCCATCGGCCCCGATCTCGACGGCTCGCCGAAATGCGGCCACCGTGTTCTCGGGTTCCCTCCGCGATGCACCGCGATGTGCGATCACCAATGTCATTGACGCATATTAAGCAAGCGATCTGACTCTTGTGTCACCTACATCTGAAAAACAGATAGTGAAAGATGATCTATCTCAACTTCTTGCCAACGGCTCCTGGAGCGCCTAACGTACGAATTCGCCCGACCGGGTTCCCGGCGGCGATCTCCCCCATCCGACTTCCCGATTCGACTGTCACCAGACACAGAGGAGCAGCTCCGTGACGATTCTTGCGACGAGCCTCGCCATTGCCACCGCTGACGACACATGGCGCGACCATGCGTTATGTCGCGACACCGACCCAGACTTGTTCTTCCCGGTCGGTACTACGGGTCAAGCGATTGTCGCCATCGACCACGCCAAGCGGGTGTGCGGTGAATGTTCCGTCACGCAGGAATGTCTCGACTTCGCGCTGGAAACCAATCAGGATTCCGGTATCTGGGGCGGCCTCTCGGAGGAAGAGCGGAGGGCAATCCGGCGTCAGCGAGCAGCCGCCCAACGAGCCGCCCGCCAAAGTCTCAACGCCAGCTGATCACTGGCCCCAGGCGACGGGGAGGCTTGTCAAGCCTCGCAGGTAGGGGTCGGTTTGCCATTGGGGTGTCCCGTTGAGACGGAGATCGTCGAGGGTCATCAGTGCGCTGATCGCAGCTGGTGTGGTGATTCGGGCAAGTGGCGCACCGATGCAGTAGTGGATACCGCCGCCAAAGGCGACCTGCGAGGGGTCCGCTCGCCGGATGTCGAACTGGTCCGGATTCTTGTACACCGCCGGGTCGCGATTGGCCGAGCCGAGCACAGCGGAAATCTTGTCGCCCGGCTTGAGTTGCACACCGGACAGCGTGATCGGCTGGGTGACCACTCGGTCGACGAGTTGCGCTGGAGCATCGAACCGCATCATCTCCTCGATTGCGGCGGGCATCAACGTCGGATCATCTCGCAGTGCCTGCACCTGATCAGGATTGTTGAGCAGCGCCCTGATACCGCTCCCGATCAGGAACGTCGTCGAGATGTATCCGGCAACGGTCATGTCGGCCATCGACGCCTCGACATCCTCGGCTGTCAGGCCATGACCGACCGCATCGCACATCATCCCGAACAGGCCGCCGACCGGCTGCTCGGCGTTGACTGCAATCAGACCTTCAAAGAACGATCGCAGAGCCATCGCGCAGGTGCCGCCCTGCGCCTTGACGCCGATCGGACTCATTGCGTTATGGGCACCGACGATTGCGGTGATCCACCCGGTCAACACCATTCCGGCGCCGGCAAAGCCGTGAATGTTGTACAGCACACCAGCCGGAACCGGCAGGGCGAAGTCTTGGATCAGCTCGAACCGGCGTGTCGCCGACACCGTTTGCATCTGTGCGTCGATCACCGATGCAGCGACGGTCGACGCGTTGGCGATCGCCTTCATGAACAGAGGCTCGATCGTCGATCGCAGTTCCGTGTGCTCCGGAGGGTTCGACGAGAACAGCCCCGACGGCATCACGCCGAGTACCCCGAATGGCAGCGAGACAGGCGACCCGACCGTTCGCCCGGCTTTCACGAACACCTCGGTTTCGTTGAGCACCGTGCGGACATCTTGGTCGAGGAACACCCAGTAGGCGCTGTTCTTGCCATCCGGGGTCAGGTTGACCGTGGCAACTGGAGCCTGCTCGCGGAACGACGAGTAGGTCGGGTACGGGTCTGCAAGAAAGGCCGGATCGAACGGGTTGAATTTGGTCGGATCGAACGTGCTGGTCGGCTGATCGGTCATGGTGCTGTCATGGCTTCTCTCTCGGGTCGACAGGTTTGCTCCGTGGGCTGGTCGATGCGATCCAGAATCCACTCGACCAACGCTTCCGTGAGTACGACGTGGTGTTGATCAGTTTCGGCGAAGGCATAGTCGTCGAAGGGTGAGTGACCGCTGCCAGGCGGCGGCACAGGGTCGTACGGGTGGGTGTCGAGATCGAGTGAGCTCACCGTCGGAATCGAACAACTGACGTCAAGCGTTGACGTCACCGTCCCGCAGCCGAGTGAACGAACGATCCCGGAGACTTGGGCGTTGTAGTTGTTGAGCGCGCCTGGAGCGACCTCCCAACAGACATCCGATTCGACCGTGAGTGAGCGCGGCCCGACATCCGGCAGAGCCAGCGAACTGCCCGACCCGATGACCGTCGGGGTACCCGAGATAGGCGCTCGCAATGTCACGTCTCCCCATCCCTTGGTAGTCCAGGTCAGAACCGGGTCGGTCGGAGGCGACACGCCGACAGCACCGGTGCCGCGACCGCTGGCGACGGCCAACAAACGCGGTCTACACGGATACCACCCGATCGTTCGCAGATCGCGTAAGAACTCGCGCCGCAAATCGGTTTCGGCCGCGGTGTCGCCCTGTACACAGACGCCGACGAACTGTTGGTTGGCAGGAGTCACAAGTACGGCATGGCCGCTCGACATCGCCGGTGAAATTTGAGCGAAACGGTCGCAGAACCATTGGGTGCTGAACGACGTGTAGGCACCGCTGCCGTGCGGTGCATCGATGCTCAGGTAGGTCGACGTGCGATGGTCGACACCGTCGTGTTCCATCTCGGCCAGCGCGTACCGCGAGATCAGTCCTCCCATGCTGACACCGCCGACAACGAGCGGGTCGTCGGTGCGTGCCGCAATCGCCTCGATTGCCTCCCGCATCACTTTGGCGTTGTCCTGGATCTTGGCCGTGCCAGCGTCGAAGCCGACCCGCACGACGTCGCGGCCGTCGGAGCGCCAACGTTCGACAAGACCAAACTGATTGAGCTGTTCGTACAGGTACTGCGCGGCGAAGCCGCCAGGGAAGCCCTCGGCAATCACCACCGGACGGTGCAGTCGGTCGCCTGTCGAGCCGTGGGCGCGGAACACGAAAGCTGTGCCTCCAACGGCGACACCAGGAGCGGTCGACGGTAAACCGATCGTCTCGTCAGTTGCAGGCGGTGCTGGATCGTCACTCACCACCACATTGCAGACAGCTGTGACGCGTCGGCCGGCGACCGTGGCGGCAACCAATAACGTCAGGGCAGCAATTCTCTCGCCGATCACCAGATCGAGCCCACAACCAATCGCCAACGGCCTCGGACCAGAGCCGTCGCCGGTGTCGACGGTGATATCGGCGAGCGGTCCGGCGTTCGTGATCACGTGTTCATCGGCCAGCGTGAGCCGAAAGCTCCGGCCTCGTATCGTCGGCGCAGGGCGACCGAACTGGTCGGCGAGTAGCACCGATGCCGCGAACACGTGGCTCGACTCGAGATTGTCGGGAAGTGAATCAGAGATCGCCGCCTGCGTTCCGCCGGCGGCGGCAGCAAGATTGCACGCCGCCAAAGCGGTCGGAGTCGGCCGACTGAAATCGATGGATGCGATCACGAGCGGTACGTCCTCGCCGGGCTGAGCAGCACCGGCGGTCAGACTCGACAGTGTCGGCAAACCGGCACCCACGTCGCCATTGGACAGCCGAAGGTACATTGCCGACCACGACGCCGACCCCAAGACGGGCGGAGGTGTAGCTATTCCATCTGGGAACGACGTAAGCCCGAACCACACCAGCACTCCGCTGGGCACGGTCGACCTGTTGGCGGCGTCGAGCAGAGCCCGCAACTGCTTGGCGAGCACCGTCATCCCGCCGCCAAGGTACGCAAGCCCTTGATCCCTGGAACGAAGAGGTAGAGGCTCCCGCGGGTCGTGATCAGTCGTGGCAAGTCGGCGATCGCGCACGCGCCGCGGTCATCACCGGTTGGCAGTTTGAACTTGCCACCGATCGACGGTTGCCACCCGATGATCGGATCACGAGAACCACGAATCCCCGGCAGCGACAGATCCATGTTGGCCCACGAGATCATCAGGAACTCGAAGTGATTCTTGAGGTCGCCGCAGAGGAACACACCAAGCAGTCCACGCTGCTCACCGTCGTTGGGGTTCGCGGGATCGTACTGCTTGCCGTACGGCACGCCACGTCGGATGATTCGATGGTTGTGTTGCATCCCTGTCATCGTTGCGCCGCGAGGATTCATCCTGCGAATATGGGCGCCGACCGGGCACCGCAGGCCAACGTCATCGTCATACGTAGTCGGATTCTGAGGTGTTGGTGCGAAGTCGAAGTCGTTGAGCGCTGCTTCGGCGATCGGTGCCTGCGCAGTGGCAGGCGACACGGCCAGCGGCACGCCGTTGCGCCACCGGCCACATAGCTTGGCTGCCACGAGTTCGCGATCCATGTCGTATCGCTCGCCAGTGACGGTGATGTACTGCTCGAACGTGTCGACGTGCTGTTCGAGAATCCGGAACGCCGAGTAGGTTCCGTTGGTACCGAGTTCGGCGGGGATCGAACCGAGGAAGTTGCCACCATAGGCATTGATGTAGCCGTTCCCGATCAAGATGTCGCCGGTCGGCGTGTCAGGTTGTTGATCGGCCGTCCGATCACCCGGACTGCCGGCAATTTGAGGTTGGGCGATTCCGTCGCGGTAGCCGAAATGGACCGTTCCGTTCGGGAATGTGTTCCCGTCGTGCCGGCTGATCTCTTGAAGGCCATGCGCGGTGAACGCTGCAACAAGCGCGGCGGTCACCTTCTCGCGCATCGGGCTCGACGATTCGTCGGTCCAGATCGACAGCAGGAGGTGCACGACGGGAGTCGTCGGGCCGCCCAGAATCCATTGATCCGGCGCGCTGTCACCAATATCGCCGATTCCGACGCCGACCGCCATCGACGCCTGATCGTTGGCGGTGTCGAGTGCTCGTTGTGCGGAACCGGCGAGGAACACGTTCGGAAAGGCGTCGTGGGTCGGCTGGGGAACACCGAGTGCCAACAGGCCCGGCGCCGACACAGCCAGGTTGAGGCACACCGTCGGCCTCTCCGACCATTCCTCCGCTGTCATGATTGGTGGAACATCGCCGTCACCCGTAAGTAGCAGCGACAGGAACACACGACCCTGGACAGGTTCGCCGATGCTCAGCGCGATGTGGCGAACATCGGGCATCCGGTACCCGCGCAAGATGTTGCCTTGCACGTCGGCAAGGTCGATTGCAGGCTGGACAATCGTGCTGGTCGTCGTGCTGGTCGTCGTGCTGGTCATCGTCGTGACCCTTGCAGAATGTCGAGCACCGTCGAATCCGGGTAGGCGCACAAGGTGCCAACTGAAATATTGTGCGTCTTGACGAACTCGACATACTCGTCAGGGAAGTCACGCACCGGCAGCGGCGGTGCCCCCTTGATGTAGACCAGGATCGCGTCGAAGACTTCGCCGAGAGTGCCGACGAAGTCCATCAAATACGAATCAAGATCTCCGTCGAACATCGTGATCACCCAGAGACTCGCATAGTCGGGTGAGGGAACGAACCGCGCCGAGTGAATATTGCGCAGCCCGATCACGGCTTCGTGCGCTTGCTGCTTGGCCTCGAGCAGCACTGCCGCGAGGTCGCCCATCTGGGCCGGGTTCTTGAGCGGCAACACGAGATTCAAACCCTGTTGCACCTGTGACTCCAACCCAACCGAGAAACCATCCCAGGCTCCGGGAAGCGAGCTGATGACGTGTGATACTCCATCGAACGTTCCCGACTGGGGACCGTCCAGCCCACTCGGTATCAACGATCCATGCACAGCGCCCTCCCGATCGGCTTCGACCCCCGTCAGCCACCCCGCCCGAGGGTAGAGTCCGCGTTCACAGAAGGCAAGAGGTTGTGACCACAGTCTCATCGGGGACGCAATGATCGACGACACGCGAGAACAAGATCTGGCATCGTTTGTGTCGGATCACGTTCTGGCTCAGTTGTCCGTCGGCCTCTCCGAACCCTCGACGTCGACCGTGAGGGGGACACTGCTGCTGAGCGACATCAGCGGCTTTACCTCGCGGGTCGAAGCGGTCAGCGCGGAAGGGCTCGGGGCTGTCGAGGCGATGAACTCGGGGCTTGCCGACTACACGAACCGCCACATCACGATTGTGCGTGAACACGGCGGAGACGTACTCGATATAGCCGGCGACTCGTTTCTCTGCCTTTGGCGTTCCGATGGCTCAAACCGCGCCGCCGACCAGCGCGCTGCTGGCGCCGCCGCACGTGCAGGGCTCGCGATTCAACGCGCGATCGAAGGCATCGAACTGGAACACGGACATGCGGTTCGAACGCGGATCGGGTTGGCTTCCGGCGACATCGAACTCTCGGTTGTAGGCGGATTGGCCGGTCGCTGGGAATTGATGATTCGAGGAGCCGCCTGCGAGACCGTTGCCGGGGCCGAACGCGACTGTCCGGTCGGTGCTGTCGCCGTCGATGTCGCCACGGTCGGTCACCTGGGGGCGGCTTCACAGTTCGGGCCATTGACCGCAGACCTGCGGCAGTTGATCCGACTTGACCCGAATCTTCCAAGCAACCCGCCGACCGAGCCGACGGTGCTTCCGCCGTCCGAAGCGATTGCCGGCCAGGCGCCTCGCATCGCCAGGACCCTCGCCGGTCAGACACGCGGACATTGGGCGATGGAGTTCCGTCGGATCACCGTGATGTTCTGCAACCTGCCTGGCCTCGACAGCCTTGACATCGGGGCATTGCACGAGATCGTCTCGGCGTTCCAAGAGATCATCGCAAAGTTCGACGGCGACAGTTCGGTGGTTTTCGACGGCAAGGGTGCTTCGTTCGTCGCCACGTTTGGTGCACCCCCGGCTGCCCACGAAGATGACCCAGAGCGTGCGATTGCTGCGGCGCTCGGGTTCGTACGTGCGGCCAAAGCGTCGGCGGCGATCTCTGTCGGAGTAGCTACGGGTCGCGTCTTGCACGGTGTCGCAGGCAACGAAATGCGCCGGTCGGTCACGATTGCTGGCGACGTAGTCAATGTGGCATCGCGGCTCGCCGGATCAGCGCGTGACCAAGTCGTGTGCGATCAACTCACGGCGTCGCGTGCCAGCGCCCGATACTCGTTCACGGTGCTGAACCCGATCTCAGTCAAGGGCAGATCGGAACGTGTCCCGGTATTCATGCCGACTGGACGGGCGAACGAGGCCGATCTCCGGCTGCCGACCGTGCGCGGTCGCGAGCGTGAGTCGGAACTCATCGTTCAGCCGATCGACGTATCGCGTTCCGATCATCACACGAGTGTCGTTCTGGGTGAGGCCGGCATCGGTAAGAGCGCGCTCGCCTCGTCATTTTCGCAACATGCACGCGGCCTCGGGCTCGCCGTCTTGGTCGCTCGTGCGGATCCGATTGATCGGTCGGCCCCATATGGAGCGTGGGTCGCGGTTGTTCGGTCGATACTCGGGATGGACCGTGACGCTGGAGCGGCGATAGCGGTCCAACTCGCCGAATCGAAACTACCCAACGAGCTCGCCGAACAGGCTCCGTTGCTCGCCGACTTGTTCGGCGCACCGACCGATAATGAGCACACGGTTGGCCTCTCACGCGATCAGCGGTCGCGAGCGACGGCCAAGGTGATCGCCGAGCTCGTCGAGCTACATGCCGATCGAAGCGTGCTGATCGTCGAGGACGCCCACTGGTTCGACTCGGTCTCATGGGTTGTGCTGCATGCGATTCTCGATCGGACACCCACGTTGCCGATGCTGATCACATCGCGCCACACCAATCCAGATCTTGATCGAATCGTCGGCGATCCAACGTGCGCTCTGGTCGAGTTACTTCCACTCGGGCGTCAGCCGATGCTGGCGATGCTGGGCGATCGCCTGGGTGTCGACTCGGTTCCCGATGCACTCACGGATTTCGTGTTCGAACGCACCAACGGCAATCCGTTCTTTTGCGACGAACTGGTCAAGAACCTTCTCGAACAAGGAACCGTCACGGTCAGTCGTGATCGTGTGATTGTCGGCAACCTGGCTGCATCGGAAGTTCCATCAACGGTCGAAGGGGTTGTGGTCAGTCGTTTTGATCGGCTCGACCCCGACGAGCAGCGGTGCCTGAAAGCGGCCGCCGTTGTCGGGCAGTTCGTCGATGCCGATGTGGTCGAGTTCTGTCTCGGCAGCGAGATGGCCGGGCCGTTGCTCGATCAACTCGTCGCCAACGGCATGCTCATCATCGGCGAGGAAGGTCTGCAGTTTCGGCATGTCATCGCCCGCGACGTCGTAGTCGGGTTGATGACCCAGGCACAACGCGGCGAACTCCATCGCGCCGCAGCGATACGGCTCGAGCAACGCCTGCCGGTGAGTGCCCGCGCCGTCGGGAATCACTGGCTGAGTGCTGGTGAACCAGAGCGCGCCGCGGCGCACTTCGAGTCGGCCGCGGCTGACGCGTTACGGAGCGGTGGTTTCGCCGAGGCGCGGTCGCTGTATGACCAGCTCACAAACATCGCCACGATCGACGCGGCCCGAGTCGCTGCAATCAGGCTCGATCGAGCGGTTGCGTGCTACTACCTCGGGCTCGTCGGTGAAGTCAGGTCCGATATCGAAGCGGCGATCGCGGTGCTCGATCGGCCGCTTCCTACCGACGACGACGGTCGTCGTCACGAAACCCGGCGGCGACTGTTCGGACGGTACGCAACCCAGCTCCGCCGAGTCGAGCCGCATCAAAGGGAGATTCAGGAATCGCTCCTGAGCGGATACCAGCGGCTGACTCAGGTGATGTATCTCGTCGGCGCGCCTCCGCTCGAGTTGCAGGTCGTCGCACTGCGGGCGCTCCGATTGGCCGAGCGGGTCGGCAGCGCCGACATGGTTGCAACATCGTGTGGACTGCTCGCCGGAATCTCCGGAATGTTGGCCGACCGCAAGCAGCTCGAACGTTACAGCGCGCGCGCAACCGGGCTGGTGGCGTCAGGTCGGGTCGATCGAGTCGCAAGCGAGGTATGGCGATTCCTGTGCGCCGCCCACGCCGGCCAAGGCGAGTGGGACGCCGCGATCGCTGCATCCGATCGGGCAGAGGCGGCCCGCGGCGACGACGTGAACAGGCGCGATGCGGGGCTCTGGCAGCTGAGGGCATCCATCCACTTGTGCGCCGGAGACTTCGCCAGCGCCGATCGGTGCTGGCGTCGAGCGGCCGATATCGCCAAGCAGACCAATAACCGCCGCCAGGCCTACTTGTCTCGCCTAGATCACGTGCACGTACTTGTCGGACAGGACCGGCTTGACGACGCTGACTTCCTGCTGATCGCGTTGAACAACGAATACGGAACACCCGAAGACCCTCTCCATCGCATCAAACTGCACTACTCGCTGGCGTTGGTGTGCAGCGCCCGTCGCCAACATTCAAAGGCGATCGCCGCCGCCGAAACGGTGATCGAGATGGTCGAGGCCGTGCCCCCGAGTGGATTCCACTGGGTCGAGTTCTGCTCCGGCGTCGTCGAGGTGTACCTCACCGCGTTGTTCGCCACCGACCGCGCCAACAGCTCGGAGTGGAGCGCCATCGCCGACCGAACCAACCACTCGATCGAACTCCTCGATCAACTCAGCAAGTCCTTCCCACACGTCGTTCCCCGAGTTCTGTCTGCACGCGGCTTGATGGCCGCTGTCGAGGGACAGCCGCTCCTAGCACGACAATCACTGGTCGAGGCGCGCGTGGCAGCCGAGCGCGCCAACTTGCGCTACGACGCGGCCCGGATCTCGGCCCTGCTCGTGATGCTCCGGGTCGAATCAGCCGGCGATCAGCTCACCCGCGCCCGCCAGCTATTTCAGGATCTAGGTGCAGAGCGATGGCTACGTCTGACGGCCAACGTGGCGCACTAGATCAGTCGCGTTTACCGTCGAACAACGCCCGTTCCGTCCGACGGACCAGTCGCGCTCTCGCCTTGTCATTGAGGGCCCGCGATGTGTGAACTTCGACATCGACTTCACCCGTGGACGCTTCGCTGGTCATGAGGTCACCCACGAAGATCACGTCGGTGAGGCCGTCAGTCCCGGCCAACCCGCGCAGTGTCGAGGCCGCTTCGTCGGCGTCGGAGTAGCGTGGAACACTCAGTCGGATCGTCGCAACGGAGGCCTCCTGCGACAGGTTGCGGACATCCGCCAGGGTGCTGTTAGGAAAATGCAGCGTGCCCTGTGCATCACGCAACCGCGTACTGAACAATCCAATGTGATCGACAACCGCACGAATCGGCTGCTCCCATCCGATCTCGGCGACGATCTCGTCACCGATTCCATAGCGATCCTCGAAATGGACACTCAGACCCGTTAGGTAGTCGTTGACCTTGTGTTGACCACCGATCGCAATCGCGGCACCGATGAAGCCTGCGCTTGATAGGAAGAAGGCAGGGTCGACGTCGAGCAACTTGAACGTGACAATCGTTGCGATGATCCAAATCACGAGGGCGGCGATGTGGTTGACCATCCGTGACGCGGCGTCGATTCGTTGACGCCGTCGCTCGTCGCGGATCTCACCGGATTCGTCGCCGACGCGACGTAGGCGAACCCGCCAAAGTCCGGCGTTGCCGAGCGCACCGACGATCGGGCGGCTGGCTACACGCCGGATCACGCGATGCACGACAAACCTGGATATGCGTGTCACCAAGAGACCAACAATCAGGACGGCGAACACCACAAACGGGGCCTCGATTGCCTTGTTGTTCAGCAATTCACGGAGTCGGTCGAAGAAGTTCTCGGATTCGGCGCCTGTTTGGGCCGCTACAACAATCGGAACGGCGAACATGATCACAACTCCAGTCTGGCGGTATCCCAATCAATATTACAGTTTCGTGACAAACGTCTCGTCACGATTCGCGATTCACGACCCACGATCACAGCTCGCTGATCGGCACCACGAGTTCGACCACCGTGCCGCGTGTCGACGTATGCGCCGTTTCGGTTCCGAGCCGGTCTGCGTCGGCGGGTGTGAGCGGGCGCATCACGATCGAGCCGTTCAACTCTGTGGTCACGAGCGTACGAACGATCGAAAGTCCTAGCCCGGTGGCACTTTCAAGACGGAATCCAGGGTCGACACCGCGGCCATCGTCGACGACCGACAGCCGCAGGTCCTCACCGTCATTGTCGAGTTGCACGACCACCGAGCCACCGCCACTCCCTTCAGGGAACCCGTGCTCGACGGCGTTCTGCAGCAGCTCGGTGAGCACCACGGACAATGGCGTGGCGATAGCCGCTGGGATCCGGCCGCCGTCGCCGTGCACTGCGAATCGGACCGGCCGATCAGGTGACTGCAAGCCTTCCTCTGCGAGGCGTAGGAGTGGACGCACGATTTCGATGAAGGTGACGTCGTCACCCGGTTCGCGCGACAGCGCCTCGTGCACGAGGGCAATCGTTCGGATTCGGCGAACTGACTCTCCGACGGCGGCGATCGCCTCGGGATTCGTCAGCCGCCGGGCCTGCAAACGGAGCAGCGATGAGATCGTCTGCAGATTGTTCTTGACCCGATGGTGGATCTCGCGAATTGTTGCGTCCTTACTGAGCAACAGCCGGTCACGCTTTCGCAGTTCGGTGACATCGCGCATCAGCAGCACGGCACCTGACACCAGTCCATCGGTGAGGAACGGAACGCAGCGGCACAGCAACGTGACACCTTCGCCCTGTTCGAACTCCTCGATCACCGGTTCCTCACGTTCGAATGCCTGGCGGACCGCGCCGTCATGGAAGCCCAATTCCGCCAACCGCATACCAATCGCTGAGGCTTGGATACCAACCCGGTGCAGTGCCGAGTTGGCGTTCGGTGAGACGTACTGAACCTGACCGTGTTCGTCGAGCCACATCACCCCGTCGCCGACTCGCGGTGCAGCGCTCGAATCGCCGACTCGTTGCGGGAACGGGAACGTTCCGCTCGCGATCATCTCGACGAAACGCTCGAACACGAGCCCGTAGGCCCGCTCCAAGTCACCGCGACGACGTCCGGCCTTCTCGATCCACTCCTTGGTGAGCACGGCGATCGTGACGTCGTTGTATACGACAGGGATCGCCAGCATCCTGGCCTCGTCAGCGACACCTTCGACGACCACTTCGCGCTCGGTCATATGCCCAGTCGCAAAGACTTCCGTGATCAGCGGGGTCTCTGACGGGTTGGCGAACGATCCAACCCAGTCGGTGTTGTACATCGTTTGGCCGGTCGCCGGGCGAACCTGGCCGATCACCATCCATTGCTCGTCGGTCGAGCGGACGTACAACAGCAGATCGGAGAAACAAAAGTCGGCGAGCATTCCCCACTCGGATACGAGTCGGGTGAGGTGCCCAACCTGTTCGCGATCGAGGTTTGTGTGCTCTCGTGCAAGTTCGCTGAGCCTGGCCATCACCTATGAGTCTGCCAGCCCGACATGCGGGTCGTAAGGACCGATCAAGTTTCGCTTACCATTCCGGTATGAGTGACACCGCGGAGCGGACCAATTTCACGAAGTTCGAAGACTCGACTCAGCAGGATTGGTCGCTGATCATGAGTCATCTGCCGACCACCCAGGCGATGGCTGCCGCAAACATCATCGACCAGATGAAGATGCTCGAGCGCGACCATGGAGGGTTCCCAGTCTCACGCCTCGAACACTCGCTCCAGACGGCGACACGAGCCGAGGCTGATGGGCGCGACGAGGAATACGTGCTATGCGCCTTGCTGCACGACATCGGTGACACGTTGGCGCCGTACAACCATCCGTCGATCGCGGCAGGCATCATCAAGCCGTTCGTGTCAGAGGCCAACCATTGGATGGTCGAGCATCACGGGATCTTTCAGGGCTATTACTTCTGGCACTTCATCGGGCTCGATCGTGATACACGCGATCACTATCGCCAGTCGCCGTACCACGACTACACCGAAGAGTTCTGCGCCAAGTACGACCAGGCGGCGTTCGACATCGATTATCGGTCAGCGCCGCTCGAACACTTCGAACCGCTGATTCGTCAGTTCTTCGTGCCCGCCGACTTCACCGACAGGTACATCACCTTCAAGTAGCCGCCGAATTCGAAGCTGATCGGATGATCCGCCGGATGGCCGGTTCGTCGCAGCTCGTTGACACGCCCGTTGGCGTTGGCGGTCGCCAGCACGGTGTCAGCGAAGTCGTCGGCGGTAACCCGGCTCGAACACGATGCTTGGATCAGAACACCACCGTCTTTGACGACGTTCATCCCCGATCGGGTCAGGCGGGCATACGCCTTGAGCGCACCGGGCACCGCCGTTTGATTCGAGGCGAACGAGGGCGGATCGAGAATCACGATGTCGAATCGCTGATGCCGTTTCGCCAGATCATCGAGCACGTCGAAGGCATCGCCGACAGTCGTCGCGACCTCGCATTCACGGACCTCACGCAGGTGGCGATTGTGATGCATGTTGCGCTCGGCTGTTGCCAAGGCGGGCTCCGATTGATCGATGAGGTGCACCGACGTCGCCCCTCCAGCGGCGGCCGACAGAGCGAAGCCGCCGGTGTTCGAAAAGACGTCGAGCACCGTCAGACCCTTCGCCATCCCACGCACGAGGGCACGGTTGTCGCGCTGGTCGAGGAAATGGCCGGTCTTGTTGCCGTGCACGACGTCAGCCTCCATCACGAGGCCCCGCTCTCGGAACAGCACCGGGGTGGTCGGCGCGCCGGCGAGCAGGGCGTCGCCATCGGCGAGACCGAACGTCTCGCCCAGCGCCACGCCGCGGCTGAGACGCAACATGACACGCTTCGGTGAGAGCAACTCGTCGAGCGCGGCAACGATCGCGGCGAGGTGCGGGAACCACGCAGCGGTGTACAGCTTGACGACCAACGTCTCTTCGTAGCGGTCGACCACGAGGCCGGGAAAGCCATCATTCTCGCCGTGAATACAGCGGTAACCCGTGGTCGTCGGGTCGTCGGTCAGCGACGTCCGGCGATCGAGGGCATTGATGATGTGGTTGCGCCAGAAAGCAGCGTCGATTTGAACGGGCTTACCGGCGTGCAACATCTTGACCCGGATCGGTGACTCAGGGTCCCACAATCCAATCGCCACGAAGTTGCGCTGGTCGTCAAACACGACCGCCAGATCACCAGGCGCGCCTTCGTGGTTGACGGCCGTAATCGAGCCGTCGTACAGCCAAGGGCTGCCCCCGCGCACTTGCCGATGGGCATCGGGCGTGACCCGGACGGCGAGCCGTTTCTGGTTGACGGGCGGGAGTTGATCGAGCAGTGCGTTCATGAGTATGCGTTCACGATGAGAAACCATCGGCGAGTTCGAGAAGGTCGGACAAGTCGTTAACGTCACGGTTGAGGACGGGTGCCGTCACGAGCAACGGTGACAGTGTGGCGAGTTCGGCTCGCCGTTCCGCCTCGCGGGTTGCCACGATTCCGACATCGTGGAAGCGAGCGGCGATTTCGGCCAGTACCTGCGCCACCGTTGTTGGGGTCGGGCGAGGGTCGCAGTCGATCGCTTCTGCGACGTCTGTGGCGAGTTGGCCGTCGGCCGCCGCGGCAAGTTTCCGGGCGCTGGTCGCCGAAGCCTTGGCCGTGAACGAATCGGGAAGTACGCGGTTGGCGATGATCGCTCCGAGATGCAGCTCGCGACGTTTCAACGCGCGCGCGAGGTAGGCGGCCTCGTGACTCGGTGCCGCTTCAAGGGTGGACACGACGACGAACGTCGTGCGTGGGTCGGCAAGCAGCTGCTCAACTTCGTGAGCGTGAGCGACAAAACCCTTCTCCATCGCTTGGAACAGCATGAAGAATTCGGCAATGTCCTGCAGGAACCGAGATCCGAGTACCCGATCGGCGACTTGATAGAACGGCTTTGACGCGATTGTGAACAGTCGGGAGCGATAGGGCACGGTGAGCCACCTCAGGAGGCGTGATCCGAAAAACTCCTTCATTCGACCGGGCGCGTCAAGGATGTCGAGCGCGTTTCGTGAAGGTGGCGTGTCGACGATGATCAGATCGAACTTGCCTGAGGCGTGCAACTCGTGGAGCTTCTCCATCGCCAGATAGTCGTGGCTGTGCACGAACCGGGTAGTGATGTTTTGGTAGAGCGGATTGGCGAGCACCGAGTCGCGGAGCTTGGCGTCAGGGGCGTGGCGTTGGATCAGCTCGTCCCAGCCTGCTTTCGTGTCGAGCATCGCCGCCCACAGTTCACCGCGTGGCTCGATCCCGGCTGCGGCAAAGGCGGCACCGGGGACGCGGATCGCCTCGTTTCCGATATGACCGATCCCGAGCGCGTCGGCAAGTCGTCGAGCTGGGTCGACGGTCAACACGAGTACGCGGCCGCCAATCTCGGCTGCAGCCGCTACCGCCATCGCCGCCGCAGTGGTGGTCTTTCCGACACCTCCGGAGCCACAGACGAGCACCATCTCCTTGCTCGCCAGGAGTGACGTGAGATCGGCGCCGACCATCAGCCGTTGCCGTCCACGAGCTGCTCGGCGAGGGCGTCAGCGACGAGCGCGACGACTCGACGCCCCGTCGCCCGCGTGAACAATTCTGGCACCATCAGCATCGGCAGGTCCGGCGCACCATGGCAAAGGGTCTCGAGGTGCCCGTTGCCGACGCTGCGGCGCGACTCGGTGATTCTGGCCGCATCAAGGACGGCGGTAACTCCGCGGCCAGCGGCGGCGACCAGCAACTTCCTCGGCTTCGTCTCACTCAGGTGTTCGACGACGGCCGCTTGCGCCGAGTTGAACAGGGTTGGCAGAACCCTGTTGGCGATCAGGGTCGTTGGGCTGACGCCCGTCTCGCGTTCCAGTCGATCGACCAACAACAGCGTCTCGGTGACGGGCATCTCCTCCGGCGTCGTGACAATCGCGACTCCGGTCGTTGCCGGGTTCTGCAGGATCTCGAGCATCCAGTCGGTTTGGTCGCGAACAAGCCCGACCTTGACGAGTTCGCGAATCACCTTCGGCGCTCCGATCTGGGCGACGATGTGACCGGTCGCCTCCGCATCGACAACCACGAGGTCGTAGTGACGTTCACGTACCTCGTGGCAGAGTTTGCCGACAGCCAGGATCTCCTTGACACCAGGGGCGGCATCTGCGACGAAGTCGAAGGTGCGGGCGAGCGGCCCGATCTTCCCGATGAAGGGGATCTTGACGAACAAACGCAGGTACTCGCGGAGCGAGTCCTCGGTGTTCATCGTCATCGCAAACAGTTTCGGTTCGATCTGACGCGGTTCGAACGCCAGCGAACCAGCGTCGAAGGCGGTCGCCAGCGAACCCTTCGCATCCATCTCACAGACGAGTGTGCGCTTGCCCTGGCGGGCGGCCAGCATCGCAAGAGCGGCAGCCACCGATGTCTTTCCAACGCCACCTTTTCCTGTGACGAATATGAGCCGCCGATCCAGCAGCCCTGCGGCCGAATCGGGACGAGGCATCAGCCTCCGAACCCGATGCGGCGTTCCCCTTCAGCCGACCCGACCTCGACGTAGGCGATCTTGGCCGACGGAATCCCGATGTCCTTGCCACGCTTGTCGGTGATCCACAACACATCGGTCGCCCCTGACAACGCCGCGTCTACGCGGGCGCGTAGATCGTCGCGATCGCCATCAGCGACCTCGAGGGTCAGTTCACGAGGGGCCTGCGTCACACCGATTCGTACGTCCACGTGTGAGACGGTAGCGGCCCAACCAGACATCCGCATCAACCGTGATCCTCGACCGTGCCGCTCAACCCGAAGCGAGCCGTCGGTCGCGTCCCACCCGGTTGTTGGATTGGTTCAAGTACCGTGATTCCGTGAGTCGGCTCGAAGATGTAGGCGCCAACGATGGCTGGCGGTGCTGGCTATGCGATGAGCCGGTCGACCCGACGATGTCGGTCAATGACGCTCGCGGTCCGAGCGTCGACAGTTGCACGACCGACGCCAAGAACAAGAAGGCCAAGAGTCAGGAGCGTCTCGCTCACCGCGCGTGCAACACGCGCAAGGGGGCGGTCGCTCCGATCGTGGAATGGCCAGACCGCCTATTCGTGTTTGAGCCAGCACCGATCTTCGCAAGTGTCGAGCGATTAGGCAACAAGCGCGGGCGCGAGCTGATGGCGCGGTGCCCTACTCGAGCAGACGCACAGGAAGCCGCGGCGTGGTTGACCGACCGGATCTCCCGACTGTGCCCCGATCTCGCGGTAACAACTGACATCGAACCCGGCGGCGGCCAGTTTCTAGTGATCCTCCGCACGCTGTAGGACGGCCAGCCGTGTCATGGTTTTCCGGCTGCCAGCCGGAAAAGCGCGACACGGCTCGGTCAGATCCGCCGTTCGGGCTTCGTAGTAGACAGGTTGCGTGGCTGACGACATCACGCATTACGACGCGGTTGAGGGGTACTGCAGACGACTGAGTTACTCGACCGGCGAGACCGTCCAGCTATGCGTCTCGACACGCACAGCAACGTTCGACGTCGCTGTCTACCGCTGGGGCGCGTTTCGAGACGTCGTCTGGACGGCCACGCGTGTCGCCGGAATCGAACAAGCGACACCCGTCGATGCAGATGCCAACGGGTGTGGTTGGGACGTGATCGTCGAGATTCCGGTCGATCCGACTTGGAGGAGCGGCTTCTACCTCGTCGAACTCACCGCCGATCCGAGCGACATCGAGCCGAATCGGCGGGTCGGGTACGCCTGCTTCGTGGTCCTGGCCTCGGCAGCACAACCACGCAACCGTGCCCTCTTCGTGCTCGCCACGAACACATGGAACGCATACAACAACTGGGGCGGGAAGAGCCTCTACACCGGTGGCCAGCAAGTCTCGTTCCAACGACCGTTCGGGCGCGGCATGTTGATGCGGCCGGAGACCGAACGCGACGACCGCAAGTCACGCCCCAGAAAGCCCGGCGAGCAACCCGACGTCGACGGCGAGGTCTACCAGCAGTACCGATTCCAGCACGGCTACCCCGGATACATGGGTTCAGCCGGTTGGTTCACGTACGACCGCCAGTTCGCCTCGTGGGCCGAATCAATCGGCTTCGAACTCGATTACGCCGTGTCGAGCGACCTCGAAACAGTCGCCAATTTGACCGACGGATATCCTCTCGTGATCGGTGCAGGACACGACGAGTATTGGTCATCCGGGATGCGCGATGCAATCGAACTGTTCGTCGCCGCCGGCGGCAACTACGCCTCGTTCTCCGGCAACACGATGTTCTGGCAGGTTCGGCTGGATCACGACAACACCACGATGGTGTGCCACAAGTACCGCGCCCATCTCGACGATCCGATCGTCGATTCCGATCCGTCAGCAGCAACCGGCATGTGGGGTGACCCGATGACCGGGCGACCTGAATCACGGTTCCTGGGTGCCGCCTCGATGTACGGCCTCTACAGCCGGTTCGGCAAAGCAACACCTCGCGGGATTGGCGGGTTCGTCGTCTATCGCGACGATCATTGGATGCTCGACAGCACCGGACTGCGGTATGGCGACGTACTCGGCGGCGACCATGGTGTGGTCGGTTACGAAACGGTCGGAACGCGGATCTCATTCGACAACGTCAACCTCCCGGTCGTGATTGCCGACCCGGCATTCCCCGACTCAGACGACGTCGAGATCGTCGGCTTCACACCGTCCAGCAACCTGGCGATGGGTGAGTACCCGTCATCGATCGCTGCCCTCGACGATCAGGGAGACTTGGAGTTCATCGCCGAGCGCGTCTACGGCGGCGGCGAAACAGCACGAGCGAAAGTCAGACACGGCAACGCGGTGATGCTCTGCTGCTGGCCATTCGGCCGAGACGCCGGGCGAGTCGTCACGATCGGCAGCACCGATTGGGTGTTCGGTCTCGGCGACCCGCAGGTCAGCGCCGTCACCGAAAACGTTATGCGCCAACTGTCATAGCGAGGCCACTGCGAGCAGCCGATATGGTGCGCCTTCGTGTCCAACGCAACCGCCCTCGATCGCGCACTGGCGACGCACCACAATCGTTGGGGCAAACCAGATCTCATCGTTCGAGCGCCGGGTCGAGTCAACCTGATCGGCGAGCACACCGACTACAACGAGGGATTCACCATGCCGATGGCATTGCCATTCGACACAGTGTTCGTCATCAGTCGCAACGGAGACCCGCTCACCGGCACGGTCACGATCGAATCAGAGGGCTTTGGCACGATCACGATGGCACCAGGCGATCACCCCGACGAAGTCGCATCGTGGGCGACACACCTTGCTGGCGTAATCGACCTCCTCAACCGCGATGGCGTGCCAAGCGGCGGATGGCGGGCAACCGTCGCCACTGACATTCCGACCGGTGCAAGCCTGTCCTCATCCGCCGCATTAGAGGTCGCTGAGATCACCGGAATCCTTGCGCTCAACGATCGCTCATGGCCACCGATCGACGTCGCACTACTTGGACAACGAGTCGAGAACGAAGTGATCGGGCTCCCGAGCGGGATCATGGATCAGTTGATCTCGGCTGGGGCGGTCGCCGGCCACGCCAGCCTGATGGACTGCAGAGACCTGACGCTGACACCCAAGCGATTCCCACCGGACGTTGTCATCGCAGTGATGGATACGGGGACCCGCCGAATTCTCGCAGAAGGCGCCTACGGCGATCGTCAAGCCGAGTGCGTTCGGGCATCGGTTGCGATCGGCGTGAGGTCGTTACGTGACGCAACGCTCGATCAGGCGGCGACGATCGAAGATGACCTGGTTCGAAAACGAGCACGTCATGTGGTGACCGAGAACGATCGAACGCTGGCGGCCGCCGACGCGATGGATCGCGGTGACGAGCGAGAACTGGGCCGACTGATGTCAGAGAGCCATGTCAGCCTTCGCGACGACTTTGAGGTCTCGGCACCGGCGCTCGATCACATCGTCGAGGTGGCCCTCAGCTCGCCAGGCTGCCTCGGTGCTCGCATGACCGGTGGAGGATTCGCGGGTTGCGCCGTCGCGCTCGTCCGGATTGATGAGGCTGAATCGTTCTCCAGGTCCGTGATCGAGCGCTACCGGTTCGACGATCACAAGGCACAGGTGTGGATCTGTGCGCCGTCAGCCGGAGCCTCAGTCACTACCCGTGTTACACCTGGTGTTATCGATGGTGGCTGACACCATGTGTAACAAATCGGTAGGAGAACTCGTAACGCCCGCTTGGTAACCGATACTGCGGCAACACACCGGGACCACAACTGGCGGTGCCCAACCCGCGGTGGGCGACGTCAACGCAGACGACGAGCTCGTCTCTCCGGTTCAGATCAGTGTGTGTCGCCGCCGCGAACAGGTCGTCGGCCGTGTAGTGCGTCGCCGAAATATGCATCGCCGAGGACGACAACACATCCAAGCGAACGACTTCTCCAGCAGCACGATCGATGAACTCGAACCAACGGCAGTCAGTGCGCAATCCGAACTCCTGCGGCACCAGGTACGGCGACTCGTCAGGTGCGCCCTCCCACACCCCGAGCATTGCGCTGCGGTTCCGATCCGGGTAGTTCTCGTGCGGGCCGCGGCCAAACCAGCGCAGCCAATCGAATCGGGCGGGCAAGGTGAAACGCACGCCGACACGTGGCAGGTCAGCGAGCGAGTCTGGAATATCGACGACATGCCGGTAGGTGAGAACGAAGCCGTCGTCGACCACCGAAATCTGATGATCGGCGAGCGAATCCGGAGGCAATCGGTCGACACCAGATTGCTGCCAAATCCGAAGGCTTTGACCGCCGACCCCCAGTCGTTGCGCCAGCTCGGGCATCAGCTTGAAACCGTCGTTGTCGACCGCTGCCCGCAACAGGTTGAGCGTCGGTTCCGAGCCGGGAAACCTGCACGTAGCTGCGGCCGCGACTCGACGATTCCGAGTACGCGATGTGCGCAACTGAACCTGGTCCCAGGCAACAAGGTGACCGGCCGGCACGTACCACTGGTCAACGTTGGTCGTCCATCGGAGACTGAGGTGAACTTCACCTTTGACGTCTGGCACCTCACACGGAAGCGAGATCACGAGACTGGAATGCGGGCCAAGGGTGGGGACTCGCAACACTCCACGTTGTACGACCTCGCCGTCGACCAGCAACTCCCAATTCGGCTTCAACCACTTGAGGTCGAGGAAAGACTGACGGTTGCTGATCTTGAGGCCGCCTCGAACCCGTTCGACGGTGACGGGACGGTAGACCCACGCCACCTCGCGCATCGCCGGATGCGGCTCCAGGTCGGCCGAGACCAAACCGTCGGCGACGAAGTTGCAGTCGTGCGGTGTGTCACCGAACTGACCACCGTAGGCGAGACGCACCCTGCCGTCTGCTAGATGCTGCCGCAAGCCGTGGTCCTTCCATTCCCACAGGAAGCCACCCTGCAAGCCGGGCGTCGATGTAATCGCGTCCCAGTAGTCCGCGAGCGAACCGTTGCTGTTGCCCATCGCATGGCTGTACTCGCACAGGATCAGCGGTCGGGACCCAAGCCCGGATTCGCCGTACGAACGAATCGCCTCGATCTCCGAGTACATCGGGCACACGATGTCGGTCGCCGCCAACCCGCCGTCGACCCAGCCATCGATCCGAATCGCATCTTCATAGTGCAGTGGACGGGTTGGGTCTGCCTTACGAATCCACCCCGCGAGAGCATCGTGATTGGCCCCGTAACCGCTTTCGTTCCCGAGGCTCCATGCGATCACACACGCGTGGTTGCGATCGCGTTGCACCATGCGAGCACCGCGGTCGAGCCAGGTGGACCGGTAGGTCGGGTCGTCGCACAGCGAAAAGTTGTAACCGTGGCTCTCGATGTTGGATTCGTCGATCACGTAAAAGCCGAGCTCGTCGCACAGGTCGAGGAACGCCGAATCGTTCGGGTAGTGCGAGGTCCGAATTGCGGTGATGTTGTGGGCCCGCATGGCCGTGAGGTCGGCGCGCATGTCATCGACCGTGACTGCCTTACCGCGATCAGGATGATGATCGTGACGGTTGACGCCGAAGACCCAAATGGGCTGCCCATTGACGAGCAGTTGACGGTCACGAACCTCGACCCGTTTGATTCCAACGCGTTGCGTTTCGGTCTGTACGACCCGACCCCTCGGGTCGATCAATTCGGTCGTGACCGTGTAGCGATCTGGCCGCTCAGCACTCCACGGCTTGACTTTCGGAACCTCCCATCGGGCAACGACCTGATGCCCGCGGAACACGTAGGGACGGGCGAACTCGTGCGGGACAGCACCCTCCCCCATAGAACCGACGCGTCGACCGGCACGCCGACCGTTCGGGTCAAGCAATGCGGCGCGAACAGTCCAGCCGGGCGTCGGCGCGCCGCCAAAATCGATGATCGTCGTGACGTCGATCGAGCCGACGCCGGTCGCCGGGTCAAAATTCGTGCTCACCGGAACGTCGGCGATATGCACGGCCGGTCGGGACTCGATCCACGCTGATCGGTGTAGCCCTGCCATCCACCACTGATCCTGATCCTCGACATAGCTGTGCGCGCTATAGCGAATCACGACGATCGCGATCTCATTCTCGCCACTCCGCACGAAGTTGCTGATCTCGTACTCACTCGGAAGCCGGCTATCGGTGCCGTACCCAACAAACTCGCCGTTGATGTATACGGCGTGAACGCTCTCGGCCCCGGCGATATGCAAGACCACTGGTCGCTTGATCCAACGCGCCGGAAGATCGAACTGGCGTCGGTACACACCCGTCGGATTGCGTTCGGGTAGCTGCGGTGGCGGCCCAGGGAACGGCATCTGGACGTTGGTGTAGTGCGGCAGGTCGACGAAGCCACCGAGGTCCTGCATGGTCCAGTTGCCTGGCACATCAACCGTGACGGCGTTGAAGCGTTGGCCACTGAGCGCGCCCGCCGTCACCGCACCGGGCCCGTCGAACATCTCAAGCGACCACGGTCCGTCCAGCGACCGTCGCGTGAACCCAGACAACGGCACGTGCATGGGCAACCGGTTGATCTGAATTTGTGTCGGGTCCACCCATGGCCGCAGCGCTCCAATCACCGGCAACACGAAGGGCAGCCCGTCACAACTCGCGCAATCGCGTTGCCAGGACTTCCGGGACCACCGGGTTGAAGTACTCCTCGCTTGCGACCTCGGCGGCCGCTATGAAGCGCTGCACTCCGGCAGATCGCCACGGTGACACGATTTCGATGTTGAACCAGGCGTCGTCGTACCCGCAATCGACGGTGGGTCGCTGATTGAGCCACATCATGTATGGGAGTGGTTGGGCAAACAACCGATCCAAGCGACCAAGTACGTCGATCAACACGGTCGCCAAGGCGTGACGGCCCTTGGCGCTGACTGATGGGAGATCCGCAACTCTGTCGACGGGGTAGATATCAAGTGCAACCGGATATGTCGGGGCGTAGGGAATCGACGCCTGCCATCCGTCGAACTCGACAACCAATCGCTCCCCCGGAGCGAGATCCGGCGACCAACCGTTTGCAAGGCGAAGCGATTGCCGTCTCGGCACATGGTCGTATGCGTAGATCTGACCATGTGGATGAGCGATCGTGGCACCCACTTCGGCACCCCGATTCTCGAAGATCAACACGTACTCGACGTCAGTCCGACCGCCAAGCGACGTCGTGCGTTCGGCCCACAGGTCAACCACTTTGCGAGCCCCGTCGATGCCGAGTGACCCAAACGTGGCGTCGTGGTCGGGTGTGTACAACACCACCTCGCACCTGCCACCCGCCATCGCCGGCCAACGATTGGCGAACCAACGCACGTCGTACGGATCAGGCGCTTCGAGCCCACCCACGCAAAACGGACAACCGGTGGAGGGAAGATTCGGCCGATCCTGACGCGCTCGCACGATGTGCACAAAAGTGCCCAGTATCGGATCGACGCGCAGCTCAGACGCCATCGTCAGCCCGCCGCGAGGCGCACACCGCTGGCAGCGTCGAATACGTGAACGATCGCCGGGTCGGGCACCAGGCTGATTCGATCGCCACGCCGCGAACCGCTGAGACCACCGGTTCGAGCGACGATCTGCTTGTCAGGAATGCCAGCGGCGACGCAGTAGAGGTACGACTCCGAACCAAGTTCCTCGACGAGCTCGACATCGACGTCGAGGCCACCTTCCGAGGCAACGGCAAATCCCTCGGGACGGACTCCGAGCACAACACGTTCGGACGTCAAACCGTCAACTTGCAGGACGCTCATCGGGACCGACAAGGAGCCAGCCCGCGCCGCGCCGTCACTCACTGTGGCATCCAACAAATTCATCGCTGGTGAGCCGATAAAACCGGCGACGAACAGGTTGACCGGGGCCAGAAAGAGTTCCCGCGGGGATGCACACTGTTGCAAGATGCCGTCTTTCAGCACCGCCACGCGATCCGCCATCGTCATCGCTTCGACCTGGTCGTGGGTCACATAGACCGTGGTGACGCCCAAGCGTCGCTGCAACGCGGCGATCTGCGTTCGGGTCTGCACGCGCAGCTTTGCATCGAGGTTCGACAACGGCTCGTCCATCAGAAACACCTGGGGTTGACGGACGATCGCACGACCCATCGCAACGCGCTGACGTTGACCACCGGACAGCTTCGCCGGCTTGCGATCGAGGTACTCGGTAAGGTCCAAGATCGTCGCCGCTTCAGCGATGCGACGATCGCGCTCGACCCTCTCGATTTTCTTGATCTTCAAATGGAATCCGATGTTCTCGGCAACCGTCATGTGCGGGTAGAGCGCGTACGACTGAAACACCATTGCGATGTCACGGTCCTTGGGAGGCATCATCGTGACGTCTCGATCGCCGATATGTATCGACCCGCCATCAACCGGCTCGAGTCCGGCCAACATTCGCAGCGTCGTAGATTTTCCACAGCCGGACGGACCGACCAACACAAGAAATTCACCGTCCGCAATCTCGAGATCGAGCGCTCGAACCGCTGGTCGCTGGCCCTGCTGGTAAATCCGCGTCGCCTGGTCAAACGTCACTGTTGCCATCAGGCACTCCTGTCGTCGTGAACGGTGTCGAGGTTCGAGATGACGAGTCGGCCAACGCGGCTGCCGAGAATTTCCCGACCGTGGTCGCTCAATCCATCGTCGCATATGCAGACGGTCGCCTCATCAAGTCTGGCAATGGTGGCGAGACCGGTCACGCCCCATTTGGTGTGGTCGGCGAGCACCACCAGCTCGTCGGTGGATTCGACGAATGCCCTGTTGGTGTCGGCTTCCAGCAAGTTGGGCGTCGTGAAGCCAGCGCGTTGATGCATGCCGTGGACGCCCATGAACACGGTGTCGAGATGAAACGATCGCAGCGAACCGCTCGCAACTGGCCCAACGAGAGCGTCGCTGGGCGTGCGTTCGCCCCCGACCAGGATCACCGTTCGATCAGGACGAGGACTCCGGTGGAAGACTTCCGCAACTGGGATGCTGTTGGTGACAACCGTCAATTTGGGCACGGCAATCAACTCGGCGGCGAGCTGAACGGTCGTAGTTCCAGCGGTGATTCCGATCGCCGCCCCGGCGCCAGTCATGACTGCTGCCGACGCCGCAATCGCCGCCTTCTCTCGTGTATTGCGCAGAGACTTCACCTCGAAGCCCGGTTCGTCGGTGCTGTGTTCGTAGCGAACCGTTGCACCGCCATGCACCTTGACCACCAGCCCAGCATCATCAAGCACATCGAGGTCACGGCGTACCGTCATCTCGCTCACGTCGAGCTGTTCGGCGAGGTCCGTGACCCGCACGGCACCAAACCGCCGAATTTGACTGACAATCAGTTCATGACGCTCGCGCGCCAACGATCGCCTTCCACGTGAAGTCATTGGAAACGAGAATGGCTACTCAGTGGCACATTGTCAACAGAAACCAACATAAAATCCGTGAGATTCATCAAGTCGGTACAACATCGGAAGAAATCATGTGCGAATCTGCAACTTTTCGAACGTTACCTCTTGACGCGGATACCCCATTCGCGCGACATTCAGTGACAACGTTCAACCGCACATACGTGCACAACCGGTTTCATAACCGTTCCTGAGGGGGAGAAATGATTGGACAGCCCGAGCACTCCGAGCGCCCAGAAGTGGGTAGCGCACTTGATCGTCGTCGCTTTATCATCGGTGGAGCAGCAGTCGTCGGCGGGGCAGCAATCCTCGCCGCTTGCGGCGACGACGAGGCGACGCCCGCAGCCGACAGCGACACCGCCGCGTCCGCAGCCGAGAGCAGCGGTCCCGCGGAAAGCAGTTCGGCAGCACCGACCGATACCGGTGAAGTGACCTTCGGCTCGAACTACTCCGACGAGAAGCCGAAGGCTGCGATGGCAGCCGCGATCGCGGCCACGGGCGTCGTGACCAAGATCAACACGGTCGATCACAACAGCTACCAGGAGAACTTCAACTCCTACATCCAGCAGCCAGACGACGTGGTGTCGTGGTTCGCCGGATACCGCATGCGAGCCTTCGCTGGTAAGGGTGTCGTCGGCAAGATCACCGACGTGTGGGCCAACATCGACGGTATGACCGACGGCTTCAAGAGCGCGTCGAGCGGCCTCGATGGTGAGCAGTATTTCGTGCCCTTCTACTTCTACCCATGGGCGGTCCATTACCGAAAGAGCCTGTTCGCCGAGAAGGGCTACGAGATCCCGGTTACATGGGACGAGTTCAAGGCCCTCTGTGACACCATGGCGGCCGACGGCATCATCCCGTTGTGCGCCGCCAACGACGGCCGCTGGCCGCAGATGGGGATGTTCGACATGCTCAACCTTCGCATCAACGGTTACGACTTCCACGTGTCGCTGATGGGCGGCAAGGAGAGCTGGACCGACCCGAAGGTCAAGGCCGTGTTCACCGCTTGGGAGGAACTCCTTCCGTTCTACCAGCCAGACGCAAACGGCCGAACGTGGAACGACGGGGCCAACGCGCTTGGCGACTTGTCCGGAGGGATGATGCTGCTCGGCACGTTCATCACCTCGAACTTCGATGCCGCGACTCAGCAAGACATCATCGACGACATCGACTTCTTCCTGTTCCCGAGCGCAAACGACGAGCATGGTCAAGATGCAATCGAGGCCCCCATCGACGGCTTCATGATGGCGGCAAGCCCGAAGAACGTCGACGGTGCCAAGGCTCTACTCACTGGAATGTCAACCGCTGCGGCGATCGACGCCTACCTCGCCGTCGATCCTTCCGTCGTTGCAGCGAACAGCTCGGCCAACACCGGCGGCTATAACGCCTTGCAGAAGAAGTCGGCCGAGGCCGTGGCAACCGCCAAGTACATCGCCCAATTCCTCGACCGTGACACCGACCCCGACTTCGCCGCCAACGTCGTCGGCGTTGCGATCGCCGACTTCCTGGCAACTCCAGCGAACATCGACACGATCCTTGCCGATGTCGAAGCGAAGAAGGCCACGTACACCTTCGAGTGAGCACGAACACGTGACAATTTCACACGACGTAGGCGAACTGACGGCGGTGCCCCTTAGCGGGCACCGCCGTCGGCGCTTTTCCGCCCTCACTCGATCCGATAAGTTCTGGCTGAAAGTGATGGTCGGTGTACCTGCTGCGTTGCACATTGCACTTGTATGGATTCCAGCGCTGCTGACGATTGCGTTGTCGTTCACCTACTGGGACGTGCTCCGCCCACCCTCAACGATCAGGGCGGTCGGCTTCCAGAACTACTGGTTCATCTTCACGGTCTTCGACAGCGATCTCTTTCCTGCGCTGTTCAACAACTTCCTGCTGATCATCTGGCTGACGATTTGCTCGATGATCGGCATGTTGTTCGCCTACCTACTCGACAAGAACATCCGCGGTGGCCGGGCATACCAGAGCATCTACTACTTTCCCGTGGTGCTCTCGCTCGCAGTCGTCGGCTTCATCTGGAAATCGACGATGTTCTCGCGTGACCGTGGGTTGCTCAATACCATCTGGCCCGGCGGTCGGGTCGACTTTGTCGGTGATGGCTCGAAGTTGTTCCAATTCGATCTCCCATTTCTCGATACCCCGCTCGGCCTCTCGAAGAACTTCGCGGCGCTGCTCGTGGCCATGGCGTGGCGTCATATCGGTTACGTGATGGTGCTGTATCTCGCCGGACTGAAAGCCGTCGATCCCGCTCTCCGCGAGGCTGCCGCGATCGACGGATGCAACGAAGTCCAGTCGTTCCGCAACGTCGTTTTTCCATCTCTCAAGCCGATCAACGTCGTCGTCGTGGTGATCACCGTGATCGAGGCCTTGAGGGCATACGACATCGTTGCCGCCCTCAACGAGCAACGCGGTACCGATGTGATGGGCACCCTCGTCACCCGCAGCCTGCTCGGTGAAGGCGCCAGTGACCGAGTCGGGTTCGGCTCGGCGTACGCCGTCGTCCTCTTGCTGCTCTGTCTCGGCTTCATCATCTGGTATGTCATCAACCACTATCGCGAAACCGAGGAACCATGACGGTCGTGACGTTCGACGATGGCACCACGATGATCCTCAACGAGCAACCGAAGCAGCGCATCCGACCCGCTCGCATCGTCCTGCATGCGTTCCTGATCACCATGGCGATTGCGTGGCTGATCCCGATCGGAACCGCGGTCTACAACTCGTTCCGCTTCTACGAGGCAGATACACAACCGAACGGTGTGTTTGCCGTCCCAACTGCACTCACCCTCGAGAACTACCGCGACGCTTGGAGCGTCGGTGAGATGGGCAAGACATTTGGGAACACGGCATTCATCGTGATCCCGTCGATCTTCTTGATCCTCCTGCTGTCGAGCGCAGTCGCGTTCGCGTGCACGCGGTTTAGTTGGCGGTTCAACGTTTCCTTCCTGGTGTTGTTCACGGCCGGCAACTTGATGCCCCAGCAAGTCATGTTCCAGCCACTGTTCCAGTTCTTCAAGCGGGTCCCCTGGCCCGATGTCATCTCCGACTCGAACACAGGGAATCTGCTCGGCACCAAGATCGCCGTGATCTTCGTACACGTCGCCTTCCAGACCGGATTCTGCACATTCGTCCTGGCCAATTACATGAAGACGATTCCGAAGGAACTCGGCGAAGCGGCGTCGGTCGATGGTGCCGGCGTTCTCAGACAATATTTCCAAGTCATCCTGCCCCTGACGCGGCCTGCGTTGGCGGCACTCGGGACACTCGAGTTCACTTGGTTGTACAACGATTTCTTCTGGGGCGCCAACCTGCTCAGCCAGGGCGATCAGCGACCGGTCACGTCATCGATCGCCGTCCTCAACGGCCAGTACGCGACTGACTTCAATCTGATCGCGGCGGCATCGATCATCATCGCGTTGCCGACGCTGATCGTGTACTTGCTGCTGCAAAAGCAGTTCATCGCAGGCCTCACACTCGGTGCCAACAAGGGCTGACGCTTGTCCGACGTGATCCACCTACGTGGTCGCGCCAGCGACCTGGTTGTCGATGTTTCGACCGGGGTTCCGACGATTGTCTATTGGGGCGCTCCACTCGACAGCGGCACCGATTTCTCACGGCTCGCGGCGGCGCTCGACCGACCGCTGACTCAAGGGTCACCCGATGTCGTCGCTCCGATCTCGATCGTACCCGAACACGGGTCTGGGTTCCCTGGCCGCCCAGGGCTGACTGGTCATCGGCGGGGTGGAACCGCCTGGGCCCCTCGCTTCACGCCGGTCTCGCACGAGATCGACGTTGACCACGGTCGGATCGTCGTTTACGCCGTGGATGAGATCGCCGAACTGTCACTCCGCGTCGACTTCGAACTCGACCAGGCGCTCACCGTCACCGCAACATTGAACAATGACAGCTCCACCGATCGCTACCTCTTGGGTGGGCTGACAATCACGCTGCCGATCCCTGAGCACGCTGCCGAGATCGGAACGTTCACAGGTCGCTGGACCCGCGAACTACATCCCGTCCGCGTTCCATGGGAGCACGGTTCGTTCACGTCCGAGAATCGTCGCGGTCGCACCTCGCACGAGCACCCGCCGTTGATCTTCGCCGGTTCACCGGGTTACACCGAATGGTCTGGTTCGGTCTGGGGAGCTCACCTCGCGTGGAGCGGCAATCACGTCGTGTTGGCCGAGCGGCTGCCCGACGGCCGCCGGTACGTGCAGTTGGGCGAACTGCTGCACCCGGGGGAAGTCTCGTTGGAACCGGGACAGTCGTATCGCACACCGGAGGTGATCGCTGTTCACTCCAGCGTGGGGCTCACGGCAGCTACGCAGCAGTTCCATCGCCATCTTCGGGCGCGTCCGTCACACCCGTCGACACCGCGCCCAGTTCTGATCAACACCTGGGAGGCCGTCTACTTCGATCACGACCTTGATCGTCTCAAGCAGTTGGGCGACCGCGCCGCTTCGGTCGGTATCGAACGGTTTGTGCTCGACGACGGATGGTTCGGGAGTCGCCGCGACGCCACGAGTGGACTGGGCGATTGGTGGGTATCACCCGATGCACACCCTTACGGGCTCAAGCCGTTGATCGACCATGTGACCGGATTGGGGATGGAGTTCGGAATCTGGGTCGAACCGGAAATGGTCAACCCTGACAGCGACCTCTACCGCGCCCACCCAGAATGGGCGTTGACCACCAACGGCTATGAACCCGTGTTGGCGCGCAACCAACTTGTGCTTGATCTCGGCAATCCGGCTGCTTTCGGGCACGTTCTCGGACAGCTCGATGCATTGCTCAGCGACCACGACATCGGCTTCGTCAAGTGGGATATGAACCGCGACCACATTCACGGAAGCGGCAACACCAGTGCCGCCGGCACTCGGGTGCAAACACTGGCCCTCTACCGACTGCTCGACGAACTTGGCGATCGTCATCCGAACGTCGAGATCGAAAGCTGCTCGTCGGGCGGGGCGCGCATCGACCACGAGATGTTGCGTCGCACCGTTCGGGTCTGGACGAGCGACTGCAACGACGCCCTAGAACGCCAGACAATCCAGCGCGGCGCTTCGATGTTGATCCCACCCGAGGTGATGGGTGCCCACATCGGACCCGAGCGGTCACACACGACGGGCCGTCGGCACAGTTTCGCCTTTCGGGCAGCGACTGCACTCTTCGGACACTTTGGAGTCGAGTGGAATTTGCTGGATCTCACCGGCGACGAGTTGGACCAGGTAGGTGTGGTGGTTGCGCTGCACAAACGTCTTCGTCCGCTACTACACAACGGCGATGTCGTTCGCTTCGATACGGAACACGCTTACTCGGCCCACGGCGTGTACGCCGCCGATCGTTCCGAGGCGGTGGTGAGCTTCGCCGTAGTGACGAGCGCGCTCAGCCTGACGCCTCCGCCGTTCCTGCTCCCGGGTTTGGACCAAGACAGGTCGTACAGCATCACACGGCTCGCCGTTCCGGATTACCCGAGCGGCCCGAATCGACGAGTCCCAGCCTGGCTGGCTGACGGGGTGACGCTCACAGGAGCCCAGTTGGGCGCTCACGGCATCCAACTCCCGGCGATCCACGCAGAATCCGCAATCCTCCTGCACCTTTCCTAACCACCGCCGCGAACCACAGTCGAGCACCGAACAACAGTCGAGTAGTAGTCAGGCGCGATGAGCAGTCGGCGGTGCCAGACCCCTCATCGCTCATCGCGGTTGGTGGCTGGGGGTGTTGGCTGGAATTGTTGGGTTGGTGTCATTGACGCCATGTGGGTGGATCCTTCACGATGGTCATGTGCGTCGCCACAACGAGCAGATCGAGATCGTGTTTCTCGTCTATGACGGTATTCAGGCGCTCGATCTGACCGGCCCGTTCGAGGTGTTTCACGGTGCCAACCAGGTACTCGAACAACGTGCACCGGACCGCACTCGGTACCGACTCAGCGTGGCGTCAACCGACGGGCGAACGATTGTGACCGAGAGTGGGTTGCAACTCGGCACGATCGCCATCACCGACGCACCGCAACGACTGCACACGCTCGTGATTCCCGGCGGATTCGGTGCTCAGGCGGCAGCCGGCGACGACGAACTCGTTGGTCACGCTCGACGACTCGGTCAGCGCGCCGAGCGCGTCCTCACAGTGTGCACCGGGGCATTCGTCGCCGCCGCCGCGAAACTCACCGACGGGCACCGTGTTGCGACTCATTGGGCTCGCGCCGAGGCGCTCGGTACGCGATTCCCTGGTCTGAACATTGACCCGGACCCGATCTTCATCCACGACGGCAAGCTCTGGTCATCGGCTGGAGTGACAGCCGGAATCGATCTGGCGTTGGCTGTTGTCGAACACGACCATGACGCAGAAACCGCTCAGGTCGTCGCACGCTGGCTCGTGATGTTCCTACGTCGACCTGGCGGGCAAACCCAGTTCGCGACTCCCGTATGGACCGAACGCGCCGAGACTGCCCCCGTTCGCTCAGCCCAAGACATGATCGACACCGAACCGGGTGGAGACCACCGAGTCGGTCTGCTGGCCAGCCGAGTAGGGATGAGCGAGCGTCATTTCACCCGGTGCTTCACGGAGGAAACCGGCATCAGCCCGGCTCGGTACGTGTCGGGTGTTCGAGTGGATGCAGCCCGCCGACAGTTGGAGATCACGTCCGACACAGTCGAGTCGATCGCCGCCCGTTGCGGCTTCGGCACTGCCGAAACGATGCGACGCACGTTCACCCGCCGACTCGGCACATCACCAGATCAATATCGCCAACGATTCACGACAACACCCACCACCACACCCACCACCACACCCACCACGCACATCACGACGGAACGGACACACCCATGAGTTTGCAGGCAGTCATCCCACTGTTTCCACAGTTCACAGCGCTCGACGGGATCGGCCCGTATGAAGTGTTACAGCGTCATCCCGAGATCGATGTCACATTCATCGGGCATCAGCGTGGCGAAGTCCGGTCCGACAACGGCTTCCTCGGAATCACGGTCGATGCGACGTTCGAGGAGATTCCCAGGCCGGACATCATCGTGTTCCCAGGGGGCGTTGGAACCCGGCCGTTGATCCAGGACGAGCGCGTGGTCGACTGGGTTCGTACCGCTCACGAGACGACGCGGTTCACGACGTCGGTGTGCACTGGTTCATTCGTGCTCGGCGCGGCCGGGCTCCTGAACGGGCTGACGGCGACCACCCATTGGGCGACCTACCCCGAACTAGAAGCACTCGGAGCAATCGCGACAGGCACACGTGTCGTCGAGCACCTCGACCTTCGGATCATCACCGCAGCAGGAGTGTCGAGCGGGATCGACATGGCGATCCGGTTGATCGAGCTCCTGTATGACCGCACCGCCGCCGAGGCGTGTCAGTTGATGATCGAGTACGACCCGCAACCACCTTTCGATGCAGGCAACGTCAACCGAGTCAGCCAACACGTCGTAGAGCGAGTCATCGAATACGCCCAGCACCGCAACTGACGACTGACCGCTGCGTGGAACTGACCTACAGAGCTGTCGAGCAGAACGTGTCGCCCTGGGCGAAGCTCGACTCCGTAATGATGTCGCCGATGTCGGCGTCGTACAGGGCGCTCAACATACCGCGGACCATCCCACGGTCGACGGCACAGATCACAGGGTGGTCGGTTGCCACCTCACCGAACGGGCAATGGTTGTTGATGATCCGAAGTTGATTGTTGCGACTCTCGGCATGAGCTGCGAATCCGTGCGCCGTGAGCGCGTCGGCGACCGCCTGGATCGCCGAACGCAGAGACCGTTGCCCCGAGTCCCTGGCATCACCAGTGAGACCCGCCGCCATTGCACGGCCGTACTCTCCACCAACCTCCTCGGCCATTTGCTCGGCATCAGCCGGAGGGAGTTTGGCGAGCGCTCGACCGAGCAGTGAAAGCACGAGATCATCGCTTCGAACAGGGAATTCCTCCAAAGCAGACGGCACCGCCTTGTACCGCTTGGAAGGCCGACCAGCGCCACCGCCAGCCAACTTGCCGCTGTGGACTTCGAGATAACCACCGGCCGCCAGCTTGTCAAGATGATGCCGAGCGACATTGGGATGCACACCAACCTCGTCGGCGACCATCGAAGTTGTGGCACCTCCGTCAAGGTCAACACCCGCATCCCCACGGTCCCTGACGAACAGGTAGATCTTGCGGCGGGTCGGGTCACCAAACGCGTCAGTAATCGCCGACACGGTGGCATTGAACCCGACGCTCGTCCCCATGCGTGGATTCTACGTGGGTTTCTCCTATCGACGTAGTGCAAACCATCAGCGTCCAGACAGAATGGGTCGATGCCCGTGACCCACGACCAGCTCGTCGAGGCCCTCCGACCCGTTCAGGACCCGGAACTCCATCGGTCGATCGTCGACCTCGGAATGCTCCGCAAGGCAGAAGTCGACCGTGGCGGCACCGCTCAAATTTTGGTCGCACTCACCGTCGCAGGGTGTCCGCTCCGCAACGAAATCACGAAACGGGTGACCGACGCTGCCGTCGCGCTCGATGGTGTGCGTGACGTCAATCTCGAGTTCACCGTGATGACCGATCAGGAGCGCGAAGACCTTCGCAAGACACTCCACGGCGATGCGGGCGCATCAGCTGGATCACATCAGGGTCACGGCCACGCCGAAGGCCGCAAGGTTCCGTTCTCCGAGCCAGGGTCGAAGACCCGCCCATTGTTGATCTCGTCCGGCAAGGGGGGCGTCGGCAAGTCGACCGTCACCACCAACCTCGCCGTCGCGCTCGCCCAGCAGGGCTACTCGGTCGGCGTGGTCGATGCCGACATCTATGGCCACTCGATTCCGGGCATGCTGGGCACCGACCGACCGCCTACCGTGATCGACGAAATGCTGTTACCGCCTGAACAGTGGGGCGTGCGTTGCATCTCGATCGGCTACTTCGTGCCAGAGGGCGAAGCCGTAATCTGGAGGGGTCCGATGCTGCACAAGGCGCTCGAACAGTTCCTGACCGATGTGTTCTGGGACGAGCCTGACTTCCTCCTGATCGACATGCCGCCAGGCACCGGCGATATCGCCCTCAGCCTCAGTCAATACCTGCCGCGCGGCGAGGTCTACGTCGTCACGACGCCGCAGCCGGCCGCCCAAACGGTGGCGCGCCTGTCTGCGGCAATGGCCGAAAAGGTCAACTTGCCGGTCAAGGGCATCATCGAGAACATGTCGTGGTTCACCGGCGACGACGGTAAGCGCTACGAGATCTTCGGCTCCGGGGGCGGCCAGTCGCTCGCCGACGATCTCGGCGTGCCGCTGCTCGGACAACTCCCACTCCTCCCGGCGTTGCGTGACGGTGGCGACAATGGTCGTCCAATCACCGCCGTCTCCCCCGAGAGTGAAGCGGCCCAGATGTTCAACGCCATCGCTGCCAGGATTGCCACCGAATTGAAGCCAAAGAAAATTTTTAGCCCGCTCCTGAAGATCATCTGACCCGTGCGAGGCTGCCAGTCGATTCTGGTCACCAAACGGCCGGGCCAACCCAGCCAACTGGTGAACGGAACGGCTTCCGATCGGGATTGACTGTGGACGTCGTCGCTCGGTACAAGTTTGAGTTGATGGTCGCTGAGGCAATCGACGAGCTACCCGATGAGCTGTTGCCGGTGCTCGACAACGTTGTGATCCAGGTCCACGACCGCAACCCGGACGACCCCGACCTGCTCGGACTCTACGAAGGCACACCACACACAGAACGGTGCGGCGACGAAACACCAGACGTGATTTCGATCTACCGGGTTGCGCTGTGCGAGATGTGCGCCGACCTCGATCAACTCGCCGACGAGGTGTACGTCACCGTGATCCACGAAGTCGCCCACGCGGCAGGCATCGACGACGCGCGCCTTCACGCACTCGGCTGGGCGTAAGGCGTTGCGGACGCTGGGCGCAACAACCTCACGCGTTTTGCAAGTACCGTGCGGGTCCGTGAGCGACTTCTCCTCCCCGCCGCCTCCGCCGCCTCCGCCTACTCCCTCACCTGCTGCCCCTCCACCCTCACCTGCTGCCCCTCCACCCTCACCGGCAGCCCCACCACCCACACCAGCAGCCCCAACACCCACACCAGCAGCCCCACCACCCACAACAGCAGCCCCAACACCCAAACCACC
>JANPLQ010000012.1:0-65568 GCA_031422395.1 Ilumatobacteraceae bacterium | reverse complement strand
GAGCGTGACCGACCGCTTCCAGGTGAACGGCGATCACTGTGGCATTCGGCGCTGCTAGCGCGACTTCGAGGGTGTCGGCCACGTTCATGATGATCGTTTGGCCGGCCGCTGTCGCACCGCCGGAGTGGGTGACGATCACGTTCGGTTGAACAACAGCCAATGTTTCTCGCACCGGGTCACACAAGATGGTGTCGCCAGCCCAGTACAACGTCGGCTCGTCGTCGGCCCGGAATACCAGCCCAAGCACTGACCCCATTCGCTCAACAATCGACTCCGAGCCGTGGCTGGCAGCGACAGGTGTGACGTTGGCCCTGCCGATCGTTGTCGGCCCGTCTAGGGGTGTCGAGGTGAACCCGGCCGCGGTCAACTTGTCGGTGTCGCCAGGCTGACAGAACACTGGCAGATTGCGTGGCACGACACCGAACGCCGCCTCATCGAAGTGATCGGGATGCAGGTGCGAAACAAGCACTACGTCCACACCCTCCAGCACGTCGTCGATCGAGCACGGCAAATCGATTGTCGGGTTCCGCTCGGTCGAGTCTCCCATCGCCCGGATCGAACCCCTGACGCCCAGCATCGGATCGATCAGAAACTCAGTGCCTGCGAATCGCAACCGCAACGTGGCGTTCCGAATGAGACGCAGATCCATTTCGTCGAAGCTACTTCGATGCCGCTTCGCACAGCGTGGTCTGGGCGCAGATCTGTAGATATTCCGGTGATCGGGGAGGCTTTTGGCCTCTTGCTCGCCGGGAGGCGACAGACCGTCACGATCACACACGACCAGCTCCCAGGTGCCCGGAGTGCGCTCACGCATCGTGCCCATTGGAACCATCTCTTCGCGGCAGATTCGCGGTACGACGGTAGTCCGAAAAGCAAGGAGCAGGTCAGAAAGTGTCCCTGATTGCGACTTCTCTGTGCGCCCCCTGGGATTCGAACCCAGAACCTGCGGATTAAGAGTCCGCAACTTGCCGTTCACCGCTGTCCACAGAGCATCAGAAAAGTCCTGGTGAGATGGATGATCTGTTCACTGTCTGCCGCGGATGTCTATAGTTGTGCACGCCCGGTTGGTCACCCGGTTGGTCACCCGGCAGGGATCGAGGGAACCTGCGGACATGGGGAAACGGAGTAACGGTGAGGGCACGGTTCGACGCAACGTCGAACGCAGTCGTTGGGAGGCGCGGTTCACCGTTGGCAATGATGGCAACGGTCGGCCGGTGCGGAAGATGGCCACTGGCGCTACCAAGGTCGTGGCGCTCAAGCGCATGCGCGAGGCGCAAGATGCGGCTGCGTCGGGTCGTGATCCGGTACGTCGTGATCACACCGTTGGGCGGTACTTGGGGGAGTGGCTCGATGATGTGCTTCCTGGCACGGTCGCGGCCGCGACAGAGGGTCAATACCGTGAGGTGGTACGGCGCTACATCATCCCCTGCATCGGTAGGAAGCATCTCGCGACGCTGTCAGCCGGTGATGTCAGCAAGATGCTACGCGACATGGCGACGCCGACCGCTGAGCGCCCGAATGGATACTCGCCGACATCGCAGCGTCTTGCCCGCTCCATCTTGCGCACTGCTCTCGCTCATGCAGAACGCGAGGGACATGTGAGCCGCAACGTTGCCGCGCTCGCCAAGGGCGTTCCCCAACAGCGAAGTGAGGGGCGCACAATGACCCCGGCAGAGGCGACCAAATTTCTCATACACATCCGTGGGGACCGTGACGAGGCTGCGTACGTGGTCGCTCTATCGTGCGGGCTTCGTGTGAGTGAGTTGCTCGGGCTCGCCTGGGACTGCGTGTCGATCGACTCCACGCCAGCCACGATCGACATACGACGCGGACTGAAGTATGTGCCCGGCCTCGGGTTGCTTGTAGGGGACGTCAAGACAACGACGTCGCGACGGACCGTGCATCTCACAGAGCAGGCCGTCGTCACCCTCAAGAGGCACCGAGCGATTCAGAGAGCCGAACGGCTCAAACTCGGTCGGTTCTGGAACGATCTGCCGCTCGGTGTGGACTTCGTGTTCAGGACCGTCGATGGCACAGCACGCGATCCGTCGAATTTCCGGAAAGCGCTCAGCGCCACGACGAACGCTGCGGGGCTCGGTCATTGGCACCCCCACGAACTCCGCCACAGCGCAGCGTCGTTGCTACTCGCCCAGGGCGTGTCATTGAAGACGATCGCGGACACGCTCGGACACAGCAGCATCACTGTCACCGCGAACGTCTACGCGCACCTGCTCGATGACGCACGAGCAGAAGCCGCCGAGGCTATGAGCCGCGCGTTGAGCGGCTAGAACGTCGAGAAGCGGGTTGTCGATACTAGTCCAGCTCAACTGAGAAGCGAGTCCGGATGTCAGCAGCGACAACGTGCTGTTCCGAGACACAGGTCATGAGCCGTTCGCGAAGCAACCGCTGGTCGACGGCGTGTTGTGGGTGTGCAGTGGTTGGGCCGAGCGGTTGGGTGCTGGTCACATTCCAACGCTGGCGATACTCGGCGATCGCAGCCAAGCCCTTCGCGGCCTCTGGTTCGATGTCGGTGCTCCATTGCGCCGCTAGCCGTCCAATTGCGATCGGCAGCCACGGTTCGTCTGCGGCTACCGAATCGGCGAGCGCGCTGCCGGGCGTTGGGTCAAGGTTGTTGAGGATGGTGGAGGTGTCGGGTCCCCAGAGTTGGTTGGTCAGGGTGTTGGTGATTTCGGCGTACTCGACAATGTGGGGCCAGTGTTCGAGGATCCAGTGTCGGCGGGCGTGTTGATTGTCGAGGGCTACCTTGAGTACTTCGGCGGTGTCGTCGAGCAGTTGTGGGTCGCCGCGACGCAGCCTTGCGATGAGCAGCTGTTGATCGGCGGGGGCGGCCTCGAAGACCTGGTCGAGTTCGGTGCGTCGCGTTACGAGTTCGTGGTGTGAGCGTCCGTGAGGCCACAGGACCGTCGGCGGGTCTCGATGGTCGAGCCAGGCTTTGATGTGGACCAGTCGGGTATTGAGTGATTCCCAGGCTGCTTGTGGTCCGTCGCCGCCTGATGTGGTGATGCCTGGCTCAATTGTTGACTGGTGATGACGGGTTCTCCATGTGGCGATCTCGCGTACGGCCGTCGTCCAGGTTTGGGTGCCGATTGGGTCGGTGGGCTGGTAGCCGACGAGGGTGGTGAGCCATTGGGGTTGATCGGCGATGAGCGCGTTCGTGGCTCGTTCGATGACTCGTCGGATGGCTTGTTGCACTTTGTCGGCTTCGCCCGGCGTGACGCCGTTGTCGCTGAGGTGATCGGTCCAAGCGTTGATCGTCGCGTCCGCGGCTTGGTGGAGTTGACCGAGGCGCGATCGGGCGGTGTCTGGTAGCGAGCGCCGGGTCGCGTGTGGGTCGAGGATCTCGACTTCTTGCCAGGCGAGTGAGCGTTCGGCGCAGTCTCCGTCGGCGGACAGGAACCCCACGAGGACTTCGCCGGCGGTGTCGTCGAGTCCGATGATCGTGCCGATGTTGTGCCGGTCGAGTGCTTTGACGGTCTGTCCGATGGCGGCGTGTTCGGCGGTGTGCGTTGCCCTGTCGATGGCGGTGCGGAGTTCGTTGATGTCGGCGCCGATGTGCTCGTTGGCGAGACGTTCGATTCGACGGCAATGGGTGAGTCGAGCTTCGAGCTGGTCGAGCGGTCGCCGGGCGAGGGCGTCGACGGTGGTGACGTTTGGGTCGATGGTGTGGGCGAGGCGTTTGGCGCGGGATCGTTCGAAGGTGTCGACGAGTTCGTCGTCGATGGTCCCGGGTTCCTCGGTCGGCAGCGGGATGCCGTGCCGGTCGTGGCGTTCGAGCGGGTCTCGGGCGAGGAGGTCGTACTGTTCGGCTTCTGGTCGTGTGATCACGAGCAGGTTGGTGTGTTGTCCGCGGGACATGTCGACGTATGCGGCTTCTCGGTAGAGGCCGTCCAGGCCGACGGTGATCGCTTGTTCCCAGGTGCCACCCTGGGCGCGTGTTGTGGTGAGGGCGTAGGCATGGTCGACACGTCCACCGTGGGCGAGGTACGTCTCGTCGAGGGTGATGATCGAGTAGTGGTCGTCCAGGATGACGCAGAGCGCGCCGTTGCCGATCCCGGTGACGGTGCCGGTTTGGCCGTTGGCAACGGTGACTTGTTGGGCGTCCAGCGTGCGCGCCCGGTCGCTGTTGCGGCGCAGCACGATCCGCTCACCGATCCGGTAGCCGCGGTGTCCGTAGTGTCCGTCGAGGTCGGCGGCGAGTTCGCCGTTCTCGATGAGTTGTCGGCGTGCGGCGTCGTTGAGGACGTCGACAAGCTCGTTGGTCCCGGCGAGCAGCACCACATGTCGGCCGTCGCTGCGGGCCTGTGCCCACTGGTCGATCGCGATCTCAATCATCTGTTGACGGTCGTCAGCGACTGTCACTCGGTCGTGGTCGAGGTAGGCACGCACCGCGATGGTGATGTTGCCGGCGCGCAGTTCAGCGAGGGCGTCTTGTTCCCAGGGTGCGTGCTGACGTCGGTTCACGGTCAGTTCCGCAACGGTGCTCGTGCGTGTGGTGGCGGCCGAGAACCCGCCTCCGGCGTCGATCTCGGGGAGCTGGTGGTGATCGCCGACAAGAACCACCCGTCCCCCGGCCTCACGGACAAGGCTGATGCTCCGCTCGAGGAGTCGGACGTCGGTCATTCCTGCTTCGTCGATCACGACCACCGTGTCGGCGGTGGGTTGTTGGTGGCCGCGTTCCCAGGAGGCGAGCAGGGAGTGCAGGGTGCGTGACGGGATGTTCGCCCCGGCGTGTAGTTCGATCGCCGCCCGGGCAGATGGGGCGGCGCCGATCACCTGGTAACCGGAACGTTGGTAGGCGTCGCGGACGGTGTCGAGCGTGAAGGTCTTGCCGGTCCCCGCCGGCCCAACCAACACAGCGACGGGTCCGGTGGCGGCGCACAGCGTGCGCACCGCTGCGGCCTGATCGACACCGATCGTGACCCGCTCGGCGATCGCCGATTCGACGATGTCGGTCGGGAGCGGCTGGTTGGTGTTGGTGGCGGTGAACGCGGCGATGAGGCGTTGCTCGACGGCGAGCATGTCGCGACTGGTGTAGCGGGCACGACCGCGTGGCGCTGGTGTGTCCGGTTCGTGAACCGCGATCACCAGGTCGCTGGCCAGGACGCGGGCCACGACACGATCGATCGTGGCGACCGTCGCACCCGTTCCGATCCTGGTGGCGACAGCTTCGGTCAACTCGAACCTGGTGAACGTGGTCGAGGTCTGGGTGAGTTCGCGCCGGAGCAGATTAGCGATCCATTCCTCTGGTTCGACGGTTCGCTCATAGTGATCGGCATCTCCGGTGTCATCGAAACCGACGGCCGCCAGCCGCCACACCTCGCCCACCGGATCACCGGCGACGCTCTGGTTGGCTTGGACGATCAGCTGCTCGGCCTGCTCGGGCCCCCATCCTTCGGCGATCGCTTCGCGTTTCCATCCAGCATCGAGCCGCTCGCCTTCGCGTTCGGGCTTGCCGCGCCGCGTCGCCAACGTGGCCTCCTGCGCGGCCTTCGGGGTGTCGGCTCGACCATTCGTCGACAACCATGACTCGATCTCGGCACGCCGCTTAGAGAACACCTCCAACAGTTGCGACGGGACACCGGCGATCTCTTGCACATGCCGGCCGCGGACCCAGTCGACACCGAGACTGGCGGTCAGTTCGCGGCGGGCGACAGCCTGGAAGATCTGGCCAGCGGTCTTGGCCGAGCGGTAGATCTCCGGGTGAGCGAACGCCGACCAGCGCCCGTCGTTGCCTTCGACGAGGTTGGCGACCAGCACATGCCAATGCAGCAACGGGTCGCCCGCGCGTGAGGTGCGATGCCGGAAACCCGCTGCGACGACACCGTGGGTCGTGATCCGGTGTGGCCGCCACTGGGTCGTGTTGGTCGGGTCGAGGGCTTGTTGCTTGTCGAGCCACGCCTTGTTGTGCGAGCCGCGGTTGGCGCGGATCGCTTCGCGTTCCAGCCAAGCGACCGCTTCGCGAACAGCGGTCTCACCGGCGTCGATGATCGCTCCCTGAACGCGGGGATCATCCGAGACGGCGTACAGCACACTCGCAGACTTCGGCAGTTTGAAGGTCAGATCGAAGCCCGGGACGCGCCGTGCTGAGGTGCGGAGTTGGTTGCCGTTCGGATCGAGACCGCCGGTGCCGGGGGCGAGTCCGGCGAGGACGGCGCGCAGGTCGTCGGGGCGTACGTCGCCGGTCAGGTCGAGTCGTGCGGCTCCTCCACCGATCCATTGGCCGACGGATTCGCCGGCGCCGGTGTAGTAGTCGTCGAGGGATTGGGCGACTCCGGACAGGTGGTAGGCCTCTTGGCCGACACGGAGTTTGGCGATCGACAACATGGTGCAACGACGTACCCCACCCTGTCGCCGCCGCTGCCGCGACGCCTGTTCACCCTCGGGTCGTAATCTGTGCGTTCAGATCGTGACTTGGGTGTCGCGAATCGGGAACACGTCGCACGGCGGATCGGGAACAGGTGAACCGATGTGGCGCAACGTTCGCCGTGTTGGTGGTTCGTGTGTGTCTCGTGCTGGCGCGGGTTGTTGAAGCGTTGTGGCGTGCTCGGGGGTGGGGTGTTCGGTGACGGGGCGCGTGTTCGGTGCGTGCCCGTGAAGCTGAAAGGACGATGTGATGCCGTCACAAGCGGTGAGCACGTTACGGAACTGGGCGAAGGATCGCCTCGGCGAACAACAAGAACAATTACCGACGATCGAACGCAGTGTCGCCCGAACCGACGCAGTTCGACGTCAACGTCGACCACAAGGTCGATGGCGGCGTCGGTGGTGTCGTCGTGGGCGCCGACGTGGTCGAGGAGTGGCGCGAACGTGACCGGCGGCGTGATGCGCCCGAGCTGGACTACGGGCATACATGTTCCGCCCGATGTCGCGTCGCTTGCACGAGGCCCAAGCACAACGGCCTGCCTGTGGTTCGTGTGTAACGCTTGTGGTGATGCTGGACACTTGCGGAGGGTATGAGGTCTGTGCGTTCATCGCGTGAGGAGAAGTTCGAGCTGGTGTACCGCGAATGCTTGCGTGATGTGAAGACCTATGCCTGGTCGCATGTCGGTCGCTCGGACGGCGACGATGTGGTGAACGCGACGTTCATGGCGGTGTGGCAGCGCCTTGATGAGATCCCGTGGCCGTCGCGGCGGGCGTGGGTGCTAGGCGTGTGCCGGAATCACTGCCGGAATCGGTGGCGGACGAACCGCAGGTTCGCAGCCTTGGTGGGTGAGATCGAAGCGGCTCGCCCGCAGGTGGAAACACGGTTGACGTCGGCCGGGTTCGACGTCGACGCGAGGGCGTTGGTGGGCGCGGCGTTGGAGTCGTTGTCGGTGAAGGATCGCGAGTTGTTCGTGTTGGCGTTGTGGTTGGAGATGTCGCCGTCGGAGATCGCCGCAATGTACGGGGTGCCCGACGGGGCCGTCCGTGTCCGGGTGCATCGGCTACGCGAACGGTTGGCGCGGCATCTTGGTGATGAGTTGAGGGAGGGGATCGCATGAACGGGCGCGACCCGCTGGACGTGTTCGGGTTGTCGAATCCGTGGGCCGACGAGGCGGCGACCGTGTCGGATGCGGATGAGGCACGACTTGTGCGCATCGTCGAGACGCCGATTGTCGGCGAGCGGCGCCTCCGTCCGGGACGACGTCGGCAGTGGGTCGTTGTGGCGGGCGTCGGGGCGGTGGTGTTGGCGACGGCGGCGTTTGCGCTGGTGCGGCGTGAGCGGGCGTCGTCTCCGACGGGGATCGTGTGTTACGGAGTCGCCGATCTCGACGGCGATCGAGCGGTGTTGGGCCCGGCGTTGGATCCGGTGGGTGCATGTGAGCAGGTCTGGTTGGACGGTCAGCTGTCGACCGATGGCGCGCCGGCGTTGGCGGGTTGTGTGAACGAAGCCGGGGTAGCGGCGGTGTTCCCTGGCGATCAGACGGTGTGCCAACGTCTCGGACTGGCGGAGTTGGTACCGGGGCGCACCTCGGAGCAGCAGGCGATCGTCGAGCTCGGCGATCAGATGATCGAGGTCTTCGATACCGCCTGTTTCCGTCAGGCCGAAGCGTTGGCGACCGCACAGGAGATGCTGGATGGCTCAGGCCTGGTCGGCTGGACGGTGCATCTCGCCGAGGACTTCCCGGCGGGCAGGGAGTGCGGTGTCGCTACTCCGCTGCCCGACATCAAGACCGTGATCGTGGGCGGGGGACGGCCCGAACCCTGATCGCGTAGCAAGCAAACCCCGAACATCCCCCATCGAAAGGAACTTGATGAACCATGCCCTGTATCGACGCGCCCTTGCGGCGGTCACCGTGCTCCTTGTCGCTGTGCCGAGCGTCGCGTCTGCCTCTGTTGATCGTGCCCCGCAACCTGCGGTTCGCGGAGTGCTCGCCGAGTTCGAAGGCACCACGATCAATTTGGCGGTGAGCTGGGGTGACGCCCATGCGTGCGCTGTCTCGCAGGCGGCAACGATGTGCTATCGGTCCGAAGCGGAGATGAACGCTGCGTCAGTCGAGCAGCTGTCGCTGAGCAGCTCTGCCGCGCCGACGGAGGCGGGTGTTGGTGACGTGTCAATCGCTGCGGCGTGTTCGTCGTCGCTGCGGTTGTACGACGGCACGTCGTACGGCGGGAACACCGTGAACTTCACCACTCGGGGCGCGCTGATCTCGCTGTCGTCGTACGGGTTCGACAATCTGACGTCGTCGTACAAGGTCGGCGCCTGCGCTGCCACGTTGTATAGCGGGATTCAGTCCGGAACGTATCCCGGTAACACCGGGGCGGGTGCTCAGGCGACGTCGATGCTGTCGGGATGGAACAACGTGATCTCGTCGGTGTACATCGCGTGACGGTAACGCTGGGTGCGATGCCGGACATTGCGATGCCAGGAAGTCCCGAGACGCGTTGGAGTGAGCGAATTGATGCAACGTTCGGCACAGGATCGAGCAGCGTGGGCGTTGTCGCGGGCATGCAATGGGTGGCGACGCAACCGGGTGTGTCTCAACTCGGCCACTGGCCGGCCGCTACCGGTACCGCACCCAGCGTGCCTTCGGGCACAGGAGGAACACGACGTGATCTTGGGCGAGGCCGACGAGACCGAACCGTGATCTCGGAACGATCGTCACGGTTCAGGCGTCTGTGGATGGTGGGCGACCAAACGCGGAGGTGGCTGGAGTGAGGCGCCGTCGTGTTGCGTGGTCGGTCGCATTGGTGCTGCTGGTGATTGTCGCTGCGGTGGCGTGGAGGGTCGGCTCGACCGCTCAGTCCCCGGAGCAGGCCGCGGCACGCGCCGCCGAGCCCGCCGCGTCGTGGGTCACGGCCCGCGTCGAGTTTCGTGTTCTGTCGGCCACGGTGATCCAACGCGGGGACGTGCAGGCTGAGGTCACCACCCAGGTGTCGGCGCCGTCGTCGGTACAAGGGAATCCTGTCGTCACTCAGCTGGTCGTCGCCGCCGGTGACAGCGTTGCCGAAGGGGACCGGATGATTGAGGTCTCGGGCCGGCCGGTGTTCCTGATGCAGGGCGACGTACCCGTGTACCGCACGCTGCGCCCTGGCATGCGTGGGGCTGACGTGGCACAACTGCAGGCTGCGCTGACCCGGCTCGGGTTCCTGCCCGACACCGACGATGTGTTTGGCGAAGCGACGAAGTCGGCCGTGGCGGCGTTCTACGAACAGGCGGGTTACGAGCCGATCCCAGCGTCGTTGTCGGGCGCAGCTGAGATCGCCGCCGCCGAACAATCGGTCGCTGATGCCGACGCGGCGGTACTGGCCGCACAGGCCGAACTCGAGTCGGCTGCAACTGGCCAACCAGATTCGGCAGTCGCTTCGGCCAAGATCGCCAAGAACCAGGCCGCTCGAGCGGTCGACTCGGCGATCATCCAACGCGACGCCGACGTAGCGCTCGCCCAACAGGAACTCGACAACGCGGTCGCCGCCCTCGACCGGCTCGCCGCAACACCCGACACCGCACCGGAGGATCTCGACGCAGCGAACCTGGACATCGAACGCGCCCGGGTCCAACTCGAACGCGTCGCCCGCGAAGGCCAAGAAGCGCTCGACACCGCCAACGAAGCATCGCTGCTCGCCAACCTGGCCTATGCCGAGGCGGTCGCCGACCCCGACACCGCCGAGGCGGGCGCCGCGCTCGACGCCGCCATCACCACCCAAGAATCATCCCGGCGAGCGCTCGCCGCCGTACTAGCGGGCAACGGTCCGACTGTCGCCCAAGGCGAGATCGTGTTCACCTCCACCACACCAGCACGAGTACTTAACGCCTCCACCGCACTCGGGCCACTCGACACCGACTCCGACCCCAACGTCGCGACCGCGACCAACAGCACCGCGTTGGTTGAACTCGCCGCCGGCCAACTCGTCGTCACCACCACGATACGACCCACAGATATCGGGCTCCTGCGCGTCGGGATGTCGGCCGAACTCCTCGACGAAACCAACGCAACAAACTTCGACGCGACGATCACGCAGATCGCCGCCCAACCCGCCGCCGGGCCTGACGGCCAACTCGGCCACCCCGCCACCCTGACCCCAACCTCGCCGCTTCCGGACACATTGACCGGCGCCAACCTCCGCGTCACCACAACCGCCGCCAGCACCGACACCCCAACATTGGTGGTTCCGCTCGCAGCAGTGACCTCAGCCGCAGACGGCACAACCCGCGTCTCGATTGTCGCTACCCCCAACAGCACACCGACCGACGTCGCGGTCGAAGCTGGGCTGTCCGCCGACGGATTCGTCGCCATCACACCACTCAGCCCTGACGCGATCGGCGAGGGCGACCTGGTGGTGATCGGCCAATGACCGCTTCGACCGTCAAACCCCCGGCGGTCGAAGCGGTCGGCCTCACACGCGTCTACCCCGGCCCACCCGAAGTCGTCGCTCTGCAACCGTGCTCCTTCACGATCGATCGCGGCGACTACGTCGCGATCACCGGCCCATCCGGATCCGGCAAGACCACCCTGCTGTCCTTGCTCGGTGTCCTCGATCAACCCAGCGCCGGCAGCTACCTGCTCGACGGTGTCGACATCGGCCGACTCAACGACTCCCAACGCGCCACGGTCCGCGCCCACAAGATCGGGTTCGTGTTCCAAGCCTTCCACCTCGTCGGCTACCGCACCGTGCTCGACAACGTCGAACTCGGCCTCACCTACCAAGGCATCCCACGCCGCCAACGCCGACAACACGCACGCCACGTGATCGAACAAGTCGGCCTCGCCCACCGATCAACCGCGCTGTGTTCGACGCTGTCCGGCGGCGAGAAGCAACGCGTCGCGATCGCCCGCACCCTGATCCGCGAACCATCCCTCGTGCTCTGCGACGAACCCACCGGCAACCTCGACACCGCCACCAGCACCCAAGTCCTCGACCTCATCGAACACCTCCACCAACAAGGCCTCACCGTCGTCATCATTACGCACGACCCCGACATCGCGGCCCGAGCTCAACGCCACCTCGCCATCCGCGACGGCCACCTCACCCAACCCCAACCCGCCCAACCGCAACCCGCCCAACCGCAACCCGCCACGGGCGCATCATGACGCGATCGCAACGGTCACGATTCCGGTGGGCTGACAACATCACCGAAGCCATCGCCGCGATTGCGCAACGCCCCGCCCGCACACTGCTCACTGCCCTCGGCACGATCCTCGGCGTCGGAGCTTTCGTCACCACCACCGGGCTCGCTGACACCGCCCGCGCCCAGGTCTCCGCCCGCTTCGACGCCTTGAAGGCGACCGAGGTTCGGGTCCAAGACGCCAACCCAGACGGCACCAATCCGTTCCCCCCCGACACCGACCAGCGACTCCAAGCACTCAACGGCATCAACCACGCCGGCTACAGCTACACGGTCGACGATCCCGGCACCCTGCAACCCCGCAACACCGCGACTCGACTACCCATCGGCACGATGCAACCGATTCCGATCATCGCCGCTACCCCTGGCGCCATCCACGCCTCCGTCCCAACCCTGACCACGGGCCGGATCTACGACCAGTTTCACCAAGACCGAGCCGAACGCGTCGCGATCCTCGGCCGCGTCGCCGCCGACCAACTCGGCATCACCCGCGTCGACAACCAACCCGCCGTGTTCATCGGCGACATCGCGTACACCATTACCGGGATCCTCGACGACGTCGAACGCAACCCCGACCTGCTCCTCGCCATCACGATCCCGACCACCACCGAACACGACAACATCGGCACGGAATCCGCCACCTTCGAAGCCTTGATCGACACCGCCCCAGGAGCAGCCAACCTCGCCGGACGTCAAGCCCCGGCCGCGCTCCGACCCCAACAACCCGAACGCCTCCAAGCGCTCGTGCCACCCGACCCAAGAACGCTCCGCAACAACATCGAGAACGACGTCGCCAGTCTCTACTACGCCCTCGCCGCACTCGCGCTGTTCATCGGCACAATCGCGATCGCCAACGCCACGCTGCTCAACACTATCGAACGCCGACCCGAAATCGGTCTCCGCCGTGCACTCGGAGCCAAACGCTCCCACATCGCCCGCCAAATCACCCTCGAAGCCGCAATCACCGGCACCATCGCTGCCATCGCCGGCACCGCCATCGGCATCATCACCACCACGCTCATCGCCACCACCCGCGACTGGACCACCACCATCAACCCCACCACCACGCTCACCGCCCCCCTCATCGGCCTCGCCACCGGAGCCCTCGCCGGCATCACCCCAGCCCTGAAAGCCGCCCACACCCCACCAGCAACAACAATTCGAGCGTGACGGATCCAGCCCGAGTGTGGGCGGGCCGAGAACGCGCACCTTCGAATGTGAGCCAACTGTCGATTGGGCGTAACGATCAGCAGAGTACCCGACATCTCAGATTCAGGGCTGCTGATGGCCCCTTTAACCAAGAGAGGCGTTTCGAAAATGAAAACCGAACGTGCTATCAAATCCCATCGTCGTATGCTCACAACCGCAGTGACGGTTTCCATGATGTTGTGTGCCGGTGCCATCCCGTTCAGCACCGTTGACGCAGCCAACAACAACGGCGTGTGTGAAGCTGGCGACGTTTGCGCTTGGAAGAACGCTGACTACCTTGGGCCATTACTGGACCGGACGGGGAACCTGACCAACTATGCCAACACACAGTACTTCAACAACGCCGGCAATCCGAACGATGAGACGTCATCGATATGGGGCCGCGGCACCGGTGGGGTCTGGAGGGTGCGAGTTTACCAGAACTCGGGCGGCGGTGGTGCTTTCTCCTGTTTCGACCCCAACGAAATCACTCCGTCACTTCCGAACTCGGCATTCGGCGGACTAGCGAACGATTCGGCGTCGTCACATTACTGGTCGACGACCGCGTGCTAGCACACTGTCGCAATGGTTGAATCACGAATCCGTCCTCGTTGCCCGATCGATGTGGTCGGGCAACGGGATGCGGCGCCACACACACACGGCCGGCATCGCACCGCGTGGCGCGCCGTAGCCGCTTCGATACTGCCGCTTTCCGCCTGCGCCCCCTCGAGCAGCGCGGACCCAAGCGATTCCCAAGTGCCGAGCTTCTACTCCGTGAGCTACTCATACGACGAGGCAGAACTTCTCTACCGCGCCGAAGGCAAAGTAGTCTCAGAGTGCATGGCCGCCAGAGGCTTCCCTGAGTTTCGGCTGCCAGCCTTCGTGCCCAGCTTGGAGATTGCAAGGGGGAGCGATCGCAGATGGGGGATAACCGACCCGGCGGAGGCTTCCGTCAGAGGTTACCATGAGGTCGGCTCCGTCCAGGCGATATCGGACCGTGCCATGAAGGAGATGGCCTCGGAGACCGCCTTCTATGATTCAATGCAACCCGAGAGACGTGATGCGTACTTTCTGGCCTTAGATGGATCCGCCTACGGGGTGTCTCGGCCAGAGGTCGCTACCGTCACGGCCACAATCCCAGGCTCAGACCGAGAGTTCACAGTCCAGCTCGCCGGTCGATCGGACTCCTGCCTTCGCTCGATCCCGCTAGCGCTCGGCGAAGACGCCAAGACCTATGAAGCATTGCAGGCAGCTATCGGTCGCGCCGCAGCAGACGTTGATTCGATCGCTGCATCCGACGATGCATTCACCACTAGTCTTGAATCCTGGTCGAACTGTTTTAAAGAACGCGGCTTCGACTCAGAAACGCCACTGGACGCATTGGACGCTTACACCGCTCCCGGCCTGGATCCGTCCGAGAGCGAGATCGCCGCCGCCACGGCGGACATTGCATGTAAGAACATCGTAGGGCTCACCGAGACGTGGCGGAAGTCCGTCAAGAATGCTGAGGTTTTGGTCGGCTCTGAAATCGTCCCCGAGATCGAATACTGGAGAGAGGTCAGAGGCGACATTATCGAGCGCGCGCGCCAACTATTGGCCGACGACGTGCCTCCAGTTTCGGTTGCATCCGGCTGAGAACAGCTTGCCAAAGTCGCGCGAATCGGCCATCCGCATTTACGACGAGGACGGCCAGTTCCAACGGTCGGTGCACGGTTCCCGGCATGATGCCACTGCCATCACCGTCCCCACCGTTGGAGAGAACCACAGGAGCCAGAAACCCCGTCGTCATCGCGCGAACGCGATGACATTGGATTCACGCCGCGTCGATCGCAGAGCGGAACACCTTCGTGGGCGGTGATCGGCTGGCGGACCGATCGTCACGCGACGAAGGTGGCGCGCGAAGTCGACGCGAACGAACGGCACGCAGCAGCCGAGCCACGAACGGTGAGGTTTCGGTGTCGGCCGCGCGACCTGATGCTCGACGCGGCCGGTACGCCGGCGGTGTTGATGCCCGCGCTCCTTGGCCTTGCGGAACGAGGGCGGCGAGTGAGCGGTGGATGCGCCAACTCGTTGAGGTGCTCGTCGACGTCCACGAAGTCGACCCTGTCGCTGCGAGCGCGGTCCGGCCGTTCGCCGTGTACGCGCAGGCGTCGTATCTGTTGCCGAAATGGGTGACCAAGCCAGCGCTGTGGGACCGCGCGATCGAGATCCCCCCACAGCCCGGTCCTGGACGACGATCAAACGTTCATCCACCGTGACTTCTACCCCGGCAACGTGTTGTGCCATCGACGGATGGTGTCGGACCGCCCCGGAACTGGACCTGCTGGCGACGTATGAGTCGATCCTGGCCGAACTGGCGCGACGCGGAGTGATACGAACGAACGACTCACCCGTCGGGCAGTACGCCGAGTGGCTCGCAGCGAGGGTGCTCGGAGGCGTGCTCGAGGCGAACAGCGTGAAGTCGCATGATCTCGTGTGCGTGCAGTTCGGGCGTGTACAGGTGAAGTCCCGAGTGATTCGGGGCAACACGAAGCGGGCCGAAACGCAGATCTCACCGTTCCGTAGTTTCGAGTTCGACCACGCTCTGATCTTGCTGTTCGATCGCCGATACGCCGTAACGTCAGCGACGATTCTCGCGGCGGACCTCGTTCGCGCTGCCGGCCGTCAGAGCACCCATGTCAACGGCTCGATCGTCCGGGCGACTCCTGCCTTGCTGAACAGTGGACAAGACATCACTGCCTGGTTCGAGCCTCCCGATTGACACCCTGCTGACTCGGGCGACTGCGAGATGCGACGCACGCTGAAGCTTCGTTCTGCGGCCCGCGCTCGATGATCGTGCCGAGTGATTCTGCGCTGATGTTCCGTGTCCTTGGTCGGCCTGACCGTCAGGACCTTCGATACATTTCCCCGCCGGCAATGGCCGAGGCCACTCCAGAGACCAGGTGTGGAGTGCCCTGGGTTTCCCGGACAGTGGGCTCGTAGCCTCCTGATCAGAGGGAAGTGGTTTTGTGAATCGTCAAAAGTATTCATTGGAGTCTCCATCGCTGGGAGGGAGGGTCACACGCAGCAGATCCAACCCGTTTCCGGTCCTGTTGGTTACCCCGTTGGTCACCTGCAGCGACCAAAAGGAAAATTGCATCTTCACGGATGCCGGTTGACCTGGTGTTTCGTGGGTGCGCCCCCTGGGATTCGAACCCAGAACCTGCGGATTAAGAGTCCGTTGCTCTGCCATTGAGCTAGAGGCGCTAGCGGCTCAGGCAGTGTAGGGGACGGTGTCCCGCCACCCAACTGCCTGAGCCCTACGAGGGTGATCGACGGGACTTGAACCCGCGACAGCCAGTACCACAAACTGGAGCTCTACCAACTGAGCTACGACCACCATGGAAGCCGACATTCTGCCACGTCCTGGCTCGTTCGCCACCTTCAGATTGGGCGAGACTGCGGAGGTGACAACGGATGTAGCGCTACAGCAGGTGGACGATGCGATTGACAAACTGCTTGCCAACCACGATCCAACCTCGACGACACAGGTCGAGTTTCGCGGAGCGCGTTACGACGCCGGATTAGCGTGGGTTCAGTTTGGCGAAGGGTTTGGCGGGCTGGGGTTACGCCCTGATCTCAACCGACATGTTGATCAGCGACTACGCGACGTGGGCGCTCCTGCCGAAGATCCGACTTCATTCTTCATGCACCTTGCAGGCCCGACGATCGCGACACACGGCACCGACGAGCAGCGCCGACGATTTCTGCGTCCGATGTTCACTAGCGAGGAGAAATGGTGCCAGTTGTTCTCCGAGCCGGGTGCCGGTTCTGACTTCGCCGGCCTGGCATGTAAGGCAGTCCGCGACGGGGACGAATGGCTCGTCAATGGGCAGAAGGTGTGGAACACGTTGGCGCATCTCGCCGACTGGGGGATGCTCGTCACCCGCAGCAACCCTGACCTTCCGAAGCACAAAGGTATGACGTACTTCGCGGTCGATATGCACTCGGCTGGAGTCGAAGTGCGACCGCTCCGACAGATCACCGGTGAGGCTGAGTTCAACGAGGTCTATCTGACTGACACCCTGGTGCCAGACGCCAACCGGATCGGAGCCGAGGGGGAGGGTTGGAGGGTCGCCCTCACGACGCTGATGAACGAGCGGACAGCGATCGGCGGTGGGTCGGCAAACTCGGGAACGCCGCGCCGCGGCGGGGCTGCGCAAGACGCCGTGGCCGTATGGAACCGGCTCCCTGAGTCCGAACGGACCGGTGCTCGCAAAGATCAGCTGATGCAACTCTGGGTTCGTGGTGAGGTGGGTCGACTCAACAACCTGCGTGCCGGCGAGAAGATGCGAACTGGCAATCCAGGGCCGGAAGGCTCGATCTCGAAGCTCGAGTTCGCCGAGTTCAACAAGCGGTTGTACAGCTTCTGTGTCGACCTGATGGGTGCCGACGGGCAGATTGGGTATGACTACACGTTTCGGCGTCCGACCGAGCTGGACGCGACCGGGGCGGTTCGGGGGATGCAGTACGCTTTCCTGCGGGTTCGTGCCAACTCGATCGAGGGTGGCACGTCGGAGATTCTGCGCAACATCTTGGGGGAGCAGGTGCTGGGTCTTCCCGGAGAACCGCGGGTCGACAAGGACCGCCCGTGGTCCGACGTACCTCGAAGCTAAATCGCCCCTCAACCAACGGAATCCGTAGTGTGCTAGTATGATCACAACGAAATCCGTGGAGGAAGTCAGGAAATGGCAACGAAAACCCCAGTCAACTTGGTGAACGCTGCAAAGGCGATCACCGAGCGAGAGATGCGCACCTACAGCGAACGGACGGTCGGCTCACGGCTCGCCACCGAGCGTGCCCGCAAAGTGATGCCGGCCGGCGTCCCATCGAGCTTCCAGGCGTACGATCCATGGCCGGTCGTGGTCAAGCACGCAGCCGGGTGTCGAATGGTCGACGTCGATGGCAACGAGTACGTCGACTACGACATGGGTTTTGGGTCGCTGTTCGCCGGGCATATGAACCCTGCCGTGCGGCGTGCGGTCGCCGAGCAACTCGACCACGGCACGTTGTACGTCACGCCGTGCGAACTGAACGCCGACTTCGGCGAGCTGCTGGCCGAGCGATACGGCCTGCCGATGTGGCGTCCCACCAACTCGGGGACCGAGGCGACCCACGACGCGATTCGCCTGTCCCGCGGTGTGACTGGGCGATCAAAAATCGTCAAGGTCGAGGGCGGCTATCACGGCCATCACGACGAAGTGATGGTTTCGAACAAGCCGCCGCTCGATCTCGCTGGGCCTGCTGACCGTCCGCACTCCGTGCCGTCATCGCTTGGCATCACTGCCAACACGATCGCCGAGGTGATCGTGATCCCGTACAACGACGCCGACGCACTCGAGTGGGCGCTTTCCAACGACGACGTTGCCTGCTTCATCGTCGAGCCGGTGATGGAGAACATCGGGATCTGCCTACCCGACCCGGGATACTTGGAAGCCGTGCGAGAAATCACGCAGCGTCATGGCACATTGCTGATTTTCGATGAAGTCAAGACGGGGATTACCGCTGGTTACGGAGGCGCGACCGGTGTGCTCGGGGTGACGCCTGACCTGGTGACGCTTGCGAAGTCGATCGGTGGCGGATTCCCGGTCGGTGCGTTCGGCGGCAAGGCCGAGTACATGGAACTGATCACGCAGGGCAAAGTGCTACATCTCGGAACCTACAACGGGAACCCGCTCGTGATGGCTGCCGCCAAGGCGACCTTGACTGAAGCCTGTTCGCGCGAGGCCGTCGACGCTGCGATCGCTCGCAACACCAAGCTCGTACAAGCCTGCCAGTCGATCATCGAGCGTGCGGAACTGCCGGCACACGTGGTGCAGTTCGGTGCGAAGGGCTGCATCACCTGGTCACCGACCAGAGTGCGCAACTATCGCGATTACAAGAACTCCGACTTCGACTTGGCGTTCGCGCAATGGATTCACGGGATCAACCGCGGCATTCTGCTGCCGCCAGGCCTCGACGAGCAATGGCTGATCTCGGTGATGCACGACGAGGTCGATGCGATGAGGTACGCTGCCGTGTTCAGCGAGTTCGTCGACGAACTGTTGGCCTGAACGATTCCTGCGTGAATCAGCCCCAGCCCGGGCCGTCGCTTCGGTAGCGGCCGACGGCTAGCGGGGTCGAGAATTGGCGGCGCTTGCCGCCTGACATCGAGCCCATGATCAGGGCGAGTCCGCCGAGCCCGAAGATTGTCGCTGCCCCCAACACGACTGGAAGCGTTCGCATCGCGAGGCGCGGAATTGCGTGCGTCCAGGTGCTGTTGTCGATTGCAGTGATCATGTGAACCGGGATTGCGTAGCCGAACAGCAGCATCGCCACCGCCAACGCCAACCCGAATTCGCCAAGACCGCGGAGCACCTCGGTGCGTTCGGGTCTGGCGAAGATCCCGAGCAGCAGGACGAGCAGTCCGATCCCGCTGGCGATCGGGAACAACCAGCCGAGCGATGAGCGGATCGTTTTCAGTGTGCCGATCACCGGAATCGGAAGCGTGACTGTCGATACATCGGCGGCTTTCTGATCGAGCACGATCGGAATCATCTCCGAACCCGTCACCCGCACCGGCGCGTCGTTGAGCCCGATGATTCGTTCGTGTGCCTGCTTGATGATCGGGCCCATCACCGCCGCGCCTGGGCGGCTGCTGAGCACGACGTTCTCGAGTAATGCGCCCAGTTCCGTGGTGGTGACGCCGAGCGCCGAAGCGCTGGCTCCGGTGATCACGGTGTTGATGTCCTGACGGATATCGGGGTCATCGAGGATCGCTGCCGCCGTGTCGCGGGTGTCGTCGGGTGTAAAAACGATGCGCTGCATCCACCACGAACCCGCGCCGATGCTCAACGCAACCGATGCCACCAAGAAGAGAACTGCGGAGAGGCTGCGTTCCACTGCGGTGAGTCTGTCAAACCTGAGGGGTATTCTGCGAGTGTGTCGGCCCAAATTGAAAAGTTTCCTTCGCGGCCGGGGCTGTTGTTGAGGGGTCTGACGAGGCGTTGCGCCTGGTGTGGCGACCGGAAAGCGTTCTTTGTCGGCTGGTTCAAACGCCAGGATGCGTGCCGTCGATGCGGTCACGGTTACCGCCGTGGCGACCATGCCTTCGAGCTCGGAGCGAATACCGCAAACATCATGTTGACGTTTGGCTCGGTGTTGATCTCGATTCTTCTGCTGGTCGCCTTCACCGCTCCAGAGATTCCTGTGGTGCTGACGGTGGGCGTCGCCGGCTTCTTCGCTGTGTTCGGCCCGCTGCTGTATTACCCAGTCAGCTACACCCTGTGGCAAGCAATCGACCTGTGGATGCGCCCTCCGACCAACGCCGAACTAGCTGGCCAAGCCGACGCCAAGCTCTAACCGGTTTCCGCTTGTAAAAAAAGTTGCGGGAAATGCTTGTACGAACGGCTGTTCGATGCTTACACTCATGTCATTCCGACTGTAGAGGTCACTCAACTGGGTCAGAGGTAACTCTGTAACACCCCCTCTCTACGGTGGGCGTCACGGTTGCTCGCAACCAGATCGGGCCCCGGCCTTACACACGACTCGAGAAAGCGGAGAACAACCTGATGGCAAATGACCGTGACAAAGCGCTCGAAATGGCGCTTGGACAAATCGACAAGCAGTTCGGCAAGGGCTCGATCATGCGGATGGGAGAGAAGACGACGCTCGGTATCGACGTCATCTCGACCGGTGCCTTGTCGCTCGACTTGGCGCTCGGTATCGGGGGTCTGCCCCGCGGCCGCGTGACCGAGATCTACGGCCCTGAGTCATCCGGCAAGTCGACCCTCGCGATGCACGTCGTGGCTGAGGCACAACGCAACGGCGGCGTGTGCGCCTACATCGACGCCGAGCACGCCATGGACCCGATCTACGCCAAGGCGATTGGTGTCGACATCGACCAACTGCTGATCTCGCAACCCGATACGGGTGAGCAGGCGCTCGAGATCTGCGACATGTTGGTCCGCTCTGGTGCGATCGACGTGATCGTGATCGACTCAGTGGCAGCCTTGACGCCACGTGCCGAGATCGAAGGAGAGATGGGCGACACCCACGTCGGCCTCCAGGCCCGCCTGATGAGCCAGGCCCTCCGCAAACTGACCGGCAATCTGAACAAGACCAACACGATCGCCATCTTCATCAACCAACTCCGCGAAAAAATCGGCGTGATGTTCGGTTCTCCAGAAACAACCCCTGGTGGGCGGGCGCTCAAGTTCTATTCGTCAGTGCGGCTCGACATTCGGCGGATCGAGTCACTGAAGGACGGTGCTGAAATTGTCGGCAACCGGACCCGTGTCAAGGTCGTGAAGAACAAGTGCGTCGCGATCGGAACTCTCATTTTCGACCCGACGACTGGCACAACGCATCGGATCGAGGACGTCGTCGCCGGTGCGGGTCACTCCGTTGTTGCGGCTGACAAGGCGGGTGGATTGCACGTTCGTCCGATCGTGCAACGGTTTGATCAAGGCGAGGCCGAGGTGATCACGCTCAGCCTGCGTGACGGCACCAAGCTTCGAGTGACCCCCGACCACCAGATCATGAGTGACAGGGGTTGGTTCGAGGCGAGCCAACTCAGCGTTGGCGACTTCGTCGCCCGTCCACGTCAATACCTCGGATTCGGCGACGAGCAGCCATACACCCCCGACGAGGCGCGCCTGCTCGGGTATCTGATTGGCGATGGCTACGTCGGCGGGAAGACGCCGATCGCGTTCATCAACACCGACCCGGCACTTCATGCCGATGTCGAACGGATCGTCGCAGACATGGGGTGCACGACCCATCTCCGTGGCATCGAGCGCTCAATCAGCCATCGGCCAGGAGAACATAATGGTGCGCTACAACTCGCCCGACGAGCAGGAATTTGGGGTCACCTCGCGCCCGAGAAGATGATTCCTGTGGAGTTCTTCTCACCCGACATCGCCGCCGAGGTCGCTGCCAATCTGGTCCTCGGTCTTCTTGAGTCCGACGGTCACGTCACGCGGGAGCAGACCGGTGGCGTGCGTATCGGATACACCACCACCTCCGAGCAACTAGCGCAGCAACTCCATTGGCTCCTGCTGCGCTGGGGAATCGGCAGCTCGGTGCGATCGTACGATCCGTCTCAAAAGCGGCCGAGCATTGTGAATGGCCGTCGGGTGCAGGGCAAGCTTCAGACGTGGGAGGTACGTGTCTCCGGGATCGACAACGTCACGCGATTCGCGGCGGTGATTCCCACCTGGGGTCCACGCGGCTCAGCGCTCGTGGCGTCGCTAGCCGATCCAAAACTGGCGATGCACCGAGGTTCGCAGCGCAACTATTTGCCCGTATCGCTCACGACCCAGGTTGTCGCTTACCTCGACGGTCGTGGTGTCACGCCTGCACAGGTCGCTGAGATGGTCGGCGATCGCGCCGGAAACCCGCAAGGTGGTTTCAAGCAGGTGCTCGGGTCGAAACGTCTGCGACGGGATCGTGTTCAACTGGTGGCGGATGCTCTGGACAGCGACTTCCTCCGTGGAATCCTGTCCGACGAGGTCTGGTACGACAGGATTACTGCGATCAGTTCGCCTGAATGGGCTGATGTGTTTGACGTTGAGGTGGATGAACACCACACCTTCATCGCTAATGACATCGTCGTATCGAACTGTGCGCCTCCTTTCAAACAGGCAGAATTCGACATCATGTACGGCAAGGGGATCAGTCGCGAAGGCTCGTTGCTCGACCTCTCGGTCGACCTTGGCATCGTCAACAAGTCGGGTGCTTGGTTCACGTACGAGGGTGAGCAACTCGGCCAAGGCCGCGAAAATGCTAAGTCGTTCCTCACGGCGCACCCTGAGGTGATGATGGAGGTCACTGACAAGGTGATGATCGCCTCGGGCCTGCGGCCCGATCCGAACGCTCCGGTCGAGGCTCCTGATGATGTCGACGCGTACAGCGACGCCGACGATCAGCCGATCGAAATCTGATCGACGGTGGCGGTCCCACAGCGACTCACGATGGTGACGCTCGGTGTTGCCGACGTTGCGCGATCGACTCAGTTCTACGAGTCGCTCGGGTGGCGTCGGTCATCCGCTTCACAAGAGTCGATCACGTTCTTCACGATGCAAGGCAGCGCGCTCGGTATCTTCGGGCGCGAGGCGCTGGCTGAAGACACATCGCTGCTCGATGACGGCTTCGGCTTCCGGGGTGTCACGATTGCACTCAATTGCGACAGCCGTGACGAGGTCGACACAGTGTTCGCCGAATGGATCTCCAGCGGTGCCACGGCGATCAAACCGCCCGAGGCGGTGTTCTGGGGTGGGTACTCGGCGTATGTCGCCGACCCTGATGGTCACCTGTGGGAAATCGCCCACAACCCGTTGGCGCCCAACGACGAACGCGGTCGGATCCAACTTCCGGACTAGTCGAGGGCGTCGAGGAGGGCGTTTTCGACGACCTCGGTGAGTGCCGGGTGAATCCAGAATTGGCCGTGCACCAAGTCATCGGCGGTCTGCCCGAACTGCATCGCTTGGATCAAGGGCTGGATCAGGATCGCGGCTTGCGGGCCGATGATGTGGGCACCAATGATGAGACCAGACGATCGATCGACGAGCACCTTGGCAAAGGAGGTTTCGTCGGCGAGTGCCCATCCGTATGCCGTGCCGCCGTAGTTACGTCGACCGACGATATAGTCGCGCCGAGCCGCTCTCGCCTGCGTCTCGGTGAGACCAACCGTTGCGATTTGCGGGTTGCTGAACACGGCGCTCGGTACCGCGCTGTAGTCGATCGAGTGAAGATCGTCCGGGTGGGCGATGTTCCAGAACGCCACTGCGGCTTCGGCGTTGGCGACGTGTTTGAGTTGCCAGGTATTTGCGATGTCGCCAATTGCCCACACACCCTCGACACCAGCACGCATGTGCTCGTCGACTTTGATCGTGCCGTGATGGTGAAGCGTGAGCCCGCCGCGTTCGGCGTCCAGGAGATCCGTGTTCGGCTCTCGCCCAGTCGCAACCAACAGCTGGTCAACCTCTACGGCCTTACCGGCGCAATGGATCACGGTCACCGACCCGCGACGTTCGACCCGCGTCGGCACATGCCCAAGGTGTAGATCAACACGTTGCCCGAACAGCTCGGTGAAGCGCAGGGCGATCTCGTCGTCGTGGGCCTTCAGGAGACGTTCAGAACGGTTGAACACGGTTACCTGCGAGCCGAGTCCGGCAAACACGTGACCCATCTCGACGGCGATGAACCCACCACCGATGATTCCCAACCTGCCTGGGAGCGATTCAAGTCGCATGATCGAATCCGACGTGTGGAAGCCGGTCTCGACCAAGCCTGCGATCGGCGGAACGACCGGGCGCGAACCGGCGGCGACGAGCACGTTCTCGGCGGCGATTCGTCGGCCATCGACATCGAATGTCCTGTCGGCGACGAATCGGGCGGTGCCCTCGATCAATGTCACATCGGCTGATCCGTTGGCTCGATACTCGCGCCCGCCCGCGGAGATCGCATCGACGCGCCCAAACACCCGATCACGAATTGCGCCCCAATCGGCCCCGTTGAACGACACGTCGATCCCCAACCGCGCACTGTGGCGAGCTTCCTCGGCAATGTCGGCCGGCAGCACGAACATCTTCGATGGAATGCACCCACGGTTGACGCATGTACCGCCGAACACATCACGCTCGACGATTGCCACCTTCCAGCCGACCAGATACTCGGGTATGGAATTTCCAGATCCACTTCCGATCACGATCAGGTCAAACTGTTCAGCGCTCACGGCACCCAGTGAAGCACCGTTAGCCTGGCTACGTGACACGCAGCTATGTCGTGCGCACCCATGGGTGCCAGATGAATGAGCATGATTCGGAACGAATCGCCGGCCTGCTCGAGGCCGATGGTCTGACGCCGGCTGCCTCCGACGACGACGCTGATGTTGTGGTCGTCAACACCTGCTGCATCCGTGAGAACGCTGACAACAAGCTCTACGGCCAACTCGGCCACCTCAAGAGCTGGAAGGATGCCAAGCAAGGCCGTCAGATCGTCGTGTCAGGTTGTCTGGCGCAGAAGGATCGTGAGCTTGTCGCCAAGCGAGCTCCGTACGTCGACGTCGTGATGGGTACTCACAACGTTCACCGCGCAGCGCGACTCTTGACCGAGTCAATCGGTGCGAGCACTCCGATTACCGAGATTCTCAGTGAAGCCGTGATCGACGATCACGCCATGTTTCCGTCGGCACTACCCGCTCGCCGCGAAACCAGCTACAACGCCTGGGTCACGATCCAGATCGGCTGCGACAACAACTGCGCCTTCTGCATCGTTCCCGCAGTTCGCGGAACCGAGATCAGCCGGCCCTACGCCGACGTGATTGCCGAAGTCGAACAACTCGCCGGCGACGGGGTCTCCGAGATCACCCTGCTCGGCCAGAACGTCAACTCGTACGGCCGCGATATCCAAGTCGCCGCTCGTCACGCCGGCGACAGCGGAGCCAAGCTGCGTCCGCTGTTTGCCGATCTGTTACGTGAAGCCGGGGCGGTCGAGGGAATTCGACGTGTCCGGTTCACGAGCCCGCACCCGAAAGATATGCGCCCCGAGACGTTTGCGGCAATGGCCGAAACGCCTGCCGTATGCGAGCACTTGCACTATCCGTTGCAGTCAGGAAGTGACCGTGTCTTGGCGCTCATGCATCGCGGGTATACCGCTGACCGGTATCTCGAGAAGCTTGGCCAGGCACGCCGTCTGATCCCTGATCTCGCTGTGTCGACCGACATCATTGTTGGCTTCCCTGGCGAAACCGATGCTGACTTCGCAGGCACGATGGATGTCGCCGCGGCTGCCGAATACGACTATGCCTACATGTTCATCTTTTCACCTCGATCGGGCACCGAGGCGGCAACGATGGAAGCTGACTTCGTTGATCCCGCGACGACCAAGGATCGTTTCCAGCGGCTGCGGATCGTCGTCGAGCACGCTGCATTGCGTAGGCATCAGGCACGCGTCGGCCGTGTCGAAGAGGTGCTTGTCGAAGGACCGAGCAAACGCAACGCCGATGTGATTTCTGGTCGCACTCGACAGAACAAGCTGATCCATTTCGCGCCGCCGTACTCGATCCGAACCGGCAGCTACGCCACGGTCGAGGTCACTCGGGCGGCACCGCATCATCTCGAAGGCCAGTTCGTCGAGTTACTCGCCGAACCGACCCACAAACTTCGAATCCCTGTCGCCGCACTGTGATGCGTGCATGAACGGGCTGCTCGAGCGGCTGCCCACGCGCGTGGCGATCGTCGGTGCGACAGCTTCAGGCAAGTCGGCCGTTGCACTCAAGGTCACGAGAAAACTCGCTGACGTCGAATTGGTTTCGATCGACTCGATGCAGGTCTATCGCGGAATGGACATCGGGACGGCGAAGCCGACCCAGGGTGAACAACGAGAAGTTCGCCACCACCTGCTCGACCTCGTCGAACCCACACAGGAGTTCACCGTTTCCGAGTTCCAAGTCGCGTATCGGCGAGTGCTCGTCGATATAGCCGATCGAAACGGTCGCGCTCTACTGGTAGGCGGCACCGGTTTGTATCACCGCGCCGTCATCGACGACTTCGCGATTCCGGGCGAATGGCCTGAGGTTCGCGATCGTCTCGAAGCTGAGATCATGGACCGCGGTCCACAGTTTCTCCATGCGCGGCTGGCGGCAATCGACCCGGCCGCCGCCGCCAAGATGGAACCGTCGAACGCCCGCCGAGTCGTGCGCGCGCTCGAGGTGTGCGAGGGGAGTGGGCGACGGTTCAGCTCGTTCGGACCCGGCGTTGACAGCTACCCCGAATCAGCGGTCGCCCAGATCGGATTGCGCTGGGACCGCCGCGCCCAGGCAGCCCGAATCGAGAACCGGGTCCACGCCATGATGTCGGCAGGTCTGCTGTCCGAGGTCGAAGCACTCGCAGCTGGCGGCTGGTCGAGGACTGCCGCCCAGGCGCTCGGATACAGGGAACTGACCTCACATCTTGATGGCCATACCTCCCTTGATCAGGCGATCGATGAGATCATCGTTCGTACTCGACAGTTCGCCGTTCGTCAGGAGCGATGGTTCCGACGTGACCCTCGCGTACGCTGGATCGATGTCGAGCACGATCCAATTGCCGAAGCGGCTCCAACGGTGATCGACACACTTGAAATGGCATCATGACGCTCACGCTCACCAAACATCACGGTCTCGGCAACGACTTCTTGGTGCTGCTTGACGCACCGATTCAACGTGATGCACTCGCCCGTGTAGCCAGGACGGTTTGTGATCGGCGGCGAGGCATCGGGGCCGATGGGTTGCTGGTTGCGTACGACGCCGACGGCTACGACGCCCGCATGATCCTCCACAATGCCGACGGCAGTCGCGCCGAAATGAGTGGAAACGGGATTCGGTGTTTTGCGCAAGCATTGGCCACCCGACGCGGTGACCTGTCGGAACTGCGAATCATGACCGATGCAGGTGTCCGATCCGTGACTCTCGAAGCGACGGGCGATGCCAACACGATCCTTGCCAGCGTCGATATGGGTTCGGTCGACCCGATTGGCGAACCGACGGGATGGGAACAACTCCAGTGCAATCCTGACCGTCCGGTAGCCCACCTCAGCCTTGGCAATCCGCACAGTGTTGTCGGCGTCGACGACGTCATGGTGGTCGACCTACTCAACCTCGGCGAGATGGTTCCGCATATCAACCTCGAGATCGTTGAGCCGGGTGAGCGGCAGCACGTGGTGCGGATGCGAGTCCATGAACGAGGTGCCGGGATCACCGAGGCATGCGGTACGGGTGCCTGCGCCGCAGCGCACGCAGCAGTGAGTTGGGGTTTAGCCACACCACTCGACGGGAAACTCGTCGTGCAGATGGATGGCGGAAGTGCAACAGTGACGCTCGACCACCCATCACCCGGTCGAGTCACACTGACCGGACCAGCCACCTACGTCGCAACGATCGAGATCAGCATCGCGTGAACACTCCGTACCAAGAGGCGCTCGGCGCGACGCTGATCGACCGCACCGTTCGCGAGAAGATCGTGATTGTCGGCGTGACGTTGCCGGGTCAGAATGAGGATTCGACCGATTCGAGCCTTGACGAGCTCGAACTGCTCGTCGACACGGCGGGGGCCGACGTGGTTGCCCGGCTCGTCCAGAAGCGTGACGCCCCCGACCACACCTGGTTCATCGGCAAGGGCAAGGTCGAGGAGCTGAAGCAACTCTGCCTGGTCTACGACGCCGACACCGTTGTCTTCGACAACGAACTCGCTCCAGCGCAGCAGTTCAACTTGGAAAAGCTGCTTGGACGAACGGCGATCGACCGAACTGCCGTGATCCTCGACATTTTCGGCCAAAACGCCCACACATTGGAGGGCAAGGCCCAAGTTGAACTGGCCCTGCTGCGCTACCGGCTACCCCGCCTCCGCAGAGGCAAGGCCGCCAATCTCTCGCAACAGCGTGGTGGGGTCGGTGCCCGCTTCGGCAGCGGCGAAACCAAGATCGAAGTCGATCGCCGGCGGATCATGCGCCGGATCACCAAACTCGAATCAGACCTGCGTGACCTCGCCGATACGCGCTCGTTGCAGCGCAAGAGTCGCCTCCGTAGTGGGCTCGGCAGCGTGGCGATCGTCGGGTACACCAACGCCGGCAAATCGACGCTGCTGAACCAACTCACCGATGCCGGTGTGCTGGTCGAGGATCGATTGTTCGCCACGCTCGATCCGACCACTCGCAGGCTCTCACTGCCGGGTGGTGAACCGGTGCTGCTGACCGACACGGTCGGTTTCGTACGACGCCTCCCGCACGGACTGGTCGAGGCTTTCAAGGGAACCCTCGAAGTGGCTTCGCTGGCCGACTACCTGGTGCATGTCGTCGATTCGAGTGCTGTCGATCCGTACGCCCAAATCGATGCCGTTCGAGAGGTCCTTGCCGAGATCGGTGCCGAGGGGGTGCCCGAGCTGTTGGTGTTCAACAAGGCCGATCTCGAACCCGACGATGCCAAACAGCTCGTTGCCGACCACGTCGGTTCGGTGGCGATCAGCGCAGTCACCGGTGATGGAATCGAGCTGTTTCTGCGAACGCTCGGCGATCGATTGCGGGCACTCTCGACGGTGGTCGAGTTGCTCGTCCCGTACGAACGGGGCGACGTGCTTGCCTCGGTGCACCGCGAGGGTGAGGTCGTGTCAACGACGGAAACCGCTGAAGGCATGCGGATCCGGGCCCGCTTGTCCGAAGCATCGGTAGGTCGACTCTCGGAGTTCCTGCAATGACACCGTTCGTTCCTCCGCAGTACCCGTACGAACGGATCGACCGCTTCAAGCCGTACGGCGACCGCTTCGAGGGCGGGATCATCGACCTCTCGATCGGGACACCGTGCGATCCTCCGTTGCCGGCTGTCTTGACGGCGCTCGGTTCATCCGGCGCGGAACGGGGTTATCCGCCGAGCGTCGGCTCGGCCGATTTGTTGGCGGCCGTTCAGCGTTGGATCGGGCGTCGGTTCGATGTCGATGTGCCAACCGGTCAGATAGGCGCATGCGTCGGAACCAAGGAGTTTGTCGGGACGCTGCCGCAATGGTTGAAGCTCCGTCGCCCCGACCTCGACACGATCCTGTATCCCGCGATTTCGTACCCGACGTACGAGATGGGAGCAATCCTGGCCGGCTGTCGTGCGGTTCCCGTCCCGGTCACGTCGACCGGTGGGCTCGACTTCTCAATGATTGATCCAGCCGATGCGACGCGAGCGTTGGCGCTGTGGGTCAACAGCCCCGCAAACCCGAGTGGAGCGCTGGACGACCTCGGCGTTGCTGCGGCGTGGGGTCGCCAACATGGTGTGCCGGTCTTCTCTGACGAGTGCTACGTCGAGTTCACCTGGTCCGGTCGCGGGCGGACGATTCTGGAACATGGCTTTGATGGCGTCGTGGCCGTCCATTCACTCTCGAAACGCTCGAATCTGGCCGGGACACGTGTCGGGTTCTACGCCGGCGACGCAAATCTTGTTGAGTACCTGCGAGAGGTCCGCAAGCACGTTGGAATGATGGTTCCAGGGCCGGCCCAAGCTGCCGGCGTCGTTGCGCTCGACGACGACGTCCACGTCGAAACTCAACGCGGTCGCTATCGACATCGCCTGGAACGGCTGGCAGACGTGCTGGCTCGGTGGTCAGGACTGGACGTTCCGATGCCTGCCGGTGGTTTCTACCTCTGGTTTCAGGTCGGCGAGTCGGCACGTGACGCATGGGATTTCACCGAGCGGCTGGCACGCCAGAGCGGGGCTCTGTTGAGTCCTGGCGAGTTCTACGGTGCCGCCGGAAGCGCGTTCGTGCGCGCTGCCGTGGTACAACCTGACGAACGAATCGAGCTGGTCGCTGCTCGCCTTGGGATCTAGCGAGGGACATAATGGGAACACGATCGAGAGGACGCGGCCTTGCTGCCACATTCGGATTCCTGCTGCTATTCGGCGGTCTGATCGCTGGTGGAGTTCTGTACGTCGTGTCGACTCGGCGAGAGGAAAACGTTGTCGAGTCGTTCGCCCGAGCGCTGATTGGGTGTACCACGACGGTCGAGTTCACTGAGCCAGGCGTGTTCTACGTCTTCGAGGAAAGTGATTCGGTTGCAGACGGTCCGATACCGGTCGGCGATTGCGAGCCAACGGCAGAAGCAGGTCGGGCCTTCAACCTCAAGATGAGCGGTCCTGGTGGTGCCGTCGTGCCGCGGCAGGACAACTCGATCACCTATGACACCTCGGCTGGTAGGGGAACGTCGATCGGCCGTTTCAGGATTGAACAGCTCGGCCAGTACGAGGTCGAAGTCGTCGGTGACTCGGTCACTACGGTTGCGGCGATCGGACCCGACCCGCAAGATGGTGTGCAACGACTTCGTGACGGCGCACTTGCGGCCGGTGCCGGCGGTGTCGTGCTTGGTCTCCTGCTGCTGCTGTTGGCCGGCCGTCGTTCCAAGCGGGCCGCCGCGTTCACCACGCCGGAGGGCCCAGGCTGGGTAGTCCGCCCGGTCGAGAGCCCCGGGGTGTGGCCACCCAAGCCGCCGAGTATTCCGCAGATTCCAGTCAACCCGCACTTACCCGCCGAACCGGTGCGAGCTGCACCACCGCCGCCACCGCTCGACGTTCGTGTTCCGCCGTCACGACCGCCGTCGCCTTGGGCGCCCCCGCAGGGACCCCCGCAGGGACCCCCTAGAGACGACGCATGACCGTGACGACTCGCCCGTAGATCGTGACCTCGTCGACCGGGAACTCCATCGGTTGCATCGTCGAGTTGGCAGGCACCAATGTGATCCGGTCACCGTCTTGACGGAATGTCTTGACGGTTGCTTCGCCACCAGGAATTCCGGCGACAATGATCTCACCGGTATTGGCCGTCGGCTGCTGAACGGCTACGACGAAGTCGCCGTCGAGAATCCCCAGCTCGATCATCGATTCCCCGCGAACCCGAAGCATGAACAGCTCGCCTTCGCCGGTGAAGTCCAGCGGCATCGGAAGAATCTCTTCAACATTTTCTTGCGCAAGGACGTCGGTCCCGGCGGCAACGTCGCCGATCAGCGGCACATGACGAACGGGGCGGCGCTCCATGATCGCGCCGGAACTCGAATCCCAGCGGACCTCGATTGCACGCGGCTTGGTTGGGTCACGACGTAGATATCCCATCCGAGTCAACGTGTTGAGGTGGCTATGTACGGTCGACGGGGACGTAAGTCCGACCGCATCGCCGATCTCGCGCACCGACGGCGGATAACCGCGGTCACGCATTTCGGACTCGATGAAATCGAGGATCTCTCGTTGACGGGCGCTGAGCTGCTTGATCACCATGTCGTCATCGTACGAGCGTTCGAGGCAAAAGTCAAACATGTGTTCGCAGGAACATTTGTTCGAATTTTTTGGGCGAAAGGGTTGACGTCGAACAATCGTTCGGGTACAACTGTTCGTTCGTGCAGTTGTTCGATCATCCGTTGGGAGTCTATTGACATGAGCGCCAGGATCTCACAAGCCACGTACCGCCGCCGTCGAGCCGTGGTCGGCACCGTCGCAGCGTTCGTCTTCGCGGTGGGGATCGTGACCACCCATGATGTGCTGGTTGGTTCCGGCGGCGTACCTGCCTCCGCCGCCGTGAACCAGCCGGCACTCATTCGTTCGGTGATCACGGCCCAACCCGGTGACACGATGTGGTCGATCGCCCAAGAGCGTCGCGGTGCGGTCGGGATTCGTACCTTCGTCGACAAGCTGGTCGATCTCAACGGCGGTCCGTCACTCGAGGCAGGTCAACAGGTGATAATCCCGTAATCGGATCCCTAGCCTTGGCATTGTGTTCTGCCCTGCGTGCCGCGCCGATGACACCAAGGTCGTTGACTCGCGATTGGCGGAGGAGGGCAGCTCGGTCAGGCGTCGGCGCCAATGCCTGTCCTGCTCGTATCGTTTCACGACGTTCGAACGGGTTGAAGAAGTTGCCCTGATCGTCGTCAAGTCTGATGGCTCGGCGCAACCGTTCGATCGTGAGAAAATCGTCTTCGGCGTCCGATCAGCAACCAAAGGTCGCGGCTTCGACGATGTCACGATCGAGCAGGTCGCTGTTGGCGTCGAGGACGAGATGCGCCTGATCGGCGGCGATGTCAGTTCATCGCAGATCGGGTTGGCAGTGCTGGATCGCCTGCGAGTCCTCGATGCGGTCGCCTACCTGCGTTTCGCCTCCGTCTACAAGAACTTCGACGCCGCCGCCGACTTCCAGAGCGAACTCGAACTGCTGAGTAAACTCAGCAACGAACCCAGCGACTAAAGATGAATCCGTCGTCGTCAGCCAGCAGATGGGCGAGTTCCATCGGCTGGTCGGTCGCAGGTGCGCCCACCGTCAGACGGGCACCGCCACCGCCGACCAGTCGTGGCGAGATGGTCAAGTTGAGTTCGTCGAGCAGACCGGCACCGAGCAGGCTGGCGTTCAAGCCGGGTCCACCCTCGGCGTGGGCGAATACTGCGTTCGGAATCAGGTCGGGGATCAACGCGAGTGCCGCTTCGAGGTCGAGCGACGTCTCGCCCGCCCGGATCACGTCAACCAGTCGCTCGTCAACCGACGCCGATTCGGGTGCGATCAGGAAGCCGGCACCCGATCGAAACAGCTCAGTTCCGAGGTCAACTGCACCGGAGTTGGTAACCACGCCGATTCGTTGACCCGCCTTCTTCGGTGGCCCATATCCCTCGGCTCGAACGGTTCCGGCACCCACGATAATCACATCGGCGAGACCACGAAGCGTTGCCAGCACTTGCTGATCGGTCGGGTTGCCGAGCGCTCCCGAAGCACCGTTGACGACGACGGAACCGTCGAGACTGGCGACCATACAGACGCCAACCCAAGGACGACCGTCAGGATGTGGGTGACGTTGCGTGTCGTATGCCTCGCGGATCTGGGTAACCGTCGAACGCTTCATAGCGGTCCGATCATGGCACGTGCGAGTCGGCGTGCGACGCTTGACGGATGTCAGAGTTAGCCACACGGACTGCGTTCCGGACCTGCCCGCTGTGTGAGGCCGGGTGCGGTTTGGAGATCACCGTCGCCAGCGATTCTGCCGGCGACGAACGGGTGACACGCATCCGAGGAGACCGACTCGACGTATTTTCGAAGGGTTTCATCTGCCCCAAAGGCTCAACGCTGAAGCAGCTCCACGAGGACCCGGATCGGCTTCGTCGTCCGCTCGTGAAACGCGATGGAGTGCATGTCGAGGTGTCATGGGCCGAAGCGTTCAGCGAAGTCGCCGAGCGGCTGACGGCTGTGACCGACCGGTACGGTCGCCAAGCGGTCGCCACCTTTCTCGGGAATCCCTCGGCGCACAGCCTGTCCGCGTTGCTGTACAACCGACCGTTGCTGATGGCGTTGGGAACGAAACAGCGGTTCAGCGCATCAACTGTCGACCAGATGCCGCGCCATGTAGCTTCTGGCCTGGTCTTTGGTACGCCAATGACGGTTCCGATTCCCGACCTTGATCGCACTCATTTGTTGCTCGTGCTCGGCGCCAATCCGTATGCCTCGAACGGCTCGCTGTGTACCGCTCCGGACTTCCCCGGTCGGATCGAGGCGATCCAGGCACGCGGCGGCCGGTTGATCGTCGTTGATCCTCGTCGGAGCCGCACCGCCGAACAGGCTGACGAGTGGATCGCCATTCGGCCGGGCACCGATGCCCTCCTGCTCGCTGCAATCGCGAAGACATTGTTCGACGAAGGCTTGTTCGACGTCGGAGCTCACGTGGGAGCCCATCTCAACGGGCTCGACGAGGTCCGCCAAGCACTCGCCGGCTTCGGTCCCGAACGAGTCGCCGCTGCTACCGGAGTCGCCGCCGACGTGATCGTCGGCCTGGCGCGTCAACTGGCGAACGCCGAGTCGGCTGCTGTGTATGGCCGAATCGGAACGACCACCACCGAGTTCGGAACCTTGGCGAGCTGGTTGATCGACGTCGTCAACATCCTGACAGGCAACCTCGACCGCGAGGGAGGTTCGATGTTCTCGATGCCGGTCGCAGGCGGTCCGACGACAAAGGGCCCGCCAGGCGTAGGTCACGGCTTCGAGACTGGCAAGGGCTCGAGCAGGATCGGAGGTCACCCAGAGGTGATGGGCGAGTACCCGGCGGCCGCAATGGCCGAGGAGATCTCGACACCGGGAGACGGGCAGATCAAGGCGTTGATCACGATTGCCGGCAATCCGGTTCTTTCGACACCGAATTCAGTTGCGTTGGATCTCGCTCTAGCTGGACTCGACTTCATGGTCAGCGTCGACATCTACCTCAACGAAACCACGAAGCATGCTGACGTGATCCTTCCGCCCCCTTCGCCGCTCCAGCGCAGCCACTACGACCTGGCGCTGCTCCAGTTCGCCGTGCGTAATGTGGCGAACTACTCCGAGCCGGTGCTCGCTCTCGACGAGGACCAGCCGGACGAGTGGGAGATCCTGTGCAGGTTGGCCCTGATCGCTCAGGGCCTCGGGCCCGATGCGGACATTGCGATCATCGACGACATGACGGCACAAGCCGTCGCCCGCATGGGATCTGACCCAGACGGCATGCTCGCCGGCGCCTCGGCAGGCGGGCGCCGCGGACCCGAACGCTTGCTCGACATGATGTTGCGCGCTGGTCCATTCGGGATCACGCTTGATGACTTGGTCGCGGCACCACACGGAATCGACTTCGGACCACTCGAACCACGACTGCCGGAGATTCTGCGGACCCCAACCGGCAGGATCGAACTTGCCGCGCAACCGCTGCTCGATGACCTACTCCGCCTGGAAGAATCGATCGAGGCGCTGGCTGACCGCCAACTCGTGCTCGTTGGACGGCGTGACCTGCGGAGCAACAACTCGTGGATGCACAACATCGAGGTGTTGGTCAAAGGTCGCCCCAGATGCACGTTGCACGTACACCCTGAAGACGCCGCCCGGCTTGGCGTCACCGACGGCGGCCCGGCGACCGTGACGTCCCGAGTCGGACAGCTGACAGCGGTCGTCGAGGTCACTGAGGCGATCAGGCAAGGCGTGGTGAGTTTGCCCCACGGTTGGGGCCACGATCACCCCGGCACGCGGCTTCGGATCGCATCGGAACGTGCCGGGGTCAACTCGAATGTGCTGACCGATCAGGCTGTGATCGACCCGATGTCGGGCAACGCCGCACTCAACGCGATCCCGGTTTCGGTCGTTCCGGCCTGAGGACCGGGTTATCCACAGTAAATTTTTGCAATTCACATGGTTGTCCCCTTCCGTTCCACAAGCGTTCGTCTCTAGGGTTCACCTCACGTGCCGGAGGTGGCGCGGCACACGGAAGTTACCTGGGGTGGTTGGGCTCTGAACCTGTGTGTCGCGCTCACCAACGTGCGCGTTGTTACTGGTCAGAGGATTGTTTGAGTGAAGCCTCAGGATTCTGTTGACATCGACGTAGTTACAATGGTGTAATACGTCGCCCTGGATCGCACTCACACAACTTGTTGTGGTGGCGAGCCGGAACACGGGGAATCTGAAACCATATGTTGTGTCTGAATGTTGTGTCGGAATGATGTCTTGGAAGGAACTCACATGTCGCTTGCGCCTGAACGACTGACCGCTACCGGTCGCATCGGACTTCGTCGTCTGTTCACCTCGCCCGGTGTCGATCCGTATGACGAGGTCGTGTGGGAGCGTCGTGACTCACGGATCACGAACTGGAAGGACGGCAGCGTCGCGTTCGAGCAACTCGGCGTCGAGTTTCCGACATCGTGGTCGATCAATGCCACCAACATCGTCTCCCAGAAGTACTTCAGAGGCACGCTGGGCCTCCCAGAGCGTGAGCACTCGCTCAAGCAGGTCATCGACCGTGTCGTGAACACGATCACCACGTGGGGTCGTGAGGGCGGGTACTTCGCCGACGAGGGTGAAGCGACGGCATTCACCGACGAGTTGAAGTACATCCTCACCACACAGCGCGCCTCGTTCAACAGCCCGGTGTGGTTCAACATCGGTGTCAAGGGTGTTCCCCAGCAGGCCAGCGCCTGCTTCATCTTGTCGGTCGACGACAAGATGAGCTCGATCCTCAATTGGTATCGCGAGGAGGGCACGATCTTCAAGGGTGGCTCCGGTTCTGGTGTCAACCTGTCACGGATTCGTTCCAGCGTCGAGTTGCTGGAAGGTGGCGGAACCGCCTCAGGTCCGGTCAGTTTCATGCGCGGCGCCGATGCTTCTGCCGGCACGATCAAGTCGGGTGGCAAGACCAGGCGTGCCGCCAAAATGGTGATCCTCAACGTCGACCATCCCGACATCGAGGAGTTCGTGTGGTGCAAGGTCAAAGAGGAGCGCAAGGCCCGCGTGTTGCGTGACGCCGGCTTCGACATGGACCTCGACGGCGCTGACTCGTTCTCGGTCCAATACCAGAACGCCAATAACTCCGTGCGGGTCACCGACGAGTTCATGGAGGCGGTCAAGCAAGACGCTGATTGGGGCCTCAAGGCGGTCACAACTGGCGAAGTCGTCAAGAGCGTGCGTGCACGTGATCTGTGGAATCAGATCGCTCAGGCCTCGTGGGAGTGCGCCGACCCGGGTCTCCAGTTCGACACCACGATCAACAAGTGGCACACCGCCCACACAACCGGCCGGATCAACGGGTCAAATCCCTGCTCGGAGTACATGCACCTCGACAACTCGGCGTGCAACTTGGCGTCGATCAACCTCCTGCATTACCTCGATCAGGACGTCGACGGCAATGTTGGTGCCTTCGACGTCGATGCGTACATGCACACGATCGAGGTGATGTTCACCGCCCAGGAGATCCTGGTCGGGCGAGCTGATTACCCGACTGAGCCGATCGCCGAGACGAGCCGTCAGTTCCGTCAACTCGGGCTCGGGTACGCCAACCTCGGCGCACTGCTGATGGCACTCGGTTACGCCTATGACTCGCCCCAGGGACGAGCATGGGCAGCCACCCTCACCTCTCTGATGACGGGCCACGCATACGCCGTCAGTGCTCGCACTGCGGCCCGGCTCGGACCGTTCGAGGGCTTCGCCGCCAATGAGGAGCACATGCTGCGCGTGCTCGCCATGCATCGCGATGCGAGCTACCAGATCGAGAACGACAGCGTTGTTCCTGATGAACTGCTGCGTGCCGGCCAGGACGCGTGGGAAGCCGCTGTTCGTGATGGCCAGGAGTTCGGCGTCCGCAACAGTCAGGCATCGGTGCTCGCACCGACCGGCACGATCGGGTTGATGATGGATTGCGACACGACCGGCATCGAGCCAGACCTCGGTCTGGTCAAGATGAAGAAGCTGGTCGGTGGCGGCAACATGTTGATCGTCAACCAGACGATCCCGCGTGCGCTTCGCCGCCTGGGTTACAACCCCGAGCAGGTCGACGCCATCATTTCGTACATCGACGTGAACAAGTCGATCCTCGGTGCGCCCCATCTCGCCGCCGAGCATGTCGCCGTGTTCGCCTGCTCGATGGGCGACAACACGATCCACTACGAGGGCCACGTCCGGATGATGGGTGCGGTTCAGCCGTTCCTGTCGGGCGCGATCTCGAAGACGGTCAACATGCCAGAGGAAGCGACTGTTGAAGATGTCGCCGCCCTGCATCAGCTGAGCTGGGAACTTGGCCTCAAGGCGGTCGCCATTTTCCGCGACAACTGCAAGGTCGGCCAACCGCTCTCGACCGCCAAGAAGGGTGACGCAACGAGCGGTGCCGAGGTTGCCGCGCAGGCTGCGAGCGAGTCGGTAGCGAAGATCGTCGAGAGGATCGTTCACAAGCCGATCCGTCAGAAGCTGCCACGCAGCCGTCGTGGCCGCACGTTCGAATTCCGTGTAGCCGATTGCAAGGGTTTTGCCACGATCGGCGAGTACGAGAACGGGCAGCCAGGCGAGATCTTCCTGACGGTGTCGAAGCAGGGTTCGACGATGGCAGGGATCATGGATGCCTTTGCCAAGTCGATCAGCTACGGCTTGCAGTACGGGGTGCCGTTGCGGGCCTATGTCGAGGCGTTCATCAACATGCGTTTCGAGCCTGCCGGTATGACCGACGATCCGGATATTCGGTTCGCGACGTCGATTATGGACTACCTGTTCCGTCGCCTGTCGTTGGAGTACCTAACCTACGACGAGCGTGCCGAACTCGGGATCTTCTCGATCGACGAGCGGCTCCAGCCGACGCTTCCCGGTGTCGAGGAGTCGATCATCGAGACCAATCAGGGTTCAGAGATTCCGCCAGACTTCAAGAGTGTCCCATCGGCATCAGAACTGCAGATCGGTCTCGAGTCGGGCGCCGTCACCCCCACGGTCGAGGACAACACCCCCGCTCGTGGTGTGATCAAGCCGATCGATTCCCCGATGTGCATGCAGTGCGGCGTCCACATGATCCGCTCCGGCAGCTGTCACGCCTGCCCCAGCTGCGGCAGCACCAGCGGCTGCAGCTGATCTAGCAGGTGATCCGGCGCTCAATCGGCTGTGGCATCGTGGCTTCGGCAGCCCTTGTCGGATGCAATGGCACCGATCCCGACGGAGCGCCGCCCTCGGTCGGCGAGCAGAGCTCCCTCGTCGTGGCCGAGATGACGACATCCACGACATTCCTGCCCGATGAGCCGACGGCACAGCTGTTCGTCGGGTGGGCGAGCGGGACGATCGCGGTTCACGATTCGCGGACTGGGGCACTGACGCAGATCGTGACGACCTTCGGCCCGTACGACGCGTCGTTCACATCCCTGGTGGGACGCACTGCGGACGGGACCACCGTGTTCCGCGCCGTTGTCGAGGACTCCTGGTACTCGTGCGACACGGTGCTCGGCACGATCGAGGTGGTGTCACCTGACGGCACATCCACCCCGGTGCCGCGAGCTGGCTCCCCGACGCTGTCTGGCGACGGCAGCACCCTCGCCTACGTGTCATTCTCCGAATGTGGCCAGGACCCCGCAGAGAGCACGCCATCCATGCTCCCCCTCGTCGACACCATCGTCTTGCGTTCGATCGCCACCGGAGAAGAGCGGCGGTGGACGTTCCCTGCCGGCGGTGACCACACGGTGGTCGAATCAGTCATCTGGTACGGCACGTCGCTCCTCGCGATCGTGGACGGAAGGTTGCTCGAGCTCGACCCTGACGATCCAACGGTTCCCGACGTCGACAGTGGCATGCTCGTCCAGGACATCACCGGCGGACGCGGCAGCCTCACTCTCCTCGGCGCCCGCGCCGACGGCACCGTCATCGCCCAGCTCCCCTCTGCGATCGAGGGCGGTGACCCCATCCGATTGGTCGCCTTCGACCCCACGGCCAGGGTCGAGCTGACCGAACTGGCGACGGTCGAACCGTCGTCGATCAGCGTCGACCGGACGGCGACGCACTGGGCGGCCATCGTCGGCGGTACCGTCCTCGTCAACGGTCGCGAACTGCTGCTCGAGGTGCCACCTCGTCCCGCGCACGTCGATCCTGGCGTCCCGGATCGGCCTCACTCCGTCAGCTGGTGAGCCAGGCCGGGGACTGCCAAGGGGCATGGGAAGCGCGCCTCGAGGCCAGCGACGTCGACACCTCACGACCAGTCTGACGACCATTCATCAATGAGCGGCGCTGGCGAATGTCAGGCGGCGGGGGGTCCTAGCCAGAGGTGGCGTAGGTAGAGGCGTTCGCCGGTGGGGTGGGCGTATCTACTGTCGGGTTTGATCGGCGGGGCTGTCGGCGGACTCGCTCGGCCCGATGGCGGAATCATTCGACCGGACTCGTCGGTGAAGATCAGTCCGTCCGGATCATCGGCGTTGCCGGTGATCCCGAGTTTGCCCTGATGGTGGCGGGTGTGATCTGGACGGCACATCATCGTCAGGTTGCACGTGTCGGTTGTTCCACCATCAGTCCAATGCACGATGTGATGCACGTCGAGCCAGCGGTCGTTGGTGCAACCAGGGACGCGGCAGCCACGGTCTCGACGTTCGACCATCCGTCGGGTCCGTTCAGGAACCGCTCGTTGTGCCCGGCCGACGCTGAAGGGCACACCGTCGCGCTCCCAGACCGGCCGGACGATCGAATCGCAACAGATCAGGTCGAGCAGACCTGGCGGAACAGCGTGCCCCTTCGTGAAGGTCGCCGTTTCGCCATCGAGGTGAACGTTGACGCGGAACCGATTGCGTCGTTCCGGCGACGTGATCGTGTCGAGCGAACGCTGGGCCAACTCGACCAACGCATCGGCCCAGGTGACGTCGGTGCGGCCGCTCTGGAACAGGGAGTCGCGTGCCTCGGCGAGGGCGGTATCGACGATCACGCCACCTTCCGCATCAAGATTGGCATGGAGTTGCAGCTGGCCATCCTCGGAGACGACAATCGAGCACTGCGAGGGCGGATCGTCGGATTCTGACTCGGGCTGCTCGTCGCGGTAGGCACGGACGATCTTGTTGATCTGAACCACAGTGGCGCAGGTGGCGATGGCGCTCAAGCGCTGGTCCATCCACGGCTGAGCTCGGGTCACCGCGGCGACCTGATCGAAGGTCAGTTCGCCACGCCGAAATGTTTCGAACGTGACCGGGAACTCAGCTCGACGACCGGCAATCCGCACGTACTCGTGCGCTCGGCCAAGCGATACGCCCATCTGCCACGCCACCCACTGTGACGGTGACCGGAGCCCGTGACCGACACACTCGCCGCTTGCGACCGCTTCGGCAACCAAGTCGATTAGTGCGGCAGTTTGAGCGTTGACGACCCCACAAACCTCGCTCACACGAGTGTCGAATGCGACACAGATTGACATATCAATACCGTACTGATGTTTGGAAGCGAACACAAATCAATCTGCGAAGGAATTCCACATGTCTTTCCGATCACCATCGCTCGACTATCGCTTGCAACGATCGCTCACGACGATCGACAGCGCGTCGAAGGTCGGAAAACGACAGGAGCCGGGCACCCGTCCCGCTGAGCGGACTCGGATACCCGGCTACATGCCGGATCAGATGGAATGCTTGCGGCGTGAGACGGCGGCGATCGCGACGCCGCCGAGCACCATCAGCAAACCGATCATCAGCGCTGCCGACGTCGACGAGCTACCGGTCCGTGGCAGCTCGGCGACGATCGTGGGTGTCGGGGCTCCAGAGCTACCCAGAGGCAATGTCGTTGTCGGGGCGGCGGTCGTTGTCGGAGCGGCCTGCCCGACCGTCGAGCCGATCTGTGCACTCAGGTCACAGACTTCGTTCTCGGTCGGCACGCAAACCAGGTTCGGTTCGACAACGGCTCCGCTTGCCTGTTCAGGAAGTTCGAAGAGCGGAGCGTAAGAGCCGCGCACTCGAGCCTGGTTGAGAATCAGGTCTCCGGGTTGCAGGTTGCCGTCGACCTTCACGAGCAGCGTGATCTTCGGTGCTGTTGCGCCCGGGGCGATCGGCTGCGCCAACGTGCAGGTGACCAGTTGTGGCTTAACCGGCTGGGCCAGCGTGCATGATCCGGCAGCGGCACCACCGACGATCTGATAGTCGACGTAGGTGACGAGCGCCGACAGTCGATCGTCGACGACGACCGGGTTGAGTGCGAGCGCACCAGTGTTGGTGACGACGAGGTCGTAGTTCAACTCCTGGCCTGGTTGCACATCGGTTGCCGACACGGTCTTGACGATCTCGACCGAAGCAAACGAGTTGATGACCTCGACGCTGATCGTTTCGCCGAGGTGGCCGTTGAGCGTGAACGTGTTGGGTTCGATGGCTGTCTGCTGCGCTCCTCCGGCGCTGACTTCAGAGATCTGGTAGTCGATGCCGTCAGGGTTGAACGTCGACGGCAACGGGACAGTCTTGGTCTGGCCGTCGAGCAGATCGAATGTGATTTCCTCGACCAACTCGACGGCGTTGCCTTCGCCGACGACAAGCCTTGACACCCGAATCGTGTACAGCGTGTCGGCACCTGGTCCGACACCCTGCACATCCTTCGTGAAATCGACATCGTTGTGGCACATTTCGCTTGTCGGTCTGCCAGCCTCGGCGACGACGTTGCCAGCCACGCTGATCTCGATCCCGTCACCATGGCCGGCGATGAGCAGCGTGCCGTTGGCGGGAACGACAGCGGATTCGTCGGCATCCCAAGTGATCGTGATTGCCGCCGATTCTGCGTTGACGACCTCGTACCAGTAACCCCAGACGCTGGTCCCGATGCCCATTTCGTAGCAGATCCCGGTTACTTCGAGGGATACCGGGCACGACTCACTCCCGTTCGAAAGTTTGCTCAGATCGAGGGGACCGAACTGGTTGGGGCCGGTGATGAAGTGGCCTGCGATCGCGAAGGCGGTGGCTGTGCGGGCCGTGATTGCGCCGTCGTAGGCCCATGTGTAGTGCTCGGTGTCGGTGCCGAGCAGTGTGCCTTCGGCCGAGCAGGTCGGTTGTGTGTGAATCGGAGGGGTGACGGGCACCGGGCACGATTCGCTGCCTGCGCTGAGCTGTGCCAGGTCATACGGGCCGAAGCTCGTCGGGTCGGTGAGGGTGATGCCTGCGTTGGGGACTGCGGTGGCGGTGCGTCCGTTGACGTCATCGGTATATACCCAGGTGTAGTTGTCGCTTGGTTCACCGATCAGGGTGCCTTCGGCGTCGCAGGTCGGCTGTGTGACGACGGCTGGGGTCACGGCGATGGGGCACGTTCCGCTGCCGTTGTAGAGCTGGACGAGGTTGTACGGACCGAACACGGTGGTTCCGATCAGCGTGAAACCTTGGTTGGCGACGGCTGTGGCGAACATGGCGTCGTCGGTTCCGCTGTAGGCCCAGCTGTAGGCGGGGTTTGATCCGCCGATCAGAGTGCCAGGAGCGGCGCAGGTTGGGGGAGTGAAAGCTGGCACGGTCACAGTCGGGATCGTGCAATCCGTCGGTCGACTGATCGTTGTCGTGTTGAAGTCTTGGTAGTCGTTCGAGAAGATCGCATCGACGCGCTCGGTCGCCGATGCCTGCGAGTTCGGATAGGTGGCGGTTCGTGTGAACTGCGATCCGTTGGCGATCTGCTCGCCGCTCGGGGAATACGTGGTGTTCGGCGTGTAGTCCTTGGCGCTGGTCGAACCGACGCGCCAGCTGTCGGGCGCACTCGGTAGATACAGAGCCCACGACGGGTTGAAGCTGTATGTGGCACCAGGGGTTGCCTTCCAAGCGACTGTCCATTCGCCCGTGTCTGTCACGCATGTCGGAGTTCCAGTGAGGATCGGCTTGCTGGCGCTCACCATGTTGGGGGTGATCACTACGCCAATTGCAATAGCCGTCAGTGCTGCTAGGAGTATCCGTTGAGCCTTCATTCCCGCCTTCTTTCCTTCGATTTCCCGCTTCGCCACGCTCGGTGAACCCGCCGTGTTTACCACGAAATGGACGTTCCGTGATGATCGGTGTGGGCCATGCGCCTAGAGTACCCAGATCGATGGTCGGCACGTCAAGACTCTGCAAGGTTCTTGATTTAATACGGACGGAATTGAACTATTGGTCGACGATCAGCGTGATATAGACCGCACAACGTGGGAATATGTCAAGAAATCGTCAAGTCGACTGTCCGGGCCTGGTCAGGCCAGTCTCATAGGCGACCATCGTCGGCCGACCGGGGTGATACTGCGTCGTACGAGGGGATGATTGCCGATTCAGTTGGTGCGCCCGGGCGAGGTCTGCGACGCTATGGACATGACCTTGCGGGACGCCAACCTCCGGCGCCTCAGGGACGGGTTGTTCGATGTGCTTGTCGTTGGTGCCGGTATCAACGGTGCCGTGTCTGCAGCTTCGTTGGCCGGTCGTGGAGCGTCGGTGGCGTTGATCGATCGTGGCGACTTCGGTAGTTTCACCAGTCAGGAGTCCTCAAACCTGGTGTGGGGCGGATTCAAGTACCTCGAGAACTACGAGCTCCCGCTCGTGTTCGGACTTTGCCGATCGCGGAACCGCCTGATGAAGTCGTATCCGGACAACGTCAAGGAGATCAGCTTTCTCGCAAGCCTCGACCGATCGGCACCGTTCCGTCCGTGGTTCGCGGCACTCGGCGCGACCGCCTATTGGGCGATCGGATTATTCGGCACCAAGCCACCGCGTCTCTACGACACGGAACGAATCGAGCGCGAGGAACCGGCGATCAACACGTCGACCCTGCGAGGTGGGATTCAGTACCAGGATGCCTATCTCGTCGACAATGACTCGCGGTTCGTGTTCTCGTTCGTGCGTTCGGCAATCGAGGCGGGCGCAACGACCGCAAATTACGTCGAACTGATCGCCGCTGAACGACGTGATGATCGGTGGATCGCCACGTTGCGTGATGTCGACGGCGGCGAGATCTTCACCACGTCGGCGCGATCGATTGTCAACGCCGCCGGACCGTTCGTCGACCAACTCAACGGCACGTGGGCGCTACGTACGGAACACAGAATTGTGTACTCGAAGGGAATTCATCTCGTCGTGCCGCGCCTCACCACGACGCGCCATGATCGCGTGCTGGCCTTCTTCGATGACACGCAGCGGCTGTTTTATGTGATCCCGATGGGTCGTCGATCGGTGATCGGGACGACCGATACCAGAGTCGATCAAGCGTTTACTTCGGTCAACGACGAGGACCGTCGGTTCTTGCTCGAGCAGATCAACGCACGCTTGGATCTCGACGCCCCTCTCACGGTCGCCGACATCATCGCCGAACGGTCAGGTGTACGTCCGCTCGTCGTGAAACAGGATGGCGGTGATCGGCAAGACGTCGATTGGACCTCCCTGAGTCGCAAGCACGAAATCGAACGCGACGATGATCGCTGTGTGGTGACTGTGTTCGGCGGGAAACTCACCGATTGCCTCAATGTCGGAGAGGAAGTTGCGGCACAGATCGAGCAGCTAGGGATTCCTCTGGAGAAGGATTTACACACGTGGTACGGCGAGCCTGCCAAGGCGACACGCGGCGAGTTCTACCGCCAGGCCAAACTGATGAAACTCGATCAACTGCGGACCAAGCCAAACACCGAGCCGCTCACCGACCGCCTTTGGCGACGGTACGGCCGACGGGCATTCGCCATGCTCGAGGCGATTCGAGCCGATCAGACGATGGGGGAGGACATCATGGACTCCGCCGACTATCTCAGGGTCGAGTTGCACAACGCTGCCGAGCACGAGATGATCGTCAAGCTCGACGACTTCATGCGTCGCCGTTCCAAGATCGACCTCGTCGTCCATGATGACGACATCGCCCGCGCTGAGGGCCTGCATGAGGTGGCGGCGATCCTGTTCGGTGACCAGGCCGACTGGCGGCTTGCCGAGTACTTCGCCGAGAAGGCCCGAATCGCCTGAATCTCTAACGCAGTCGGCTGTCATGGAGGCGTGCCGGCGGCACCGGAATCACGCCAATGTTGGTGTTCTGCACAAGGGTTGCCTGTACGTCGATGATCACGTGGGCGGCGGCGAGCGTGAAGATGCACATGTCGCCGCCGTCGAGGGCCACGAGTGCCATGTTCGTGACCGTTGTACCGCGTACGTAGTTGACGTTCGATGTGGTCGGGGCAGTCGTTCCTTCGAGGTCGGCGCATCGACCGACCGTGATGAAGCCGTCGGCGTTCGCCTCGGTGACCGTGATTGCGATTGCCGCCGCTGGCGCCTCGGTGTTGAGATCGAGCCGAATCACGCTTCGCTCGGTCGGTCGCGCTTTGCACCATTGGTCGGCGCACTCACGAGTGTCGAGGGCGCGACGAGGCGCGGCGAGTTGCCATCCGTACCCCAACTGGGGGTCGAGTTTTCCGATTTCGTCGACGACGATGTCCGTCTGCGCCAGCGAGTACACGCAACTGCCGGTGTCGTTGCCATCCATCAACGCCATATTCGATCGGACGGTGCGGTCCGTGTAGTTGAGATTCGAGAAGTCGGCTGACGTCAACGAGCCGCAACCGCCGATACGAAGGAACCCAGGTGCTGCCGCGTTGACTGACACGATGTTGGTGATCCGGGACGCACCGTCGTCGGTTGGAACGACCCGTTCGCCGCCTGCGGTAACCGGTGTCGTTTGTCGTGTGTCGATCAAGCGCGTGGGTGCCGACGGCGTGAACTTCTCGCCGTCGGGTCCGAGGTAGGCCACCACGTCGACGATGCTGTGGACAGCGGTCCGTCGATACACACAGAATCTTCCGTCAGGTCCGATCGGAACGACGGCCATGGTTGCGACGGGCACGCTGGCGCTGAACGTGAGTGCCGACGTCGATCGCACACCGGACCGAGGACCACAATCCTCGAGCGTCAGGAAGCCAGGTCCCTCGGCGTCGGTGGCGGTGAGGTTGATCATGGCGGCCACGGCACCGGCAGGCGCTGCGACGGCGATCGGCATACGCCATCCGTCGCCGGGTCGGCCACTTCGATTGCACTGTTGGGTATCGAGCCCAGCGTCGTTTACGACGGTTCGGCAAAACGCGTTCGGATCACGAGTGAGGTTGTAGGTGGCAATCGCCGCCGCCTGACGCGGTGTACCGCGAAACTCGAAGTGTGGGGGATCGCGATACAGCGACGTGCGTTGCGTCGTCGTGTCGGCGCAACCGCTGTTCCAACCGTAGCCACCCCAGTACAAGCCCCAACGCTCTGCGGTCTGAATGACCCATTGCGGGAGATCGGTCTGGATCGGTGTTGCGCAGGCGGTGGCACCGTCGATTCCCGTGTAAGTCCGAATCGGATTCGTGCCTGCATTCATGTCGACCGCCAGGCCCCAAGCATGATTCGACAGGTCGCTTGGGCTCCCTGACGGGCAACTCCAGCCACCGTTGGCGCTGGTGCACCGAAACGCGTATCCGGTGGCATCGGCCACGCGGTAACCGTTGGCGGTGATGTCGGTCAGAAATCCCTCGAACAGGCTCTGGACTGCGACGTGGGTTTGCAGTTTGCCGGCGTTGAGACCGCCGATCCTGGCAGTGTTCGATGCGATGTATGTCGATTCCCAACTGGCGAGCGCTGGCGAACCGTTGTACCAGTAGCCGCTCCATCTCCAACCTTCGCCAACGCCCGGTGCCGGTGGCGTACCCCAGCCGGTTGCTGCTGGATCCTCGTAGAAGACGAGCAGGCAGCCGTCGACGTTCCCCGACTCGGCCTGAGCGGTCGAGCACCGTGCCGGTGTAACCGGCAGTCGCCATGGCGTGTTATCGAGCGCTTGCGCCGGAGGTGACGGGACAGCGAACGCGGTGATGCTCGTCGCGATTATCAGCCACGCCATCGTCAATCGTCGATTCATATCGCACGTGCTCCTCGGTCCGCCGCCCGCGGACTTCGTCATCAAACTGTAATGTTGCTGCGTCCACAGTTCCTATCGGCCGAAATTCCCGACTGCTGAAGGCACGAGGTGCTCAAAATTCAGCGGATTATGCGCGCAGCCCTCAGGCGCGCACCCCCTCTGTACAGTCGACGGGGTGATCTCCTGTGTGTATTGCGGTGCCGCCCACCAGCGCCCTGCGGATATCAGGAAGTGCTGGGCGGACCACCAGGGAACCGAAACCACGGCTGCGGTCACAAGCGCTGAGTCATCGCCGATCGTTCCCCGAGGCGAGGCTCGGTTACGGAGAGGTCCAGCGATCTTGGGCCGCAATGTGGTGATTGGCGAGGGCGCCGCAGTCCCGCAGGATTGGGCGGACGTCGCGCTGATTGCGATCGACGGCGAGACCAGTCGGAACCCAGGTGCGGTCCTGCAGATCCTGCGTGCCGCGTCCAATGGCGGTCAGTCGCTGGTAATCCAACTCGCTGACGACGTCGGAGATGCGCTCGACCTACTCCCGGCGTCGATCGACGGGCGACCTCCCTATCAGGTCGGTCCCGCCTACGTCTTCTTGCCGGATGAACTGCATCACTTGATCTGGGCGAACTCGATCGATGCCCGGATTGCCGAGCAGCCCCGATGGGCACTGGTCGATGCGGCGTTGTTGCTTGGGGCCGAGCTCGGTGCTGACGGCAGCTCGGGTGACGTGGCGCTGCCCGACGGCCAACAGGTGTGGCTCGATGGCGGGCCAATCCGTCATCTCGATCCGATCGATTCGTGCCCGGTGCTGCACGCCGTGCAGGTTGAACACGGTTGCCTGGCGATTGCGTCTGAGAACACGACCACCATCAACTCCACGACCGCGGCGGCGTTGGCTGCCGACCAACTGGCGGCGGTGACGCACTCGACCGGTGCCGCCCGGATCATTGCTCCAGCAGGCTCGGGAAAGACTCGTGTCCTGACCGAACGCGCCCGACAGCTGTTGGCTACCTGGCATCTGCCGACCACAGCCGTCAGCCTGGTGGCATTCAACAAGCGAGCACAGGAGGAGATGCAGGCACGCACAACGGATTTGCGGGGGTTGCAGGTCCGGACCCTGAACGCGATTGCCTTGGCGATTCTCAACGGTGTTCCCCCGTTCGCTCCCCAAGCTCGAACGTGGCGCACGATCACCGAACCGGACGTGCGGCGAGTTCTCTCAAAGTTCGTCAATCTGCCGAAGAAACTCAATGTCGATCCGCTCGCCGGTTGGCTCGACGCGTTGAGTTCGATTCGACTCGGTCTCGTCGATCCAGGCGAGGTCGAGCGGCGATACGGCGGCGACGTCGACGGGCTGGCCGAGGTGTGGCCCCATTATCGAGCGGCGATGGATCGAGAAGGTTCGGTCGATTTCGACGATCAGATTTATCGAGCGATCGAAATCTTGCTGACGCAACCGGCGGCCAGGCGGATCGCCCAACGGGCGTGTCGGGTGTTGCTTGTCGACGAATTCCAGGATCTCACACCTGCCCATCTGCTGATGGTTCGTCTGCTGGCGGCACCTGGTGGAGCGGTGTTTGGGGTCGGCGACGACGATCAAACGATCTATGGCTACAACGGTGCCGAACCCGGCTGGTTGATCGACTTCGCCACGTACTTCCCTGGGGCCGGCGACCATCCGCTTGAGGTCAACTATCGCTGTCCGGGGGGTGTCGTCGAGATTGCCGATCGCTTGCTCCGGCACAACCATCGGCGCGTTGCCAAGACGATTCGTGCAGCGTCGGCCGACACTGGCGGCTGGTCGGCAACGACGTCCGACGACCCGGTCAGCGACGCCGTTCGGGTCGTCGCTGCGGCGTTAGCGTCAGGGGCTGCACCAGGCGATGTTGCCGTGCTCACGCGAGTCAACGCCACGATCGCGCCCGTGCAGGTATCACTCAGCGTGACTGGAGTGCCGATCAGTGGAGGTGTCGGAACCGAGTTCCTCGAGCGCACAGCGATTCGGTCGGCGATGGCGTGGCTACGGCTGGCGAGTGGCGGCCCGCTGATCACCGACGACCTCAACGAAGCGCTCCGGCGACCGTCACGCGCGCTGCATCCCACGATTCGGGGATGGGTGACCGAGCAACGCGATCTCGACGGGCTCGCCCGGCTGGCGGCGCGTGTAACGAACGAGAAGGACGCAACCCGAATCGGCGAGTTCTCAGCCGATCTTTCCAGGCTCCAGAGCATGGTGTCGTCTGGGCGATCGACGGCGAGTGTGACCGACGTGCTCGTCGACGAGATCGGGTTGGGTGGCGCCGTTGCCACGCTCGACTCTGCCCGCCACGGTATGAACAGGGCGGCGCAGGGTGACGACCTGACCTCGTTGCGACAGCTGGCGCGGATGCACGAGAACGCTCGGTCGTTCGAGCCATGGCTGCGTCAACACTTGGCCGTCAAGCGCGATCCGAATGGTGTTGTGCTCTCGACAGTCCACCGAGTCAAGGGGCAGGAGTGGCCGCACGTCATTGTCCATCTCGCCGACGCCGATCAGTATCCGCATCGCCTGTCGGAAGATCTCGAGGAGGAGCGCCGGCTGTTCCACGTTGCGATCACCCGCGCCAGTCGACACGTCACCATCGTCAGCGGTGTCCGGCCGAGTCCCTTCGTCGCGCAGTTGACTACGGAACCGCCGATACACACCAGCCAGCCAGCGGTTGTCGGCCGGCAGGTCGCCACCTCGGCAGCTCGCCGAACTGAGTCGTCTGATCATCCGCTGCTCGATCGGGGGCGCGTGATGGCCGTCGTCGGATTGGTGCTCGTTGATCAGGGTCACGAGTGGGTGATCACCGAGCTTGAACCCGAGTCAGCGGTTGCACAACGCAACGGCACGATTCGTCGGTTCACGATTGGCTCCAAGGTCGAAACGCTGGGTCGCCAACGTGGTCAACTCGCGGCGCGCACTGGTGAGTTGAGCGAATCGGGAGTGCGGGCGTTCGATCTGTTGAGGTCGTTCAGGGAGCGCGCTCGTCAGGGCAAGCCGGCCTACACCGTATTTGACGACAAGACGTTGGCGGCGATCGCCTCGGCGCTGCCGGCTGACCTGAACGAACTGGCACGTGTCAAGGGTGTCGGTCCGTCGAAACTCGAACAGTACGGTGACGACGTGCTGGGAGTCCTAGCCGCCGCCATGCCGGATTGAAGCACCCGGTTTGACGAACTGACAGAATGCCGCCCATGACGTTCGCCGGGTTGACCCGCGCTCGATGGACTCCTCACGTTGCTTTGTTCGTGATCGCGTTGGGGGTTCGTGCGGCATGGGTAGTGGCTGTCGACCGGGCGGGCCAGTTCCCACTCAACGACGCGCTGATGTATCACGTCAATGCTGTCTCGATCAACGAAGGCAACGGTTTCCGCCCAATCGGGGGTGGCCCGACGGCTCGATGGCCACCTGGCTACAGCGCTGTACTTGCAGGCGTGTACTGGCTGTTCGGGATCGACCCGCTGTGGGGTGAACTGTTCAACGCGCTGCTCGGCGCGGTCACGGTGGTGTTGCTGATGGTGCTCGTCGAGCGGGTCGTCGATCGCACGACAGCGATCGTCGCCGGTGTGATGCTGACGTTGTTACCCGGCCAGATCATCTGGACCGACGTACTGGTGTCCGAGACGATCTTCACGCTGCTGTTCGTCGGACTCTTCGTCGCATTGTCGTACGCCCGGCCGTCGTGGCGTTGGTTGATCGTGCTCGGTGTCGTTATCGGTGTTGGCGGACTCGTGCGCGGTGAGGCACTTTCGTGGGGCCTGCTGCCGATCGTGTTGTGGTGGCGCGAGATGCCGCGCATTGATCTGGCGAAGCGGATTTCGGTGATTGCGGGCGTGGCGATCCTCGTGTTGTTGCCGTGGACGATCCGGAACGCGATCGTGATGGACGCATTCGTGCCGATCGCCACCAACGCCAGCGACACGTTGTGGGCAGGTCACAATCCTGGCGCCACGGGCAGCCAGATGTATGTGACCGAGGCGTACCTGCAACAGTTCGACCAGAATCCTCCGCACCGCGAACTGCAGGCCTCGAAGGCGCTCCGGAATGATGCCTTCGAATACATGTTCACCCATCCGTTTCAGGAACTCAAGTTGATCCCGCTCAAGCTGATCCACCTCAACCGCGGCGACTCGTTTGCGCTGGTGTGGGTCAACGAAACCCCCGGTATTCCACCGTTGTCGGCCCTCAACTACGAACGAATCGGTGTCCTTGCCGACATCGGCTACTTCGGACTGCTGGCGCTCACACTGCTTGGATGCGTATTCCTCGGTCGTGAGTTTTGGAGTCGCCCAACGTTTCGTTGCATCAAGGCGTCCTTCGCGACGGCCCTGTTTCTGTACGGATTCCTGTACTACGGCAACTATCGCTATCGGATTCCATACGAGGCGCTGATGGTGGTGGTTGCTGCGACAATCGTTACTCAGATGTGGCGACGGATGCGCGGTCCGATCGTTGCATGAGAGCGATACGGTCAAGGTATGGGTTTTGACGTGTTGACCGCCGAGCGCCCTACGTGGCGCGGTCGAATGCACGCCTGGGCATTTTTCGCGGTCTTTCCTGCCGGGGTGATATTGATCCTGTTGGCCGATCGACCGGCCGCTCGCGCCGCAGCCTCCGTGTACATCGGGACGTTGCTACTGGTGTTCGGCACCTCGGCCGGGTACCACCGACTCGCCAAGTCATACCGGTCCAGGCGGATCATGCAGCGCCTCGACCATTCGATGATCTACCTCTTGATCACAGGTTCATACGTGCCGATCTGCATCGTGGCGTTACCACTTCGGTGGGGAATCCCACTCCTCGCCTCAGTCGGTGGTCTCGCGCTGCTGGGGATGACGATCAAACTTGGCGGTATCAAGCGGCTCGACTGGTTGGGCTACGCGCTCTATCTCATCATGGGATGGGCGGCGTTGATTGCCACACCGGCGTTGCGGTCGTCAATGACCCAGACGCAATTGATGCTGGTGCTCGCCGGCGGGCTTGCATACACGATCGGTTTCCCGGTTCTGCTCTTGCGTCGCCCCGATCCCTGGCCGAACGTGTTCGGGTATCACGAGGTCTGGCATGGACTCACGATCGCCGCCGCGATGCTCCACTTCGGGGCCGTTGCCAACATCGTGGCCTAGTCAGTAGTTGCTGGTCGGGTAGTTGCCTACTCGACGTGCCAGGTGCCGTTTGAGCGAAGTAACGCCGACAGGTCTCCCGGGCCCTTCTTCTCCGACGCTGCGGCGAGTTGGATGCTCACTGCCGACGCGTATTCGGGACGTTCGATGGACCGGAAGACGCCGAATGGGGTCGGCGAGTGATCGTCGGTATTCAGCCGGGCGAGTGCAAAGGCAAGCGACGGCGATGGCACGTGAGCATCGTGTACGAGAATTCGATCGAGCCCGACGTCGGCAACATCGACCAACTGGAGCGTCCCGTTGTCGCCCATCATCACGCCGCGCTCTCGGTCGGCACCGAACAGCACCGGTTCACCGTGAGCGAGGTTGATCATCATCTCGTCGCGATGAGCTTTCTTGGTCACATCGTCGAACTGGCCGTCGTTGAACACGTTGCAGTTCTGGTAGATCTCGACGAACGACGCGCCCCGGTGGGCGTGCGCGGCAGCGAAGACTTCCATCATGTGCTTGCGGTCCAGGTCGTGTGTGCGGGCAACGAAACTCGCCTCGGCACCAAGTGCCACCGACAACGGGTTGAACGGCGGGTCGATCGAACCGAATGGAGTCGACTTGGTTACCTTGCCGACTTCGGAGGTGGGGGAGTACTGACCTTTCGTGAGCCCGTAGATCCGGTTGTTGAACAACAGAATTGTCAAGTTGACGTTGCGTCGTAGCGCGTGAATCAGGTGGTTACCGCCGATCGACAGCCCGTCGCCGTCGCCGGTGATGACCCACACATCGAGGTCGGGGCGGGCCACTGCCAGTCCTGTCGCGATTGCCGGTGCGCGCCCATGGATCGAATGCATCCCGTACGTGTTCATGTAGTACGGGAAGCGACTCGAACACCCAATCCCTGAGATGAACACCGTGTTCTCCGGTGCGATCCCCAAGTCGGGCATCAGCATTTGGACCGCTTGCAGGATGCCGTAGTCGCCGCATCCTGGGCACCAACGAACCTCCTGATCGCTCGTCCAGTCCTTCTTCGTCGTCAGGTTGACAGCTGTATCAGTCATGACGATGCCCCCATCCGTGCCTGCTCGATCGCGGCCTCGATTTCCTTGGTCGTGAATGGCAAGCCGGCGACTTTGCTCACGGACTGCGCGTCGATCAGATACTTGCCGCGAATCACGTTGCACAGTTGACCGCGGTTGAGTTCCGGTACCAGCACCTTGTTGAATCGACCGAGCTTTTCGCCGAGGTCGTTCGGGAGCGGGTTCAGGTTGGTGAGGTGGATCCAAGCCAACTTTTGTCCGGCCCTTCGCTGACGTTCGACGGCTGCATGAATTGCCGCCCAGGTCGAGCCCCAACCGAGCATGCAGATTTCGGCGTCGGCGTCACCATGAATGTTCAGTTCGGCGTAATCGTCGGCGATTCGCTGCACCTTGGCTGCGCGAAGGTCACCCATCAGTGCGTGGTTCTCGGGGGTGTAGTCGATGTTGCCGGTCTTGTCGGCCTTTTCGAGACCGCCGACCCGGTGCATCAGGCCGGGCGTTCCGGGGATCGCCCAGGGTCGGGCGAGCGTGTCAGGGTCACGCAGGTACGGAAGGTAGATCGGGTTGCCCTCGTCGTCGACGCCGTTGGGCTCGGTCGTGAACGTCACAGAGATATCTGGTAGCGAGGCGATGTCGGGGATCTTCCACGGCTCTGATCCATTGGCCAGGTAGCCGTCGGACAACAGGATCACAGGCGTTCGGTACTTGAGCGCGATCCGGGCAGCCTCGATGGCGGCGTCGAAGCATTGCGCTGGGCTGTAGCTGGCGACGATCGGGATCGGCGCTTCGCCGTGCCGACCGTAGAGAGCGATGTTGAGATCGGCCGCTTCGGTCTTGGTTGGGAGGCCGGTGGAAGGCCCACCGCGCTGGATGTCGATGATCAACATCGGCAGCTCGATCGAGATCGCCAGCGAAACGGTTTCACTCTTGAGGGCAACCCCGGGCCCGCTCGTTGTCGTGACCCCGAGGTGGCCAGCGAAGGCTGCACCGAGCGCCATCCCCGCGGCTGCGATTTCGTCTTCTGCCTGAACCGTGCGTACGCCGAAGTGCTTGTGCTTCGACAGTTCGTGGAGGATGTCGCTGGCCGGTGTGATTGGATACGACCCGAGCGTGACGGGCAGTTTGGCCAGTTGACCGGCGGCAACGAGACCCCAGGCGAGCGCCGTATTGCCCGTGATACTCGTGTATTCGCCAGCCGGAAGGCGGGCAGCGCGTACTTCGTATCGGTGTCCGACCTCCTCGGTCGTCTCGCCGTAGTTGACGCCTGCGGTGAAAGCCGCCTCGTTGGCGGCAGCGACCAACTCGTTCTTGCCGAACCGTTCGCGGATCCACTCGATCGTCGGCTCGATCGGTCGGGTGTACATGAATGACACGAGGCCAAGCGCGAAGAAGTTCTTCGATCGCTCTGCATCGCGAGGTTTGACGCCGAGCGGCAGGCAGGCCGTCTTGGTGATCGACGTCATCGGGACTCGGATCAATCGGTACCCGGCGACGGTGCCGTCGTCGAGCGGATTCGCCGTGTACTCGGCCTTCTCGAGGTTGCGTTCGTCGAAGGCGTCCTCGTTGACGATCAGCGTTCCACCGGACTCGAGCCGGTGCAGGTCAGCCTTGAGTGCTGCCGGGTTCATTGCCACCAGCACGTTCGGCTCGTCTCCGGGCGTCGTGATGTCGTGATCAGAGATGTGGACCTGAAAGCTGGACACGCCATTGACCGTTCCGGCTGGGGCACGAATCTCGGCGGGGAAGTCAGGCATGGTCTGCAGGTCGTTGCCGAACGAGGCGCTGACCGACGTGAATCGGTCACCCGTGAGCTGCATCCCGTCGCCGGAATCGCCCGCAAATCGAACCACCAGTCGGTCGAGAATCGCAGTGTCGTTCATATGTGTCCCCCTTCGCTCAACCCCCCGGGCCAAGTGAATCCATCGGTTGAGTTCACCATAGCCACGGCGATGTCACGCGCGTCAGATCATGGTGAGGAAATGCGACCGGATCGATCCCGTGGTTTCTGTATACCCGCCGCGGCGTCGCAGTGTCGTTGGACGTGGGGTACGCAATCGTGGGCTCACGTTTTGGCGTCGGACCAACGTTTGATTGTGCTGACGTCGGCGACGAATCGAACACCTTGCGAGGGTGACCAGCGGAATGCGGCTTCGGCGAGCGCATCGTGGATCAGCCTGGCGGCCTCGGCTGCGTGACGTTCTGGAACGTGTACGAGCAGTTCGTCGTGGAGACAAAGCACGATCCGAGCCCCAACAGATTCACCGCGCCAACGCACGATTACGGCCCACACTTTGAAGAACTCCGCCGCCGCGCCCTGGATCACTGCGTTACGGGCGAACCGGCCGCGTGCGGCTGCGACTTGTCGGGCTCGATCGATGCTGCCCTCCGATGAGTCGTTGACCCACATCCGGACGCGGCGACCGCCGAATGTCATCACGTCGTCGCCCGCCCGCCCGGACGCGGCGGCCGACTCCAAGAACCCCATGGCGATCGGGTAGGCGCGTTCGAGACCGCGTAACGCGTTCGCTGACTCGCCGGTCGTCGAACCGTACATCGCCCCGAGCACGGCGACTTTTGCGATCTCTCGCTTGACCCCGAGTTTGGCGGCGACTGGTTGGTATAGGTCGGCGTCGGCCGTGGCGACGATGAACGCGGGATCGCCTGACACGGCCGCCAGCACACGCGGTTCGATCTGGCCGAGGTCGGCGCGTACGAATACATACCCCTGCTCTGCGACAATCGCCGGTCGCATTTCTGCGGGAAGATTGTGAAGGCCGGACGATGCGGTCATCCGCCCGGCGGCACCGTCTGAGCTGGTCCATTCACCGCGCAGCCTGCCGTCGCGCACGTGCTCGTCGAGCCATCGGTATCCGTATGTCGTGGCGATCCGCTCGGCCTTGCGCCAAGTCAGCAGGGCATCAACGAGCGGATGAACGGAACGGAACGGTTCGAGTCGCGATGCGCGCGTATCTGGCACATCGACGGAGACTCGCCGCAGCATCGCCCGAACATCGACGGGACTCCGCAGGTCGATCCTCGGTCCGGGTGGGGCGTGCGCCAGGACCGCTTGGTCCCGCTGACCGCGGAGCAACTCGGCTTCGGCGTCACTGGTTGGCCGCTTGCCGACCGCGTCGTCGATGATCCGCAGCACCTCCGCCATGTCGATCGGGAGACCCTCGACGGTGAGTTCGGCACAAAGATATTCGGCGGCCGATTCGGACCGAGCGGTTGAGAGTGCCCGGTCGGGCGAGGGTCGCTCGGCGAGCTGCGCCCGTTGATCGTTGGCGACGTGACAGGCCAGTCTGGCCCACCGTGCTAATCGGGCGGGCGAGTCGCCCCAGGCACCCGCAACCCACTCAGGTCTGAGATGACCGTCTGGGCGAACCGGGTCTTCGCGGTCGCCACCCTCGTTGCTCGTCGATAGTAGGTCGAGTTGCCCCATGGTTGGCAGACTGTCGAGGTCAAGCCCATGGTGCAGCGCCCACACGGCAGCAACGGATGCCCGCCACCCACCCTGGAGCAGCCGATGGACAGTCAGCACGTCCCAACAGCGGCCGATCGGTACGCCGGCAGTTGCGAGTGGATCGGCGGTCGATCGATCCCACCAAATCCACCGTGGCCTCACTGTCGAGTCGAGAATCCGAACGACACGCGTTGGGTCGTTGGCGGCAACCGCCAGTTGTTCCGTGCCGACTACCAGTGCCAGCCCGACGCCCGATCTGAACGCGAGCCCGACAACGCTGCCCGGCGTGACGCCCTGTTCAGCAAGCCAGGCGGCTACAAAATCCGGATCGGGATCGGCCAGCATGATCTGGCGAGTATCGCACGCTCACAGTCAGGCCCCAGTGTGGGCCAACATCGATTCGTTGGCTGCGGGGTTGGCTGCGATATTCGATGCCGTTTGTACCGTGATCTGCGCTCTCATCGCCGCCGCCCACCGAGCGGCGTCGTGGTATTGCTGCTTGATGTCGTCGATCGGGCCTGGCCATAGTTGGTTGATGCGGTCATCGTCGGCCGCCTCGCACGCCCGTGCGAGTTCGAGCAGGAATCCGAGTCGACCTGCGCCACTTGTCAGGGCTGAGCTGATCTCGTCGGACACCGGTAGCTCATGAAGTATCTTGTCCATCGGTGTTCGATGCAGCGCATCGGTGACCGACAGTAACCCGACGGTAAAGGCCTCGCTCTGCATGTCCGTGCCCGCGGTGATCGCGCTCGCAAATCGGGCACGAGTGGCGCCCAACGTGAGCAGTTGCTCGTCGCTGTCGTCGGAAGCCGACAGCGCCAGCAGCGTCGCAAGGTGACGGACCTGGTTCAAGCCGAGCAGGACGATTGCGTGGCGAAGTGACTCGACCCGACGGTCGAGTCCGAATGCGCTGGAGTTCACGACTGCGAACAGCCGATACGCCAGCGCCGGGTCGGTGCCGATCAGCTCCTCGACGCGGTCGATATCGACGTCGTATCGCTGCATTTCGGCGAGCAGAGCGAACACAGATGCGGCGTTGGCCGGTTGGGTGCTGCGCTGGAGCACCTCTGGTTGTGCGAAGTAGTACCCCTGGAACAGGTCGAAGCCGGCGAGCGTGCACCGTGAGTACTGGTTCCGTGTCTCGATCTTCTCGGCGACGATCAGCGTTGACGGTTGTACGCGTCGGAGGTACTCGACCATTGCAAGCATCTCGCTGTCGCCGATCGCCCCAACTTCGATCTTGACCATGCTGCAGAGTTTCAGCACACGCGACCTGTCGAGTTGGCGGATCGTTCGGACGTTGTCGAGCGCAAAGTGGTAACCCTCGCGGCCGGCTCGTTCGATCGCGTCGACCGTCGGTTGGTCGTAAGGAAATTCCTCGCGCAGTTCGAAGATGATGCCCTCAGGCGGAAGCGCGCTATGCAGTCCGTTCAGAATTAGCGAGGCATTTGCGTTGATGAATCCGAAACGGTCACCGATCAGTCGCTCCATGCCCCAGTGCAGGTACGCCCGCTCAATGACGGCCAGGGTGGCGCGATCCGGGTCCCCGAAGGACGTCGACTTACTCAGACCCTCTCGATAGAACAGTTCGTAGCCGAAGGTGTCGCCGTCCTGATCGACGATTGGTTGCCTGGCGATGTAGATGTCGTGGGTCAAGTCGTGGACTCCGTTGTGTCAGGCACCAAACCAAAATGGGCGGCAGGTCGGCTATTGAGGATTGCGATATTCCAAGATGGTCCGGACGCGTAGCCGTTGCGCTCCCAGGTAACGGTGCACTGATGGTCCCGGACAGGAGGCACGACTGTTATCCGCGCGATATATCTGGTGATCGTGTAGTGTCTGGGCATGTGGGGCAACGAGATCGTCTCCGACGAACGTAACCCCGGGAACAAGACGGACGTCATTGTTAGTGCTGCTGATTGTTTGACGGTCGTCCCGTCGGCCGACCTGTTGGCGATCGTCCGTCATGCCCCTCCGCCCGCATCTCCGCCGGATCCACTGGTGCCCTACGTGATCGATGTTGTCACGGGCAACGGGACCCGTGACTGGCATCTCACCGACGATGCGATCGCGTTCGCGGGCGATGATGTGCCAGGGCTGTTCTGGCAATGGCGGACCCAATGGGAACGCACTTGGACCCTCGACTCCGCTTCAAGTCTTCGTCGGCTCCGGTCTGCCGGACATGAGCTCACCGCTGAACTGCACCGCGCCGCGTGGGATCGCCTCTACGCGCAGTCGACTGGGTCGCATTCGACCCGCATCTTTGCGCCGTCAGTGCTCGACGATTGGTCAAGTCAGCTTGCGCGCGTTCGGAACCTCATCCGACAGCGCGATCGGTTCGGTTTCGGATTCGTCGATATCACTCCCGGGCGACAGCGGATCGGACTCGCGAGGGCATGGTCGTCACAAGACGGTGCCGAGGTGCTGGCTGCTGACGACGCCATGGTCGTCGAGATGCGACCGGATCAAGGACTCTGCGTACACGCGGAAAACGACCTCATCGAAGCGGTTGACGAGGTCGAGTTCGTCGATGACCGCATCGTGGTCCGTGCGCCAGGGCGCGAGACCGCGATCGACTTCGCAAGTGCTCGCCCGCTGGCATGGCTGATGCCAGGGGTGGCGGCTTGGCGGGTGCGTCGCGTTCCCGAGGTGGTTGTCTGGGCGCGATCATTTGCAGCACTCGACGAGTGCATGCGGTACGCCTCATCGTCGGGATTTGAGGTTTGGATCAGGGCCACGTATCCGTTCTTCGGCCAGTCGACGGAACCGTTCGAGACTTAAGTCAAGACTTCGTAAAGGTTGGGTGCGCGTTGGGCCGAACTCCAGACAGTCTCCGGCGTGACAACGCACCGATCGACTGCCTCCGTAAACCGACAAGTGTCTGACGCCGTACGGTCGCTCGTGATCGACAGGAAGCTCAGCGGTCGTCAGGAAACCAACGGTGTCGAGGCGATCACGTGTGCAACGTCGTTGACGCTGCGTCAGATCGGCGTGGTATTCAGGTACGTCGCGACTGCGGCCGATGCACGCGCAACCGCAGTCAGGGCTCGGTCGAGCGCGCAATCGTACGCCTCACCGGCGGCAGTCGGCGCGGCAGGACTCGTACTCGAGGCGATGAGCACAGGTGACGAGCGCCACATCGCGGACGCACTGATCCGGTGTCGTTCGGTGTTCGACGAGGGTGAACTGTTTGCGGGTGCGATCGCATTACTGGTCGGATTCATCGAGCAGGTCGCCGAACTGGCCGACCTCGATGTGATGGAGGTTGCGGTGGCATCGATCGCAACCGACAATCTGAATTCGGGTGCGTGCCGCCGGCGACGCGGCAGCCGCAGAGTCGCTGTCCGGTCGATCAACGAGTCTGCAGATGTTCATCAAATGGCGTGTCAGCACAGGTCGCTTGTTGTGGCCCGGCAGACGTCGCTGCCTCGTCGTGAACTCCTGGTTTGATCTCATAGCAGATCGCAGATCGGACCGAAAATTCGTGCGTCGCCCCTCGACCGACGGACTATCTCTAGCGGCGCTCCTCACGGAGTCGATGGGCGCCGTCCTCGGACTACCGCGGACGCGTCCCCATTATGTTCGAGGAGGCATCGGTGAATAGCCGAACAGCAGGTACCAGCGCACGGACGACCGGAATCGGTTGGGCGATGTTCGGTGCCAGCGTTGTCTATGCGCTTCTGGCCAACTTCACCTTTCTTCTGGCGCAGGACGCGACACCGGCCTTCTTCCCCGCCGCGGGTTTCACTCTGGCCGTCATCTATCGCACTTCAGGCTGGAGTCGCCGAATCGCACTGTTGGGGGCGATCGCGGTGACCGAGGTCGTTGTCGACGTAGCTCACGGTTTGCCGGTCGAGTCCAGTGCCGGGTTTGCGTTGGCGAATGTGATCGAGCCGCTGATCGGTGCCTATTGCCTCGGCGTTCTGTTTCAGAATCGACCGCTCGTCCACAATCCGGCGTGTGTGCTTCGGTTCGTTGCTGCCGCAGTTGCGTCGGTGAGCTGCGGCGCTGTAGTCGGTGCGGTGACAATTCACGCCAGCTTCGGAGCGCCCCTGGCGGCGGCCTTTGGTGATTGGTGGTCCGGTGACCTTCTCGGCGTGCTTATCGTCGCTCCGCTGGTCCTGCTCGCAAGCCGACCTGTTCAGCGACCTGTTGCGACCCGTGAACGCGTCGTGCTCTACGTGCACGTGGGCATGCTCGCTGGATTCAGTGGATTCGCCTTCTGGAAAAGTGCGCTATCCATCGACTTCCTCTTGATCCCCGTCGTTCTTTGGATTGCGGTGAGGTTCGGTTCTCGAGGAGCTGCTCTGGCGACTGCGATGGTCGCAGCGGTTGCTTTTGGCTTCACGATTGCGGGTCATGCACCATTTGTTGGATCGGGACGGAGCGAAGATGACGCGCTCGAGTTGCTGCAACTGTTTCTTCTCGTAGTGTCGGCGGCGGCTCATCTGCTTGCCGCCGAAGTCGAGACGCGTCAACAACTAGAATCAGCGCTTCGAGCTGGCGATGCCTCGTTCAGAGCTCTCGTCGAACAGGCGCCGATGGCGATCATCGAGGTTCGTTTGGCCGATAACAGCATCTTGAGTTGGAACCCGGCAGCGGAATCCATGTTTGGTTGGTCGAAGCACGAGATCGTCGGTCGACCGTTGAAGTTTGATTCGGTTGACGGCGTCGATCAGCACGAACGTCGCCGGCGGGCGCTCGCTCGTTGCGGTGAGGGCGTCCAGTTCGAAGCCGTTGGACGAACTCGTGACGGAAAGGTGCTCGACCTTGCGGTGGCAGCTCGCTCGCGGCTGGCACCCAACGGTGAACTCCAAGTCGTCACGATCGTGCAGGACATCACCGATTCAAAGATTGAACGATCGACACTCGCGCATCGGGCTAACCATGATCAGCTGACGGGGCTCGCCAATCGCCAGTTCTTCGTCGATCGTCTCGACGCCGAGCTTCTCGCCCGGAATCACTCGGATTCGAGATTGTCGGTGCTGTTCTGCGATCTCGACGGGTTCAAGGCCGTCAACGATGCGTATGGCCACGACTTTGGTGACCAGCTCCTGGTGCTGGCAAGCAAACGCATCTCGGCGACGGTCCGCTCGTCCGACATGGTAGGCCGACTGGGTGGCGACGAGTTCGTCGTCCTCGCTCACTCCGAATCCCGAAGTGGAGCGCAGGATCTCGCGCGTCGACTGGCGTGCGCATTCGAGGCGCCATTCCTGATCGATGGCCACTCGATGTCAGTGGGGATCAGCGTCGGCGTGGCCGTGGCCGAATTCGACAGCGCATCCAGCGCCGACCTCTTGCGACAGGCCGACGCCGCGATGTACACCGCCAAGCGATCGCAGAGCTAGGCCAGATCGGGCCCTCAGGTTTGCGCAAGAGCCGCGCAGTTGAGCTTCCGAAGCACCAGCGGGTGTTGCAGCTTGGCGAGGGCCTTCGTCTCGATCTGGCGGACAGCCTCGCGCGACAAGTTCAGTGCGGTACCGATGTCGCTCAGTCTTTCGACTGGCTCACCATCGATTCCGAATCGACGAACGATGACGTACAACTCGCGGGCGTCGAGCGCTTTCAGGCCGAACGTCCGGAGCGCCGCGAGCGCCAATTTGGAGATCGTCAATGCCTCGGTGCCGACCTCGTCAGACGGGATTGAATCACCAAACTCGACATCACTGTGCTCGCTCATGTGTCGGTTCATTGACTCGAGCTGTGGTGGTGAGAGAACTCGACGAACCTGCCCGACCGTGACGCCGGCAGCTGCCGCGATCTCGGCGTCGGACGGGTTGTACGACGCATCTATGCCACTCAGCTGTCGGTAAGCCTTGAGAATCGCAGGTCGCTTCTCGAAGTCGTTCATCGTCAGGTTGGGGTGGTCGACATCGCGAACGGCACGCAGCACTTCGCGTTGAATCGGCCGAAAGGCCCACTGCCCGAACGTGCCGGAGGTCGGGTCGTAACTGTCGACAGCACTCATCAGCCCAAGCAGACCGGCCGACTCGAACTCGGCCCGACCATCTGACGACACGGTTCCGTTGAACCGCCGTGTGTACGACCGAACCAGGCCCATGTTGTGCTGCACGATCTGGGCGTTGACGTCGTCGAGTTGACGCCGTAGGTGGCGAACTCGTCGGTTGGTGGTGACATCAGCCTCGTTTGCAGTCAGCAATCGAAGCGCATCACGGACTTCGGTGCGTCGACGAAACAGGGCCGTATTCTCGTCGCGGTAGGTATCGGCGTGATCAGTCAAAATCGTGGTCATTCTGATCGGTTCCTTCCTAGCGGGAGTGAGTTCGCGATTTGTGAACTACTCACCTATCGGGAGAATCCAACGTCAACTCTAGTAAAACCATTCTTCTGAATTGGTGAAGTCATCTCGGGGGCAGACCGGCGCCTGAGACCCGTGCACCGCCGTTGTCCTCACGGACAGTCGTCTGAAGAGCCGACACGCGAAGGCCCATCACAAGCAAGCCACGCAAGGAGGAATCACGACATGACTACGACCGGTGCCCAGCACGCTGACCTGGTGGTCAACCCCGTCGGCTTGACCGACGAAGCGATCGAGGGTGCGATCGTGTTGTTTGATGAGACCGGACGGATTGTCAGGTCGAACGCTGCCGCCACACAGATCTTGCATCTCAGCGAGGCGGCGCTCAGGGGACGTCGGTTAGGTGGCGAGGGATGGGATGTGGTCGATGCCGATGGCGTGAGATTCGAGTGCCGGATCAACCCGATCTGGGATGTGCTGGTCACCGGCCTGCCAATTGTTGGCGTCATAATCGGGGTACAGAGCTTCGACGGCAGCCGGACGTGGTTGCGAATGTCTGCGACGCCGATGCTCGATCCCGCCGGAGACGCGCGAGCGGTGATCGCATCGTTCTGTGAGTCCGATCGCCCCGACGAGTGCCCTGTGGCCGATTCATCGGCGCAGTTTCACGGTTCGTTCGAGTACAGCCTGACGGCCCACCTCGTGGTTGATCGAGGTGGCCGGGTGATCGACTGGAATCGGCGGTTGCTTGAAATGACCGGTCTGTCGGAGTTCGACATCGTCAACCGAACGCTGGACGACGTGTGCAACCTCGACGTTGGCTGGTTGTGGTCTGCTCTCGGCAGTTCCGAGAGCGCTCCAGTTGAAGGATACACATGGGTTTCGCGAGCCGATATGCCCGATTTGGAAGTGTTCGGTAGTTTCCGATTTGTCGATCGACCGCTCGTCGGGCGGGTCGTGGTCGTGCAATTGTTGAATCCGGCAAGTTTTGCCCGACCGGTGCGAGCAGCGCGACTCTCCGGTCGCGCCGTCGGTCGCGCCGCATTCGACGATGCAGCGGTGGCGATGCTGCTGGTCTCGACGGAGGGCGAGATCATCGAATCGAACCAGGCTGCGGTAACGCTGCTCGGTCGGTCGGCGCAACAACTGGTCCAGGAGCCGCTGAGCCAGCACCTCGTCGGAGTTGATTCGGCTGATTGGAAGCGACTGACCATCGAGGCACTTGGTGGAACGTCGCCAGTCCTCAGTCAGCGGCTCGTGTCGCCGAGCAATGGTCCCCAACGAGATGTAGAGGTTCGGGTGAGTGCGATGACCGACACCGGATCGTGCAGAATCCTGCTCGTGCAGATACTGCAATCCGCTGCCTCCATTGTGCCGTGATGCGACACACCGGTCGGCTTCGAACGACAGAGCCTGCCTGAGCGTGGTCAGCTCGTTCAGGTTGCGTCAAGGTGCGGGTAATCGCTCTCGTAAACCGGACCGTCCGGATCATGGCACGGAGCCCGAATGCGACAGGAACGACACACACGAAGCGCAAACTCAACGTGGGGGCGATCGCCTGCGGTGCGTTGATCGGACTCGTCCCTGTGGTGCTCGCCGGGAACTCGGTCGGTGCCGAATGCGATCAACTCTTGATCCCGGCCGTCCGCATCTCGCGGTGCGTCGTCGAAGGTGGAACGCCTGAGATCGACGCCGGGAACGTCGTTCGATTCGAAGCACTTTCCAGCGATACGGTGCACTGGTTGGCTGGTCACCGAACAACGCACGGCAGTACGTTTGGCGCACTCCTGGGGATCGGGATGGGTGACGAAGTGACCTATCGAAGTCGGACGTTTACCGTTGTCGACTACGCCCAAGTCAATCGATTTCAACCCCCGAACGAAGTCCTCGATTGGGTCTATTCGCAACAGTCATCGCTCGTGCTGCAGACCTCGGCGAATGCAACCTACGTGCACGTGTGGCGGGCGATTGACACCACGCCAATTCCTGCACCGCCGGTCGATCGGCCCGGACCCACGACCAATCCTGTCGGCCCACCTGTTGGCCTTCAGATCGTTAGGCCGGTCAGGGTGTACGACAGTCGAATGCTTCCCAGTCGGGCATCAGGCGGATCGACCCACACGATCCAAATATCCGAGGCGGTGGGCCTCCCGTCGGACGCCGTCGCCGTGTTCGCCAACGTGACCGTCGTCGGGGTATCGCAGAGCGGGTTCGCAACCGCCGGACTGTGCGGTTCGGAGCGTCCGCACACATCCAACGTGAATTGGACAACGCCGGTTGCGGTCGCCAACCTG
>JANPLQ010000011.1:0-2680 GCA_031422395.1 Ilumatobacteraceae bacterium | reverse complement strand
GTCGTTGTTGGTCGTCTCGATCATCATCTTCACAGCGACGCAACTGCTCCCGAGCGACGTCGCCCAATCTGTTCTCGGCCGAGACGCAACACCCGAGCGGGTCGCTGCGCTCCGCCAGCAGTGGGGTCTCGATCGACCGATGCTGACGCAGTATTTCGACTGGTTGGGAGGCATGGTCACGGGCGACCCAGGCACGTCGTTCGTCACCAATGTCGAGATCACCAGCTACCTCAGCGATCGTGTCGTCAACTCGCTCTTCCTGCTGGTCCTTGGCGCCATCGTTTCGGTGCCGCTCTCGTTGTTTGTTGGGGCGATCACGGCGCGCAAGAGAGATTCTCTGATTGACGGTGTCACGACGAATACGATGCTGGTCCTGGCATCGTTGCCGGAGTTTGTGGTTGGCCTCACCCTGGTGATCGTCTTTTCGACCGGGCTTTGGAACTGGCTGCCGGCCGTCGTGCAACTGCCCCCGGGCGCGAGGCCGTGGACCGAGATGAAGCAGTTGGTTCTGCCGACGATCACACTCGTGGTCGGCGCGGTGCCGTACATCTCGAGGGTCACACGGATCTCGCTGATCGAGGTGCTCGAGAGCGACTACGTCGAGATGGCTCGACTGAAGGGTGCCCCAGAACGGACCGTGCTCTGGCGGCATGCACTACCAAACGCCCTGGGACCCGTGCTGCAAGTCATTGCACTCAACGTCGCCTACTTCGCGGCGGGGGTGATCGTGGTCGAATTCCTGTTCAACTATCCAGGGATCGGTGGCGCGATGCGCGCCGGAGTACGCGCCAACGATGTGCAAGTCGTGCAGTACCTGGCGATGGTTTTGGCCGGCGTCTACGTGGTGACCAACCTGCTCGCCGATGTCGGCACGATTCTCGTGACCCCGCGCCTCAGGACCAGAGTCCAATGAGTGAGGTGACTGCGGGCGATGTGACTGCGGGCGATTTGACTGCCAGTGATGCAATCGAGGGTGTGTCACCGATTGTTGCCGCCAAACCACCGAGTGTGACGAGGGTGGCGTTGCGGTTGTGGCGAACTCGCGTCGGAGTGCTGTTAGCAGGAGCGATGGCGCTGATCGCGTTGTGTGGGCGTTGGTTTGCCCCATTCGGTGAGCAGGAGTTCGTGGGTAAGGCCCACCAGTGGCCTGGCGAACTGATGCAGGCATCTGGCACAGACACCGTATTCGGGACCGGTGATCTCGGCTATGACGTGTGGACCCGATTTCTGTACGGCGGGCGACCAGTACTGATTGCGGCCGTTGCCGCCACCGCGCTGGCACTCGTTGTTGGCACCCTGGTCGGGCTGCTAGCGGCGTATGATCGCGGCAAGCTCGACATGGTCCTGATGCGAATCATGGACGTGATCTTGTCGTTGCCTCAAGTGATCATGTCGTTGGTGTTGATTTCGATCTTCGGTGCATCGCTGAAGTTGATCGTGTTCACGGTCGGAATCACCACGGTGCCTCGCATCGCCCGTGTCGTGCGCGGTGCTGCAGTCTCGGTCGTCGAGCGTGACTTCGTGTCGGCCGCTGAGGCGTTGGGTGAGTCTCGGTGGCGGATCATCCGATCCGAGTTACTACCAAACGTCACATCGCCGCTACTGGTCGAAGCCAATCTTCGACTCACGTTCGCGATCTCGCTGATTGCCGGGCTCGGCTTTCTTGGCTTCGTGTCGGACCCAGGCGCAGCCAACTGGGGTCTGATGATCGATGAGCATCGCGGCAAACTACGCGGTTGGGACCAGCCATGGGGGAGTGTGCTCCCGATCATCGCAATCGCGCTTCTGACCGTGGGTACGGGTTTGATTGCCGATGGGATATCGCGTGCGTCAGCCGGAATTGATCGCGGAAGGGCACCCGAGTGACCGAGGGTTTGACAATTTCGTCGCTGAGGATCAATGTCGCCAACACCGGCTCCGACATCGTCGATGAGGTCACTCTGCGAATCGCCCCAGGTGAGGTGCTCGGGTTGGTTGGCGAGTCCGGCTCGGGCAAGACAACTGTTGGACTCGCCGTACTTGGTCATGCCCGTAAGGGCGTCGCAATCGGGAGCGGTGAGATCACGATCGACGATTCGGCGATGTTGACCCTCAACGATCGCGAATTGCGTGTGGCGCGCGGCAAGCTCGTCAGCTACGTGCCGCAGGATCCGTCGAGCTCGCTCAACCCGGCATTACGGATCGACACCCAGATCATCGAAGTCATGGAGTTCCACGGATTCGGTGGGTCGGCCGAGGCGCGCCGGGCGCGGGCGATCGAGGTGATGAGCGAAGTGCTACTGCCGTCGACGCCGGAGTTCATGCGTCGCTATCCGCACCAACTTTCGGGTGGGCAGCAACAGCGCGTCGGGCTGGCGATGGCATTCGCCTGCCGACCGTCGGTGATTGTGCTCGACGAACCCACGACCGGTCTCGATGTGAGCACCCAATCGCACGTGTTGGCCACGATCCGAGAGCTCACACGTCAGCACGGTGTCGCCGCGCTGTATGTCACGCATGATCTCGCCGTTGTTGCAAATCTTGCTGATCGAGTCGCCGTGATGTACGCCGGTCGAATCGTCGAGCAGGGTCCGACGAGGACGATCTTCGAGGATCCGCAACACCCATACACGCGATACCTCACCGCCGCCGCACCCGATATCAGCGGCGAGCAAGCGATTGTCGGTCTTGGCGGGCGCGC
>JANPLQ010000010.1:0-32946 GCA_031422395.1 Ilumatobacteraceae bacterium | reverse complement strand
TCGGACGCCGTCGCCGTGTTCGCCAACGTGACCGTCGTCGGGGTATCGCAGAGCGGGTTCGCAACCGCCGGACTGTGCGGTTCGGAGCGTCCGCACACATCCAACGTGAATTGGACAACGCCGGTTGCGGTCGCCAACCTGTCGTTGATCGAGGTCAGGACGGGTGGCTTCTGCATCTACCTGACAGGTTCGGCTGACGTCATCGTCGACCTCGTGGGATTCGCGACCGGCTCGGCCACGCTCGGATTTGAAGCGGTTCCACCGACCCGTATCTATGACACGCGAACGAACCAACCGACGTCGCTCAGTGCTGGAGAGACGCGTCGAATCGTGTTACCGCACGTGCTTCGAGAAAAGTCGCCCGCTGGTGTCGGTGTCACGGTGACGGCGGTCAGTGACGAGCCTGGCTATGTGTCGATCCATGCCTGCGGGGATTCTGGCCATCGGACCTCGACTGTCAACATCGTTGGTCCAGCGCATGTGGCCAACTCGGTCATTGCTCCGGTTGCGAGCGATGGCACATTCTGCGTTACGACGCTCGGCGCGGCGGACGTGATACTCGATGTCAACTCGATGTACATCGAAGGTGGCGCACGCCTACAAATGGTTCGCCCGGTTCGAATGGCCGACACGCGGATCACGGACTCGCTCGATCTCAACCGAGGTCTGATGGGGTCACGACTCGGTGACCGATCGGTGTTGTCGGTCGCCGTCGAGTCGACGAGGGGGTTGCCGTCGAACGTCGGCATCGTGGCCAACATCACGTCGGTCGATTCGACGGACGTCGGCTACATCACCGTGTGGGACTGTAACGATTCTCGACCAACGACATCAGTCCAGAACCCCCGACGAGGTGAGGTGATCGGTAGTTCCGTCGCGATCGGTGTCGGGGGCACGCTTTGTGTGTACACCCTGCGTTCGTCGCACGTTGTCGTCGATGTGATGGGGGTATGGGTGCGGTGAACGCTGTACACAGAAAACACTTGACCGCGACTCCATCGACCGGACGATCAAAGTAGCCATGACAACTCTCCGTGACCTCTCTGCATTCATCGCAGGCTCGCCCGACCACGAGTGGGTCGGTCTCGCCGCATGTGCAAGCTTGAACATCGATCAGCTCGATCACTTCTTCGTCGAGGCCGGTAGAACCCTTTCGCGACAAGCGGCGTTGATCTGTCTGACTTGCCCGGTTCGGCGGAACTGCCTTCAATACTCCTACGACAACGACATCACAGCTGGGTACTTTGGCGGAATGTCACCGTCGAAGCGACGCACGATGACGTGTGAGCAAGCGCTCGAATCGCTTGGGTCGTGATGCTGCGAGTCGGGCGGCGACAGGCACACTGGGATCGTGCTGTTCCTCGAACTCGCGCTCACGTCACGAATCGTCGCCTCGACGTCGAAACGGACGGAGAAGATCGCCGCCCTGGCGGACGTGTTGCGTCGGCTCGACGTCGTCGAGATCGAGGCAGGCGTTTGCTTCGCAGGCGGTAATGCCCGCCAGGGTCGGATCGGTGTCGGTTGGGCGACAATTGCCGACGTGCGCCCTGCGCCCAACGAACATCCGTCGCTCACCGTTGGCGATGTCGACGCCGCGATCGCCACGATGGCGACGATCAGCGGTGACGGTTCGGTGGCCCTACGACGTGGACTGGTACATGACCTGCTGGCGTCGGCGACCGAGCCGGAACAGGATCTGATTCGATCGATCCTGCGCGGCGAACTTCGCCAAGGCGCGCTCGACGGCGTGATTACCGCCGCCGTGGCTGGTGCTGCTGGGGTTTCGATTGCCGACGTGCAGCGGGCGGCGATGTTCGTCGGCTCGTTGCCGGTTGCCGCTCGCACGGCTCTCACGACAGGGGTTGCGGGTCTCGTCGCGATCGCCTTGACCCCGTCGCGCCCGGTGCAGCCGATGCTCGCCTCACCGGCGCTCGACGTCGGTACCGGACTTGTCGGGCTCGGTCCGGCGTCAATCGAATGGAAGCTCGATGGTGCCCGGATCCAAGCTCATCGTTCGTCGGGTGAAGTTCGCCTATTTACCCGCAACTTGAACGAGATCACCGATCGACTGAGCGGTGTTGTCGAGGTCGTGAGTGCGTTACCTGGCGCTGATCTGGTGCTTGATGGCGAAGTGCTCGGTGTCGATGGTGACGGTGCTCCTCGCAGATTTCAGGACACGATGGGTGACTTCGGGGCCGAGCGAACTGGTCGCGGGAGCGAACTGCAGGCGTTCTTCTTCGACGTGCTTCACTCCGGTGTTTCAGTGGTCGACGAGCCGCTGTCGGTTCGTCGACAGCTCCTGGCTGCCACCGTTCCCGCCGCCAACCGACTTCCGTCGATCGTGACCGCCGATCCGGTCGAGGCCCAACGGTTTCTCGACCGAGCGATCGCAGCGGGTCATGAAGGCGTGATGATCAAGGACCTCGAGTCGCGGTATGAGGCCGGCAGACGCGGGGGTTCGTGGCGCAAGGTCAAGCCGGTTCACACGCTCGATCTCGTGGTGCTCGCCGTCGAGTGGGGGCACGGTCGCCGGCAGGGATGGCTCTCGAACCTGCACCTCGGGGCACGGGGAAACGATGGCGAGTTCGTGATGGTCGGCAAGACGTTCAAAGGACTCACCGACGACCTGCTGCGGTGGCAGACGGAACGGTTCATGTCTCTCCGTATCGGTGTTGGTAGCGGTCGCGATGGCCACGTCGTTTTCGTTCGTCCGGAACAGGTCGTCGAGATCGCGCTCGACGGCGTTCAGGTGTCGAGCCGGTACCCGGGCGGTGTCGCCCTGCGGTTCGCCAGGGTCAGGCAATATCGCCACGACAAGCACGCCGCCGAAGCGGACACGATCGAGCAGGTCCAAGCCCTACTCCGGTGACCCGACGGCGGTAGGGTCTCGGCTCGACATGGCGACATTGCGATTCAGCTTCGGCACGATGGGGTCAGGGAAAAGCACCTTGGCGCTCCAGATCCATCACAATCTTTCGTCGCGCCACCTATACGGCCTGCTGTTGACAAGACTTGACCGTGAGGGGCATCAGGTAACGAGTCGGCTGGGCGTCGCCGCCCCGGCCGTGCAGGTCGAACCAGATCTCGACATTCATGCTTTGGCGATCCAGCACTGGCCGTTGCACTACCTCGTCTGTGACGAAGTCCAGTTCTACACGGTGGCGCAGTGCGAGCAACTCGGCCGCGTCGTCGACGACATGGAAGTCGACGTCTACGCATTCGGGTTGATCACCGACTTTCGTGGGCTTCTGTTCGAAGGCACGAAACGAATGCTCGAGATCTCCGACGAGCGTGTGCCCCTTCAGGTTGAGGCGCGCTGCTGGTGCGGTGCGCGGGCGACCCACAACGCTCGCGTCGTCAACGATTTTGTCGTGTATGAAGGCGAGACCGTGGTCGTTGGCGACACCGAAGACCCAACGGCGCAGAAGATGTTCGGTGACACGGTGCGCTATGAGTTGCTGTGCCGCCGCCACTACAACCTCGGCGAGATCTGAAACTGATCTAACGCTTGGCGATGGCAGCGAGTACTTCGTCGAACGCCGCCAGCGAGTGGCCGCTGGCGAACGTGTCGATGTAGGGGAGGGCGGCCGCGATACCTCCGACGAGTGGCTGATAGCGCTCGCTCTTAGCCCTCGGATTGACCCAAATGATTCGATGGGCGAGGCGCGAGAGACGTGCCATTTGTTCGCCGAGCAGGGCAGGGTCACCGCCTTCCCAGCCGTCTGACACAATCACGACGACGGCACCTCTGGCGAGGCCGCGACGGCCCCAATCGTCATTGAACGTCTTGAGTGCCTCGCCGATCCGCGTTCCTCCCGACCAATCGCCGACCGAGCCGACGGCATCGCGCAGCGCACGCTCGGGGTCGGAGCCTGTGACCCGCAACGCCCGGGTGAGGCGCGTCAGTTGCGTGGCGAATACGAACGTCTCGGCTCGGAGCACTTTGACGGCGCCATGGAGCAGGTACAGGTAAGCCCGCGAGTAGGCCTCCATCGAACCGGAAACGTCGGCGATCAGCACCACTCGACGTCGCCGTTCGGTCGGGCGACGGTGGCTCAGCACGAACGGCTCGCCTCCCGTGCGTCGCGCCTGACGCATCGTCGCCCGGCGGTGAATCGTGTCGCCACGCGGGTGCCGTCGCCGGCGACGGCTCGGGCGCAGCGGAGCGGAGACCTGCATCGCGGCTATGACTCGTCGAAGTTGGGCGAGTTCGTCAGGGGTGCAATCGGCGAAATCACGGTGGCGAAGCAGTTCGTCCTGGCTGGCGGGAGATGCTTGCGGTGAGTCTCTCGGGTCGTCCGAATCGTCAGAATCGTCTGAATCGTCTGAATCGTCCTGGTCGGAAGGGTCGGATGTGATCGGCGATGGTTTCGGTTCGGTGGGCGATGACGTTGATGCGGGAGGTGCATCCGTAGCCGGCGGCTTGGGTTGGCCAGTCTGAAATGCGGGCAGTAGCTGCGGTTGGTTGAGGTCGCCCCGACTGTCGGCGATGTCGGTCAGACCTCGGAACACATCGTCGAAGACGGAGTCGTAGGCGGCGATCTCGTGTGGGTTGGCGGCCAGCGTGACGCGGCCGAGCCAGTACAGCTCGCTGGTCGTCACGGGACGGATGAGTTCGATCGACGCCCCAAACCGCCCGGCCCGTTCGGGTGTGACGGCGACACCGACCGATCGCAAGAGTTCAGCGAAACGCGCCGCCACGGCGGCGAGATCGACGGTGCTGGTCGTGCTAGGCATCGGCGCCAACCAGCCAGGCGAGCGAACGCTCGGTGGCCAGCTGAGCGTCTTCTCGATACTTCAGCACGGAACCGATCGTAAGCGCCGCCGCCTGTTCGGTGAGCACGCTGAATCCCAGCAGCCGTAGTGCCTCAACCCATCCGATCGCTTCGGCGATCCCCGGTGACTTCTGGACGTCGAGCGTGCGCAGGCGGGCAACGGCTCCGGCGACCTGATCCGCCAGCGATTGCTGGGCGGCGGGTACCCGGGCGCGGATGATTTCGGTCGCCCGCGAGCGCGACGGGTAGTCGATCCAGTGGTACAGGCAACGACGCTTGAGGGCGTCATGAAGGTCTCGTGTGCGGTTCGACGTCAAGATCACGATCGGTGGATGCGTGGCGCGTTGCGTGCCGAGCTCGGGAATCGTCACCGACTGTTCGGCCAGCACTTCGAGCAGGAACGCCTCGAACTCGTCGTCGGCGCGGTCAATCTCGTCGATCAACAACACGGCGGGGCGCGGGCCAGGGTGGCGGAGGGCAGTAAGGACGGGACGTTCGACGAGGAATTCATCGGTGAACATGTCGGTATCTGTGAGATGGTTGCGGCGCGCCTCGGCGAGCCGGATCGACAGCAACTGACGCGTGTAGTTCCACTCGTACAACGCCTCACCGGCGTCGATCCCTTCGTAACACTGGAGACGGACGATCGGCGTGTCGAGTGCGAGCGCCAGTGACTTCGCTGCTTCCGTCTTGCCGACCCCAGCCTCGCCTTCGAGCAAGATCGGTTGTGGGAGCCGGGCGGCGCAGAACAGAGCGGTGGTCAGGCCTTGGTCCGCGAGATAGCCGGTGCCGGCCAGCGCTCGGCCGAGCGACTCGACGTCAGGGATCAATTGATCGAGTGTGCTCACGTTGTCTGGTACGCCTCGGGGCTCGCCGCGAACGCTCGTAAACATCCACTACCGCAAAACCAGACCCGTGTACCTGCGTGGTCGAGATGCAACGACGAGTCGACCATCACGACTGACATGCCGCACACCGGGTCTGTCGCAGCGTTGGTTGTCGTGGTCGTCTCGCTGACCGGTCGACCCGATGGACGCGGGCGGAGTGACACGATCTCACTCATGATCGAGAGTGCAACCTCGTTTGGTGTGCGAGCGCCGATGTCGAGGCCGGCGGGACTATGAATCCGCGAGGTGTGCGACGAGCACACGCCCAGTGAGGCGATCACGGCTTCACCACGCTTTCGGCTGGCGACGAGCCCGATGTACGCCACGTTGGCTTCGAGCGCAGCCCTGAGAGCGGCTTCTTCGTCGCGTCCATGACTCGCAACAACGACTGCCGATGCTCCGCTGAAGTTGTCGTCGAGGACATAGCCGAGTGGGGCGGCCAATGCGTGGAGGGCCTGCGCGACGGGAGCGGCGCCGATCACGACGAGTCGCGGCGCAGGCAGGATCGGCTCCATGAAGATCTCGAGTGTGCCGCCAGATAGGCAGGGGTTGTGGACGACGAGCTTGCCGGGCTGATCGGGTTCGGGCGTCGGTGTAATCCGAAGCAATAACGACTCGCCGCTGTCGAGCAACGCCAACCCCTGCGCGCGGACCGTTGACTCGGCGCACGAGCCACCGACGAATCCCTCGATCGTTCCGTCGGGAAGCACGATCGCTTCGGCCCCAGGCTTGGCGCTCGTCGGCGCTTCCGCGAGTACGACGAGAGCGCGAACATAGGCCACGCGGGCCTCGCGCAGTTCGTCAGCGCGAGCGATCGAACGTTCCATTAGTCCTCGAAGGCGAGGTCGGTGCGGAGGGTCTTGCCCTGCATCGTCATCCAAACCTGGGCCGGAGTCAGCGGCATGTCGGCGTGGCGGATGCCATATGGCTTGAGGGCATCGATGACGGCGTTGACGACAGCCGGGGGCGATCCGACGGTTGCGGATTCACCGACGCCCTTGACACCGAGCGGATGATGCGGCGAGGGGGTGACGGTCTCACCCAGTTCGAATGTTGGAACCTCCACCGGGGTTGGGAGCAGGTAGTCCATGTACGAACCGCCGAGGCAGTTGCCTTCTTTGTCGAAGGCGATGACCTCCATCAGTGCCATTCCGATACCGTCGACGAGGCCACCGTGGATTTGGCCCTCGACGATCGTCGGGTTGATTCGTGGGCCACAATCGTCAACGGCGATGAACCTGCGGACCTTGACGTGACCGGTCCCTGGATCGACGTCGACGACACAGATGTAGGCGCCGAACGGGTAGGTCAGGTTGGGTGGGTTGTAGACAGCTTGAGCGTCGAGATGACCCTCGACACCGTCCGGCAGTTCGAGTGACGAATGGGCGAGCAGCGCCAGCTCCTGAATCGTCTTGCCCTGATCAGGATCACCCTTGACGAACCAGCGACCGAGTTCCCATTCGAGGTCGTCGACAGAGCATTCGAGTGCTGTTGCGGCGATGATCTTTGCCTTCTCTCGGACCTTCTGAGCGACAACCGAAGCTGCCGCACCTGACACCGGTGTCGAACGCGACCCGTAGGTGCCGAGTCCGAACGGGGTGTTGTCGGTATCGCCGTTGATCACCTGAATGTCTTCGGGTGGGATCCCCAGCTCGTGCGACACGATCTGAGCGAATGTCGTCTCGTGACCTTGGCCTTGTGACTGCACCGACAGCCGGATCTGGGCTTTACCTGTCGGATGGATTCGCAGGTCGCAGCCGTCTGCCATGCCGAGACCGAGGATGTCCATGTGCTTGCGGGGGCCTGCGCCGACGCCTTCGGTGAAGAACGAGATGCCGATGCCCATCAGCTCACCGCGGGTGCGCTTCTCAGCCTGCTCGGCGCGTAGCTCGTCGTATCCGGCCATGTCCATCGCCAACTGGAGCGCCCGCGGATAGTCGCCGGAGTCGTACTCCCAGCCGGTCGGGGTCGTGTACGGGAACTGCTCGGGGCGGAGCAGGTTCTTCATCCGCAGTTCGGCGGGGTCGATCCCGAGTTCGTCGGCGAGACAGTCGATGATCCGCTCGACCAGGTACACCGCTTCGGTGATCCTGAACGAGCAGGCGTACGCCACGCCACCCGGGGCCTTGTTGGTATAGACACCGGTCACTTTGCAGTGCGCCGCTCCATAGTCGTAGGAGCCGGTGAAGATGTGAAAGAAACCAGCCGGATAGTTGGTCGGTTGCGCGGTTGCGTTGAACGCTCCATGATCGGCCAGCACGTCGACTTTGAGGCCGAGGATCTTGCCGTCTTTCGTCGCAGCGATCTCGCCCTTCATGTGGTAGTCGCGAGCGAAACCGGTCGACATCAGGTTCTCGGAACGGTCCTCGATCCACTTGACTGGACGTTTGGTGACGATCGACCCGACGATCGAGCACACATAGCCGGGGTAGATCGGGACCTTGTTGCCGAACCCGCCACCGATATCGGGGGCGATCACCTGAATCAGGTGCTCTGGCAGGCCGGCAACCATCGCGTACACGGTTCGGTGAGCGTGGGGTGCCTGCGTGTTCGAGTAGAGGGTCAGCTTGCCCGACAGCGGATTCATGTCGGCCACCGTGCCGCACGTCTCCATCGGAGCTGGGTGCGAACGCGGGTAGAGCATCGCCTGTTTGACGACCACGTCTGCACTTGCGAACGCAGCATCGGTGGCTGCAGCATCGCCGGCTTCCCAATCGAAAATGTGGTTGTCTGTCTTGCCTTCCTTCTCGTCACGGATCACTGGCGCGCCGTCATCGAGCGCACGCTGGGCGTCGATCACGGGCTCGAGCACCTCGTATTCGACGTCGATCAGCTCGAGCGCATCCCGCGCCGAATAGCGATCATCAGCGATCACGAAGGCGACCTCTTGGCCGTGGAATCGCACCTTGTCGGTGGCGAGCACGGCCTGCGTGTCGTACGACATCGTTGGCATCCACGCCAGGCCGAGTGTTTCGAGCACTGCTCCAGTGATCACAGCATGAACTTTGGGATGAGCCTCGGCACGCGACGTGTCGATTGAGATGATTCGTGCGTGGGCGTGCGGGCTGCGCAGGATCGCCGCGTGGAGCATGTTGGGCAGGTTGATGTCGTCGATGAAGCGGCCCTTACCGCGCACGAATCGCACGTCCTCCTTGCGCTTCATTCGTCCGAACCCGATCGGGTTGCCAGCCGCACTCGTAGGAACTTCCGTAATAGTCATGACTGCACGCTTTCGGGCTGGTGCGCTGCGGCCCACTGGACTGCTTTGATGATGTTGTCGTAGCCCGTGCAGCGGCACAGCTGGCCGGAGAGGCCGTCTCGGATCTCTGCCTCGGTCGGGTTCGGGTTGTGGTCGAGCAACGACTTGGCTGCGATCATCATGCCGGGAGTGCAGAAGCCGCATTGCAGTCCGTGGCATTCGATGAAGCCCTGTTGAATCGGGTCGAGACCGTCGGCTGTCTCGAGCCCTTCGACCGTGGTGAGCGAGCTCCCGTCGGCCATCGCTGCCAGCACGGTGCAACTCTTGACTGGCACGCCATCCATACCGACGACGCAGATGCCGCAGTTCGACGTATCGCATCCCCAGTGGGTGCCCGTCAGACCGAGATCCTCGCGGATGAAATGAACGAGCAGCTTGCGTGCCTCGCACGAGGCCGATCGCTCGGCTCCGTTGATCGTGACGCTGACATTGACGCTGACATTGATGGGGGCAGCCATCACTGGCCTCCTGTTGCTCGGGCGACGGCTCGTCGCAGTGCGCGTGCGGTGAGTTCGCCGGCGAGGTGGCGTTTGTATTCGGCTGGTCCGCGTTGATCGGTCGTTGGGTTGCACTCGGCGGCGGCGGCCGCTGCGGCTGCGACAATCACTGCTTCGGTTGCTTGCTGCCCGCGCAGCACGGCCTCGGCAGCAGGGGAGACGTAATGCTCGGCACCGACGGCACAGAGTCCGACACCAGCATCGACGATCGTGCTGCCGTCCATCCATACCGCCGCAGCCGCAGCGGCGATCGCCCAGTCGCCGACCCTGCGTTCGACCTTTTCGTATGCGCAGCCGCATCCATTCCGGATCGGAATTCGGATCTCGGTCAGAATCTCGGCGTCACCGACCACCGTTTGGTATGGACCGACATGGAGCTCACGGACGGGTACCGAGCGTGAGCCCCCGGCACCGCGGATCGTGACGACGGCGTGGAGCGCCGACAACGCGGCCGACAGGTCTTCGGCCGGGTCGGCCTGGCATAGCGAACCGCCGACGGTGCCTCGGTTTCGGACGACCGGGTCGGCGATCACTCGCTCGGCGTCGTGCAGCACCGGGAAGTGTTCGCCGACCAGCGCCGAGTGAAGCACGTCGTTGTGGCGTGCCATTGCCCCGATCACAAGGTCGGTGCTGTCGATGCGGATGCTGCCAAGTTCGGCCGCCAATCCGTTGATATCGACGACGTGCTCCGGTTGCGCCAACCGCAGCTTCATCATCGGCAGCAGGCTGTGACCGCCGGCGACCAACCGGGCTTCGGGGCCAAGTTTTTCGAGCAACTCGATCGCGTGCTCGACACTGGTTGCCCGTTCATATCCGAACGGAGCCGGTACTTGCATGAGCATCCCCCTCGTGACTTGCGGTGTGGTCCCGAACATTGACCATCCGACTCCCCCGAGACGATCTGATCAGTTGTCGCTGAGTCTCCCGCAATGACGACCCCGCGTCAACTTCGGGTGCCGCTTGGCGATTGACCATCAGGTTCTGCAAGCGAAACGAACAAAGTGGAATCTTGAGACGTTTTTGACCTAGTGTTCCCCTTGCGTGGTGAACGGTGCGGTTGTGCCGCGCTCAGTGGTCGATTTGGCGGTGAAGCAATGGACTTGACAAGGCGGGCGGTTGTGAAACGAAGCGGGTTTGGATTGATGGTGTTTGTCGTCGCCATCAGCGCCATGGTGGTAATCGGCCGAGACCCCATCGCTGCCGCCACGTCGATCGTTGCCTCGTATCAGATGAATGAACCGGGCGGTGCCACGACCCTCGTCGACTCCGGGCCAAACAAGCTTGACGGCACGGTCGGGTCGGCGATTCAGACCGGCGCGGTGTACAGCGGCGCAACGGGCTACCGATGGTCGTCGGTGGTACCGAACCAACCTCCCGCCATGCCTGAGCGGCTTGCGCTCGTCCCCTCGAACGCATTGCTGAACCCGGGCACCAGTGACTACGCCGTCGAGTTCCGATACAGCACCACCTCGGACTACGGCAACGTGATTCAGAAGGGGCAGAATCAGACCAGCGGGGGCTACTTCAAATTCGAGCAACCGTCTGGATTTATGACTTGCCTGTTCAAGGGAAGTCAGGGGGAGCAGCGGGCCGTTGTGTCTCCGTTTGCTACGAACGACGGCAACTGGCATGTGATCCGATGCGAACGCAGTAGTTGGGGTTTACGGCTGTTCGTCGATGGGGCCGAGGTCACCACCCTGGCGGGTCCAACCGGCTCGATCTCCAACACCGTTGCGTTGTCGATCGGCGGCAAGTCGGAGTGCGACCAGATCGAGATTTCCTGCGACTACTTCACCGGTTACATCGACTACGTCAGGATCGAGAAACAGGCACCACCAACACCGACCACGACGACGACACCGACGACGACAACGCCAACGACGACGCCCCCGACAACGACAACGACAACGACAACGACAACGACGACGACGACAACGACGACAACGACGACAACGACGACGACAACGACGACGACAACGACAACGACGCCCAATCAGCCTCCAGTGGCCGCGTTCTCGGTCACCTGCGTCGAGTTGACGTGTAGCTTCGATGGGTCGACGTCGACCGATCTTGACGGGCAGATCGTCAGTCACAGTTGGGCGTTCGGCGACGGATCGACAGGAACGGGCACCGTTGTCGAGCACACGTTTGCGGCCGCCGGAACGTTCAACGTCGAGCTCGTCGTCGTTAACGACGGCGGCACGCCTGACCAAATACAACAGGACGTGACCCCTAGCGCCGGCACCTCCAAGTTCGTGCCGCTGGCGCCTAACCGCTTGTTCGACACCCGCCCCACCGAGCCAGGGCCAGGTCCGAAGGGGTTCGTCGATGCAGGTCAGACGATCGACATCCCGGTCACGGGAGCGGCGGGGGTTCCTTCGAGCGGCGTGACGGCTGTGGCGATCAACGTCACAGTGACGGAATCTGCAGCACCAGGGTTCACGACGGTGTTCCCAGCGGGCCGGGCGCGCCCGCTGGTATCGAGCCTGAACACCACGCAGATCGCCCAAACTCGGGCCAACTTGGTGATCGTTCCGGTTGGGACCGATGGCAAGATCAGTGTGTTCTCTCTGAATGGTTCGCATTTGCTCGCCGATGTCGCCGGCTATTTCGTCGAGCAGACTTCTCCGATCGCCGACGGTCGCCTGATCACATTGACTCCCGAGCGCCTGTTCGACACCCGGCCAACCGAAGCTGGGAATGGTCCGAAGGGCCTCGTCGGTGCAGGAGAGTCGATCACCGTTTCGGTGCTCGGCAAGGCGGGGGTGCCCACCACCGGGGTGTCTGCGGTGATTGTCAACGTCACCGCGACGGGAACCACGGGGCCTGGGTACCTCACCGTGTGGCCAGGCCAAGGGACGCGTCCGATGGCGAGTTCCTTGAACTACGCGACCGGGGAGACGTCGGCGAATCAGGTGATCGTGCCGGTTGGCGCCGACGGCACGATCAGCGTCTTCACGCTCGCCGCCGCACATGTGCTGGCCGACGTCACTGGCTACGTCACCGACAACACGGCGCCAACGTCCATCACAGGGCTGTTCGTTCCGCTCGATCCGGATCGTGTGTTCGACACCCGCGAGGGCGAACCAGGCCCTGGTCCGAAGGGGTACGTTGGTCCGGATAGCCAGATATCACCGGTCGTTGCTGGTGTGGCGGGGATCCCCGACGACGCTGGCGCAGTGGTGCTCAACGTGACAGCGACCCAGGCCGCGGCTGGGTACATCACGGTGTACCCCAAAGGGTTGACGCTTCCGGCGACATCAACGATCAACGTCTCTGATCCGCCTGACACCCGGGCCAACGGCGTGTTCATGAATCTCGGTACCGACGGTGCCCTCACGTTGTATTCCCTTGGCGGAGCGCATCTACTGGCAGACGTGTTCGGCTACCTGCTGGCGTAAACGGAGTTTCGCTTTCGGTTTCCTACCAACGGGTAACTACGCTGCTGACTATGACTGAAGCCGTGATCGTTGCCACCGCTCGGAGCCCGATTGGGCGTGCCATGAAGGGTTCGCTCGTCGACCTGAGGACCGACGACATGTCGGCCCAGATCGTGCGGGCGCTGATGGCGAAAGTGCCGCAGGTGTCGGCCGATGACGTCGAAGATCTGATCATGGGCGTCGGTCAACCGTCTGGCGAGGGCGGCTTCAACCTTGGCCGTGTGGTCGCTGTCTTGGCTGGCCTCGAGAACGTGCCGGGCGTGACGGTCAACCGGTATTGCTCGTCGTCGTTGCAGACGATCCGAATGGCGGCTCATGCAATCAAGGCCGGCGAGGGTGACTGTTTCATCGCCGCCGGAGTCGAGACCGTCAGTCGCTACGGCAATGGGGTTTCCGACACGGCACCGAACGCCGTGTTCAAGCCGTCAGGTGCTCGCACCTCCGACCGCTCGCAGGGTGGCGCTGAGGTGTGGACACCCGGCGAGGGTCTTCCCGACATCTACATCGCGATGGGACAGACTGCCGAGAATGTGGTGCAGCAAGAAGGCGTGACTCGTCAGGAGATGGACGAGTTCGCCGCTCGTAGCCAGCAGTTGGCGGTTGCAAATCAGGAGAACGGTTTCTGGGACGCGGAGATCACCCCGCTCACGCTTCCCGACGGAACGGTGGTATCAAAAGACGACGGACCGCGTGCGGGTACCACGTACGAGGGACTCTCGGCGCTGAAACCGGTGTTCCGTCCCGATGGTTCGGTCACCGCAGGCAACGCCTGCCCGTTGAATGACGGGGCTGCGGCCGTGATGGTGATGAGCGACACCAAGGCTCGACAGTTGGGTCTCACACCGCTCGCTCGATTCGTGTCGTCCGGCGTGTCGGGGCTGAACCCGGAGATCATGGGGCTCGGCCCGATCGATGCCAGTCGAGAGGCGCTCGCCCGTGCAGGAATGACGATCGATGACATCGATCTGGTCGAGATCAACGAGGCGTTCGCCGCTCAGGTGATCCCGTCGGCCAAGCATCTCGGGATCCCGTGGGAGAAGCTCAATGTGCACGGCGGCGGGATCGCACTCGGCCACCCGTTCGGGATGACCGGTGCGCGGATCATGACAACCCTGATCCACGGTCTTCAAGAAGCTGACAAGCAATACGGCCTGGAAACGATGTGCGTCGGTGGGGGCCAAGGCCTAGCCATGATCATCGAAAGGCTCAACTGAGCGGTTTGCTGTAGCAGAGGCTGGTTTTCGGGCTTTGGAGATATTCACCCCACGCTCGACACCTGGTGAATCCGGCTTTCTCGTACAGGGCCTTGGCTTCGATCTGCCGCGGGCCGGTCTCCAACTTGAGTTCGGTGATTCCCTGTTGGGTTGCTCGCAACTCGAGTTGATCGAGGATCGCTGCACCGATCTTGCTGCCACGCACTGATCGATCGACGAACATTCGCTTGATCTCGCCGACCGTGGGTTCGATTCGTCGCACAGCACCGCACCCGACCAACGCACCGTCGAATCGGGCGCGGATCATCGCTCCGGAGTTGCCGATCACCTCGTTCGTGCCGAGCGAGAAGTGATTCTCATGCGGTTCGGTGGCAGCCGCTTCAAGTTCATCATTCAACCTCATTATGAGCTTGAGGGTTTCGGAATCTGCTGGTGTCGTCGCCTCGAATACCAACGGTGCCGGCGGTCGAGCGAACCCGAAGGCGTACGGTGAGGCGCCGTGGCGGTCGAAGAAGTCGGCTCGCCTGACCGCCTCGTCAAGTGTTGGAATCGTTCCAGCCGGAATCGTCCAAAGCGCGACTCGTTTGGCGTCGCTCTCGAACCACTCGGCGCGTCGCCGAAAGAAGTCGGCATGGTCCGTCCGGTATACGTAGTTCTTCAGCGCTTCGACCGATTCCCACACGCTCATGTTCACCAACTGCAGCGGGTTGGCGAAGATCTGGATCGAGGTGGCATTACCTGCCTCGGTTTGGAGTCGCCACACGAACCCTGACGCGTGGTCGGCCTGGGCGTTGATCCGTTCCAAGTTGTTCATGAACTCACTGACCGCCGGATCATCGGTCGGTGCAATCATCGTTCCGATGTTGATTTGAGCGACCTGCACGTCCACCCGGCCAACGTAGCGCCACTACTGTCGGCAACCGTGTTCGTGTTTCACCCGATCTCCGCTGACACCCGTAACCGTTTGATGCAAGATGGCCTTGACCCTGACGCTTTGGCGGCGATCATTCGGATGGCCGTGTCAGAGGACCTCATGGGCGGCGTCGACGTCACTTCGCAAGCGACGGTGCCGGCGGGTCAACGCAGCGTTGCCACATTTGGTTCGCGCCAACATGGGGTGATTGCGGGGCTCGGAGTGGCTGCCGCTGTCATCGACGCGGTGTGTGGTGACGAGGCAAGTGAATTCGAGTATCTCGTGTCCGATGGCGATCGTGTCGTGCCAGGTCAGACTGTTGTGCGCGTCACGGCACCGACTCGCTTGCTATTGACTGCCGAACGCACGGCGCTCAACCTGCTGTGTCATCTGTCAGGGGTCGCGACACTCACTCGCAAGTGGGCCGATCAGCTCGAGGGCACATCGGCAACGGTGAGAGACACTCGCAAGACGACACCGGGTCTGCGAGCATTGGAAAAGTATGCGGTGCGCTGCGGCGGGGGAGCCAATCACCGAATGGGTCTGTCGGACATGGCGCTCGTGAAGGATAATCACGTGGCATCCGCTGGGGGAGTGGCCGAGGCATATGCGTTAGTGCGTGCACTCGAGGGCACGATTCCGGTTCAGGTAGAAGTTGATTCGCTGGCCGGTCTCGCCCAAGCGATCGCGGCTGGAGCCGACGAAGTGATGCTCGACAACTTCGACATCGACGGGATGCGAGCGGGCGTCGCCTACCGCGATAGGCACGCACCTCACGTTCAACTTGAGGCTAGTGGCGGTCTCACTCTGGCGGTTGCCCGGTCAGTCGGCGAAACCGGAGTTGACTACGTAGCAGTCGGCGAGCTGACTCATTCGGCACCAGTTCTGGACCTCGGTCTCGATTTAGTTGGCGAACCTGTGGTGACGTGACGGTTACCAAAATTGGAATTGTTTTCCTAAAGAGCGCAGCGGAATCCCCCGATCAACGTTATCGCACTGTCATGATGGCCCTGATGCTGGCCAGAAATCGGGATCTGAAAGTCCATGACACGACGAGTTACTGACCAGACGAAAAGCCGAAAACCAAACTCCACGAAGCGCGCATCGATTGACGCGAGGGATCGGAAATAGTGGGAATGTTCACGACAAAGCACGAAATCAAAGTCATTCGGCGGCATCGTCACGGACCGATCGAGCTGACAATCATCTCACTCCTCGCCGTGATCGGGACGGTGGGTGTCTCGTCACCGGTCGCCGCAGCACCAACCTGTGCTTCAGTGGGCATCACGGTGACGCCCCTTCACGGCAGCACCTTTTACACCGATGACTCCCCGAGTCCCCCGTCGAACCCAAAGCTCACCGGCAATTATGAGGGATTCAAGTTCACCAATGGCACCGGGGTTGCACTCAACGGCACATGGTCCAAAGTCGACACCTTCAACGCCGGGTCGGCGACAAGCATCATCGGCCTGGCTCCAGGTGAGGACGGCCTCGACCAACTCAACAATCTGGGTAACGGTGCCTCTGACAACTCATACTTCTTCCTTCAGGCGTCACCGGCAGCGACCGACAGCAATGCTCAAACGCACACCGTCCGCCTCTTCGATAGCCGTCCCGACCTCCCGGGGGCAGTCGAGTTGTGCAGCACGACGTTCACGTACGCCCGGGTCATCAGCGCAATTCAAGCTGCCGCCAACAAGGTCGACATCTCCACGGTTACATCGAACCCGCCGGGTCTTGGTGCGATCATGGTGATGACGGTTACGGGTTCGACGGGCACAATCGGCTCGGGTGAGGTCCTCGATCCAGACTCTGCGTTCTTTCAAATGGGCCCGGCCACGGTGATTACCGGCGCGGCAGGAATCAGTGGGTGGCGCCCCGACGTGTTCGAACTCGTCGCCGCCCAGGTGAAAATTGACCTCGGCGACGGAGCAGGTTCGGTCGACCACTTCGACTTCCTCAAATGGAAGTTCACCGGAACGCCAGCGAATCAGCCGTACGTCGTTGTGTACACGTTCCGAATTGTCGGTACCACAACAAGCAACATCAACCCGTCACCGGTGCAGAACATCTCGTCGGGGACTCAGACCAAACACACCAACCTCTCAAACTTCGGCTCGGCGATCCAGCCGATCCAGCCAGCCGTCAACGGCACCACGATCAGCAAGTCCGCCAACCCGGTCGCAGTCGGCAATCAATCATCGACGAACGTGACCTACACAGTAACCGCAACAAATAACGGTGCGGTCTCCCGAACGGTGACCGACGGTGTCACGACGAACAACAGCACGACAGTCGTATCGGCCACCGCCGGCTTCACCGGCAGCGATGTTGGCAAGGCCATTATCGGCACTGGCATCCCCACCGGATCGGCGATCGTGTCCATCACAAACGCCACGACCGTGGTCATCACCAGCCCGGCGACATCGACGGGATCGGGTAGAACCTTGACGATCGGGACGAGTCAGGTCGCGGTCCTCGACAATCTCGTCGACACGTTGCCGGCGGGGATCACCTTCGTCAACAACTCTGCTCAGTTCAACGCCGTGGCGATCGGCAACCCGGCCGTCTCTGGCTCAACCCTCACGTTCGTGGGTCCATTTTCGGTGCCCGCAGCGAGCACTCGCACGCTCACCTACCAAGTGTCCTTCCCGGCTGGCATCACGCCTGGAGTTCGGACCAACAGTGTGGTCGGCTACATCGGGTCGGCCGTGATCGACACGACGGTATCGACCATTGACAACGTGCCGGCGACATCGACGGTCACGGTGGTGGCGGCGCCGGTGGCAAACGACGATGCGTATATCACGTCGTTGAACACGCCTTTGGTGGTGTCGGTGCCTGGTGTCTTGGGCAATGACAGTGGGACGGGGATCACGATCACCTCGAACACGGATCCAAGTGATGGGGTGCTGGCACAAAATGGGGATGGCTCGTTCACGTACACCCCAAACCTCAATTTTTTTGGGACGGATAGTTACACATACACGATTACTGATTCGGTCGGTCAGACGGCGACGGCGACGGTGCAGATCACGGTGCCTGCAGCAAGACTCACGCTCAACAAGTCTCTGCCCAGCCGGGCCAACAGTGCTGATCAAGTGACGGTTTCGATCTTGAATGGGGCCAATCCGGTCGATTCGGCCACAACAGTTGGTGCCGGCACTTCCGCTACGACCGGTGCCAACACCGTTGACGTTGGGACATTTACCTTGTCGGAAGCGATGGCTGCCGGATCGGTGAGTTCGATCGGCCAGTACACCAACTCGATCTCGTGTACGAACAGCAATGCCACATCGACGACCGTTCTGCCAGCAGGGCCAGGCACTAGCTTCACCGTAACCCTCCAGGCCGACGACGACATCGCATGCACGTTTACCAACACACCCCAATCGGCGACGGTGAGGATCATGACGTCGACCGTCGGCGGGGTCGCCGGGTTCGACTACTCGATGTCAAACCTCTCTTCCGCCGCCACCACGGTGACGACTGCGATCGGGATGAACCCGGCGTCTTCGACGGCGTTCACGGCCACGGCGTTGAACACCAACACATTGATTACCGAAACGGTTCCGTCAGGGTGGCAGTTCACGTCGGCGACGTGTAGCGACGCCAACGCCGCCGTGACCGGCAACCCGGCCAGCTTCGGCATCTTGGCCGCTCCGGCGATCACAGTCCCGGCTGCCAATATGCGCGCCGGCGCCGACATCACCTGCTCGTTCACGAACAACAAACTCGCCACCCTGACGATCTCGAAGACCGCCATCGGTGGAGCAGGGTCCTTCAACTACACCGACACGGGTCTCACGCCGGCGAGCTTCTCGCTGAACCCCAACCCACCGACCACACCGACCGTTTCCCAGGCGTTCGTGAATCTCACGCCTGGTACCTACACCGTGACCGAGTTGGCGTCGGCCGGTTTTCGACTTGCCGATATTACGTGCGCCGACCTGGCGGGCGGTGCAACTGGGTCGAGCAACACACCGGCCGTCGCGAGCGGCTTGTTGTCGGTCACGCTGGTGGACGGAGCGGACTACAACTGCACCTTTACCAACATCAAAGACGCCAACATCTCTGTGATCAAGAACACGGTCGGCGGAGACGGTACGTTCACATTTACGACTGTCGGCACGGGCAACACCAGCGACCCTGCTCCGTCGATCACCACTACCGCCGGTACTGGTTCGGACGCGTTTACGGTGTCGTTCGGCACCGCAACGCCCACCCGCACGATCACGATCACCGAAGATCAACCGCCCGTCGGCTGGGTGCTGACCGCGATCGCATGCACGAACGCATCTGCAGCACCCGTCGGGGTCGTTGACCTGCCGACCAGGTCTGCCACGTTCACGGCGAATCCCGGTGATGCGATCTCATGCCGCTTCACCAACGAAAAGCTGCCGACAGTCGTGATCCGCAAACAGTCGCTCGGCGGCACCGACACGTTCTCGTTCAGCGGTGGCACGAACGGTCTGCCGCCCAGTGTGTCGTTGAACACCGGCAGCTCGAATCCGATCAGCTCAAGTGCGATCACACTGACTGCGCTCAACGTCGCCACGAGCATCACCGAGACCGTCCCGACGAACTACACCCTGACCTCCGCAGTTTGTGTCGATGAAAGCGCTACGCCGGTCTCGACCTCGCTCGCCGGCGGCACGCTCACGATCGACCCTTCAGCTGTCGTGGGCGGCGCTGATCTCACCTGCACCTTCACCAACACTCGTAAGAGCGCCCAGGTTCGGTTCGACAAGGCGTGGGTCAACGCCCAGGTCGGCAACGGAATCACGCTCAGCGCCGTTGGCGGGACCAACAATCCGACACTCGTGGCAGTGGCCGACACCACCAATGAGGTCGACGCCGGCGCAGCCGTCACCGTGTACGCCGGCGAAACGCTGACGCTCTCGGAGACATTCGATACCGGCAGCGCGACCAACTACGCCACGGTCTTGGCGTGTTCCGGTGCGGCCGATGGCAACCCGGCCGATGGGTTGTCGATCGTGGCTGCAGACGATGGTGCCTCAGTTGTGTGTACGTACACGAATACCGGTTTACCGGATATCAACGCCACCAAAGCAGCCGGCACCGTCAATGGTCCGACGCCTGCGGGCGACTACACCGTCACCTACGTCGTGACCGTCGCCAATACCGGAATCACCCCAACAACATACGGCGGCCTGGTGGACACCCCGGCATTCGACCCCAACCTGCAGATCAGCGGTGCCACCTGGACCACCTCGGCTTCGGCCGGGGCTCCGCCAGTCGGAGGCAACGCAATGGGAGCCGGCCCGTACACGCTTGCCCTTCCGGGCACGGCGATCGGCGCGACGCGATCGCATACGTACTCGGTGACCGTCACGTTCTCGTTCCTTGCCTACACCGCTCTGTCGCCGTGCGGAGCCGCCGGTACGGGTTTGCACAACAGCGTCACCCTCGCCTCAGGCGAGTCGACCACTGCTGACAACGATGCCTGTGTGCCGCCGCCTGCTCCACCCTCGCCGAGCGTCGTCGTGGTCAAGACTGCCTCCCCGACCACGGTCACGGGAGCTGGACAGAGCGTCGACTACTCGTTTGCGGTCACCAACGACGGCAACGTGACGTTGACAGCGGTCGACGTTGCCGATCCCTTGCCCGGCCTCAGCGGTGTCACCTGTCTAGTGACTGTGCTCGCCCCGTCTGCATCGACGACATGTACGGCCACGTACATCACCACTCAGGCCGACATCGACGGCGGTGTGATCGACAACACGGCAACGGCCTCCGGCGTTGCCCCGAACGGTTCGGCGGTGAACGACACCGACAGTGAGACGATAACTGCGACCCAGACCGGGTCGATCGATGTCCAGAAGACTGCCTTGCCGACCACGGTGAGCGCCGCTGGACAGACCGTCGACTACTCGTTCGCGGTCACCAACAACGGCAACGTGACGCTGACGGCGATCGACGTCGCCGATCCGTTGCCCGGTCTCAGCGCTGTCACATGTCTAGTGACCACGCTCGCCCCGGCGGCGTCTATGACCTGTACGGCCACGTATACGACGACACAGGCTGACATCGACGCCGGAGCGATCGACAACACGGCGACGGCAACCGGCACACCCCCGTTTGGACCGGCAGTCAGCGACGATGACCCGGCAACCGTCGTGGCTTCACCTGCGCCGTCGATCGATCTGCAGAAGACTGCGTCGCCGACCACGGTGATCGCCGCCGGGCAGACGGTGACGTATAGCTTTCTTGTAACCAATAGCGGTAACGTCACGCTCAGCTTGATCGGTGTATCCGACCCGATCCCCGGATTGAGTTCGATCACCTGTCCGGCCTCGACACTTGCACCGGCTGCGTCGACGACGTGCACCGCTACACGAACGGTCACGTTGGCCGATATCAACTTCGGTTCGATCCCCAACACGGCGACGGTGACCGGCACTCCGCCGATCGGACCAGCTGTCTCTGATACCGATTCCGAGACCGTCGCAGTGACTCAGACACCGTCGATCGATGTAGAGAAGACGGCCTCGCCGACCACGGTGACCGCCGCCGGCCAGACCATTGACTACTCGTTCCTCGTCACGAACACCGGCAACGTCACGCTCACGAGCGTCGGCGTCGCCGATCCACTTCCGGGTTTGATCGCCCTCACCTGTCCGGCGACCACACTGGACCCGGGCGACTCGACGACCTGCACCGCGACCTATGTTGTCACGCTCGCTGATATGGATGCCGGGGCGATCAACAACACGGCCACTGCATCCGGAGCCTCGCCAAGCAACGTACAGGTCACCGACGCCTCGTCAGCGGCCGTGACGGCCACGCAGTCGGCAACAATTGACGTCGTCAAGACCGCCTCGCCGACCACTGTGACCACTGCCGGTCAGTCGATCACGTACTCGTTCGAGGTGACCAACACAGGCAACGTCACGCTCAACGGGCTCGGCGTGGTCGACCCGCTCCCTGGCCTGGTTGGCCTCAGTTGCCCGGTGACCACGCTGATTCCTGCCACCTCGACCACGTGCACGGCCACATACTTGGTGACGCAAGCAGACATCGACGCCGGTGCGATCAACAACACTGCAACCGCATCGGGAACCCCACCAACCGGACCGGCGGTAACCGATTCCGATACGGCAACCGTGACTGTTACGCCGACGCCGTCGGTCGATGTGCAGAAGTCGGCCTCACCTACCACCGTCACGGCCGCCGGCCAGACGATCACGTACTCGTTCGAGGTGACCAACACAGGAGCGGTGACTCTCACCGGCATTGTGGTCATGGATCCGCTGCCGGGGCTGAGTGCCGTCACTTGCCCGGCAAGCGCGTTGGCTCCCGGAGCGTCGACCACGTGTTCAGCCACGTACCTGGTCACACAGACCGACATCGACGCGGGGGCGATCAACAACCTGGCCTCGGTCAGCGGAACGCCCCCGACGGGTCCGGCGGTCACCGACACCGACCCGGCAACGGTTCTGGCCACGCAATTCCCGTCAGTGTCACTCGTCAAGTCTGCGACTCCTATCACGGTGACGGCGGCCGGACAATCGGTCACGTACTCGTTCGTGGTCACCAACGGCGGCAACGTCACGCTGACGGGTGTTGGCGTCAGCGACCCGCTGCCCGGGCTCTCAGGAATCACGTGTCCGGCCAGCACGCTTGCTCCGGCGGCGTCGACAACTTGCACCGCCTCGTATGTGACGACCCAGGCTGACATCGACAACGGGCAGATCGACAACACTGCTACGGCCAGCGCAGCGCCGCCGGTCGGCGCTGCAGTGACGGCCACCGACAGCGCAACGGTGACGAGCACTCCTGCGCCGTCGATCGGTCTCGTGAAGAGTGCCGGCGTCGCCTCGTACAGCGCAGCGGGCCAGGTCGTCACCTTCACCTTCCGGGTCACCAACACGGGAAATGTGACGTTGTCGGGTATCGCTGTCAGCGATCCGCTGCCTGGGCTGGGCCCTATCGCATGTCCTAGCGCGACACTGGCTCCGACCGCCGGCATGGACTGCGCTGCCACATATACCATCACGCAATCAGACGTCGATACCGGCCAACTGATCAATGCCGCGTCCGTCAGTGCCACACCGCCGGTCGGTCCTGCAGTCACCGATGCCGACACGGTTACGCTGCCAGCCGCCACGGTGTCCGCGATCTCGCTCGTGAAGTCCGCGGCACCGACCACCAACCTCGTGGTCAGTAGCGTTTTGACGTACTCGTTCCTCGTCACGAACACCGGCAACGTCACGCTGACCGGCGTCGGAGTCAGCGATCCATTCCCGGGCCTCTCCGCGATTGTGTGCCCAACGACAACGCTCGCTCCTGCTGTGTCGGTTACGTGCACAGCGACGTACTCGGTCACATTGGCGGACGTCGATGCTGGTGTGATCTACAACTTGGCCACCGCTTCTGGCACTCCGCCGTCCGGCTCACGCATCGAAGCAGACGACACGAACGCGATCAACCTCGTGCAGAGTCCTCAGATCACGCTGACAAAGACTGTCGCACCCTCGACCGTGGGCGCTCCCGGTTCGAGCATCACGTTCACCTTGGTCGCAACCAACACGGGCAACGTCACGCTCAACAACGTGGTCGTCAACGATCCGATGCCCGGATTGTCGGTCGTCAACTGCGGTTCGTTCGACGGAACGCTCGCTCCGCTCGAGATCGTGACTTGCACCGCTTCGTACGTCGTCACACAGGCAGATATCAATCTCGGATCGATCTCGAATACTGCAACTGTGGTCGGCAGTTCGGCGCTCACCGGTGCGTCGGTAGCCGATACCGGCACCGTGTCAGTGGTCGTCAGCGCACGTCCCGAGATCCGGCTCGTCAAGAGTGTGTCCCCGACTGTTGCGGCCGTCGGAGCGCCCGTCATCTACACGTTCGTCGTGACCAACGTCGGCAACGTCAGGCTCACGGGGGTTGCGATCGCTGACCCGCTGATCGGGTTGTCAGAGATTTCATGTCCAGGGTTTGACGAGTTGCTCGAGCCGGGTGAGTCAATCACCTGCACGGCGTCGTACATCGTTGGAGCGACGTCTTCAGGATCGATCACCAACCGGGCCACGGTGTCGGGTGTCGTTTCAGGCACCATCACCAGGGTCGATTCGTCCTCGACAGCGGTGCTTACGGTCAGTCGACCGGTCTTCCCGGCGACTGGCGCCGACTCGATGCCGTTGGTCTGGTTCGGCGGTCTCGTGACCGTGTTTGGCTGGCTTGTCCTGTTGGTCTCCCGCCGCAGAATCAAGGCATGATCGTTCAGCGTGTAGTCGCTGGCGTGATGTTGGCGATGTGTTCGGCCAGCTTGGTTGGGTGCACCGACGATTCGCCCTACGCACAGCAAACCACCAGCGAGACTACGACCAGCGACACCGCCGCCCAGGAGATCGACTCCACGGAAACCGCCGTGCCTGGTACGACGGCCAGCACGCCGCCAGATGCTCCAGCGGTCACCACCACGACCGTCGAAGCGTTGATCGCCATTCGGGATCAGCCAGGAGATGGCGAATTCGATGGGGCGAAAGCCGACATCACCGAGTCTGATTGCTCGGTGGCGGGTGGCGTGTGGACGTATAGCGGCACCGTTACGAACCCCACCGACGACGACGTCGAGTACCGAATTTTCGTGGCCTTCCTCGATCAAGCCAACGACACACTGGCCCTGATCCAAGCTGAGAACAGCCTGCTGGCCGCCGAAGAATCAGCCGAGTTCGCCGTCGAGTTCACCGCCACCGCGACCGGTCTGTCGTGCGTTCCCCGCGTCGAGCGTCGCACTCTCTAGTTGGGTGCTAGGCGACGCCGAATACCTCGACGACGATGATCAGGTCGGTCGCTGGTGGCAGGCCGAGTTCGATGTCGCCCGCATCGCCGAAGGCGAACGTCGGCGGCATCGCGATGATCCGAAGTGTCCCGACGCGAGCACCTTCAAGTCCCTTGCCGAGACCAGGAATCGGTGATTCGTCGCCTATCGGCACCGGCACCAGTTCATTACGCTCCCAGGTGTTGTAGAGCACGGCCTGGTTGTCGCCGCGCACCAGAAGCAAGTGTACGAGCGCTGTGCTGCCCAGTTCGACGAGCGCTCCGTCGCCAACGGTGACGTCGGTGAACGTCACGTCCGTTGCACCGATCGATGGTGTGATATCGAAGCCGGTCGGAGCCTGATCTGGGGTAACCGGCGGGACGACGGCGCGGACCTCGAGCACGAACGTGAGCGGATCACCTGGCCGGATGTCGCCCCCAGGTGGATTGTCTCCGTAGGCCAGCTCGGTGGGAATGTCGAGCCGCCGCACCGTTCCAGCCTGGGCACCGATCAACCCGTCGTCCCAGCCTTTGATCACGCTTCCGCGTCCGATTGCGAAGTCGAGCGGCTCGTCACGTTCGTAACTCGAGTCGAACTGCACCCCGTCAACGGCTCGAATCCCTGTGTAGTCGACGAAGACAGTGTCACCTGCCGCGGCAACGTGCCCGGAACCTGTGCGCAGATCCTGAATAACCAGCGTCGTGGGAAGCTCACAAGGTCGAACGGCAGGTGGGATCTGGCCGTCAGCGAAGTCGGTCGGCTGTCCTTGCGTCACACAATCGTCTGGCGAGATTGGGGCAGTAACAGTTGGTGCCGCTGATGTGCTCGGCGTGGTGGTCGGCGTGGTGGTCGAGGCATTTGAATCCCCGGTACCGCACCCGACGACTGCTGACAACGAGCCAGCGAGCAGCACTCCGAACAGAAACCGGTTGTGTACCACGAACAGCGACGCTACTGCGGCGATCCGATCAACGGGCGGCGAGCCATACCGCTTCGGCCTCACCAATCGGCGTCGATGCGGGGCCATTCACGAACGGCCAGAGCTCCTCGGCGATCCGCCGGTAGTTGCCGGTCGACCCGAGTTCGCCGAGTAGGGCGTACAACCCGAGGTTGATTCGCTGGATGAATACGAACGCCTTCGGCACCGTCGCGTACTGCGAAATCGGGCTCGATCGATCGAACGTATGGCGAACGATACTGCTGGCGTACTCTCCCGTCCAGGTCATCGTCTTGTCGACGCGCACGGGTTCGTAGAACTGCTGGAAGTAGGCACCGACGGCGTCCGTGGTGACGGGGGCACCGGGCTTCAGCATGCCGGCCTGTTCGACGATCGAACGAAACTCGGTGGCGTCGTTGTCGACTGCCGCCGACTTGACCATCGCCGCGAACGTGTGCAGTTCGTCTGGCGTGAAGTGCTTGACCAATCCGAAGTCGAGAAACGTGACCCGGCCGTCGCCGTGAAACAGGTAGTTCCCGGGGTGCGGGTCGCCGTTGAACGCCCGCATGCGGTACAAGCTGCGGAACACGAAACGGAAGATCGTCTCGCCCACCAGGTCGCGTTCATGCTGATCCCATGTCAGCAGTTGATCCCAGTCGGCCCCGTTGACCAACTCCGACGTCAACACCCGCCCACTCGAAAGGTGCGGAACGATCTCTGGAATGTGCACATACGGGTGACCGCGGAAGAACTCGGCGAATTCCTGCTGGTTGTGTGCCTCGCGTCGGTAGTCGAGCTCCTCGGTCAAGCGGTCCTTGATTTCTTCCACCATCTCGTCTGGGTCGAGTCCGCCGAACCCTTGTTTGAGGATCACGCCAAGCATGTCGGCGTTCTTGAGGTCGCTCTCGATCGCCTCGGCAACACCGGGGTACTGCACCTTGACAGCGACCGGAATCTCGTCGCCCGTCGTGGGGTCGATTGCCACCGCACGATGGACCTGACCGATCGAGGCCGCTGCGATCGGCACCGGATCCCATTCGATGAACAGTTCCGTTGGAAGCTTGCCGAGCTCCTGCTCGATCACGCCGGCAGCCAGGTCACCTGACATCGGGGGAGCGCTTGCTCGGAGCTGCGCCAACGCGACCCGCATCGGCTCAGGCAAACCTTCGTCGAGATAGCTCGCCATCTGCCCGAGCTTCATCAGAGCGCCCTTCATTTGCCCGAGTTCGCTGGCGACCTGAGCGGCGGTCGTGATCTGACGTCGCTCGTCGAGTTCGATCCGCCGTTCGGCCGACGCGAACACCTTGCGGGCCGCCGTCGACACGTAGGTACCGCCCACCTTGGCGCCGAGTTTGGCGACCTTGGCCGAGCGCCCGAGGCGGCTGGTTCTCACGCTTCGATTCGATCGACGACTGACTGCACAGCGCGCAACAATTGCGGTACGAACTGTTCGGCGTTGGCGACGACAGCATCGTGGGATCCGTTCACACGGTACACATCGGCACCCGGAATCCATTCGAACAGCTTGACTTGGCGTCGTAGCGGCACAACGTTGTCAGTCATCGTCACGACGATCGAAGTCGGCACGTCGACGTCACGAATCCAGTCGGACGACGAGAACTCGCCGATTGCCTTGCCTGCTTCGAGGATCATCCGCCAGTCGTGACTGGCAGCCTGTTCGATTGCCCACGGACCCCACGATTGGCTCTTGCGCTGCAGATAGACCTGATCGGTGATCCAGTCGCGTGCCTGCGACGGCGTCACTCGGGCGAGCGCCGCCAATCCGGTCAGCCCTATGAACGACAGCCGTTCCGGCCGACTACCGGCGAAGTATGGTGCCGTCGCACAGAGCACCAAGCCATCGACCCGATCGCGATGACGCTGCCAGACCAGTTGCGCGATCGGACCACCCATCGAATAACCGACAGGGATGACCGTGTCGATGCCGAGCCCGTCGACAACGGCGATCACGTCGTCGGCGCAGTCTTCCAGTCGAAACGACTTCTTGCTACGCAGTCCACGGGCATGACCACGGTGGTCGAACGAAATCACGCGACAGTGTTCGGAGAGAGGTCCGTAGCAGGTGAAATAGTTCAGGTCAGCAGTGGCTGTCCAACCGTGCAGCAGGATCAACGTCGGCGAATCCGGTGGACCGGCGATATCGCGAACGAAGACCGTGCCGAGCCCAGGTAACTCGACCTCGCAACCAGGCGGAAGGTCGGGAGCATCGGTCGCGTTCGATTCGTTCTCGTCCGATCGGCTGGCGACAGTCAGATCGATTCCACCTTCAAAATCTTGACCTTGAGCTGACCGTTGGGTGCCTGGTAGCTGATCACGTCGCCTTCACTGGCACCTTGCAGCGAACCGCCCAGCGGGCTTGATGCGCTGATCACGTCGGCACCGTCAATCTTTTCTTCGAGGTTGCCGACGACGTATCGCTCGGCCATGTCGTCGCTATCGCCGTCGTACACGATCGTGTAGACGTACTGGTCGTCGATGATCTCCGCGTTCTCGAGCAGGTATTCGAGCTGACGAATGCGACCCTCCATGTGGCCTTGTTCGTCCTTGGCGGCGTGATATCCGGCGTTCTCCTTGAGGTCGCCTTCTTCGCGTGCCCGCTCGATCTTGTCGGCGACCACGATCCGGCCGCGGGTGGTGAGATCTTCGAACTCAGCCTTCAATCGGTCGTAAGCCGCCCGGGAGAACTGCTGAATCGCCATAACTTCAGAGCTTACCCAAGCCCCGGTTCCGGCGGGGTGTAACCGCTTGTCCTCAGGTGCCGGTGATCTGACCGGGGCAGACAGTTTCGCGGATTTGGGATCTCCCTCTAGATTTGTCGCCCTATGGCACACAGGATTGCAGTTATCGGTGGGGACGGAATCGGCCCCGAAGTCACGGCAGAAGCGATCAAAGTGATGTCGGCGGCGGGCGTCAAGCTCGACATCACCGAGTTCGATCTTGGCGGGGCTCGGTACCTACGAGACGGAGAGATCCTGTCGGATTCGGTGCTCGATCAACTGCGGGCGTTCGACGCGATCTTGCTTGGCGCGGTCGGTTCGCCCGATGTGCCCCCTGGAGTTATCGAGCGCGGACTGTTGCTCAAGATGCGTTTCGAGTTGGATCTGTACATCAATCAGCGACCGTTCAACGGGACCGGGCCGGGTCACACCGAGGCACACGACTTCGTCGTGATCCGCGAGAACACGGAGGGGCCGTACGTTGGGGAGGGCGGCGTGCTCCGCAAGGGCACGCCGAATGAAGTCGCCACTCAGGGTTCTGTCAACACGAGGATGGGCGTCGAGCGATGCATTCGCTACGCCTTCGAGTTAGCCACGACGCGGCAGCGAAAGCACGTCACGTTGGTCCACAAGACCAATGTCCTCACGTTCGCTGGGAATCTTTGGGAACGCGCCTTCAACGAGGTTGCTGCCGAGTACTCGACAATCGGAACCGCGTACAACCATGTCGACGCGGCCTGCATCTACTTCGTACAGGATCCGCATCGGTACGACGTGGTGGTCACCGACAATCTCTTCGGCGACATCCTCACCGATCTCGGCGGTGCAGTATCAGGCGGGATCGGATTGGCGTCCTCCGCCAATCTCAATCCGGCCCGCACCGGGCCGTCGATGTTCGAACCGGTGCACGGTTCGGCCCCCGACATTGCCGGCCAGAACAAGGCCAACCCGACCGCTGCGATTCTGTCGGCGGCCTTGATGCTCGACTACCTCGGCGAGACAGTGGCCGCAGATCGGATTCGTGCTGCCTGCGCCGATCCGATTGCCGGCAGCACGACCTCAGTTGGTGACGAGATCGCTTCGCGTGTAACCACTACTTGACGGGAGTCGCCCGTCGGTGTTCCGCGAACACAATTGCCGTCGGCCCAGACAGTGCCCGGCTAATCGAATAACCCTGGAGCGCGGTGCACCCGCTGCTCCTCAGGAACGCGGTCTGGGCTTCTTCCTCGACGCCTTCGGCGACGGTTTGCAGCCCGAGATTGTCGGCCAGTCCGATCATTGCCCGTACGAGCGTCTGACTGGCGTGATCGTACGGCAATCCATCGACGAATCGTTTGTCGATCTTCAACGTGTTGGCTGGAACGTCGAGGAGATGGCTCAGGCTCGAGTAGCCGGTGCCGAAGTCGTCGATTGCGATACCAATGCCCATGTCACGCAACTGCCAGAGGTTCTCCATCAGATCCAGGTCGAATGCGAGCACGTCCTGTTCGGTCAGTTCAACTGCGAGCGCGGTCGGTCCGATTCCGTGTGTGGCGATCACGTCCCGTAGGAACTTCGGAAGATCTGGGCGGCGAATATCGATCGCAGAGAGGTTGATGTGGACGGGTTCGATCGAGTCGAACATGTCGTGTAGTTGTCGTGCGAACCGTGCACTGGCGACGATTACGGCGTCGGTCATCTTCGTTGTCAAGCCGTCGATGGCGATCAGGCCGAGGAAGCGATTCGGCGTCAACACTCCGTGCTCTGCGTGCTCCCATCTGACAAGCGCTTCCCAGCCGACTATCGCCGATGTCTCGCACGAGATGATTGGCTGGAACCACGGAACGATCTCACCAGCCGCAAGAGCCGGCCTGACTTCCTTCAGTAATGTTCGCCGATCGTCAAGGGGGATGTCGATCGTCAACGTCGATTTGGCACGCATCACCCGTTCTTCGCGGACGATGCCGGATGCCTGCGCGATTAGTTCGTCGAGCCGATCCCGTTGACCGACCACGGTTGCGATCGACAGCGAAGCAATCATCGTCTGGCGGTCGAGTTCGATCGGCTCATTGGTTGCGCCGATCAACACTGAGCGACACTCGGCAACATCAGCATTAGCGTCAGTTCCGATCGCCCGCACGACGACGAACTCGTCGCCGGCACCTCGTGCCACGGCATGTTCGGTACCTGCCGCCGCCTTGATTCGGTTGCCAATCGTCTTCAACGCCTGATCGGCGTTGGCAACCCCGAACAGTTCGTTGATCGCTGCCAGACGAGCCACGTTCCCGACGCCGACGACAATGTGTTGGTTCGAGTTGAGACCGATCATGGGCTGGACGACGCGGGAGCGAAGCCCATCTCTGTTCAAGAGCCCGGTCAACGGATCGTGATGCCCGAGCGTACGCGCCAACGAGTCGGCCAATTCACGGTTGTCATTGGCGACCGTGAGGTTCTGGCGGAGTGCAAGATGGAGGGCATTATGGAGCGAACTCAGCGCTCCGAGGAGGAGACTGACGAGCGCCACGAGCCAACCGCTGGGGAACTCGCCGATCAGCATGCCGAACACTGCGGGCGACATCAACGCAGCAAGTGTCACGATAAACAATGGTCTTGACGTGGCGGTGACGAAAACGATCAACGCGAGGACGGCCATCACGACGATCAGCGAGAGCCAAACCGACCGTTCGGTGCCTTGGAGGCGACAGATCAATGGCAAGGTGCCCCACACAAGACCGAAGCTGGCAAAGTGTGGAGTGTTACGGCGGACGAACGCGGTGTCAGGTTGCGGTGACGCTGATCGCCGCTTGTTGTCGAGTGTCCCGAGGTAGGTGCGAACCACGTCGATACCTGCCAGCGCCGCCCAACCAAGTAACCACGATCGAGGTAGATCGTTCCAGAGCGACGCGACCACCAGCAGAATTGCGGGAGGTAGCGCCCAGAGCGTGCGGGTGACGTGGTCGACTACGATCGCGTTGAGGTCTCGGTTAACGCTGTCGGACCCCTGCGACGACATGACAATCAACTGTAGCTGTGTGCCGCGAGCGTGATCCGGTTACCTCTAGCACCACCTCAGTGGGTGACACGGTTGCCTCACGAGTGCGAGACTGAGATTATGCCGATTACCCCTACCCCAAAGATCTGGATGAATGGCGAACTCGTCGACTGGGAGAACGCCCGGATCCACGTGATGACGCACACCCTTCACTACGGCACCGGCGTGTTCGAAGGCATACGAGCCTACGAGACATCGCAGGGTCCGGCCGTGTTCCGGTTGACCGATCACATCGAGCGACTTCACAACTCAGGCAAGATCCTCGGAATGGAGATTCCGTACTCGGTCGAAGAACTGATTGCGGCGACGAAGGCCACTGTCGCGTCAACCGGTCTGGCGTCATGCTACGTCCGTCCGATCGCCTATTACGGATACGGCGAGATGGGTTTGAACACGATGCCATGCTCGGTCGACGTGGCGATTGCGTGTTGGCCGTGGGGCGCCTATCTCGGCGACGATGCCGTCACCAAGGGTGTCCGGTTGAAGACGTCGTCGTGGACCCGTCACGATCACAACACGATGCCGCCGGCCGCCAAGACGACCGGTAATTACGTCAACTCGTCGCTCGCCAAGGTCGAAGCACTCAAGGCCGGGTACGACGAGGCGCTGATGCTGGCTCCGAACGGACTGGTCGCAGAGTGCTCTGGCGAGAACGTCTTCGTGAGCCGCAAAGACAAGCTGATCACCCCGCCGCTCTCGGCTGGAGCGCTTGAGGGTATTACTCAGAACACGGTCATGGTATTGGCCCGTGAACTCGGGTATGAGGCCGTGTCCGACAACCTGGCTCGATCCGATCTCTACATCGCCGACGAAATGTTCCTCGTCGGAACCGCGGCTGAGGTCAGCTCGGTCAATTCGGTCGACGATCGATCGATCCCATGCCCAGGCCCGAAGACCCAGGCAATCGCCGATCTGTACGGCCGAGTCGTGCGCGGTCAGGAAGACCGCTACAAAGATTGGTGCGAGCTCGTCAGTTAACGAACAAACCGCGTTCATGTCGCGCTCAGCACCTCCATGACGTGTTCAACGCGACATGAACGCGGGTTTCTTGGGGGCGGGGCTACTTCACGGCGGCGAGGAGCATTTGGATGAACAGGGATCTGTCTGCTTTGGTGACGACCAGCGCGTTCGGTTCGTGGCCCATGAAACCGAGCAAGTCCATCACGACCATGCCGCGAGTCAAGGCGCTGCCGGTTTCGACTGCGAGGTGCAGGTAGCGGGTTTCGGTTGCGATCGCCGGGTCGATCGCGTATGCCATGGCGATCGGGTCGGGGAGATCGAAGCCGGCCAGCTTGGTGTCTTGCGCGCAGAACCTGGCAACGACCCGGTTGACATCGACGACGAATTCGCCGAGCGACGAAATTGTTCTGATCTCGGCTGCCAGCGCCGGTTCGATTACGGCGTAGAAACGACTGATATCCCAACCGACGAACTCGATTGGCAGGTTGGCGGCCAGCACGACCTC
>JANPLQ010000009.1:0-3258 GCA_031422395.1 Ilumatobacteraceae bacterium | reverse complement strand
TCGTCGATCGAGATGTCAGGAGGCATCTTCGGCGCAGTCGGCCAGACCGATGATGTGATCGTCGCATACGGAACCGAACCAAGGAGAGTTTGATGACCATTTTCGGCACCATTGATGCCAACCCATACGCATGGCCGTTCGATGGACAGATTGATCCCGCTCGAACAGCGTTGATCCTGATCGACTGGCAGACCGACTTCTGCGGGCCGGGAGGATATGTCGATGCGATGGGGTACGACCTATCGCTGACACGATCAGGTCTGGAACCGACCGCTCGCGTACTTGCTGCCGCCCGTTCGGTCGGGCTGACCGTGATTCACACACGTGAGGGCCACGAGCCGGATCTGTCCGACTTGCCGCCCAACAAAGCCTGGCGCTCGAAGCAGATTGGTGCCGGGATCGGTGACCCCGGGCCGTGCGGCCGGATCCTCGTCCGTGGTGAGGTCGGTTGGGACATCGTTCCCGAGGTGTATCCGATTGCCGGCGAGCGGGTGATTGACAAGCCGGGCAAGGGCAGCTTCTATGCCACCGATCTCGAACTCGTACTCCGAAACAAGGGAATTACGCATCTGATCCTGACCGGGATCACGACCGACGTCTGCGTGCACACCACCATGCGCGAGGCCAACGACCGAGGATTCGAGTGTTTGTTGCTCGAAGATTGCACTGGCGCGACCGACTACGGAAACTACGAGGCGGCGCTCAAGATGGTGACGATGCAAGGCGGCGTGTTCGGAGCGGTGGCTCATTCGTCGGCATTCCTGAACACGCTTGGTTCCGCATGACGGCGCGTGAAGCGCTCAGTCTGTTCCTCGAACGATTCGCCCGATACGACGATCCAGCAGTAGTCACAACGCCGATCTCGGCGACCATCTTGGAGCGATGGGCGGCCGACATCGACCGACGCCCGGCGGCCGAGGTACCGCTCAGGGGCACCACGTTCGTCGTCAAGGACAACATTGACGTGGTGGGTGTGCCGACGACGATCGGGTGTCCATCATGCTCGACGATCCCGCGACAATCGGCGACGGTCGTGGGCCGACTCATGAACGCAGGCGGCTTGCCGGTCGCCAAGGTGAACCTCGACCAGTTCGCTACGGGCCTGGTGGGGACCCGCAGCCCCTACGGAACACCACGTAACCCGTTCGACCCGACGCTCGTACCCGGGGGATCCAGTTCCGGCTCAGCCGTTGCCGTGGCAACCGGGCTGAGCACATTCGCCCTCGGAACCGACACCGCTGGATCCGGTCGGGTTCCTGCGGCGATGTGCGGCATCGTCGGCATCAAACCGACAAGAGGCTGGCTCAGTTGCGTTGGTGTCGTGCCAGCAGTGCGTTCGATCGACTGCGTGGCGGTGTTCGCCGACTCGGTCGGACTCGGTGCGACCGTGACCGAAATTGCCGCCGCGCACGACATGGGCGATCCGTTCTCGAGGCGACCCCCGGTCGTCTCATCACCCCCCATTCGCCGGTTCGGGGTGCTCTCGCGGGCGACGCTCGTCGACCTCGATGTCGAACCGTTGATCATCGCCGAGTACAACGACAGCTGTGAGTTTGTCGAACGCCTCGGATTCGAAGTCTGCGAGATCGACCCGACCGACCTGTTCGCCGTCGGTGACCAACTGTACGGCGGTCCTTGGGTCACCGAACGGCTGGCCGCAGTAGGGCATCTGCTCCGTTCGACGCACCACGACCTCGATCCCACGGTCTCGGGCATCATGCGCGCCGGCGAGGCGTACAGCGCCGTCGACGTCCACCGCGCCCGGTATGCCGTCGAGGCGCTGCTCCATCGTATTCGTGGCCTGTTTGACGCCGTCGATGCATTGTTGTTTCCGACGATCGGCTGGCACGTCACGCTCGATGACGTGGCCCGCGACCCGCTGGGGCCGAATGCTCGGCTCGGCCGGTTCACTACGTTCACGAACCTCGCCGATTTGTGTGCCCTCACGATCCCGATCGGATCGGACTCCGATCGAAGCGACAGGATTCTCCCGCCCACCAGTGTCACGATCCACGGACCCGCCTGGTCGGACCGTGCGCTTGTGGAAGCCGCGCGCCTGATCGTCGGCGGCACCAGTTCTCCCAGCACGCCGTCCGGATGGCTGCGGCTTGCCGTAGCCGGGGCGCACCTCCGCGGCGAAGCCTTGGAGCATCAATTGATCGATCGCGGCGCGGTATTCGTATCGACGACGACGACCGCGCCGGTCTACCGGATGTACGCGATTGCCAACAGCGCTCCGGCAAAGCCTGCGCTGGTTCACGTTGGTCCGGGTGGCGCGGCGATCGAGGTCGATATCTGGGCAATCCCGCCCGATGGATTCGGTCGTTTCGTCGATGCGGTGCCGCCGCCGCTGTGCATCGGAACAGTCGAGCTCGAAGGGGGAGTAGCGGTGGCGGGCTTCGTGAGCGAACCACGCGCACTTGACGGTGCAACCGAGATCACCCGCTTCGGAGGTTGGCGGAACTATCGGCGTTCCGGTGAGGGCTGATTCCGGGGTAGAGCTGCGATGTGCACCCGGTCGTGAGGTAGCGACCGAGTTGTCGGCGAGACCTACCGGGCCCGGGCCGAGCTGCTAGTTTGGCAGTCGATACGCGTTGACAGATCCTCGTGAACAGGTTAGAAAATCGTGCCGTTGATCGTCGCACCGTTCGGCGATTGCTGAGGCTGGGCTGTCATAGGTTTGTCCACTCTCGATCGAACCAGCGACGCACGCGGCTCGCCCCGAACGCAGCCTTGTCGTCGACAAGCAGCGAGGATGGTCCTTCCAGTCGCCCGTTCGGGGCCCGGCCGGTCAGGAACGTGACCTCGACCTTGGCGACCTGGTCGCGCCCGAATTCGAGATAGCAGATGCCGCGCCCGTCGTACTCCGAGTCGTTGTGTTCGCCCCGAACCCGAGCGATGACAGCGTCGGCCACGACAGCGGCTTGGCCTTCGGCGAACACCCCCGCCTTGGGTGTGCCCACGCTTGTAACGTCGCCGATGGCGTAGACGCCGGGGTACACAGTCTCGAGTGTCAGCGGGTTGACCGGGATCCAGCCGTCCGTGCACATGCCCGATTCTTCGACCACGGCGGGTGCGCGGTGCACGGGGACCCCGAGGAAGAGGTCATAAGGAAGGGCCGTACCGTCGGCGCAGTGAGCGACCTTAAGGTTGGGATCGAGCGACGTGATCACTTGGTTGGGGTGCCAGTTGATATCCCGCTCAGCGAATGCTGCGAGCAGCGCTTTCGACGCCTCAGGTGAGGGTGGGATCGGCACG
>JANPLQ010000008.1:0-7590 GCA_031422395.1 Ilumatobacteraceae bacterium | reverse complement strand
GGGATCGAGCTATTTTCGTCGCTTGGCGGCCGCTCGGCCGACGTTGAGATCGACGGCGGCTCGGATCAGGGCCTTGAACGCCTGCGAGTCGAGTTTCGAACCCTCGATGATGTCGATCGCCCGCCTTGTGCCGGCATCGAGGCTGGCGTTGAACAGGCGGTCGGGGTCGTCGAGTGACGCTCCGTGCATGAACGTGAGCTTCACCTTGTCCTTGTAGATCTCACCGGTGCAGATGATGCCGTCGTGCGACCACGTGGGGACGCCGGCCGGATTCGACGCCTTGGCCCACTTCGCTTCCTCGGACACGTCGGGGGCGGTCTGCTCGATGAGCACGCGGATCTGGTCCAACGTGTCGTGACGCCAATCGATGCCGGTCATGTCAGTGGCTCACGGTATCGCCCGGCAGGGCGGCGAAGTCGCGCTGCACCTTGCGGTACCACTTCATGCCCGAGACCGGGCGCCACCACCGACCCTTCATGTCGCGCAGCGCCGGCTCGTGATCGCGTCCCCCAGCCGCAACCGCCTCGCGGAGGTGACGGTCCTGGGCATGGATGATCTCGTTCGAGTCCTCGCCGACGAGGGGGAGCTCACACGCTCCCCCGAGTTGGCTGCAGGTCATCGTCTTCATGACATGTCTCCTTGATTGTGGTTGCAATATGAGAGCAATACTCTCATATTGAGAGTATTGCTGTCAATAGTCAACGACCGGTCAGGTCTGGTCACCGGAGCCTCTGCGAACCGACGGCGACCGCACGAGCCGCTCTGGTGAGCTGCCCCTGCCGACCGCGTAGCACCACACAGAACGCGCGACGCAGAACGACGCCCGTGCCCGGACTCGACAACGCGTCAGAACGAACGGCGCATCGGGGCTCCGCAAATAGGCGGCCAGGGCCGTGTGCAGCGCCGACTGACACACGGATCGAGCAGAAGGGGCGACGATCTGTCAATCCCATGCAACTCTCCGATTTAGGCCGCAGGCGTGCTCGATCTAGCTTGTGTGGGTAGAAGTGGCATGCTCGCGTTGCAGTAGGGCTCGTTGGTAGCTGTCGGGCTGCGTCAGCTTGTGGGAGGTGGGTGGTGACCGATTCGCGGCGTCGAGATTCGATGAGTACACGGACGCAGGCGATACCGACGCTGGTTCTCGCCACTCGTCTGACGCCTCACTGGGAGGCTCATGGCCAGTTCCTGGCCGGGCGCGAGACACTCGAGAGCGCGCTTGCCGAGTCGGGCGATCCGGCCCCTGACCGAGCCGCCGCGCACCGAGCGATTGCGACATTGGCCATGGCCCAGGGTGATCTGCTGGCCGCTCGTGGGCATCTCGAAGCTGCGATCGCGATCCACGAAGCGACCGGCGATGAGCGGTCGGCGGCCTCGGCCACCGGCGCCCTCGCCATCGCTCTGCTCCACGCCGGCGATCTCGGGTCCGCTGAACGGGTGGGACGATCTGCCTTGGAGGGCACTGGCAGGCTCGGCGACAACCGGGGACGCGGGTTCGCGCTCACCGCGCTCGGGCTGATCGCGGCAGCCGACGGACGACCCGATGATGCCTTCGATCGTCTGCTCGAGGCGCTCCAGATATTTCGAGGAGACGGTGCCCGGAACGAGGCCGCGAGCGTCCTGACCAACCTTGGCAACGTGGCCCACGATTGCGGTGACGACCATCGGTCGGTCCGCTTTTACGACGGTGCCAGGCAGCTATTCGACGCGCTGGGGGATCGTCGCGGAGCCGCTATGTGTCTGAACAACCTTGCCCTGCTTGCCGCAGCGCATGGCGACCTCGACCACGCCATCGAGCTCGGACGGCGGGCGCACGATCATTTCAGCGCCGTGGGCGACGTTCACGGCGAAGCCGCCATGCTCAACAATCTGGCCGGCTGGTGGGGGACATATGACGCATCTGAGGCAATCACGCTGTACGAGCAGGCGATCGCCCGCTTCGACAAGCTCGGTGACACGGCCGGTCGGGACACTGCACGAGCAAACCGTGACGATCTGCGGGTGCAGCCAAGCGCGGTCTCCAAGCGCGAGGCCCAAGTTGCGGGGCTAGTGGCATCAGGGCTTTCCAATCGCGAGATCGCCGCGCAACTCTTCATCTCCGAGCGCACAGTGCACAGCCATCTGTCCCACATCTTCACCAAACTAGGTCTCACGTCGCGCACACAGCTCGCGACGTGGGCGGACCGGCAGGGGTTGTCGGAGGGCGCTGTTCAGGGCGTCAGATCGAGCGCTTCAGTCACTCGCGTGTAAGGGATACCGGCCTCATCATTGAGGTCTGCCACGTCCTGAGCGGTCGGCGCCTCGAACAAGCACATGCAATGTGACTCGCCGGGCACAAATGTGCTTCGGATGTAGCGAACATCGCGCCCATTGCGCTGGTAGTTACCGGCGGTCTCGATCGCCTTGGCCTGTGCCTGCCCGAGTGCGTCGAGCGTGATGCCCGGAAGATCCCGATCAACCATGAATACGGTCATCTCTGTCGTCTCCTCTTTCGTTGGCCACGAATGCAGCCTCGCTGCGAGCGTACGGAGGCTGTTGTTTAAGCGCATCGGTAAAAACGCGGATCCGCGTGATCCCAAGCGTCCACCCGGGCTCTCACACCACGACGGGCTGTAGCCGACCAGCCTTTGACGGTGCGTTCGTCGAGCTCGTGCAGGATCATCTGATGGCGCGACTGAGCGATCTTGCGAGCAGGCGAGCAAGATTGATCCGCTCGAATTCATCGGGCCGTTTGAATCCGACGATGTGACCGGTCGAGACGTCGATGACTTTCTCCGTGACAATGGATTCGGCTCACATTGATCGTTGACACCGGACCGTTCGTCGCCGCTGCGAACCTGAAGGACCCGGAGTACGCCGTCTGTCGCAAGATTTTCGCCGAGGCGATCGGAACCCTGCAATGTTCCGGCGATGGTTGTCGCCGAAGCGACCTTCATGATCGAACGATCTGGCGGTGTGGTCGCCGAGGCCGCCATTTTCCGCCGCTTGCCCACCCTCCGTCGATTCGTGGTAGAGAGCAGTCACGCGGGCTGTTCTACACTGCGTATACTGACTCGTATGACGACGCCAGTGCCGACACGGTTCACCGACGAGGAACTCGCCTTGATCGACCAGCTCGTTGATCACGGCGTGGCCGACAGCCGCTCGGCGGTGATCCGCCGAGGCGTTCATCAGCTTGCCGACTCTGTGCACCGAGCGCAGGTCGGTGAGGCCATCGCAACGTCATATCGAGCATTGCCCCAGACACCCGAAGACAACGAACTCGCCATGGCGAACGCAATCGCGATGACCGAGGCCGAGCCGTGGTAGCCCAGGCCCAGATCTGGCTGATGGAGACACCGAACCAGAAGCGTCGTCCAGTGCTCGTGGTTTCTCGTGACGAGGTGATTCCAGTGCTCAACAATGTGGTCGTCGCTCCGGTGACGAGCACCGTGCGTGATATACCGACGTGCATCCGAGTCGGGCCCGATGAGGGACTCGACCACGAGAGTGTGGCCACATTCGACAACCTCGCAGCGGTCCCCAAGACGGTGCTCACCGCACAGCTCGGTGCACTCGGCATCGGCGGACGACAGCAGATCTGCGACGCCCTTGCCGCTCTCGCCAACTGCTAAGCCCGCCGATCTCCGAAGTGACTTGGCCATGACGTTCAGCCTGCGTCACGTCGCGCGTTGGATCGCATCCGGTCTCCATGCAGCAGGCGCGCCAGATGTCCTCCACAATCTCGCCCGCGTACATGCTCGCCAGATCGTGCTCAATCGCGAGCGTCACCGCTTGAACCTCCCGCACACGAGGCCGAGTCAGCCAAATGAACCTCCTTCGCCCGGTCGTCGGATCGCTCGTCCTGCTCGACGCGAACGTGCTCTACCCGATCAGTGTCTGCGACTTCATCCTCACCGCCAGCTCCCACCAACTCATCGCCCGGCCAGTGCTGAGCGCCGAGATCCTCGACGAAGAAACCGGAACATCATCGCCGACCGACCCGATCTCGAACCGGCCAGAATCGAGCGCCGTTTCAACGCCGAACGAGCAGCCACCGACGGCCACGACCAGCCCGTCCCCCGCCGATTCGCCGACAGCTCGATCATCAACTCCAAAGACCGCCCCCGACGAAGTCGCCGCCGTGGTGACGGCAATGGCAACCCGGACGCGGAACTCAACCCGAACCGTCCGTGAGATTGTCTCGGCGATCAGCGACACCTTGCAGCGACCCTCGAGCGTGGGCAGCTCCACGGCTCGTCGTTGGATGGGTTGAAGGGAGCGAGCAGTCTTGTGCCGATCGCGATCGGCGACGGCCAAGCCCCCGCATTCGCTTCGCTGCTGCTCGCCATGCTCGGCGTAGAAGTGACATCGCGTCTCGACCCTTGACCAGTAACTCCGCCCACGCAGAACGGCAGTTGTTCCGGTGATCTGTCAAGGGGGAGTCGGGTTATTCCGGTGATTGGCTGGTCAGCCGGTGTCGTGTTCGAGGCTGGCGAGGAGGTGGTTGTAGATGGCGGCTCGTTCGGGTTGCGGGTTGCGTTGGGCGTGGTCGGCTTGGGCTCGGAGGGTCGGTTTGAACTCGATCGTGGTCTGGTAGTTGCCGCATCCTTCGCAGATCGTTTCGTAGACGCAGTCAGTCGCGACGGGTCGGTAACGGCGGTGCACTGCCCGGTTCGATCGTCGGCGCGGGTAGGAACTCCCAACGGCGAGAGCGCCCACGAGATTCGCGCCCCACCCTTATCGGGCGGTCGACGAGCCTTGCCTCCGGACGAGTTCAGCAGGCGAGGCCGGATCGGATGTCAGCGGATGCCTCCAGCCATCTCGCAGCGGTGGCGGCGGGGATCTTGGGCGCCTTCTTCGAGGACTCGAGCTCGACCTTCCTCGCGAACTCGGCGACTTTCTCGCAGGCGAGCACGACGTCGGGCGGCGCCTTCACGAGCGCCTTCAGCGCCGCCCCCAGCTTGTTGGCGAGGTCGAGGCGCAGGCCCGGTTGGATCGACGACGTCTCGACGTCATGAAGGAGGTCCTCGAGCTGGGTTCGGGGATCGGGCGGCGGTAGCGGCTCAACGATGGCCACGCCCCACGTCGAGAAGTGGCCGGTCACACCGGTTAAGCGCACGATCGCCGGTGGGCCGGTGATGGGCTGGCCGTCGGCGGCGAGCCGCTCGACCAGAATGCAGCCGTCGGCGGTCGGGACCGCGCCGCCCGTGCATAGCGGGAACGCCTGGTACGTGTCGCCCGCCTCGCCCCCCTTGGTCACCAACGTTGCGGTGCCTGCGTCGAGGGCGGCGAGCAGCGCTGCCTGTGCGTCCGCGTCGAGGCTGTCGACGAGTACGTCGAAGCTGAGGGTCGCGTCGAGCCCGAGAACCGGGACGGCGAACTCGAAGCTGTACGCAGCCAGCGGGTCGACCGTGGCCGGCTCACCGTCGGCACCGGTGCCTTCCTCGGGCGGAAGAGTCGCCGGTTCCAGCCTCGTGATCGTGAAGGCGACGGAAGTCTCGAATGTTCCCTCCGGGAGCACCACCCGCATGACGGCCTGGCCGTCGGTGTTCGAGATCGAGTTCGACCCGCCCGCCGTGGTCCCGCTGATCACGTCGTAGCCCGAGGTGTCGATCGTGATCTCGCCCGACGTCGCAGGCAGGTGAAGCTCGCCCGCCCCCTGACTCTCCATCGTCAGGTCGCCAGTGACGGTGCCGCCGGCCGCCATGTTCACGATGGCAGTGCCGTTGTCGACGATCGTCAGGTCGCCAGTGATGGTGCCGCCGGCCGCCATGTTCACGGTGGCGGAGTCGTTCTCGACGATCGTGAGGTTGCCAGTGACGGTGCCGCCGGCCGCCATGTTCACGGTGGCGGACGCTGTGTCGCTGATCGTGAGGTCACCCGACACGGTGGCGAGCGAGGCAAGATCCAGATCGCCCGAGCCGTCGCCGGCGAGCGTGAGATTGCCCGACACGGTGGCGAGCGACGCGAGGTCCAGATCTCCCGAGCCGTTGCCGGCGATCGTGAGGTTGCCCGCCACCGTGGCGAGCGACGCGAGGTTGACGCTGTCCAGCGCGGTGTTGCCGGTGATGAGCACGCCCCCGACGTCGGTCAGCGCCGGGAGCGACAGCGACTCGCACGCCGGCAGATCCTGCACGATCAGGTCGCCCTCGATGGAGGTGAGCTCGGCGAGTGCCGGATCGGCACAGTCCGTCACCACCACGTCGGCGGGTACCGAGTCCTCGATGTAGGTGATCGACGACGTCGAGCAGGCCGAGGTGTCGGCATTGGCGTCGGTGGCGGTGCCGTAGAAGGTGGTGGTCGAGTTGTCGGGCACCGTGACTGGTAGGCCCGGCGACGCGAAGTCGGCGGCGGTGCCCTGGACGGCGGCGGTCCCGGAGCAGTCGGCGGTTGTGTAGAGGGTGATGGTGACCGCCCCCACGGCGGTGCCGATGATCCGCGGGTTGTTGTCGTTCGCCGGCGACACGGGATCCGTGCCGGTGAACGTCGGCGGGACGAGCGGCGGCGCCGCGACGACCGGCTGCCAGGTCGGCATGAAATCGATCACGGCGTTGTCCGTGATCTGCCGTTGGTCGGACCCGTCCACACCGATCGTATAGATCTCGTTGTTGAACCCGAAGGCTTCAAGACCCGAGAACGCGATCCTCGTCCCATCCGGCGACCAGGATGGATCGCGGTTGTCGACGAAGCCGTTCTGGGTCACCGAGGTCTCGTTGGAGCCGTCAGCGTTCATCGTCCAGATCTCGTAGTACGAATCGATCGTGAAGATGTGTTCGAAGGCGATCTTGGTCCCGTCCGGCGACCACACGGGGGTCTCGTTGAGCTCGGGAGCGAGGAAGTCGGTGTCGGTGAGCTTCGTGACGTTCGAGCCGTCGGGATCCATCGTGTAGATCTCCAGGTAGCTGTTGCCGTTTTCGTCCGGATGGAGGCCCCGGAAGGCGATCTTGGTCCCGTCCGGCGACCACGCAGGCTCGTCGTCGTCGGCCCCGGTCGTGAGCGCCGCCTGGTTCGTGCCGTCGACATCGGTGACCCAGATGCCTCCATCGCCGCCACTGCAGGTGTTCGGGTCTTGCTGGATCCGCGTGAACGCGATCCGCTGACCGTCGGGCGACCACGTGGGGTCGAAGGCGGCGGTGCCCAGGGGGTTCGTCGTCACCGGGGTGACGTTCGATCCGTCGGCGTCCATCACGAAGATGTCGCCGAAGTGACATCCGCTCGGAAGCGTCCCGGATCGGGAGAACGCGATCTTCGTGCCATCGCGCGACCACTCCGGGTATGCCTCAGAAGCGACGCCGGGCAAGAGGTTCGTCTTGTTCGAGCCGTCCGGATCCATCGTCCAGATGTCATTCGTGAACGACCCGTCGGGCCCCGCGGATACCCAAGCGATCTTGCCGTCCTGCGTAGGCGGCTGGACGATCGGTTGCCAGTCAGGGCGGTCCTTGGCGGTGCCCGTGTTCGTGATGTTGGTCTTGTTATGCGTCTGATTTCGCCGCGGAGGTTGGTGCGCGAAATGAACCAAGTCTGGGAGGCTTTGCGGGCTTGTTGAAAGGAGCAGTCCATGACCGGTTTAGGTCGTCGTCCAGCCAAGAAGTTGTCGGCAGAAACGAAGTG
>JANPLQ010000007.1:0-39885 GCA_031422395.1 Ilumatobacteraceae bacterium | reverse complement strand
CTCACCTGCTGCCCCTCCACCCTCACCTGCTGCCCCTCCACCCTCACCTGCTGCCCCTCCACCCTCACCTGCTGCCCCTTCTCCTTCACCTGCTGCCCCGTTTCCACCTTCACCGGCTGTCCCGCCTCCCCCGCCGCCGAGTCTGACGCCGCCACCTGGCTACGTGGGCTACGCGCCGAGCCCTATGGGTGCTGTCAAACTGCACCGAATCGGCAAGCTGAGCAAGGCCGCCATCATCCTGTGTGCGACGGCGGGTCTTGCGGGTCTCGCTAGTGCGCTGACGACCCGGGCGTTGGTCGGCGACGCCGAGTCGTACCTCGCCGGAACGACCGACGACGAAGCGTTCATCGAAAGCATCTTGTCGTACGTCCTGGTGACGATGATCCAGATGGTGTTGTTGATCGCGGCGACCGTGGTCACCGTGATCTGGATGTTTCGAATCGCCGCCAATCATCGGACTCTGCACCGCGGTGGAACGTGGGGCCCTGGCTGGGCGATCGGCGGCTGGTTCGTTCCGCCGATGGTGTACGTGATTCCGTTTCTGATGTTCCGACAACTTTGGAAGGCCTCCGATCCGGGTACCCCGATTGGGTCCGACTGGCGGCCGAACCGTGTCTCGCCGATCGTGGCCGCGTGGTTCGTGATCTACAGCCTGGTTCCACTGGCGATTCTGATCAGCCAAGGAAGCAGCTCGTTGAGCGGACTCGGCAATCAAGAACGGGCGATGGCGGAGACAATCATCGACGACCGCACGGTCACCCTGATCTCTGCACTCGTGAGCATCGCTGGGGCAATCGCATTCGGGATCATGGCCCGCGGGTTAACGTCACGACATCAGCAACTGACCGGCGAACTGACCCGCTGAGACGGATGCGCGCGATGGCTCAGCTGTATCTCGTCCGTCATGCCAAGGCCGGGGAGCGGCGCGTCTGGGAAGGTGACGACATCGACCGACCGCTCAGCAAGACAGGTTGGAAGCAGGCGGAACATCTCGGTAAGCGGCTTTCCAAAGTACCGCCGTCGCTGCTGTTCTCGAGCCCGTACGTGCGGTGCATCCAAACCCTGGAGCCACTTGGCAAGCGCCTCCATTCAGCGATCACCGTCGATCGACGGTTGAGTGAGGGCGAGCCGTTCGAACCTGTCCTCGAGCTACTCGCCGAGGTGCCGGCGTCGAGTGTGCTGTGCAGTCACGGCGACATCATTCCGGCCACGATCGCCGCGATGCAGCGTCGCGGCACCGAAATTCGCACGCCGCCCGATTGGCGCAAAGCGTCGGTGTGGGTGTTGAAGCGCAACAAGAAAGGCGAGATCGTGCAGGCCACGGTCTGGCCGCCGCCCGCTGTGTAGTTGGTTCGATCAGTTGCCGAACTGGTTGTCGCCAATTTGATAGTTCAAGTCGCCGAAGGCGACAACAAGAACGAAGATCACGATCGACGCCGCTCCAAGCGCGATTCCGGCGATTGCCATGCGGCGGCCTTTCTGGCTTTGATCGTTCTTGATCTGATTGATCCCGACGAACCCGAACACCAGCGCGAGTACAGCCGGAACGACAATCGAGCAACACGGTATTGACAAGATCCCGAGCACCATGGAAGCGATGCTCATGCCGTTCGTCTTGCCGGCCGGCGCACCCATCGGCGGATATCCAGGCGTGTAGCCAGGAGGAAATCCTGGGGGACCGCCCGCGGGCGGGAAGTTCGGAGGAGGAGGAGGAGGAGGCGGCGGCGGCGTGCCTCCCCCACCAAACGTTGGCGGCGGCGGCGGATCCCCATAACTCGACATCAGCGGAGCCTATTCGTCAGCTGCGGTCGATTCGGCGGACCCTTGCTCGTCGAGGACTTGCGTGATGTCGGCATCGATGGCTTCGACAAGGCCGCGTACGTCTGCTGGAGGGTTCGATCTGAGGCATCCATCGATCAGCGGCCTGGCGGCGTTGGCATCACCAACGAAACGGAACTGGACGATGCCGAGGAAGCAAAACGGGTCAGGGTAGGTCGGGTCGGTCTCGATCGCCAGCAGCAGCGACTGAACCGATTCCCCGACCATTGCCGCTGCTGTCGATTGATCCGGTGCCGTTCGCGCCGCAAGTGCCAACGACCAGCCGCGGTACGTCAACGCTTCGACGTCGAGCGGATCGATTTCCAACACCTTGGCGTACAGTGCGGCGGCGTCGACCGGACGCTCGAACTGCAACGCTCTGGCTTGCACGATCAATGTTTGACGCTCGCTACGAGGGTCGAGTCCGGTGATCTCCTGACCAGGGAGTCGCTCAGCTGACGACACCGCCAGCGCCCACCAGACGACGACGATCGCCACTGATACGGCGGCGCCAAACATTCCTCGTCGTTTCCAGTTCGCCGGCGCGCGAGCGGGAAGCGCAGAACGACCGTCGGCGATCGCACGCATCGTGGCCGCTGCGCGCACGGTGTAACCATCCTTCAGTTCGCTGAAGTCGATCTCGTCGACATCGCCGACTTCGTGCTCTCGTTCGAGGTCGGCCAACGATCGCAACAGAAAGCGTCGTTCGGCCTCGAGTTCGGCGAGCCGGTCAGGGTTCATCTCGGTCAAGCGAGTCGTCATCGAGAGCTCGGGCAACGAGCGCGTAGTCCTCGTCGGTCGCTACGCCGAGCCGACGGGCGCTGTCTTGCCATCGCCTGAACGCGATCGTCAGCCCGGCCACGCCGAACACGAACGCCGTCGCAGGCAAGGCCCATGCCAACGCCTCAATCCCGCTGGCAGTCGGCACCAGCAACTCCTCACCGTTGTAGGCGACGACGATACGTTGCACGATTTCGTCGTCGGAAAGCCGACCGTCGGCGACCTCCTGCTTGACTGCCTGACGGATCGCGTTCGAAGCTGTGTTGCGCGATTCGTACACGCTCTCGCCCTGACAAACCGGACACGCCAGGCGCTTCGAGATCGCCGCGGCGCGTTCCTGCGGTGTTTGCGGGCCACCGTCGCGCGACGCACCTACTGTCAGCAATCCGACGAAGACGAACGCCAACAACACCCAACCGGGCCATCGTTTTACACGCTTGTTCCACACCGATGTGCTCATTGGGCGGGCTCGCGCAGCGTTTGGATGTTGGTGCTCAGAAACTCTGCCGTCACCTCTGAGATGATTCGCCCTCGCACGAATCCGTCGGGGTCGATGATCCAAGTTTCCGGCACCTGTGCAACCCCGAAGTCATTCTGGAACTGGTATTGATCGTCGTAGACAATCGGCCAGTCGCCGCCGCGCTTCGAGAAGAAGGCATCGACGTTTGCTTCGTCGTCGTTCTGGACGATCGAATAGAACTCGGCACCATCGTTGCCGAGCGAGCGTTGTTGATCGACAAACTTGATCAGCTCGGGGTGCTCACGCTGACAGGGAACACAGTCAGAAGTGAAGAAGTTGAGTACGACCCAACTCCCCTTACGGCGCGACAGCTCGAACGGCTTTCCGTCGGCGTATATGCCTGTCGATCCCGGAGCAGGCTGCCCGAGTAGCGGCGTCTCAGCGGTCTCGTTGACGCTGGTGTCGGCGGCTAACAGCAGCCAAAACAGCGACGCCATCACCAGGGCCACGACGCCGACGACGATCGGTGCAACGCGACGCCGACGCGACGTCGTTTCAAGATCGTCAGACACTGACGACCTCACGAACGTCGTCAACGTCGATCGGTGCCGACACTGCATCGGTGGGGCGACGACGTCGCTTACCGGGGAACGCCGCCAACACGGTTCCGATCGCCATCAGGAGGCCACCGATCCACAACCACATGATCAGCGGCTTGCGAAACACTTCGATCACGACCTCGGTGGAGCCGGCGATCGGCGGATTGTTTCCGGCGATCGTGAGGTAGACGTCGTGAGTAAGCCCATTGCGAACGCTCGGTGTGCCGATCGTCGTGCCCATCTGCAGATAGGTCGTCATGGCCGGTCCGTAGATCCCTCCGCCGTCGAGTCGGACGTTGGCACGGGCCACGTCGGTGCGGCTATCGGTCTCGTCGACAACGTCGATCAGTTCGAACGTGTGACCCTCCCATCTGACCGTTTCACCGATCACCAGCGTGAGGTCGGCCGACTTGGTGTAGGCGTTCGAAGCCACCAGAGCGACGGCAATCAGAATCACACCGAGGTGCACAATCATCCCGCCATTGGCGCGACCAACGAGCCCGCGCCAACCCTGTCGGCGAGTCGCCAGCACGACCTGACGAAGCGCCGCCCCAGACGCACAGCCAGCTAGTCCAAAGGCGATCAGCGGTGCCCACCCGTCGGCACCGACAACCACGGCAACGCCCAACGCGCCAGCACCGCACCAGGCCGGCCAGAACAGCCGATCGCGCAGTAACTCCTGCGACGCCTTACGCCACGGCAACACCGGTGCCACCGCCATTAGGAACAACAACGAAATCCCGATCGGCATCGAGAGCCGATTGAAATACGGAGCACCAACCACCGTGCGCCGGTCCTGGAACGCTTCGACCAGCAATGGGAACACAGTGCCAAGCAACACGATGAAAGCAAACACGGTGAAGATCACGTTGTTGGCCAAAAACGCGCCCTCCCGCGAGATCGGCGAATCCATCACGCCCGGCGACCGCAGCCGATCACCGCGCCAGGCAATCAGCCCGAGTGACACCACGACGACGAGACCGAAGAATCCGAGCAGGTACGAGTCGACCTCACCCGAGCCGAAGGCGTGCACGCTGCCGATCACACCGGAGCGCGTGAGGAACGTGCCGAGGATCGTGAGCGCGAATGTGGCCACGAGCAAACTCAGGTTCCAGACCCGCAACATGCCGCGTCGCTGCTGCACAAGCACCGAATGGATATAGGCCGTACCGGTGAGCCAAGGCAGGAACGAGGCGTTCTCGACCGGATCCCAAGCCCATACGCCAGACCAACCGAGCACCTCGTAGCTCCACCAGCCGCCGAGCAGGATTCCGAGCGACAGGAAGCCCCACGCGAACAGTGCCCAGCGACGCGTTTCGAGCAACCAGCCCTCACCCACGCGGCCGGTGATCAGAGCGGCAATCGCGAACGCGAACGGAACCGTAAACCCGACGTAACCGAGGTACAGGATCGGCGGGTGAAACAGTACGAGTACGTGGTTCTGAAGCAGCGGGTTCGGGCCAGGCCCATCGAACCCGACAGGCACCGTTGGCCCGGCCTTGAAGGGTGACGCCGGGCCGAAGCTGACGATCGCAAAGAAGGCGCACACCACAAACATCACAACCAGCGCCCAACCGACCAGCGGATCATCGGCTCGCTTGCGGAACCGCCATGCAATCGCGCCGGTGAAACCCGCCAGCACCACCACCCACAGCAGAATCGAGCCTTCGAGGGCGCTCCACATCGCTGCCACGTTGTAGAGCGCCGGCGTCGTGTACGAGCCGACCTGCTGAACGTAGGCCAGCGAATAGTCACGGTCGATCAGCGCTCGCAGCATCGCCAACACCGCCAGCACGGCTCCCACCAGGATCAGGGCCGCATAGACCGGCGCTTGGCGCACTCCTTTGTTGTTCCCTGTCACGATTGCCAGGCCGGTTGTCAGCGCGCCAATCAGCGAAGCTGCCAACATCAGCAGCAGCCCGGCGTTGCCGAGTGCCCCATTCACGCCGACAGCGACGATCATCGGTCAGGCACTTTCAGTGCCGCACGCCGCTGCTTCAGCTTCGGCTTCGGTTAATCGATCGTCGTTGACGGCGACGTACTCGTCGGAGTGTTTGACCTCGACACGGTCACCGACGAACACGGCAGAAGCGCTGTCGAACCGACCGTGCACGACGACGGGAATGCACTCCTTGAAGATCCCGCCCGGTTGACCGTCGTAATGGACCGGTATCGAGACTCCGTTGAACGAAATCACGAAGTCTGTGTCACCTCCGACGACTTCTACAGTGCCCTGCTCGACCAGACCCTGGATCCGCAGCCGACGATCCTCGTCGCAACCAGCTCGTACGCCGACCTCGTCGACGTTGCAGTAGTAATCAACCGCCGACCGCAGGAACTGGGTCACAATCACGCCGCCGGCAACCAGCACGACCGCCAGCACGATCATCGGGAGCCACTTGCGGCGAGGCCTGGAAGGAGCCACACCGCTGTCTGGGCCAGTGCGTGGCGACAAGTCGGTCATGGTCAGGTCCAGTACTTGTCGGCGTCGTCGATCTGTTTGGCGAGCCGCCGACCGTGGCGAACGAGGCGCCAAGCGAAGCCACCGATCACGGCGAACGTGACGGCGTAGCTGCCGAGGATGTACCCAGCGTGTTGCATCGCCAGAATCGCCATCACGAGATCGCCGCTTCCGCACGACGCGCATCGAGGGCACGATCAAGACCGTGATCGTCGAGCATGTCTTCCATCGCCATCGAGCGGCTGCGATGCAACAGCAACCAGACGAACAACAACGTGAACGCGATCAGCCCCACGAACAGGCTGAACAACATCAACCCGTCCATGTCGATGTTTCCATCGGTATCGAGCAAGGTGGCTTCCTGATGCAAGCTTCGCCACATCCGGACGCTCCAATGCACCAGCGGGATCTCGACAACGGCGAGTAGCCCAATCACCGCGCTGCGCTTGGCACGCTGATGGTGATTACCACCGAGACCGCGCACGGCCAGGTATCCGACGTAACTCACGAACAGAAGCGCAGTGGTGGTCAGCCGTGCGTCCCACTGCCAGTACACGCTCCAGGTGATCTTGCCCCACAGCATTCCGGTCACGAGCGTGAGTCCCATGAACACGACGCCGATCTCGGCGCTCGCACCAGCAAACCGATCGAACCCGAGCGAGTGCTTCTTCGAAAACAGATACATCGCAGAACACAGTGCGGTGACGGTGAAGGCGAGGTAGGCCAGCCACACCGTCGGTACGTGCACGTACATGATCCGAACGGCTTCTTTCTGGTTCCGGTCGGCTGGTGAGAATCCCAATCCGAACGCCACCAACCAACCCATCATCGCGATGGTCAAACCACCCAGGATTCGTGTCGCCCGGGTACCCGTCCCCGCGCTACGACGGATCGGCGCGTCAAGATCGGTCGAGATCGTGCGGCTCGTCATTGATTTCGTCGTCATGGCTGAGAAGTCACCGTTCGTTACGTAGCTTCCTCGATCAGGGGTCCGAACGCCAAAGCCCCACCGGCACAGAACGCAATGGCGAACACGGCCAGCAGACCGATCCACGGCCAACCTTCCGATACCACCGCTCCATCAGTGCCGAGCGCCGACTCCATCGCCCGGGTTGCCCCGATCAGAACTGGCGCCACAACCGGGAGCACCAGTAGCGGAAGCAACGTTTCGCGACCACTGAACCCGGCTGTGAGGCCTCCGTACAGCGTACCGACGGCGGCCAGCCCGCAGGTCGCGAGAACCACAGTTATGGCGAGCAACACCACACCGCCCACCCGCAGTTCGGCCCCGTACAGCAGCACGGCCACGACCACGAGCACCACCTGCAGCACGACCAATTCGACCGCCAGCGCGATCGACTTACCCCAAAAGATCGCCACCGGGTCAACACCGGCGACCCGCAGGGCATCAAGAGCGCCATCAGATGCCTCGACCGCGAACGACCGCTGCACCAGGATCAACAAGCTGAACATCGTCGCCAACCACACCAGACCAGGGGCGACCCGTTCCAACAGGTCCGAGGCATCGAGTGCGAAGGCGAACATCACCATGGTCACCGCCGCAAACGGGAGCACCTGATTCGTCACGACCTTGCTACGACGCTCGATCTGCAGGTCCTTGGCGGCCACAAGTCGAGCAATCCGCCAACGGCTCATGAGCTCAACTCCTTGACCTGACCGGCGATGACCTCGAGAATGCGATCGGCCAACGAACCGGCGCGTTCCACTTCATGGCTGGCGACGATCACGGTTGCGCCCGAGTCGACAGCTTGACGAAGCACGGAGTCGAGTTCGTCGCGACCTTCGGCGTCGAGCCCGGCGTGTGGTTCATCGAGCAGCCACAACTCGGCCCGACGGGCGACCAGACACGCCAGCGCCGTACGACGCTTCTGACCGGCCGACAGCTTTGTGACCGCAACACCAGCGAGCCGGCCATCGACACCCATTCGCCGCATCGATGCCGATACCTCGTCGTCAGTCGCCCCAACCGTCGAACCCCAGAATCGCACATTCTCGGCAACGGTCAGATCGGCATACAACCCGTTGCGATGCCCAAGCATCCCGACCCGCGGGCGAATCGCCTCACGCTGAGTGGCAAGATCGAGCCCAAACACACGACCGATCCCGCGCTCGATCGGCAACAGGCCGGCACAGAGCCGCAACAGGCTGGTCTTCCCAGCCCCATTCGGGCCACGCAACAGCACGATCTCACCAGACCGAATGGTCAGCGAAGCGCCTGCCAGGACCGGAAACCCACCGAGCACGGCAACGGCGTTTTCCAACGCGACCACCGTGTCGAACCGTAAGTCAACATGTGCCTGATTCTGAATGTCACTGCCGTGGTCCATGAACGGATCACACGCTACGCGCCGAACGACCGGAAGCGTGAGGGCTCGACCAGTATCGTGCACGCCGTGACCGAGCACATGTTGGCCGACACGGCTGAAGGGAGTCACGATGTGCCGGCTTCGCAGCATTCGTGGTCGGAGCGGCGCCGGCAACGGGTCAGTAAATGGGACCGGCCACCCGATCCACACGACTGGCGTTACTTCGTTGGGATGATCGGCAAGATCCTCATCACAACCGGCTTGTTGATGTTCGGGTTCGTCGCCTACCAACTCTGGGGCACAGGGATCGAAACCGCCCGCATTCAAAGCAGGCTGGAGAACCAGTTCGACGAAGTGATCGCCGGACACCAGGTCGAGAACAGCGAACTGGCCGAAGCCACGACTAGTCCTGACGCATCAGCGTCCGATGGCGAGAGTCGCCCGGCCAACGACGACGAGGGACCCCAAGCAGTCGCTCGCGATCTTCCACCGATTGTGCGCGGCGATGCATTCGCCCGACTCAAGATTCCCAAGATCGACAAAGTGCTGTACGTGCTTCCTGGGGTCGATGTCGCTGACCTCAAGAAAGGTCCAGGCCACTACCCGACCACACCGCTCCCCGGCCAGCTCGGGAATGCCTCGATCGCAGGACACCGAACCACGTGGGGTGCGCCGTTCGGCGACCTCGACCAACTCGCACCCGGCGATGAGATCATCGTGACGATGGCAAACGGTGACGTATTCGTGTACGAGGTGACGTCCACCGAAATCGTGTCGCCCGACGACTCGTGGGTGATCGCCACTACCGACCCTGCCGTTGCCATGCTGACACTCACGACCTGCCACCCGGAGTACACGACCAAACAGCGGATGGTGGTCCATAGTGTGCTCAACGCCGACAAGTCAGCTGCGGCCGGTATCGCCACGTACTACGAACTCGAACCTGCCGAACCGGGCCCCGCCGAATCGACAGAGGCCGAGATTGCAGACCAACCAGTCATCAGCATTGTCCCGACCGACGAGACCAATCCGTCAGCCGATTCGACACCGACGGGCGATGGAGAGGATGCGTCGGAAACCAGTATCGACGAGTCGTCAACAGTCACCGCGCAACATGACGAAACCGCTGATGCGTTTGCTCGAGGATGGTTCCACGATCGCGCAGCGTTCCCTCAAATCGCGCTCTGGGCACTGGCGTTGATCGCGATCGCCATGATCTGTCGCAAGGTCAGTCGCAAGACACGTCATGACTCAATCGGAATCCTGATCACGATTACACCGTTCGTCGTCGCTCTCTACTTCTTCTACCAAAATGTGAACCGGCTGTTGCCACCCGGTCTGTAGCACGCGTTAGCGCAGGGCGTCGCGAATTCTGACGAAGCTGAACGGTAGACCTGAACTCAGGACTCGATCCATTAGTGATCCGAGCCGGGGGGTGAACCGCAACTCGATTTGGGCGGCGGCGTGGAACGCCAGCAGATCGTTCATCGGTTCGACGCGGGTCGGATGGACGACGTCGTCGCTGATGTACTGGCCGTCGGCGTCGGCCCACGGTCTGAACTGGTGAGCGTCGAACTCATACCGGTAGATTTTGGCGTCCCGAACGGCAAGCAGCCAATGTGTCTCTGCGGCGCACAGGCGAGTTGCTTCGGTTTCGAACGTCTCGGTGAGCAGTTCCTGCTGTTCGGCGTTGTGAGCCCACACACTGATTCTCGGACAGTTCCTGGGGAACCAGTACAGCGGCGAGTGCCGCTCATCAATTGCCCAGACAGCGGGCGGGTGACCGGGGTTGGTAGGGGGAACGTGTGGAGCGAACCGTTTCAGCGTCCCATCCTCGCTGTAGTGGTAAACGGTCGTGACCGATGAATCGTGCACCGCGGGTTCGGCATTCGCACGTTGCACCAGTTCCATTCCGTCCGCTTCGCTCAGCACGGCGCGAGTCTCGCGCATCAACACCCGGCAACCGGGACATCTCCGCACCACAGCGACACCACAACCGACACGACGGCGACACGACGGCGACACGACGGCGACACGACGGCGACACGACAGGTCATACGATCAACCGCGAGCTATGGTCCCGAACTTGCCATCCAACCGAACATCCGACGACCCGGTCCGTCAACGCCGTCAACAGGTCGCCAAATGGACCCTGCTGGCGAACCGGATCGGCTACCTCGTCCTGGCACTGGCAGTCGCATTGTTCGTGATCGCGTTCGCGTTCGGATTCACCGCCACGATGGCAACGCTGATCGTGACCTGCCTGGCGATCTCATTTGCCCTGCTGGCACCGAGCATCGTGCTCGGATACGCCGTCAAGGCGGCAGAGCGAGAAGATGTGGAACGAGGGTTGTAGTTCGGTTACCCTTGGGTAACTCCATGAACGCCCCTCGCCTATCTGCAGACGCTCGTCGCCAACAAATTCTCGATGTATCGATCGATGTGTTCGGCCGCGCCGGTTACTACGGTGCATCGATGAATGACATCGCCGATGCGGCCGGCGTCACAAAACCCGTTCTTTATCAGCATTTCGACTCCAAGAGCGATCTGTACGCGGCGCTCCTCGACGAGGTCGGCAACCGGATGATTTCAGCGATCGCCAAGGCGACAGCCGACGCCCGCGACGGCCGCGAGCAAACCGAGCAGGGGTTCCTCGCGTACTTCCGCTGGGTATCGAACCGCCACGACGAGTTCATGCTGCTGTTCGGTGGTAGCGCCCGGCACGATGCCGACCTGAGTGCCCGAATTCGGCGCATCACCGACGAGGCGGCGGCCGCCATCGCCCCACTGATCGCGATCGACATCGACCCCGAGCATCGTCGAACGCTGGCTCATGCACTGGTCGGATTGGCAGAGGGCGCTAGCCGCCGACTGGTCGGACTTGGGCAACAATTCGATCCCGACGAGATCGCCCGCGAGATCAGCGCACTTGCCTGGGCCGGTCTCCGAGTCGTCCACCGGGTTGCATGAACCATCGATTCGACGATTAAACCTCAAGGATCGGCCAATCTGCGCCGATCTGTAGGTAATGAAACTACGCCTCGCCCTCGCTGCTGCGGTGACCACCGTGGTCCTCAGCCCTGCGGCGACAGCTGTTGCGGCAGCTGATTCCTCTGACACCGTTCGACAGTTGGCTACCAGTGCCGCAAACCTCGTCGCTCAGGAACAAGAGCTCCTGATTCTCCTCGCACCGGAATCGAACGTCGGCCCAGCCGACCTGGCAGAAGCACGAGCCCAACTCAGGAAGATCGATCTCGAAGGTCAGAACACGATGATTCGGTTCGATCAACTCGGCATCGAACTGTCCGAGGCAATCCGTACCGTGCTCGACCCGTTGCCGCGACCGGTCAACACAAACCCCGAGCAGCTCGGGCGGTTGATCCCGCCCAGCGTCGTGTATGACGCTGCGATCGACGACCTCAATCGAATCGCCAGCACGCCTGGCGTGATTCCGCCGACGATCCAGAAAAGTGATTCGGACGGCAGCAACTCGATCGGACTGCTGGTCGTCGCTGGCGTAGCGCTGCTCATACTTGGAATCGCCGCGTTGGCCAACAAGCTTCGCCACCAAGCCGCTGCACCTGACCTCGCCGCACTTGCGTGGAGCGACGGTCTGACCGGCCTCGCAAATCGTCGACGACTCGACCACGACCTCGACACGCAGCGGCGATCACGCGACGAGCGCGCAGCAGTGATCATGATCGATGTCGACCACTTCAAGCGGGTCAACGACACGTTCGGCCACCAGATCGGTGACGAGATCCTTCGCCAGGTCAGCACGGTGTTGTCTTCCCACGTTCGTCAGTCGGACGTGGTCTACCGTTATGGCGGCGAAGAGTTCTGTGTTCTACTTCCCGATGCCTCGACGACTGAGGCACGCTGGGTCGCCGATCGGATTGTCGATGCGGTGCACCAGATTCAGCTCCCTGACGGCTCGAACGTCACAGTGTCGATCGGGATCGCGCATGGTGCCAGCGAACACGTCAACACGACCCTTGAATCGGCTGATCGAGCGCTGTACTCGGCGAAGGAGAACGGTCGCGACCGCGCCGTCTCAGCCGAACTCACCCCCGCCTGAACCGCGTTCATGTCGCGCTCAGCACGGCATGGAGGGGTTCAGCGCGACTTGAACGGGGGAGTTGGCGGCGGGGGTTAGCCGCGCAGGATCGGGCCACGGTAGCCATCGGCAAACCCGACGGCGCGCAACAGTGCGAGGATCTCGGGCGGCACCGGTTGACCATCGACCTTGCGAACCTCGACACTACGTTGACGCCCATTCTTGACGAGTTCGACCAACGCCCCGGCCCAACTCGGGTCAGAGAGCGTCGTCGGGAATGTGACCAAATGGTGCCCGCGCCGGTCGAACCAAGCGACTGGAATTCCTTGATGCAGTACGACGAGAGCGTTCGCCGAACGGGCTGGGCGACCGGGTGAAGGCGGCCACGCCAGCGCCGCGCCGTAGGGCTGAGCAGGATCGGTAGCGGCCAACACGATCGGTGCCGGAACTTGATCGGGATTGATCCGTTCGTCAACGGTTTCACGTGTTGCACGCAGTCGGTCGACCGCGCCGGGGAGCGCGAACTGCGCCGCCCCTAGCCCGGCCACGAAATATCCGCGGCGGGCGCGACCACGTTCTTCCAGCACCTTGAGTACGGCATACACCGAGGCGTATCCGCCAACTACCCCCTCAGCCAGCACCGCTTCCCGAGTGACCACGCCGTACCGCTCGAGCAACTGCAATGCCTGGGCATGGGCCGCCTCGGTCGAGTTCGGAACCGGTTCCAGGAGTGGTTGCACCAGGCTCCACCGACCGGCACCAGCTGGTGGGCCGAGTCGACTCAACCGGCCGGGCCGCGGTCTAGAACCAGTCCTTGATCGTTTGGGCGGAGCGATTCCCCCACCCGCCAGCACCGCCCGAAGAGGGGCCAACGAATCGTTGGTCACCTCCCCTGCCCAAACCAGATCCCACAGCGCCACGAGCAGTTCGGCATCGTTGGCGTCAGGCGAGGCATCGCGGACCTGGCCCCAGAAGCTGGCACCGCGCTCCGCAAGCACCGCCCGAAGTGCATCGTGAAGCACACCTTCTGGGCGATCGACCGACTCCCAACCTGGAGCGAGTAAGCCAACCTGGTCTGCGAAGCAGAGCCGGACCCTGCCGTCACGCGACCCGATCGCACCGGCCCCAACCCAGACCACTTCGCCAGCGGTGCAGAGTTCGTCGAGGGCGTTGGGCCGATACCCGACGATTCGTGCCGGCAGCACGTCACGTTCGATCGTGGACGCAACCAACGCCGCTCCTGACAACATGCCGAGCGTCTCGACCAGTGAGTCGAGACCTCGCCGCTCGCCAGGGATCGAATGCCAGACTGGAAGAAATCGACCGAACGCCTCCGGTTCGACCGGCTCGACTTCACGACGCAATGTCGCCAGTGAACGCCGCCGTAACTGCCGCAGCACGTCGACGTCGCACCACTCACGCAGCACGCCCTCTGGGCGAAATTCGCCACGAACCACCCGATCATCGGACTCGAGCGCCGCCAACGCTCCGTCGATCCGCTCGGTCGATGCCCCGAACCTTCTCGCAACATCGGCTGACAGGAACGGCGCATGGGTGCGGGCGTACCGGCCGACGAGCTCCTCGAGCGGGCGTGGCACAGGATCGGTGAAGGCGATCGGCAAGCCGAGCGGCAACGAACAACCCAGGGCATCGCGGTAACGAGCCGCATCGTCGGCGGCGGCAAACCGAATCTCGCCGCCGATCCCGACCTCGATCACCCGACGTTGAGCGATCAACTCAGCCAGCCAAGCCGATCCGGTATCGCCCTCGACACGGAGCTCGAGCTCGGTCGACGTGAGTTCGCCAACCTTGCGCAATACGTCGTGCAACTCGTCGGTCGAGCGAGCCCGGCGACCATCGGCGAGGCACTGCAACTCCAACTCGACGTCGGCCAGCACGCCAGGATCGAGCAGTTCACGAAGCTCCTCGGCACCGAGCAATGCTCGCAGCAGGTCGCGGTCGAGAGACAAGGCAGCAGCACGCCTTTCGGCGAGCGGAGCGTCACCCTCGTACATGTAGGCGGCGATCCAGTTGAACAACAGACTCGACGACATCGGACTCGAACTGGGTGTATCGACCTGGATCAGCCTGATCTGGCGCGATTGCAACTGCCCGAGCACCTGACGGAGGGCGGGCACATCGAACACATCTTGCAGACACTCGCGGGACGCCTCGAGCAAGATCGGGAATGTCGGGTACTTCGACGCAACCGCCAGCAGGTCGGCGGCACGTTGACGTTGCTGCCAGAGCGGCGTTCGCTGGTCAGGCCGCCGCCTGGGAAGGAGTAGCGCGCGGCCGGCGCATTCCCGGAACCGAGCGGAGAACAACGAAGTCTGCGGCAACGTCGACATCACGAGTTGATCGATCTCGTCGGGATCGATGAGGAACACATCGAGGTCGAGTTGATCAGCCGCCTCCGGAAGCCGGATCACAATCCCATCGTCGCCCCACATCGTCTCGACTGGCACCTCGTACCGGTCGACCAATCGGCGTTCGATCGCCATCGCCCAAGGGGCGTGCACCGGCGTGCCGAACGGACTGAGAACGCACACACGCCAGTCGCCGATCTCGTCACGGAACCGTTCGACGACGATCGTTCGATCATCAGGCACCGCACCTGTCGACTCGGCCTGATCCGCGAGATATTGCACGACGTTTCCCGCCGCCCACTCGTCGAGCGAGTAGTGATCGCGCAGTCGGGTGAGTGCCCGATCCTGCGGCATAGCTCGGATCTCACGCACGAACGCACCGAGCGCACGGCCCAACTCGAGCGGACGACCCGGCCGGTCACCGTGCCAGAACGGCATCTTGCCGGGTTGGCCGGGCGCCGGGGTGACGATGACGCGTTCGAACGTGATGTCTTCGATCCGCCACGTCGAGGCCCCGAGTACAAACGTGTCACCAGGTCGGCTCTCGTAGACCATCTCCTCGTCGAGTTCGCCGACCCGTTTCCCATCGGGAAGAAAGACGCCGAACAGGCCTCGGTCTGGAATCGTTCCACCACTCGTGACGGCGAGTCGCTTCGAACCGTCGCGTGCGCGCACCACATCGTTGACGCGGTCCCAAACGAGGCGCGGACGCAATTCGTTGAACTCCTCGCTCGGGTACCGACCGGCGAGCAAGTCAAGCACGTTGGCGAGCAGCTCATCGGACAAATCGTGGAAGTTGGCACATCGCCTCACGAGGGTCGCCAGGTCAGCGACGGCAACGTCACCGGTTGCGGCAACATGGGCAACGATCTGTTGGGCGAGCACGTCGAGCGGGTTACGCAGGTAGCGAGTGTGTTCGATCTCGCCGTCGATCATCCGTCGGGCGACAACCGCCGCTTCGATCAGGTCGCCGCGATGTTTCGGAAAGATCGAGCCTTTGCTCGGCTCGCCAACGTTATGCCCAGCGCGTCCGATCCGTTGAAGGCCGCGGCTGACCGCACCTGGCGACTCGATCTGGATCACCAGATCGACGGCACCCATGTCGATCCCGAGTTCGAGCGACGACGTGGCGACAATCCCCCGCAACAGGCCACGTTTGAGTTGGTCCTCGATCACGACTCGCTGCTCACGCGCCAACGACCCATGATGCGCCTTTACAAGGTCGACTTCTTGATCACCGGCTTGCTCCTCGTGGAGCTCGTTGAGTTTGGCGGCCATCCGTTCGGCGGCCCGACGGGCGTTGCAGAAGATGATCGTGGAGCGGTGAGCGAGCACGAGCTCCAACACTCGCGGATAGATGCTGGGCCAGATGCTCGAACGGCGTTGACCACCGCCTGGCTCGCCGATCGGTGTTTCCTCGCCAGGGGAACTCATGTCTTCGACCGGGACGACGACTTCGAGCTCGAGGCGCTTGCGCACGCCGGTGTCGATGATCCGAACCGGGCGCGGTAGGTCACCAGCCGAGTAGCCGCCCAGAAACCGAGCGGTTTCCTCGAGCGGGCGCTGAGTCGCTGACAGCCCGATCCGTTGCGGTGGCCGATCCGTGACTTGCTCGAGCCGTTCAAGAGTCAATGCCAGATGGGCCCCGCGCTTGGTGGTTGCCATGGCATGAATCTCGTCGACGATCACCGTCTCGACACCCCGCAGAGTTTCACGTGCGGACGACGTGAGCATCAAGTACAGGGACTCAGGAGTCGTGATCAACAGATCCGGTGGACGTCGAATCAACTTCTGACGATCGTTGGCAGCAGTGTCGCCGGTCCGCATGCCGACGTCTGGGGCGGTGAAACCGACACCGAGTCGCTCGGCTGCCAGGCCGATCCCGACGAGCGGCGCACGCAGGTTCTTCTCGATGTCGAACGCCAGCGCTCGAAGCGGCGAAATGTAGAGCACCCGAGTTCGGTGCGTGCGCTCGTCAGGTCGGCGCGATGTCATGAGGCGATCGATCGATGCGAGGAATGCTGTGAGTGTCTTGCCGGACCCGGTCGGGCTGCAGATCAGCGTGTGTTCACCCGCGATGATGTGCGGCCAGCCCAGGATCTGAGGCGGAGTAGGTTCAGGAAACGAGGACGCGAACCACTCCCGTACGGCGGGCGAGAACGCCTGAAGCACCGGATGATCAGCGATGACTCCGAGGCTACTCAGAGGGTGTAGCAGCCGAGTTACGGACCAGCAGCACCGCCGCCGTTCCCAGTTCCGGGTCCGTTTGCCTGTGGCGGCAGGGTCGGGACGACCGACGTGCTTGGGATCGTCGCAGTGGGTGGAAGCGTCACCGTCGGAAGCGTCACCGTCGGTGTGGTGGTCGGCGTGGTGGTCGGTGTGGTGGTCGGTGTGGTGGTCGGCGTGGTGGTCGGTGTGGTGGTCGGCGTGGTGGTCGGCGTGGTGGTCGGCGTGGTGGTCGGCGTGGTGGTCGGCGTCGTGGTCGGCGTGGTGGTCGGCGTGGTGGTCGGGGTGGTGGTCGGCGTGGTGGTCGGCGTCGTGACCGGTTTCGGTGGAGAAGCCGTCACCGCAGAGTCGGCGGGAGAAATGGCGGCATCGGTGGCAAGTCCGGCGGCCGGTTCGACTGTCGGGATCGGGTCCGATACAGGTTCGTCAACCGATGCCGCGTCATAGCGCGTCGTTGCCACCGTGCTTGGTACGGCGATCTCGATTTCGGCAGCAGGCTCGACGACATTCACCATCACGACGCCGGAGTCGACGAGTTGGACCGTTGTGTTTGGTGTGACGCGAACCGGATCACTCGGCTGATCCGCTTGCAGCTCCGTCACGAACCCGGCGGGCGAACGCGGATCGAACAACGTCCACGAGTTGCGTTCTACATTGGTTCCGATCCCGGCCGAAGACATACCGACGGCAGCGGTCAACATCGCCGCGCTCCCGGTTGACGTGCCCGTCAGGACGCCGACCGGGAAGAACGGAAGCTGGGCGACCCACGAAACCGGGCCGAGGGCACGCTGCACGCGACCGATCGAGATTCCGAGAAACACACGTACCACTTCAGGATCGAAGTGCGTTCCGGCGCACCTCGCCAGTTCAGCGCGGGCCTCCCTCGGCGAAACAGGCTCTTTGTACGAGCGACTCGAAGTCATCACGTCGAAGCAGTCGGCAACGGCGACGATCCGGGCCGCTTGGCTGATGTGGTAGCCCGAGAGTCCGTGCGGGTATCCCGTGCCATCCCACTTTTCGTGATGTTCCCACACGGCCCGAGCCGCCTCACCCAGCCACGGGATCAACGGTGCGATAATCCCTCGCCCATTCTCGGGATGTGTCTTGATGATCTCGTACTCGTCGGCGGTCAACTTGCCCTGTTTGTTCAAGATCGATGTGGGGACCAACAACTTGCCGACGTCGTGGAGCAGACCGGCCCAGCGCAGCCGATCACGTTCGATCTCCGAGAGGTTCATCTCCGCCGCAATCATCTGCGTATACGCCCGAACCCTTTCGGAATGACCTCTCGTGATGTGATCGTGCAGGCGCAGTGCGGCGACCAACTCGAGCACCCGGGTTGCGGCCTCGGCTGGGGTGCCAAGGTTTCGTCCTTGCCTGGCGTCTTCGATGCGACGTTCCAGCTGCTTCGTCGTTCCGGTTCGCAACGCCATCTTGAACCGCGACGGTGCGCTGTCGGGAAACACCAGCGTGAGGTCGAGCAGCGCCGCAAGCGGCCGCAGCCGTCGAGCGGTTCGATTTCCTCCGATCAGCACGATTGTCGATGCGACAGCGATGACGATCCACCGAACCACCGCTTGCCAGACAGCGGTTGGCTCCGGGGCCAGTCGACTGAGACCCCATGCGACCGCCACGGAGACAAGAAATGGAATCACGAACACGTTGACGCGAACGATCCGGCCGAGGGCAGGCCGACTCGACCAGCTGGCTTGCTTCGCCTCCTGCTGCGATTCGGCGCGTACGGATTCGACAACGCTCATCGGATGCTTTTATCGGCAGGTGTTAACCGTCAGTTGAGTGACTTGACACGACCTTGAGCAACAGCGATCGTCCGCGTGATTCTGACACGGTCGAGCAGTTCGCGGTCGTGGGTCACGAGCAGGACCGTGCCGCCGAACGTGTCGAGTGCCTGTTCCAGCTGTTCGATCGCTGGGAGGTCGAGATGGTTGGTTGGTTCGTCGAGGACGAGCAGGTTGGCACCGTTCGCCATGAGCAGCGCGAGAGCAGCCCGCGTCCTTTCACCAGGTGACAACGACGACGTCTGGCGATCCACATGAGGACCGACGAGACCGAACTTGGCGAGCAGCGTGCGGGCGTCGGCGACGATCAATCCTGTGGCGTCCATGAATGCCCGCAACAACGAGTCGGCCCGGTCAAGCTGAGCACGGATCTGCTCGATCTCGCCGACGACCACGCTGCTGCCGAGTTGCGCGCTACCGGCGGCCGGGGCGACTCGACCGAGGATTACATCGATCAGCGTCGTCTTGCCCGACCCGTTGTTACCGACGAGGGCAATCCGTTCTCCATAGCTCACCAACAGGTCGACTGGACCAAGCGCGAAACCACCTCGTTCCACGATCGCACCGGAAAGGCGTGCCACGACGTCGCCACTCCGCGGTGCCTCCGGAACCTCGAGCCGGAGTTGCCACGACTGGCGTGGCTTGTCGACCTGGTCGAGTCGATCGATCGCCCGTTGAGTTTGCGCCGACTTCCCGGCCAACTGTTCACTCTGATTCTTCTGAAAGTGCCTGATGAATTTGTCGGTCTCACCGGACTTGCTCGCTTTGGACACACCCTGCTGCGCCCACTCACGTTGGCGTTGGGCACGCTGGCTTAGTGACCGACGTTGTGAGTCATACTCGTCGAACTGCTCCCAGGCATGTTGTCGGGCGACGGCGCGTTCGTCGAGATAGGCCTGCCAGCCACCTCCGAAATGCGACACCTGATGCGTGAACTCGCCGATCTCGATCACATCCGTGATCACCCGCTGCAAGAAGCGACGATCGTGACTGACGAGCAGCACTGGTGCATCGAGTCCGAGCACCCACAATTCGAGCCGATCCAAACCATCAAGATCGAGGTCGTTGGTCGGTTCGTCCAGGAGATAGATATCGAACCGCGAGAGCAGCAGCACAGCCAATCCCGCACGCGCCGCTTCGCCGCCAGACAGGGTCGTCGTCGGTTGATCCAACAAACGGGTCGTCATGCCGAGTTCGTCACACACCTCGCCGATCCGAGCATCGAGGTCGGCTGCACCGAGCGCCAACCAGCGTTGGAGCGCGTCGTCGTAGATGTCGGCGGCGTCGTCGGTTCCGGCGGCAATTTCGAGTGTGGCGGCGTCGAGCGCTTGCTGAGCGGCCGTGACACCGGTGCGGCGGCCGAGCAACTCACGGACTGTCTCGTCGGCACGACGCTCCGGTTCCTGGTGCAGCCAGCCGACGATCGCCCGTGCCGGAGCGAGACGAACCTCACCACTGTCGATATGGATCGCGCCGGCGCACACGCCAAGCAACGTCGACTTGCCAACACCGTTCGGGCCAACGAGCCCGATCCTGCGGCCGGGCGGCACGATCAGGTCAACGTGGTCGAGGATCGTGTTGACACCACGCGTCACCGTGACGTCGTGGAGTGAAAGGGTTGCGGACATGCGAGAACTCCTGAGATCGACGAATTCGGACCGAGGACTGCTCACATACGCATCCTCAAAGTGTGCCAGCTTCAAGCCCGACGCGCTACCGGGTTTCCCAGTCGCTGTCGGGACAGCTGCGAGACTGGGACCATGTTGAGCATCGGAACGGTCGTAGTCGGCGTCGATGATCTCCGCCGGGCGGTTGCGTTCTGGACCGGGGCGCTGGACTATGTCCCCAAACGCACGATCAAGCTCGATGACGACTTCACGATCCTCGTCCCAGCCCAAGGCGCGGGCGCGCACGTTGCACTCGACGTCAGTGAGTCACCGGTGCAGCTGCACCCCCGCATTCACCTGGATTTGTACGCCGGCGACACCGCAGATCAGGCCGCCGAGGTCGACCGGCTGATCGGGCTCGGTGCCACCCGCGTCAATTGGGATAATTACCCGGCCAACGCGGATTTTGTCGTGCTCGCCGACACAGAAGGCAACCGCTTCTGTGTCATCGACACGAGTGCATAGCAGCACCGCTGACGCTGATCAGCCGGGGAACCACCCGAGCACATCAACCACGAGGTGTGCTGACCCGGCGGCGTTGTACAACGTCACTTGCCCATTCGCACCGGGGCTGACGATCACCAAGTTGGGTGTCGTCGTACCAGCAGCAGGGTTGAGGTTCGAGGCCGTCGGTAGTCCCCCTCCGGTCGGGAAGACGGTCACGAAGGTGTTGGCGGTCGGCTCGGTAGCAGTGACGTTGAGGACCACCGCTCCGACTCCGGTCGCCGGCACCCCGCCGACATTCAAGACCGTGAGGTTCACTGACTGAGCAGGGCCGACCGGCCCGGCGGTTGCGATTCCGATCGGGCCGTAGGGCGGCGGCCGTGTATCGAGGATCCGGCTCGGGGTCAGGCCGGTGTACGACGAATTGTCAGGCAGCCATCCCAACACATCGATGATCAGATCGACCGAGCCAAGCGGGTTGTACAGCGAGATCTTGCCACCGGCCCCGATCGGAGCGATCACGAGGTTCGGTGCGGTCTGGCCGCGGGCGAGGTTGAGGTTCGAGGCAGTGGGTCGTGTCGCGCCGGTCGGGAACACCGTGATGAACGTGTCCTGGGTCGGGTTGGTCCCGGTGAGATTCAAGACGACGGCCCCAACGCCGCTGGCGGGGACGCCGCCGACGCCTGTGGCCGGAACATCGATCGTCTGGCCAGGGCCGACGGGCCCCGCGAGCGGCACTCCGATCGTCGCATACGGGGCGCCTCGCGTTTCGAGAATTCGGCTCGGCACCAACGGCTGATATGAAGACCCAATCGGATACCAGCCCTGTGCGTCGGCAATCACTTCGACCGAACCGTTCTCGTTGTAGATCTGAATCGTGCCGTCACTGCCGACCATGGCGAGCACGAGATTGGCTCGAGTGGTGCCCGGAACGGGATTTGCGCTGCTGGCGTTTGGCCGATTTGTTCCTGTCGGGTACACCGTCAGAAAGGTCGGCAGCGTGGCACCCGTGTACGTCAGGTTGAGCACGACTGCTCCGACCCCGGTTGGCGGAATTCCCGCCCGTCCGGTCACGTCGAGTGTGAGCGACTGTCCGGCGCCAAGAGGGCCGGCGGCGGGGACGCCGATCGGTCCATCTGGCGCTGGACGCGTATCAAGCAGTCGTTCAGGTACGAGGCCGGTGAAACGCACGCCGTATCGATACCTACCCGGAACCCCGACGTTGCTATTGCTGGACAGCGCATTCGGCCCCGAATTGAGTAGCGCCCCGTTGACCAACGAACCTGGCAGCTGGAAGAACGAACCGACAGTGCCATTGCCGGCGGAGTAGCCGGCACCAGCTGAGGTACCGCCCAGCCCTCCGGTTCCACCTGAGGCATCGCCGGTCTCCCAGTTGATCGTCCCATAGTTGAAGATCGACTCGAAATCGCCGTCACCTCCCACGTCAGAGGTGTCCTTCAGGATCAATTGAAAGGAGTTGAGCAGGTCGGCGTGCGAGCTGTAATAGCCGACGTTGACCCAGTTGACGCAGAACGCCGGTCGGCCCTCGAATGTGATGTCTCCGTAGGTCACCAGCGAGGAAGCGAGGGCCCGCGTGTCGACATCGGCGAAGAACGGGGCAATGATCGGCGGAACATCAGAGTCGATCGTGTAGGGCGTGTAGTCAGACTGGGGCTCGTCAAACGTCACGTTTCCGTTGTTGTTGACATACAGGCTGTCGTAGCTGACGCCAAAGAAGTTGAGATTGAACGGGAGCGCCACCAACGGACTCGAGCCGTCGTCGTTGCGGGGCACACTGTTCGTCAGGCATCCCGGTGCGATCACGATTGCGGCTGCGTCGGCATAGACCATTTCGCTCGGCGCAATCGTGACGACGCCGCAAGCGATCAAGCCGAATGCAACCAGTGATCGGATCGTACGCTTCGGGACACACAGTGGGGATTTGGGTGCGGTGGCCATCTCAATAGCTCCCATCTGTTGGTCCGTTGTCGGACCCTCACAACGTAACACCATTGTCAATTCGTACAATCCGATTTTCCTTCAGTGTCCGGGCTACGTCTCAACAGGTTCGAGTTCGACCCGGCCGGCGAGCTCGCCCCACAACCACCCGATCGCGCTTTCAGGGGACTCGACCTGGTTTCGGGGAGATCGGCCCGCCAGGTTGGTCAGCGGCTCGCCAACGGCCAGACTCCAAGACCCGTCATGAGCACCGTCACCCTTCGACCTTGGCAGCGAGCCGCGTTTGATCGCTACAACGCTGCCACCAACCCTGATTTCCTTGCCGTGGCGACTCCCGGAGCGGGGAAAACGACATTCGCCTTGGCGTGCGCCAGGGCAACGCTGGCGCACGACACTCGTCGGCTGGTCGTCGTGGCCCCTACCAGCCATCTCAAGATTCAGTGGTCGATCGCAGCCCACCGAATGGGCCTCCAACTCGACCCCGACTGGACGCCTGGAGCCGGGCTCGCCCGCGATGTTCATGGACTCGTGACCACCTATCAACAAATCGCGATAGGAAACGCCGCAGAAAAGCTCGACGGGCTGTCTGCTGACGGAATGGTGATCCTCGACGAAGTTCACCACGCCGGACATGAGCGGGCATGGGGTGACGGGATTCGTCAAGCGTTCGGCAACGCTGCCAAGAGGCTGTCGCTGTCAGGTACGCCGTTCCGAAGTGACAGTGCCAAGATCCCGTTCGTCCGTTACGACGTCACTGCCGAGGGCGATATGGCGTATGCCGATTATGTCTACGGATACGCCGATGCGTTGCGTGATGGTGGCGTTGTCCGGCCGGTCTATTTTCCGCGGGTCGACGGACAGATGGAATGGAGCACGCCGTCAGGCGATGTGCTGCGGGCCAGCTTCGCCGACGAGTTGGCGAGCGCTCAAATGTCAGCCAGGTTGCGCACGGCGCTGAGCCTCGACGGCGACTGGCTCGCTACCGTGCTCGGCCAGGCGCACGACCGGCTGCGAGCGATCCGACAGGAGCAACCGGAGGCTGGCGGGCTGGTGATCGCAATCGACCAGGATCACGCCCAGGGCATCGCCCGATTGCTGCGCGAGCTCTTCCGCACCACCGCCGACGTCGTCGTCAGCGATGATCCGGGGGCATCGAAGAAGATCGCCGAGTTCGCAACCAACGACCGTCCCTGGCTGGTTGCCGTGCGGATGGTGTCGGAAGGTGTCGACATACCGCGCCTGCGTGTCGGGGTCTACGCCACCACGACGACGACTGAGTTGTTCTTCCGGCAGGCTGTCGGGCGCTTCGTGCGTTGGCAGGCTGGTCGGCCGAGTCAGAAGGCATATGTATACGTGCCGGACGACGCCCGCTTGCGCGCTCACGCTTTCCAGATCGCCGAGGCGCGACGGCACGTGCTGCGTCCGCCCGGCGAGCGTGATGACGACGAGTTTTCGGCTGAACTCGACAATCAGATCATCGAACAGGACCTGACCTTCGAGCAGCTTTCGCTCTTCACCGTCGTGTCATCGACGGCAACCGGGATCAAGATTCACACGGTGACCGAACTCGGGGTCCAGCAGTTCGACGACGAGCCGGACGTTCCCGAGCCGCAATTCGCCGAAGATCCGACGCTCGAAATCAACCTGCCCGAAGTTCCGACGGAGGCCGGTCTGATCGTGTGGAGTTCGCTCAGCGTCGCCGAGAAGAAGGACGACCTGCGCACACGCAACGCCGATCTCGCCAAACGGCTCGTCGATCTGACCGGCTGGAACCACCCCAGAGTGCAGGGCGAAATGAACCGCTTGGCGGGGGTCAGCAAAGTTTCGACAGCGACAGTCGAACAACTCGAACGACGTCTTCGGTACGCCGAAAGTTGGCTTCGTAAGCTCCGACGGGCGTGACCCCGACGACGCGCCCGCAGGCCGCGCCGTAAGATGACAACATGCCTGCCGCCGGAGAGCATCACCCAGCATTCGAGGAGTACTGCGAATGCATTTTCGAACTGGCTGAGGACGACGTCGATATCATCCAGGCACGCATCGCCGAACGGCTGAATGTCAGCCGGCCTGCAGTCAGCGAAATGATCCGCAAGCTTGAAAACGAAGGACTGCTGACCAACAACGGTGCGATCGTGCTGACTGTTGCCGGCCAGCGGTTGGCAGAACGTGTCGTGCGCCGCCATCGGCTCGCCGAACGGTTTCTGACCGACGTCTTGCAGCTCTCGTGGGCGGAAGCGCATCACGAGGCCGGCAAGTGGGAACACATCATGAGTGCCAACGTCGAAGAAGCGATGGACAAATTGCTCGGCTCGCCGACCACGTGCCCGCACGGCAACCCGATTCCCGGTTCCAACTATGTCGAATCCGGCGCCTACCCGCTCTCACAACAGACGGTTGGCTCGGCATTCGTGGTGAGTCGGATCCCCGAGGAGTTGGAATTCACGCCTGGCCTCTTGGAGTTCTTGGAGGAGAGTTCGCTGCGTCCAGGCTGTTCTGGTGTCATCACGTCGGCGTCGCCTGACGGCACGTTGACGATCGAGATCGATGGACGTCACGTCGGTGTCGGCCCATTCGCGAGTGACCGGATCCTGGTTACGTCGTGATCCGAAACGGTTCGACGGTCGCCCTGCTGGCGGTCGTCTGCACGGTGTCGGCGTGCGGCACCACGTACGTCGACACCGACGTCACGGTGCCCGAACCCGGCCCGACTACGACAACCTCGCTGCCTCCGATCGCTGCTGACGCCCCGCTCGACGGGTTGCTGGCCGAGATTGAAGTGCTGCTCAGCGATCTTGATCGACGAATCGTCGAAACTGATCACGAAGCGGCCACATTGGAGCGCATCGGCGAACTGTGGCTGGTCGCCGAACGCCAAATCCGTGACCTCAACCCGGACGACGTATTCAACTTCGAGCAGGCAATCGAGCTTGCCACTTCAGGCGTCAACCGACTACGCCCAGCCGACGCCAGCAAGGCGTACAAGGTGTGGGTCACCGTCAACGCCGAATACGGAGGCCCATGATTGTTACACCAGGTGCCAGACACCATGTGTAACAATTGGTCAGCGGAGGGCGGCAGGGAGGTCTGCGCTGTGGACGATCGTCAGCCGCTGTGTAGAGCGGGTGAGTGCGACGTAGAGGCTGCGTAGGCCGTGTTCGCTGACCGTGACGATGTCGGCCGGTTCGACGACGATGACGGCGTCGAGCTCAAGACCCTTGATCACGCTGACCGGTACAACCGTGAGTGACTGATCGAGACCTGTCGCCACAGCTCGACCGTGGCTCACGCCCGCCGCCTTCAAAGCGTCCGAAATCCGATCGCACAGCTCATCGGGCGCAACCACGGCGACGCTCCCGTCCGGCAGTTCCGTTGCCAGCAAACATGCTTCACTGACAACTCCCGCCAACACGTCGTCGACCCGGACGATGCGCGGACCGACAAGGCCGACCCGAACGGACTCGGGAGCCCGTAAACCGGGTGTCGCCGCCGCCATCACCTTGTTCGCCAACTCCATGATTTGGGCAGGGATTCGATATCCGACAGACAGCCCGATCACCCGCGGTTCCTTTCGGTCTGGCAGGTGCTTGAGCACGTCGGCCCAATCGTTCGGCGCAAGCGGCCCGGTCGCTTGCGCGATGTCACCGACGACCGTCATCGAACCGTTGAGCGATCGCCGGGCGGTCATTTTCAACTGCATCGGCGTGAGGTCCTGCACCTCGTCAATCACGATGTGTCCATACGTTCGGATCTCATCGAGATCATCGATCTTTCCGCCCTTGCCGGGTTTTGGACCGAGCACTTCGCGGGCGTCGTCGAGTAAGCCAATGTCAGCTGGTGACCAGCGAACGTCGTCGACCGATTCGCTATGCGGGCGATACAGCGATTTGTACTCGTAGTCGTCGAACACCTCGCCAGCGGCGAGCCTGAGCAGAGCCATCGATCCGAAGAGGTCGTGCAACAGATCAGCGGGAGTCAGCACCGGCCATATCCGCTCCAGCGCTTCACGAATCTCCGGCAACGGCTTGACTTCGTTACGAATCTCATGCCCCGACACATCGCCGACCCGCCATCCGGAGGCCATAGCCGACCAGATCTCACCCTCGACCCAGCGTCGCGCTGCATTATGGCGACGAAATCGACGCCGCGCCTGCTTGACGATCCGAACGGTGTCATCGGCTCGAAGCCTCAGGTAGCCCGACCGGAACGGGACGACAACGTCTTCACGCAACGGCCGTTCGCGGTCGGTGATCGCCTTGTCGATCACGTCTGACATACGTGCGTCGCCCTTGATTCTCGCCGCCAGCGCTGAATCGACCTCGTCACCGGGTCCCGCAAACCTCACGTCAGGTACGAGATCGGCCAGAACGACCTGTTCGATGCCCGCTTCGCCGAGCGATGGGAGCACCTGTTCGATGTATCTGAGAAACACACGGTTGGGCCCGATCACGAGCAGGCCCTGGTCTTCCAACGGGAACCGGTGGGTGTACAGCAAGTACGCGGCTCGGTGGAGTGCAACAACGGTTTTCCCGGTGCCAGGGCCGCCTTGCACCACGAGCACTCCGGCTTGAGGCGATCGAATGATTTCGTCCTGCTCAGCCTGAATCGTGGCAACGATGTCGCCGAGCGTGCCTGTCCGGCCCCGCTCGAGCGAAGCGATCAACGTGCTATAACCACGGAGCTGGCTTCCCGGGCCTTCACCCGCGTCACCGAGGCCGTCGTCGTGGCCGACCCCAAGATGGCCGGCACCGAACAGCTCGTCTTCGATCCCGAGCAGATGGCGGCCTTCGACGGCGAAATGACGGCGACGGGCGAGTCCCATCGGCTCACGTCCCGTTGCTCGATAGAACGGCTCGGCAACCGGTGCCCGCCAGTCGACCACCACCGGCTCGGCGTCATCTGTGGCGACCGCCAATCGACCGATGTGATAGCTCTCGAGCTCGGACGAGTCGACGATCGTGTCACCGTCGTCGTCGACGGCATACCGATCGATTCGCCCGAAAACGAGCGCAGCATTGCCAAGATCGAGATCGGTGAGCCGCTTGACCAGGGCTTCGTCGAATGCGTTGCGCTCAAAACGCGCCTGAAAGGTGCCGCCGAGATCAGGCTCAGTCAGGTCACGCAGCTTCCACGCCACCTTTTTGCTGTGCTCGAGGCAGTCGTAAGCGTGATTGATGTAGGCCTGCTCGCTTGGGAGGTCAGGGTGGTGTTGCGTCATCGAAGTGTGGGGGCCTTACCGGCAGCCAACCCGCCGGATTTGGTCGATACAGCGTAGCGGCGCGGGTAGCGTCCTCCCCCTGATGAGTTCCGACTCCAACGGCTCGACTGTGGCCCCATTTCTGGCAGCCGCACTCGGTCGACCGTCCTCACACACCCCGGTGTGGTTCATGCGCCAGGCGGGCCGTAGCCTGCCGGAGTATCGGGCAATCCGAGGCGAAGGTTCGATTCTCGATGCAATCAAGCGCCCCGATCTTGCGGCCGAAATCACGCTCCAACCAGTGCGCCGCTACGGCATCGACGCAGCCGTGTTGTACAGCGACATTGTCGTACCCGCTCATGCTGTCGGATTCGGAATCGATGTCAAACCAGGGACCGGACCAGTCGCCGAATCGCCGCTGCGATGTGCCGTCGACCTTGCTCGATTGCGGGACTTGGAACCCGACGACGTGTCATACGTCGCCGACACGATCGACCTACTCGTCAAGGAACTGGCACCGGAGATTCCCCTGCTGGCGTTCGCCGGGGCACCGTTCACGGTCGGCAGCTACCTGATCGAGGGGGCCCCAAGCCGCACGTACCAGCACACAAAAGCGTTGATGCACACCGACGAGGTGCTCTGGCATGACGTGATGGATCGACTCGCCGAGATGTCGATCACGTTCATTGACGTCCAGCTCAATCACGGAGCAGGCGCGTTTCAATTGTTCGATTCGTGGGCCGGGGCGTTGTCGGCCGACGACTACGCCCGGTTTGTGCTCCCGCATTCGAAGCGCGTGTTTGCGGAGCTGGCAACTCGCCACCCAGGGGTGCCGGGGATTCATTTCGGGATCGGTTGCGACCACCTGTTGGAGTTGATGTATTCGGCTGGTCCACAGGTCATCGGGCTCGATTGGCGGACATCAATTCGGTCGGCCCGGACTCGGCTCGGGGCCAACACGGTTGTACAGGGCAATCTCGACCCCGCATTCGTCTTGGCTGGAATCGACGTCGCGCTGGCCGGCACACGGGACGTTCTGGCGGACAACGACGGTCACCCAGGCCACATCTTCAACCTCGGTCACGGCGTCCAACCAGACACCGACCCCGGCGTCCTGGCCGAAATCGTCACCCAAGTCCACGAAAACACCCGTTCATGTCGCGATGAACACGATATGGAGGGGTTCAGCGCGACATGAACGGGGGGTTGGCGGGGATTGGGGTTGGGGTTGTGCTGATGGCGTACGGCACACCGAGTTCAACCGAGCAGATCCTGCCCTACTACACGGATATTCGACGCGGTCGCCCGCCGACTGACGAGCAACTCGCCGATCTCACCCGGCGGTACAACGCGATTGGTGGCCTGTCGCCGCTCGCAGAACTCACCGAACGGCAACGTGACGCGCTGCAATACGAGCTGGATCTACTCGCGCCACAGCGGTACACGGTGTCGATCGGACTCAAGCACGCCAGCCCGTCGATCGAGCAGGCCGTCAATCAGTTGGCCGCCGCCGGAATCGAGCGGATCGTCGGACTCGTGCTGGCACCGCATTACTCGGCGTACTCGGTCGGGCAATATCTCGATCGGGCGCGGGCCGCCGCTGCACGTCATGGGATTTCGGTCGTCGGAGTGGAATCATGGGCCACAGAGTCCGCACTGATCGAGTTCCTGAGCGCGGATCTGTCACAGCGACTCACGGCTATGCCTGGCCGGATACACGTTCTGTTCACCGCCCATTCGCTGCCGCAGCGGATCATCGCAACCGGTGACCGGTATCCCGTCGAGTTGCGGTCAACCGCAGAAGCAGTTGCCGCCCAACTCGGATTGGTCGAGGATGATGATTGGTCGATTGCCTGGCAGAGCGCAGGCCGGACACTTGAACCGTGGATTGGCCCAGACATCCTGAGCGTAATCGATCGGTTCGGCTCAGACGAAGCGATCGACGGCGTAGTCGTGTGCGCTTGCGGATTCGTCGCCGACCATCTCGAAGTGCTGTACGACCTCGACATCGAAGCCAGCCAACGAGCCGCCACGCGGGGCATCCATTTCGACCGGACTGCCTCCGTCAACGACACGCCAACCGTGATGTCTGCACTCGCCGCCCGCGTTCATGTTGCGGCCGGTTGAGTGATGGCGGGCGAACGCCGGGTTCTCGTTGTTGGCGGCGGGATCGCAGGCCTGGCTGCGGCAATTGATCTCGTCGACGACGCAACCTTGACCGTTGAACTGTGGGAAGCCAACGACCGCCTCGGTGGGAAGGTCGCCACGTCCCCGTTTGCCGGGCTCGAACACATCGACGAAGGTGCCGACGCTTTTCTGACACGTGTGCCGCACGCTGTGGAGTTGGCACGACGTGTTGGTTTGACCGACCTCACATCGCCCACTGACGCACGTGCCGCGGTTTGGCATCACGGTCTGCACGACATCCCTGACGGGGTGCTACTGGGTGTGCCCGCCTCGATCCGACCATTCGTCACGACCAGTCTGCTGAGCCTGCGCGGCAAGCTGCGCGCCGCCGCCGAGCCCTTTCTGCGTCGCACCGACCCCGACGACTCGCTCGGGGCGCTGGTGCGTGCCCGTTTTGGCGACGAGGTGCACGAACGACTCGTTGACGCGCTTGTGGGAAGCATCTACGCCACCGACACCGACCGGTCAAGTCTTGCCTCCGTGCCGCAACTGGCCGACCTTGCCGGGCGGCACCGAAGCCTGTTGCTCGGTGCACGCAGGTCTCGCCGGGCAACGACACCGATCAGCGAGGGGGTGCCGATCTTTGGAGCACCTCGATTCGGTATGGCTGACCTCGTTGGCGCCGCCGACCGGTACCTCGTCGACCGAGGTGCCACGATCACCACCGGCCGAGCCGCAACGTCGATCGAACCGAACGGCCAGGGCTGGTTGGTCGATGGTGAACCGTTCGAAGCAGTGGTGCTGGCGACGCCCGGCCTGGTCGCTGGCCCACTTCTCAAAGCGGTTGCCCCGCTCGCCAGCAGTGCATTGGCTGCGTTCGAGCACGCCGACATCGTGATGGTTCGGCTGGCAATCCAGGAGGGGGATTGGCCACAACGGCTGCGCGGACGGAGTGGGTACCTCGTGCCGAAGTCCGTGCAGAAGCACGTCACAGCGGCCTCGTTCGGCAGCCAGAAATGGTCACACTGGCGACCGGACAACGGGGCGCAGATCATGCGGATTTCGCTCGGTCGCGATGGCTTGCCGATCATGCATCTCCATGATGATCAACTCGTCGAGGCGACGCTCGCCGAGGTCGGTCGTCATCTCGCCGTAGATCTGCAGCCGACGCAGATTTCGATCACCCGTTGGAACGGTGCGTTCCCGCAGTACCGCCCGCATCATCAAGATCGGGTTGCCGAAGTCGAAAGTCGACTACCTGACAGGCTCGCACTGGCAGGGGCCAGCTACCGCGGCGTCGGGATACCAGCATGCATCGCCGATGGCCGGCGGGCAGCGAGTCGAATCAAGCGTTCGATCGCTTCTGCCGATGATTTCCTGCCATGATAAATGCGATGGTTGCGGGAACGAACAGGCGAACTCGCGGTGCCCCCCTGCTGGTCGGGCTGCTCGCCGCTGTGGTCACTGTTACGTCGTGCGGCGGCTCGTCCAGCGATGCGGCGACCGAGTCAGCGGCCACGACTGCACCCGAGACGACGAACTCGATCAGCACGTCGACCACGGTGACACCGCCGAGTACTTCGACGAGTACTCCAACGACGACGTCGACCAGTCCATCGACCACTGCGACAACGACAACGACGTTGACAACGACAACGACGTCGACACTTCCGGCGCAACAGACCAAGCCAATCGCGCCACCGTCCGATCCGCGTGCCAACGAGCCGGTGATCGAGATGGGGACACTCTCGATTCCCAAAATTGGCGTCGAGATGACCATGTACGAGGGAATTCGCCTCACGACGCTCGACTACGGCCCCGGCCACTGGCCAGGCACTGCACTCCCCGGACAAACCGGCAACGTGGTCGTCGGTGGCCATCGGACGAGCAAACACAGGGTCTTCCGCAATGTTGACCAACTGGTCGCAGGTGACGAGATCATCTTCACCGACGCCAACGGCACGCACGTGTACCTCGTCAGCCGGGTCGAGATCGTGAACCCGACCGACATCTGGATCATCGATCCGACCGAGACGGCGACGGTCACGCTGTTCGCCTGTCACCCACCGGGTTCGACCGCTCAGCGGATCGCTGTGTTCGCCGACCTGAAGCCGGTATGACCGACAAGCTCGCCGGAATCGCGCGTGCTGCGCGTCCTGCCCGAGCCGGACTAGGCGGACTGCTTGTGGCGTTCTCGCTTCCGCCGTGGGGCTGGTGGCCGCTGGCGTTTGTCGGTGTAATCGTGTTCGAAACGGCCCTCGGCTCGGAACCAACTAGCCGGCAGCGAGCTGGTTTGGGGTTCGTGTTCGGTGCCGTGTGGATGGCATTCGGATTGGGCTGGATGTGGTTTCTGACCGCACCGGGCTACGTCGTCGTCGTGGCTCTATTCGCCAGTTTCCACGCGCTGGCGGCGATGGTTGCGCCGACCGGGCCATGGCGCACGATCGGCCGACCGGCGGCACACACACTGGCCGAGATCGTTCGGATCACGCTTCCGTTTGGTGGCGTGCCGTTAGCGACGCTCGGCATCTCACAGGCCGGTGGACCGCTGTTGGGCCTTGCTCGGATCGGCGGTGTGATCCTGATCACCTGGGTTGTTTTCCAAGTCGGATTCTCATTGGCCGGGCCGGCACCGGCCGTTCCGGCGATTGCGGCCAAACGTCGCAAGTCCGCAAAGGGCCAACCGCATGGGGTGGTGGCCTTGGCAGCGATCGCCGTGCTGATCGTGCTCGCCGCGATCGCTCCGGAGGGACGCGGTTCCGACACAGCCACACTCACCATCGCCGCAGTCCAGGGTGGCGGTGAACAGGGCACCAGCGCCCTCGACGTTCCGAGTTCACGAGTCACCCAGGCGCTGCTCGATGCGACGGCGACGATTCAACCGAACGATCAACTCGATCTCGTCGTGTGGCCCGAAAACGGGATCGATGTCGACGGCGAACCGTTCGCTGGAAGTAGCGACCAGCAGGCCGTCGCCGACGAGGCGGCCCGGCTCGGTGTGCCGCTGTCCGTCGGAGTGACAGAGGATTCCGAATTCTCATCACATCCGACTGAGGGCAGCTTCGTCAACGCACAAGTCGTCGTTACCCCGGTCGGCGAGGTGATCAGCCGATACGAGAAGGTCAAGCGCGTGCCGTTCGGCGAGTACGTACCGTTTCGAGGCACACTCGAAGCGCTCGGAGCGCCGCTCGACCAGATTCCGTCCGATGCGACATCGGGACGCGATCCGGCCACGATCGCGCTGGCCGACGGAACCGAACTCGGCGTGATGATTTCGTGGGAAGTGTTCTTCGGCGGGCGCGGGCGTGACGCTGCCGCCGGGGCGATCCTGATCAATCCGACGAATGGGGCGAGCTACACCGGCACGATTCTGCAGACACAACAGGTCGCCTCAAGCCGGCTCCGAGCCGTCGAGACGGGGCGCTGGATCGTGCAGGTCGCACCTACGGGATTTTCGGCGTTTGTTTCCAGCGATGGTGCAGTTCTGCAACGAACAGCGATCAGCGAACGCGCCATAATCACAGCAGAGGTACCGCTTCGAACAGGGAAGACCTGGTACACGAGGTTCGGTGATACGCCGTGGATTCTGGTCGCGGTCGCCCTACTCGGAGTAGCCCTTTGGTTCGGTGCCCGAAGGTCACGACACCCACTGCAAACGTCTTGACGCCTCAATGTAAGGGGAGGATACTGAATTCTGCCCTATTGAGCACCGCACCAAGGAGGTGGGTTATGTTCGTTCAAGTCATCGAAGGCAGGACCGAAAATCCTGAGGAATTGCACAACCGGCTCGAGATCTGGCAGCGAGATTTGATGCCCGGAGCGATCGGATATCTCGGCTCGACCGGCGGGTGCACCTCGTCGGGTGACTGCATCTTGATTGCCCGCTTCGAGAGTCGTGAAGCCGCCCAGCGGAACAGTGATCGTCGAGAGCAGACCGACTGGTGGCGCGAGACCGAGAAGTGTTTCGACGGACCCGTCCGATTCCACGACACCGACGACGTTCAACTCATGACCCACGGCGAACTCGACAACGCCCACTTCGTGCAGGTGATGGAAGGGCACGTCTCCGACCGGAATCGACTCGTCGAACTCGAACGCGAGGTGGAGCCAATACTTGCCAAGGCACGGCCTGATCTGATCGGCTCCGTGACGGCTTATTTCGCGGATAACGAGTTTACGGAGGTGGCGTACTTCACTTCTGAGGCCGAAGCCCGTCAAGGGGAGGTCCGTGAGATGCCGAGCGAGATGGCGTCGAAGGCCGCCGAGTGGGAGCAGCTGATGCACGTCGAGCGGTACATCGATATCACCGAGCCCTGGCTGGTGAGCGCCTGAATTCGAACACCGCCGCAACGCCTCAAACCCGGACGCCGCAAGCATCTACACCGTGAGCATCTACACCGTGAGCATCTACACCTCGAGCATCAGGGTGACTGGCCCGTCGTTGACGATCTCGACTCGCATCGCTGTGCGAAATCGGCCGGTGGCGACGGCGGCTCCGCGCTGTCGAAGCTGGGCAACGACCCGATCGACGAGCGGTTCTGCATCCTCGGGGCGTGCAGCAGCGATCCAACTCGGTCTGCGGCCCTTCACGGTGTCGCCGTACAGCGTGAACTGACTCACGATCAGCACCTCAGCAGCCCTACCGTCGCCCGCCTGATCGGCGAGCGAACGGTTCATCACGCCCGCTTGATCATCGAGTATCCGAAGGTTCCAGATCTTCTCGGCGAGTTTGTCGGCGGACGCCGGATCGTCGCCGTGAGTGACGCCGACGAGGACACACAAGCCGGGCCCGATCTCGCCGACACGCTGATCTTCGTCACCGGTGATGACGTCAACGCTGGCCCGAGTCACACGTTGCACCAATCCACGCACGTTGGAAGCCTGACACGCCGGATCGTGAACCGCGGGGCAGGTCGTGAACAATGTGCGAGTGAGCTTCGGGCAGATTTCCATCGGCACCGACCAATTGAGTATGACGATTGCCCCGGACGCGGGGGGACGGATCTCTCAGATCACACATGACGGGTTCGACCTGTTGATTCCGTACGGTCCTGACACGGCAGCGCCAACTGCGTGGGGTTGCTATCCGATGGTCCCATGGGCTGGCCGGATTCGTCGAGGTCGCTTCATGTTCGACGACCAGCCGTACCAACTCGTGCGCAACTTCGAGGGCCATGCGATCCACGGGGTCGGGTTCGAGATGGCGTGGGCCGTCACCTCCCACGAACCGAACACTGCGGAGTTGGACCTGGTGCTCCCGAGCGACGAACGCTGGCCGTTCGGTGGCCGGGCTTGGCAGCGGTTCGAGATCGTTGGGGATCGGGTTCGTCTGGCGATGTCGGTCAGGGCCGGCGAGCGTCCGATGCCAGCCGCGATTGGATGGCATCCGTGGTTCGTGAAACCCGAATCCGTGGCGTTTACGCCGACCGCGATGTACGAGCGCGATGACGACGGGATACCAACGGGCGAACTGATCGACGTGCCACCTGGCTCGCTGGATGACTGTTTCCTCAACACTCAACCGGTAATCGTCGAGTTTGCTGGTCGCCGGCTCCGCTTGACATCGGGCTGCGACCACTGGGTTGTGTACGACCGCCCCCAACACGCCACCTGTGTCGAGCCACAAACCGGGCCGCCTGACTCGTTCACGCTGGCACCGCATGTGCTCGCGCCGGGGGCAACCCTGCAAGCGTGGTACGACCTCGAGATCTCGGGAAGTTGATGCCCTCAGACCGCAACCTCGTTGTTACCGAACGGTAATCAGGCACCGATAGCCTTTTCCGAATGTCGCCTCGGGCCGGACTCGACTTCGACGCGCCGTTGTCGATCGCGTACCTCACCTACCGTGGAAAGCCACATGTCGGCGGCCAAGGCGTCTATACACGTCACCTCACCAAGGCACTCGTCGATCTCGGTCACTCGGTCGAGGTGCTCGGAGGCCAGCCGTACGCCGTACTCGACGATCGGGTCAAGCTGACCAAACTGCCGAGTCTCGATCTGTTCAACGATCACTACCCCGGACGATTCCCTGCCTATTGGGAGTTCAAGACCCGGTACGACTTCCTCGAAGTCGCCCAATTTTCGACTGGAGTGTTTCCCGAGCCGCTGGCGTTCAGCGCCAGAGTCAACCATCACATGCAGAGCCGACTCGGTGAGTTCGATCTGGTCCACGACAACCAATGCCTCGGCTATGGCATCGCCAAGCTGGAGGAGAAGATTCCGCTGATTGTCACGCTCCACCATCCGATCACGCGTGACCGGATGCTCGAGATGGATGCCGCGCCGAGTCGCTACAAACGCTGGTCGATCGGACGCTGGTACAGCTTCGTGAAGATGCAGGGCAAGGTCGCTTCGAAGATGCCGCGGGTTGTCGTGGTCAGCGAGAATTCGATTCAAGACATTCACACCGACATGGGTGTCGCCCTGGATCGGATGCGGCTCGTTCCGGTCGGCGTCGACCCCGACCTGTTCAAGCCGGTCGAGGGCGTCAGTCGTACGCCCGGTCGGCTGATTACAACGGCCTCGGCTGATGTGGCGTTGAAGGGTTTGTCGTTCCTGCTGGAAGCGATCGCCAAGTTGCGCGCCGACGGGCGCGACGTCACGCTGACGATCATCGGGAAACCGAAGCCCGGGAAGTCCATGGATCTGATCGAACAGTTCGGTCTGAAGCCGCATATCGAGTTTGTCTCTGGCGTGTCGGACGAGCGAATTGTCGAGCTGTATTCGGCGGCTGAACTGGCCGTCGTGCCAAGCCTGTACGAGGGCTTCAGCCTCCCGGCGATCGAGGCAATGTGTTCGGGAACACCGCTCGTGGCGACCGACGGCGGCGCGCTCCCAGAGGTCACCGGCAATGACGGTGAAACCGTCTTCCGTTGCCGCAAGGGTGACGCCGACGATCTAGCGGCGGCGATTCGTCGAGCACTCGACAACCCTGATGCCCGCGCCCGCGTGAGCGCAGCCGGCCGGCAGCGCGTGCTCGAACGGTGGACGTGGAAGCGGTGCGCCGAGTTGACGGTTGACCAATACCGCGAGGTGCTGGCGATGCCACAGAACATCGACAAGTTGAAGCGCAACGGGCGTCTCTAGATGCTGACGATTCGCTTCGACGAACTTGGTTTGAAGCCCGGCGACCGCGTCCTCGACGTCGGTTCCGGGTTCGGACGACATGTATACGAGTGTGCTCGGCGTGGCGCTCATGTGGTGGCACTCGACTACGCCGCTGATGAACTCACCGACACCCGCAACACGTTGGCGGCGATGGTCGAGGCGGGCGAAATCACGGCAGACAAGTTGATCGGTGTGACGCGTGGTGACGCCCGCAACCTGGCATTCCCTGACGGCACGTTCGACGTGGTGATCACGTCAGAGGTGCTGGAGCATGTGCAGGACGATGTCGCCGCGATCGCAGAAATGATGCGGGTTCTGAGGCCCGGTGGCCGCTTCGCCGCAACGGTCCCTGCAGCATTCCCAGAGACGATCAACTGGAGGTTGTCCGACGAGTATCACGCCCCGAAAAGCGTCGGTGGTCACGTCCGGATCTACGCCAAAGCTGAACTTCGTGCCAAGCTGTTGGCGGCGGGGCTCAACGTCAACGGTTACCACCGGGCGCATGCATTGCATTCACCGTATTGGTGGCTCAAGTGCGCTGTCGGCCCCAGCAACAACGACCACCCCGCGGTCACCAAGTACCGACAGTTTCTGGAGTGGGACATCATCAAACAACCACGCAGCACCCGAATCGCCGACCGACTTCTGTCCCCGGTGCTCGGCAAGAGTTCAGTGTTCTACGGGACAAAGCCAATCGTCAGAACCTCGTGTGATTCGGTGCCACGATGAGCACGATTCCTGAAATTCCAGGCGTGTTGTCGGCCGGCGAGGTGGTCGCTTCGGGTGAGCATCTCGCTTCGTTGCAAGCCGCCAGCGGGATGATCCCGTGGTTCGACGGAGGCCACTGCGATCCGTGGAATCATGTCGAGAGTGCGATGGCTCTTGACGTAGCCGGGTTCCACGTCGAGGCCGAGCGAGCGTACGAGTGGCTGGCCGACATCCAGCGTCCCGATGGGAGCTGGCACAACTTCTACCTCAGCGACGGCGAAGCCGACAATCTCGTCGAGGAGGCCAAGCTCGATACCAACGTGTGCGCCTACATCGCCACTGGCGTGTGGCACCACTGGCGATGCACCGCCGATCGCAGCTTCGTCGACAACCTGTGGCCGGTGATCGAGCGGGCGCTCGACTGGGTGCTCGCCCGGCGCCGCCCTGATGGTTTGGCGCTGTGGGCTGTCGAGCCCGACGGCGAGCCGTGGGATTATGCGTTGATGACTGGTTCGTCGAGCATTCAACACGCCCTTCGTTGCGGCGCTGCAGTCGGTTGCGCGACTGGTTCGGCACGGCCTGATTGGGTCGAGGCGGCCGACACGATGTGTTCGATGATCGCTCTTGAGCCGACAGCGTTCGAACCGAAGGATCGGTGGGCGATGGATTGGTACTACCCGGTCCTGACCGGCGCGATCACCGGCGAAGCGGCCAAGTTTCGGATGACCGAAGGCTGGCCGACGTTCGCGATGGACTATTTGGGCGTGCGCTGCGTCTCAGACGAGCCGTGGGTGACCGCCTCCGAGACAGCCGAAGCGTCGCTCGCCTACGCCGCCATCGGAGACTTCGCCACAGCCACCGATTTACTCCACTGGACGCGAGCCCATCGGCTCGACAGCGGTGCCTATCTAACTGGTCTCGTCTACCCCGGCCAGATCGTGTTCCCGGCCGACGAGCACTCGTCGTACACCGCCGCAGCAGTGATCCTGGCCGCCGATGCGATCACCGGAGCAAGCCCCGCCAGCGACCTCTTCGTAGCGCCACACCTCCGCCCCCTCCCATAGACCCGCGAGGACAACGCGATGACGTATGAATCCAGCGTGGCCAGCATCGCACCTCACCTGACCCGGCTCTTCCTACCAGGACAAACGTCACCAGGCCGTCAAAGTCGGGCCCGACGCATCCCTTCATTGATCGTCATTCGACTTCCGGGGAATGCTCCGCAGCCGACGAAGGAGTCTGACGATTCGATTCATGATGCCCACTACGAGTCCATACTCAACCGCCGATCCGGGCGGATACTCGAAATCGGTGTTCCACCGCTCTTTATGACTCACGGATCGACCTGCGATGCAGCTTTCACACTGATCCGAAGATCCACACGATCAACACAAACAAGCGTTCTCACGTTGCTGGCGTCCATCACGACATCCCCGTTGTCACCGCCGTCGTCGGACCACCAGCAGGTGCCGCTTTCAACACCAACGTCACATGTCCCCTAAAACCCACCGATGCTGACGTCGCCGTCGCTATACCCGACGCACCAGCGGTCGCCTGCGCGGCGTCACCGATCGAGACCGTCACCGAACCGGTACCCGTCAATGACGTATCAACCGCTCGGTGACACCGGCTGGGGTGTCAGTGACGTTTCTTTCTTGACACCCACACCCTGACCACAGCTGTGTCGCCGACAGTGTCGTCACCGGCCGGCAAACCGCCAACCGAGTGCTCTGAGATTACTCAAAAGAAATCTTGAAACGTGTTGCATCACGTACGTATGTCT
>JANPLQ010000006.1:0-11467 GCA_031422395.1 Ilumatobacteraceae bacterium | reverse complement strand
GTGGCACGGTTGGTGCGGGCACGCCACTTGGCTTCACCAATTTGGACGATGCCGTCCGGGTTGACAGCGCCAACGGCAACACCCTCTGCCCCGATCATCCACTCGCGGCCGATCGTCGGTGTCGAAAAACGGGCCCGCGTCATCGAGGGCATACCGACGATGAACGTCAGCATCACGCCACCGATCCCGACGATCAGGGAGATCCACGACGGCCGGAGCGACGAGCCGATGATCGGCTCGAACAACCAGAAGCTGCCGACGATCGTGCACACGATTCCAATACCCGTCCAGAATCGGGGAATCCCGACCTGGACGTCAACGGCGAACGCCGCCATCGCAACCACGATCAGACCGACCGCCCACCACCTCGTCGGCAGCGCCGAGAGGCCGTAACACGACAGGATCGTGCACACCGCTCCGACGACTCCGCCGATCCCGATCCCGGCGGTGAAGAACTCGAAGATCAGCAGCGCCAACCCGATCAGGAATAGTAGATATGCGACCGGCGGGCTGGCGACTGTGTGGAACAGCTGCTCGATCAAGCCGAGCTTGGCGAAGCGGGCCGTCGCAATGATGTCGCGTTGGACCGTGCCGCTTTCGGTCGTGATCTCTTTCGTCGTGTCGAGCACCACGCCGTTCTCCTCGTACCCGTCGAGCGCATCGAACATGTTGCGGATCACTGCGATTCCCTCGTCGGATATACGCTGCTTGAACACACCGAGATCTCGCGCATCGGACAGCCCAACTGCCTGGTCGCGCAACGCGATCAATGCTCCCCCGAGTGGATACTCGTCACTCACCGCTGCACCGACGTGACCGACCTTGGCACCTGGTGCCATGCCGGTGACGTCAGCGACCGCGAGGATTTGCGCGGGAGCGCCGTACAGCCGCGCCCCTGAGGGACCGACCCACACCGCAATTGCGATCGGTGAGTCAGCAATCCGATCCAACAGCTTGGACATCTCGTCGTCGGACACAACCGCGCCTCGCGAGTCGACTTGAAGCACGAGCGCCTGACTGCCCTGCTCGACAGCTCGATCGATGGCATCACCGATCTCAGCGACGACGATCTCGTCGAACAGCCCGCTGACCTGCAGAATGTCGACCGGAGGAACGGCATCTGCCGCGTCTTGCGCGTGCGCTGGCGAAGCAGCGATACCAAGCATGGCAATGCCGCCGAGCAGGGTGACGATTAGTCTGCGCACGAGGTGCCTCCGGAGATCATGTGTCGAACCTAAAACCCCTCACCGAGCTGACCGCCTCGAACCTCGTGATCGTGGTCGGCAAAGGTGGCGTGGGGAAGACCACGGTAACGGCAGTTCTGGCACGTGCCGCAGCCAACGCTGGTCTGCGTGTGTTGGCGATCGAACTCGACGGGAAGTCAACCCTGGCCGAGCTGATCCCAGACATTCCGGTTCGTCACATTTCAGCCGCAGATTCACTCGAGGAATACCTCTTCGAACACGGATTCAAGCGGATCGCCAAACGACTCGCCAAGACTGGCGTGATCGACGTGGTCAGCACGGCCGCGCCAGGTATCGACAATCTCGTCGTGCTCGGCAAGATCAAGCAGCTCGAACGGTCTGGTGAATGGGATCTGATCATCGTCGACGGCCCAGCAGCTGGGCACGCAGTCACCTTTCTTACATCGGCATCAGGGTTGCTCGATGCGGTGCGGAGCGGGCCGATTCGCACCCAGGCCGAGGAAGTCTTGGCGATGCTCACCGACCCTGAGCGGTGCGAGATGGTGCTGGTCACGCTGGCAGAGACAACACCAGTGAATGAACTGCTCGAATTCGCGGTCGCCGTCGATCAACGGGTCGGCATCGCATGCGCTGGGATCGTCGTGAATCAGGTCGACGTCGGCCGACCGCTCCCTGATCCAGACGAGGTTGCCTTCGGCAGAGCGACCGTCGGTGTCGCCGACGCGATCGCCGCCGCACGGTTCCGACGCGCCCGACAGGCGATCCAACGCGACGAGTTGACTCGATTGACAGATGCGCTGGCGATCGATCAACTCCACCTCGAACGAGTCGGTTCAGCCCGGCTCCGGTCACAAGACATCGTCCTGCTGGCTCACGGACTCGTCGATCAGGAGACCGGCGCGTGAACACCTTGGTGGCAATTATCGATTCCGCATCGGTGGTGGTGTGCTGCGGGCCGGGCGGAGTTGGAAAGACCACTACGTCAGCGGCGATTGGAATCGAGGCCGCCCGACGCGGCCGACGAGTGGTAGTCGTCACGATCGACCCAGCTCGTCGACTGGCTGACGCACTCGGATTGCCGGGCGGTCTGACCGGCGAACCGCAACGATTGTCCACGGACCCGCTAGCGGGAGCGGGAAAGGGTGACAGTGAGAGTGAGAGTGACGGTAAGGGTGAGGTTTGGGCGATGATGCTCGACACGCCCGCCATGTTCGAACGCATCGTGCGTCGTTACGCGGCCACAGCCGAGCAGGCCGACCGAATCGTCGCCAACCGCTTCTACCGCAACATGTCAGGTGCCTTGAGTGGCACACAGGAATACATGGCTTCGGAGGCACTCCACGAACTCCACGACGACGAACGCTTCGATCTGGTGATCGTTGACACACCTCCCAGCCGGAACGCGCTCGATTTCCTCGACGCCCCTGACGTACTCACCCGGTTCCTCGATCACGCTGTGTTCAAGTTACTGATGATGCCGACTCGCACCGGCTTCAAAGTGCTGTCGGTGGCGACTCAACCGTTGCTGAGAGCAATCGGACGAGTCGTCGGATCAGATGTGCTGGCTGACGCCGTCGCCTTCTTCCAGGCGTTCGCCGGGATGGAGGCCGGCTTCCGTCAGCGTGCCGAAACCGTCACCCGGCTGCTGCACGACGACAACACCAAGTTCGTTCTGGTCGCCTCGCCGAACCACGAAACGATCGATGAGGCGATGTGGTTTGCAAAGCAGCTAAAGCAGCAGGGTTTCGGCTTCGCGGCGACGATCGTCAACCGAATCCATCCACGTTTCGGTGATGGCACATCGGCTGATGCCATCAAGCGCGCAGTAACGGCGAGCAACAGAGGTGACGATGCGCTGGCGTCGATTTGGCAGAACCTCGCCGAACTTCGGGCGATCGCCGACTCAGAGCGACAGCAGCTGACGCCGCTGATCGAACAGCTGGGTGCGGGCGTGGTCGTCGAGGTTCCGTTACTTCCCACCGACGTTCACGACCAGCAAGCCCTCAGCTTGCTTGCGACACATCTCTTTGCAGTGAGTTAGGCGGCAGCGGCACCGGTCATGATCGCAACGGCGTCTGACATCGAGTGCGATTGGGGGGTCACAACGGCTACTCGGCGACCAAGCCGTTGGATGTGGATCCGATCGGCGACCTCGAACACGTGCGGCATGTTGTGGCTGATCAGAATCACCGGCAACCCCTTGTCGCGCAGGTCGCGAATCATCTGGAGCACCTGGCCCGATTCCTTGACACCGAGCGCAGCTGTGGGCTCGTCGAGGATGATCATCTTGCTCCCGAACGCTGCGGCGCGTGCAACGGCGACAGCCTGGCGTTGACCACCCGAGAGCGTTTCGACCGCCTGGGTGATGTCTTGCAGGGTTCCGATCCCCAGGTCGTCGAGCGCCTTCTTGGCGTCGCGGCGCATGCCGGGCTTGTCGAGGACTCGCAGCACAGAACCCATCGGTCCTGACCGTCGTCGCTCGCGGCCGAGGAACATATTGGTGGCGATGTCGAGTGCCGGGGCCACTGCGAGCGTTTGGTACACGGTCTCAATACCAGCATGACGAGCGTCTTGCGGACGCTTGAAGTGAACAATGTGGCCATCGAGTTCGATCTCGCCCTCGTCGGCCACCATCGCACCGGACAGACACTTGATCAACGAGGACTTGCCGGCCCCGTTGTCGCCGATCACTGCGAGAACCTCGCCTGGATACAGTTCGAGATCGGAACCGCTGAGGGCGGTAACGCGGCCGAACCGTTTCACCAATCCTCGCGCCGCCAAGATCGGTTGACTGGTGTTCATTTCGCCACCTTTCGAATCCACTGGTCAAGCGCAACAGCGACCAGAATCAGCATGCCGATCGTGAGGTTCTGATACGCCACGTCGACCTCGGCAAGTTTGAGTCCGAGTCGGAACACGATCACGATCAACGCGCCCACGAGTGTGCCCCACAAGCGGCCCCGACCGCCAAACAAACTGGTTCCGCCGATGACAACAGCGGTGATCGATTCGAGATTGACGTCGGTCGCTGCATTTGTGCTCGCAGATCCGGAGCGGCCGAGTTGCACCCAGGCACCGATTCCGTAGAGCAGGCCGGCAACCATGTAGACGCTGAGCAGTACGCGCTTGGTGTCGATACCAGCGAGGCGTGCAGCTTCGCGGTCGTCGCCGGTGGCGTAGACACGCTGACCCCAAGCTGTGTTCGACAGGATGAAGGCGAACACGACGTACATCGCGAGCACGAGAATCACGCCTGTCGTGATCTGCATCGATCCGATCTTGAAGTTCCGGCCAGTCCACAACAAGAGATTGCTGGTTCCGCCATCAGCGTCTTTGGGGAACAGCGTTTGACCTTGGATGTACAGCGTCGCCAACGATTGATAGATGTAGAACGTGCCGAGCGTGACAATGAACGGAGGCAGCCCGATCTTGGTGACCACCCACCCATGAAAGGCGCCCATCATCACCCCTACGACCAGGCCGAGCAGCAACGCAATGATCGTCGGCATGCCCTGATCGATGAACAACTTCGCCATCACGATGTGCGACAGGATCATTGCCGTGCCGACCGACAGGTCGACACCGGCGGTCAGAATGATCAAGGTCTGCCCGATCGCCACCGCCGCGAGTACGGCCGTTTGCTGCAGCATGATCCCGATCGTGCTCGGCTTCTGGAAGTTGCCGTGACCCACGATCGTGAACACGATGCTCGACAGAATCAGCACCAACAACGGACTGATCGTCGGGTATCGGTGGAGTGCGTGCTGAACTCTGGCGAGCCCATTTCCCTGGTGCACCAGCGAACTCGCACCGTCTTCGGACGCGGTAGGCGTCACCATCAGAACCCCCCGGTTCATGCGCTCACGCGCAGGCCAACTTCCTCGATCAACACGAACTGCTTATTCGACCAAACTTGTACGACTGCAGATATGACGACGGGGCGGTCGGACGATGCCGACCGCCCCGCGGTCACATTAACCACACGTCGAGGGATCGGCTGACGAGAACCAATCCCTCGACGATGACTGCCTGGGAATCAGCCCCAGCAGATCGCGTTGCCGTCGGCAACCGAGATGCTCTCGACGCCGTCAACCGGCTTGTCGGTCACAAGACTGACGCCGGTGTTATAGAAGTCGAGGCCGGCGGAGACGGTCGGAGCAGCGCCGCCACCGGCGAGGTCCTTGATCGCCTGCATACCGAGCGTTGCCATCTTGCCTGGGTACTGCTGCGCTGTCGCGCCGATCACACCGGAAGCGACCAGTTCGAGGCCGGGTGAGCAACCGCCGTCAACGGAGACGATCAGCACACCGGCTTCCTTTGCAGCAGCCTTGAGGGCCTCGTAGGCGCCGCCTGCGGCGGGCTCGTTGATGGTGTAGACCACGTTGATCGCGTCGTTCATGGCGAGGCAGGTCTCCATCGCCGACTTGCCACCGTCGACCGCACCATTGGTCGGCTCGTGGCAGACGATTTCGTAGTCGCCCCCGCTGTAGGAGCCCGTCGCCGGCTCGTTGCCGTTGCCGGACGTGTCGACTGCGTCGACGATGCCCATACCGTTCAGGAAGCCCTGGTCACGGAGATAGTCGACGGACACGACCTGGTCGTTGAAGAGGTCGAGCATGGCGATCGTGGCCTTTTCGCCACCGAGCTGGGCAGCGGTCCACTGACCGATCAGCTGGCCGGCGAGGTAGTTGTCGGTTGCGAACGTGATGTCGACAGCCGTCGCCGGGTTCGGCGGGGTGTCGAGGGCGATCACGAACAGGCCGGCGGCGCGGGCGGCATCGAGCGCAGGCACCACGGCGTCGCCGCTCGGAGTGATCAAGATGCCCTTGTCGCCACGGGCGACAGCGGCCTCGATCCCGGCGATCTGGGTCGCCGTGTCACCGTCTTCCTTGCCCGCTTCGACGGTCAGACTGACACCGATCGAATCGGCTTCGGCCTGGGCTGAGTTCTGCATCGAGACGAAGAAAGCGTTGGTGGTGTTCTTGAGGATCAACGTCACACCGACGTCGCCGGCGGGTGCGGTTGCTTCGGCGGTCGCCGTGGCGGTCGCTTCGTCTGGAGCGGTTGCTTCGGCGGTTGCCGTCGCCGTGTCGGCGGCGGGTGTTTCGTCGTCGCTGCCGCAAGCGGCCAGGACGAGGGCCGAGACGGCCAGCACAGCCGCGCCAAAGCGGGCTGTTCGTTTCGAGGACTTCAGGTTCATGTTCTCCCCCTTGGAGATGCAACGAACGTGTCAGGGTGACAACGTTGTCAACGCATCGTAACCTGAGCTTGACAACGTTGTCAAGGCCTGTCAAGAATGTCGCCATGATCCAACCTCAACGGCGGCGCCCAACGATGCGCGACGTCGCCGAGCAGGCAGAGGTCAGTTTCAAGACGGTGTCGCGCGTGGTCAACGGTGAAGGCGGTGTCAGCGACGACTTGGTCAGCCGGGTCGAAGCGGCGATCGCGCTACTGAGATACAAGCCAGACGACCGGGCTCGCCACCTCCGCCAAACCGCCAACCACACCGGCGCGATCGGGTTCGTGATGGTCGATGTCGCCAACCCGTTCTTCTCGTCGATCTTGCGCGGCATCGAAGAGGTTGCTCGGCAGCGTGGATACCTCGTCCTGGCTGGCAGCACCGACGGAGCACAAGAACGCGAAGATCAACTCGTCGAGGCGTTCATTGCGCGTCGAGTCGACGGACTCGTCGTCGTGCCGTCCGGCTCGGTAGTCGGCACGCTGCGGACCGAGCTCGAACGCGGCAGCCCAGTCGTGTTTCTCGACGTCGAGCCCGAGGGCCTTGCGGTTGACCTCGTCCGAAGTGATCACCGTGGCGGTGCGGCGGCGGCCACGAATCACCTGATCGACCACGGTCATCGTGACATCGCTTACCTCGGTGACAACCCGGCGATCTACTCAGCCGGGCTGCGGCTTTCCGGGTTCCGCGAGGCTATGGTCGCATCAGGCCTCGACGTCCCGCCTGGACGGATCGTGACCGGCGCAAACTCTTCGGAGGCGTGGCGCCAGATTGTCCTGGAGTCGCTGACCGGCAAGGAACTGCCGACGGCAATCTTCACCTCACAAAACTTCATCACCGTTGGGGCCGCTCACGCGCTACATGACCTCGGTCTTCGCAACACGATCGCCCATATCGGGTTCGACGACATCGAACTTGCCGACATCGTTCATCCTGGCATTTCCGTCGTTCCCCAGCATCCCCGAAACCTGGGGCGCCGGGCGGCAGAAATCCTGTTCGGCAGGATCGGCGGCGAAGTGCATCCTCCGATCAGAGATGTGGTCGAGTGTGAGATCGTGGCCCGCGGTTCGGGCGAACTGCCACCATTCCGCTGATCGAGCATTCCGCTGATCGAGTTGGTGGCGGGTATCGTCGCTCCCGTGCATATCTTGCTCGCCACTGATGCCGATTGGATCGTTGATGAAGTCACGGCCGCGCTCGGCGGGCCCGACACGACGTTCACAATTTGCAGCGACGGGCGGGTGGTGTCGGGTGTCGTCAAGCAGCGCACGCCAGATCTGGCAATTCTCGATCTGCAAGTCGGCTCGATGGGCGGAATGGCGACCACCATGGCGCTCCGGCTCGACGAGTCCGGTGGTCTGCTCCCCCACGTCAACGTGCTGATGCTGCTCGATCGTCACGCCGATGTGTTTCTGGCCCAACGGTCCGGTGCTGACGGCTGGTTGATCAAACCACTCGATGCGATGCGTTTGAAGCGAGCGGCGAACGCGATCGCTGCCGGCGGTTCCTACATCGAAGGCGTGCCCGCACCGGAAGTTGCGGTTTCGCCCGAGGAAGAACCAGTCGCCGCGGGGTAGCATCGTTTCCCGCTACGGGGTGTAGCGCAGCTTGGTTAGCGCGCCACGTTCGGGACGTGGAGGCCGGAGGTTCAAATCCTCTCACCCCGACCAGTCAATGGTGGCCGATTGCGCTTCAAGTCGCGGTACATGCGTGACGCTTCACGGAAGAACGCCTCAGGATCGGGCATCGTCGCGTACGCCTGTCGGCCCGCCTCCGTGGGGGAGCCAGCCAGACTTCCCCTTCACCATCCACTCGGCCTTCACCGGGCCGATCGTCGTGTACCGCACGATCTCGTCGAACCCCGACGCGATCTGTTCGCCACACTCACGCCCGGTGAACGGCGTGTCGGCCTCACCGTCGGCCAAGGCCTGTCGAACCGGGAATCCGCCGAGCACTTGTACGTGCCGGTCAAGACGATCGACTACCACCTGCAAACCATCTACCGGAGGCTCGACGTGCGATCACGGGGCCAGCTGGCGGCCCTGGTGCATGGCCGCTCCAACGTCTGAAACCAGCAATCCCCAGATGCACCTGCCGACGTACGGCCCCCACCGGTGGACACGCGAAACCGGGAATTCTCCTGGGGCGCTCCGATCGAAGCTGTCCTAGGATCGCGCTCTAGGAGGTGTGGTGTGATAGACGCGTGGGATCCGGTCTCCGACGATGAGTTCGGGAGGAGTCGCTCGTCGGTGACGTGGTCACGAACGAGTACCCCGAGGTCGATGAGTGGCTCGCCGGCACATCGTGGCGGACAGCGTTCGACCTCCGCTTGAGCCACCAACGCACACCGATTATGCGGGAGAACCCGCACCGGAGCTATAGGAGGTAGCCGAATGAGTGACACCAGTGGAACAGGCCGTGGTTTCTTCAACCGGGGCCGATCGAAGAAACAACCCGTCGAGCCGCCCGCCAGCACCGATGGCGACGCTGCGGTCACCGATACACCACCGCCGTCTCCGGACCCAGTCCCGATTGTGCTCGTCGAGCCGACGTTCCAACCGGTTGGCACGGCGGTCCTCTCACCGGCCGACCCCGTCGTCCAGTTCACCCAGGCCGTCGATCCGACGGTACTCGCCTCGCAACCGTTCCCGACCGACATCACCGAGCTGCCGTCGACCGCCGGCGAGGGTTCGTCGCCGTGGACGCCGGTCGGTGAGGCCGGGACGGTGGGAACGATCCAGCAGGTCGCCGAGCCCGCAGCCGCCGAGCCAGTGACCCTCGACGTCGACGCCCGTAGTCCGGGCATCGAGGCCGACCTGACGGTGATGACCACCGATCCGGTTCGGGACCCGACATTCGGTCCCGGCGAAGCAGTTCCAGGCGACCCCGCCCTCGGTGACCCGGCAGCGCTGCCCGGCATCGAGCCCGAGGTCGCCATTGCGACGGCGCTGCCCGACGGTACGGCGATCGCCGGCGGCCTGGCCGGGATGACCATCGGTTCGATCATGATCGACACCGAGCCCGACCATCTCGGAGTCGACCTCTCGGTGGGCGGCATCACCCCGACGACCATCACCGACGTGTTGAACGTCGCGGGCACGGCCGGCACCATCACCCCGGCACCCGCCGGCACAGCGGGCTCGGGCAGCCTCGGCCCGCTCCCCGGCACCTCGTTGTACAGCGCCGACGGCAGCCTCTTGCAGGACCTCGAAGACGGTGCCAAGGCGGCCATCGACGCGGCAGCAGAAAAGGTGATTGAGGTCGTCGACGGCGCCGTCGAGGTCGTGGATGACCTGGCTGAGTGGGTCAAGAACGTGCCGGACTGGCTCGAAATCGACGGGACCGAGGGTGATGGCACGCTAAAGCCGTTCGAGAAACAGTACGACAACCCCGACGCCGACCCGATACTGGCCGCGCCGTCCGTCGTGGTCGGCCAGATCATCACCACCGGCTTGGATCCCACGACCACCACACCAGGGGTGGTCGACGACGCAGAGCCGATCACCGCCGACGACCTGGCCGGTGCCGGGCCGGTCGGTGGCCTGAACATACCGGTCAACCCGTTGGTGATCGACAGCACCGGCGAGGCGGCGATCGCCTTCGGCGGTGACATCGGCGTCCGCTTCGATGCCACGGGACCCGACGTGGTGGGACCGAACGACCCGATCCTCGGCGGAGCCGAGCCGATCACCGCGGGCGACCTCACATCGCCGGCGGGGACAGCCAACCCCATCGCCGGTGGCGAGGACGAGGACCTCGAGGACCTCGAGATCCAGCGCTTTACGCCGAGAGCCAGCACGATCGCCGGTGGCGAGGACGAGGACCTCGAGGACCTCGAGATCCAGCGCTTTGATCCCACCGTCAACCCGCGGGCAGGAACGATGCTCGCTCTTGGCGACGCCGTCGCCGAGAGCTTCCAGCCCGTCGGGGCGGAGACCGTCTCGCTGGCGACCCCGATGCCGGACGAGGCCATGTCCACCGCATCCGGGCCGACCGCTGATGCCGTGACCGCAGTGGACGTCGCGTCGATCTCCGCGTCCGCGATCCTCGCTCCTGTGGAACTGGCCCAAACGCCCGCCATCGGCGACCTGTCCGGCACGGCTGGATGGGCCGCCGACTTCGCCGTCGACGAAACGGTTGTTCTCGCGTTAGAGGAGCCGGCGCTGTCGCCGATCGATAGCGAAGCGGTCGACATCTTCGCCCGCGACCTCACCGACGACGCCCCCGCGATGGACTGGGGCGGTGACGGCAACTAGGCGGGCAGGTTCGGATACGCAGCTCGGAGGGTTCGGTGTACGCGCTTCTGGCGGATCATCGTGCGGCTGAAATGAGTCCCTTGGCGACATGATCGGTGCTCTTGTGATGTACTGGAGTCGTGGACATCGCGGAGCTGGAATGGATCGCGTGGACGAGCCCGATCACCACCGCGTTCGGCAGGGAGGTCGCCGCCTCGGACCTGTCGGGCCGCACCGTGTCCTGTTATCAGCACATCGTGGCTGACACCATCGGCATCGTCGGTCCGCTCGTCGAAGCCGGGGCCAGAGTCCGTATGGCGCCATGCAACCCGGACAGCACCGACGACCGCACTGTGACGCATCTCGCCTCGATCGGCGTCGAGATCCGTGGCCACGCCGGCATGTCTGCGATGGAGCTCGCCGAGGCGCTGGCGTGGCTCGTGAGCGAACCAGCCGACGCGCTGTGCGATATGGGCGGTGAGCTGATCGTGTCGACGGCAGCGGCGGGCTACCGGCCCGCCGGTGCGCTTGAGGCCACCACGACCGGGTTGCACCGCTTGGCCGGCGTCGATATCCCATTCCCGGTCTTGGACTGGAACGGGATCGCGCTCAAGGATCTCATTCACAATCGTCATCACGTCGGCGCTGAGACGTGGCCGGCGTTCACGGCGATCACAAATCTGTCGCTGTACGGCCGCGAGATCGTCGTGGTCGGGTTCGGCCCTGTCGGTCAGGGCGTTGCGCAGCGCGCCCGCGATCTGGGCGCCAACGTCACGGTGGTCGACCTC
>JANPLQ010000005.1:0-39845 GCA_031422395.1 Ilumatobacteraceae bacterium | reverse complement strand
GGTTCGCTGCCGACGTCAGTCCGGAGGTGCGCGAATCGTTCGACGTGAAGGACGAGCGTCGCCGACGGCTGCTGGCACTCGCCGGCCGCGATCTCGATGACTGGCGGTGGCTGGCGCGCCGCCGTGCCGACGTCCATCGTTACGACACACGCACCGCGTATCTGGAGCGTCTCATGGCGAGGCCAGGGCTGGTCCGCGCCGGGCTGTCGGCCACCAATGCGGCGGCCGCAGGGCTCACCGAAACTTCCGCCAGGTTCGACGGGTACGCGGCACCGTCGACCATCGAGCGTCTGGTTGATGAGTTCAAGTTGCGTCCTGCCGAGGACGGCAACGTGACCTTGCGCGCCGTCGCACTCGAGGGCGCCCAGCTCGCTGTGGTCCTCAGCTCGCCGCTGCCCGAGCTGGCGGTAGCGGTCGATCTGATCGAGGACCGCGACGAGCGCACGAGCGCGGCTGGACGTGCGCTGTTCCGGAAGGCGAGCCGAGGCCGCCGATGAGCGAACGACTCACCCAGACACCGGTGCCCTTGAAGACCGGCAACACGCCCGCATGGCAGCTGTGGGCGCAACTGGCGCAATTCGCCCGCCATCTTCAGCCGACCGACTGGGTGCTGGTCGGCGGCAACTTGGGCAATGTCGTGATCGCCGAGGGCGAGACGATTCCGTTCGATGAGCGCATCAACTGTTGTGACTGGCTCGTAGAGGGCGTCTCTGGTGGTCGCCGGGTGATCCTTGAGTCGGAGGGGGACTTCGAGCAGGCCGCCACCGTCGCACTCCAGGCTCGCTAGTAGGTCTGATCGGTGGTGCCGAGAAGGCGCTCGACGCGCGCTGCAAGTTCGATCGGGTCGGCTCTCGGGTCGATCGTTGGTGCCCGCGTCCGGACGATGTCGGGGCTGATGAGCTGCGCTCGGACGAGTGCCCGGCAGAACTCGAAGTCCTTCGGTCGGCTGGCGGAGAGTTTGGTGAGCCAGAGGTCGTTGATCTCCAAGCAGCGTCCGGTGACGCCGTCGGTGTTGTCGTTGGAGTACGCGATGAGTCTGTCGCGTCATCCGTCGGGTGCGGTGACTGTGTCGTAGCCGACGCCTTGTGCGTACACGCCGAACGTTTCATGGAACATTGTGCTTCACCAATCGCGCCGTCGATCTGGTCCGCGAGCGCCTCGGTCCCGTCGCTAGGGATGAGGTCGGCCTCGACCGACCTGGTGGCTTCGGGTGGCAGCATGAACTCGGGGATGGTGGCCAGGATTGCTTGGGAGCCGACAACGATGATTCGGACGCAGCGATGATCTGCCAGCACGTTTCGAAGGGCCGCAACAGTGTTCTCCCGGCCGAGATCGATCGGATCGTGAGCCCGCTCGCCGAATCGCCATCGTGACCCGGTCCTGTATGCCGATTTCGTGCAATATCCGTGCAACTAGCAACAGAAAACAGGGGTCATCCGGGGGTAACAGCGGCCACAGGGTGCTCAGGCCGAAAAAACTGGCTCTGACCAGACGAGTCCCTGACCAGGAAGTTTGGAGCGGGTGACGGGAATCGAACCCGCGTTCTCAGCTTGGGAAGCTGATGTTCTGCCTCTGAACTACACCCGCATACTCGGTTGCCCGAGCGCGGCCGCCAGGTTAGCTGTCCGCCTCGATCATTGCATTTCGAACGGCCGTGGCACCGCGCCTGTCCGAGTCCGTAAGGCTGGCAATTGTTCCGGCGAGATCCTCGTCGGATCGGTTCTGGCTCAGTTTCCGTTTGCCCTCGACTCGGTCGACGATCAGTTCGAGGCCAACGATCCCGCGTGCCAGTTGCGGGATGAAATCGCCAGGCGCATCATCGATCGACCACGGCTTGCTGAACGTGGATTCGTTCAGATCCGTGAGGTCCCGAATCTGCTGTGCGACCCAGGCGGGATCGTCGTGAGCGACCAGTTGGCCGTGGGCGTGGATCACCTCGTAGTTCCACGTCGGCACGACCTTTCCGTGCTCGGATTTCGACGGGTACCACGAAGGGGAGATGTAGGTATCGCTGACCGGCACGATCAATAGCGCCGAACACGGAGCCAGCCGCCAGAACGGATTCGGACGAGCGAGATGACCTCGCACAATCAGCCCATCGTCAGACACGATGATCGGAATCGGCGTCGAACTCAAGCCCGAATCAGTCGACACGACCAAATGCCCGAATCCAGCCGAGCGAATCAAACCCACCAGGACGCCAACGTCATCCTCGGCGAACTGGGCTGGGCGATACATGGCTGCAACAGTAGGGTTCGGACTCGTGATCTTGTCGGACCGGACCCTTCGTGAACAGCTAGCGGCTGGGCGCATCGTCGTCGATCCACTGGACGAATCATTGATCCAACCGTCGTCAATCGACGTGCGAATCTCGAATCTTTTCCGGGTGTTTCGTAACCACACACGAGGCGTGATCGACGTCAAGCAAGACCAGACGGCGCTGACCGAACTCGTCGAGATCGACGCCAACGATCCCGATGCAGCCTTCATGCTCCATCCGGGCGAGTTTGTCCTCGGATCGACGTTCGAACGAATCGCAGTTCCTGATGATCTGGTCGCCCGCATCGAAGGCAAGAGTTCGTTGGGCAGGCTCGGATTGTTGATCCACTCGACGGCGGGTTTCGTCGATGCTGGGTTTGATGGGCACATCACATTGGAACTGGCGAATGTGGCAAGTCTGCCGATCACGCTCTATCCGGGGATGAAGATCGGCCAGGTCAGCTTCATGATGATGACCACGCCCGCCGACAACCCATATGGCAAAGGTGCCACAGGTTCGAAGTATCAGGGCCAACACGGCCCGACGCCGAGCCGCTACTTCGAGAACTTTCGCTGACCGCGACTCTCCGGATCACGAGGTGCGGCGGTCGTACCGCGAACCACCAGGGACGGCGCGATCACATGATGGACGGCTTGGGTCCGGCCATGTTCGACGCGTTCGATCAACGCGTCGATGGCCAGTTCGCCAAGCCGCTCGCGATGCTGGTCGACCGTGGTCAACCCAATATGTCGAAGTGCGGCGACTGATGTGTTGTCATAGCCAACGAGCGAGATGTCGTCCGGTACGACGTATCCAGCGCTGTCCAGCGAATCGAGTACGCCCAGGGCGCTCAGGTCGTTTCCGGCAAACATCGCGGAGATTGTCCGTCCGCTCGCCAACGCCTCCTGCGCCGCCAGCGCGCCTGATGCCTCGGTGAACGCGGCCGGCACGATGTGCGGCGCGAAACCGTGTCGATGCATCATCGCCTGATACCCGGCGAGCCGCTGCGCGGAACCCGCTCCGCGCCCGCCGTCGATGTGACAGATATGGCGATGCCCCAATTCGATGAGATGCTCGACGACCATTTGGGCACCCAGGAAGTCGTCGTTGTTGATCGTGTCGACAACGGTCGAATCCATCGGGCGGCTGACCACGACGATCGGCACGGATCGAGCAGCCTGCTCGATCACGGCCGCACTTACCTGCGAACCGGTCAGGATCAGGCCGTCGACGCGGTAGTCGATGAACGTCTCAATTGCACGGGCCTCGTCGTCGTCGTTCAAGAAGGCGCTGTTCATCAACATCCGATAGCCACCGGCGTCGGCGGCGCGCTTGATCCCATCGGCGACACTCGGGAAATAGGGGTTATGAAGGTCGTTGATCAGCAACCCAAACGTTCGTGTCTGCTTGCTTGCGAGATGTCTGGCCATCAAATTTGGGCGATAACCGAGCTCGTCGGCGGCGCGCCGGACAGCAGCGCGCGAAGAGTCACTGACCTTGGCGGACCCGCGGAGCGCCAGACTCACCAGAGCGCGCGATACACCCGCTCGCCGCGCGACATCATCCATTGTTGGCTTCGGCACCTCGAACCAGATTCCTTTCTCAGATTCGTGATCGATAGTTGACAGACGTCGATTGAAGCACAATGATTAGAGCGCTTCAACAAGCTGAAGCAATCCATGGGGGATTGACGATGCAGAGGTCACCAGGTGACCGCTCGTCCGACATTCCCCGTTGCAACTTCCACGGAAGAACTAGAGGGGGAGAACACCCACATGAGAAAAATGCGTACTGCAATCGCCTCGATCGCAGCCCTATCACTGGTCCTTGCTGCCTGCGGCGGCGATGACGACAAAACCGCAACGGGCGACGACACCGCGGTCAGCGAATCAGCCGATACGGCCGCCGATACAGCAGCAGACACAGCCGCCAGCGAATCAGCCGAGCCCGCCTCGGACACGGTTGACGTTACCCAAGGCGCAGATTTGACCTTCCATATGATCACGCACTCTGACAGTGGCCCGTTCTGGTCGGTGGTCAAGCGCGGTATGGAGGCCGCTGGCGAAGACCTCGGAGTCAACGTCGTTTGGCTCGAGTCGGTCAACGACCCCGGCGTGCAGGTCCAACTCATCGAGCAGGCCGTCGCCGAGGGTTCTGACGGCATCGCCGCATCGTTGCCCAGCCCCGACCAGTTGATTGCACCGTTGCAGGCGGCTGTCGCAGGTGGCATCCCGGTGATCACGCTCAACTCGGGTTCAAACGACTATGGCGAGATCGGCGCGCTCACGCACGTCGGCCAAACCGAGTTCATCGCAGGCCAGGGCGCCGGCGAACGCTTCAATGATCTGGGCGCAACCAAGATCCTGTGCGGTCGTCAGGAAGAGTCGAACGTGGCGCTCGAAGAGCGTTGCGACGGCCTCGCCGACACCTTCAGCGGTGATGTCATCTCGCAGTTCGTCGGACTCGATGCTGATCAGACCGAGCAGACGAACGGTATCGCTGCCGTGCTCGCCGCCGACCCGGACATCGATGGCTTCATGGGCACCGGCCCGGTCATCGCCATGTCGGGTCTCGCAGCCGCCACTGATGCGGGTCGTGAGATGAAGGGTGTTGCCGGCTTCGACATCACTCCCGAAATCATCGCCGCCATCGAAGCGGGCGACATCGCGTTCACCATCGACCAGCAGCAGTACCTGCAGGGATACCTGCCGATCCTGCTCCTGTACTTGAACGTCACGAACCAGAACACCGCAGGTGGTGGCCTGCCGATCCTCACTGGCCCCGGCTTCGTCACGCCGGAGAACGCCGCTGCGGTCAAAGCGCTAGTTGCCGCTGGTACACGCTGATCAGTGCTGATCAGTGCTGATCATCGTTGATTGAACGAAGATGGGGTCGGCCGCAAGGCCGGCCCCATCTTGATAAGGCTCGTATTCCTTAATCTTGCTTGGGGGGCACGTCACGATGAGTGACTCAACGGTTGACGCCGCGGTCGATGCGGTTCGCGCGACGAGCGGCGATGAACGTCTGGCGTATCGGGGGATTTTCCAACGAATGTTCATCCGCCCGGAAATCGGCGCCATGATTGGCGTCGTCGGGATCTGGGTGTTCTTCTGGGCCGTCGCCGTGCCATTCGGCAACGCCAACGGAGCTTCGAACCTGATCGACAACACCTCGACCCTCGGGATCATGGCCGTCGCCGTGTCGATGCTGATGATCGGCGGCGAGTTCGATCTTTCTGCCGGGGCGATGACCGGGGCGATGGGCATCTTGGTGGTGATGCTGTCGAAGGCAACCGGCGAATTCGGAGGGGCCGGTCTCAGTCTCTGGATCGCAATTCCGATTTCGCTGGCTGTTGCCCTCGGAATCGGCTACCTCAACGGATGGTTGGTCGAGAAGACCAAACTTCCGAGCTTCACGATCACGCTGGCGACCTATTACTTCTTGATCGGTGCCAAGCTGGGGTTCTCGAAGTTGATCGTCGACCAGATCCAAGTCGGTGATGTTCGAGACGCCAAAGGGCACGCATTCTGGGAAAAGGTGTTCGCCGCCGAGTGGGATCGTACGCAGCACACATTCGACGGGCGCGACAAGATCTACCTGGTCTGCATGCTGGCGGCAATTGCGCTGGTCGTCGTCGCCATGTTCGAAATGCAGTTCAGCCGTCGTCACGAAGGTTTGAAGGCCCCAGGCTTACCGGAGTTCCTGATCGGCGCAGCGGTTGTGATCGGCGGCATCGCCGTACTGCACACGACCGACAACGTCTCGGGTAACTGGTTGGGCGCGGCGATCATCGCGATCGGAACCATGATCAGCATGCATGGTTTCGCCACCTGGCGCTTCCAACCGCTCGCCGATCGAGGGTCGGTCAGGTTTCCGCCAAATGTGACGAGGATGGTCGCACTCGGTATCGCAGGCGTCGGCCTGGCGATCTTGTTCGCGTGGAAGATGGACGCCAACGACGAGAGCGACTTCTTTTTCCCGTTCACGAAGCAAGGCTTCAGGGCCACGTTGTTCCTGGCATTCGGAGCGGTCGGGTTCACCCTGCTGCTGATCGGGATCGCCAAGGCACGCCGCGTCAATGTCATGACCAAGTCGGTTGTGTCGTTGATCGCACTGGTGGCAATCGTGGCGATGGCGTTCTTCGTGCAGTCCGAGTCGACCTCCGTCAAGTTTCGCAGCGAAGCCTTCAGCGTGATGCTCGGGCTCGGGCTGCTCGTGCTGACCTGGACGTTCGTAGGGTTGCTGTTCGAGGAGCGCTCCAAAGTCGACAAGGGTGCGGATCAACTCGGCGGTCGTCTACTCGGTGGCGCTGGCGTTCTCGCAGCTGGCGGAATGATCGTGAAACTGCTGTTCACATCGAGCGCAGAGATTGCAGCGGACATCCCGCCCGCCAAGTTCAGCATGCGCACCGTCTGGTTCATCGCCTTCACGATTGTTGCTGTGTGGGTGCTCGGTCGGACACGTTTTGGAAGCTGGACCTTCGCGGTTGGCGGCAACAAGGAGGCGTCCCGTCAGGTCGGCGTGCCGGCCGCTCGTACCAAGACCCAACTGTTCATGCTGGTCTCCGGCGCAGCATGGTTGGTCGGAATGTTGCTTGCATTTCGGCTCAACACAATTCAGGCCAACACCGGCAACGGTGAGGAATTCGACTACATCATCGCCGCCGTCGTTGGCGGAACCTTGTTGACCGGCGGTTACGGGACCGCCCTCGGCGGCATGCTCGGCGCGTCGATCGTCAGCATGGCAACACTCGGGATTCCATTCGCACGTTGGAACTCCGACTGGCGATTCTTGTTCCTCGGCATCACATTGCTGCTGGCGATGCTTGCCAACCGTTCGATCCGAACCAAAGCGGAAGGGCTCCGACGATGACCGCGCACCTGCTCGAACTCGACAACATTTCCAAATACTACGGAAACATCATCGCCCTCCGCGACGTCAGTACGTACGTCAACGCCGGTGAAGTCACTTGCGTGCTCGGCGACAACGGTGCCGGAAAATCCACGTTCATCAAAATCCTGGCTGGTGTGCACCAACAGACCGAAGGGTCGATTCGACTGAACGGAGAAGAAGTCCGCTTCGACTCGCCCCGTGACGCGCTTGCCAAGGGCATCGCCACCGTCTATCAGGACTTGGCAATGGTGCCGTTGATGTCGGTATGGCGCAACTTCTTCCTCGGATCCGAGCCAACCAAGAACATTGGCCCGCTGAAATGGATCGACAAAGCGAAAGCGAAGCAGATCGCCAAAGACGAGATGAAGAAGATGGGGATCGACATCCGCGACACAGAACAGCCGGTTGGCACGCTGTCAGGCGGCGAGCGTCAGTCGGTCGCAATTGCCCGCGCCGGTTACTTCGGTGCCAAGGTGCTGATCCTCGACGAGCCGACCTCGGCGCTCGGCGTGAAGCAGTCGGGTGTCGTGTTGAAGCGGATCGTCGAAGCCCGAAAGCAAGGGCTCGCCGTGATCTTCATCACCCACAACCCGCGCCACGCCTATCCTGTCGGTAACCGTTTCTTGATCCTCAACCGTGGTCAATCGATGGGCTCGTTCGCCAAGGAGGAGATCAGCGTCGATGAACTCACCCGGTTGATGGCCGGTGGAGCCGAGCTCTAGGCGCTCGAGCACGAGTTGCAGTCGGCCGATTCCGGCGGCCGTTGACGCAGCTCTGGTCACCATGTCGTTGCGTCGTCGGTTGGGTATCGGTGTCATCGGGTTTGGATGGATGGGCCAGGCGCATTCGCGTTCAGCTGCTCGGATTGCGTCACTGTTTCCCGAGCGCGAGTTCGATGTCGATCTGATCATTTGCGGCGACAATGTGCCGACACGTCGGGTTGAAGCCGTCGAGGGATTCGGATTTCGTCAGGCCACCGCTGACTGGTGCGAGGTCGTTGGTCACCCTGATGTCGACGTCGTCTACGTCACGGCGCCCAACATGCTTCACGAACAGTTGACGGTCGCCGCCGCGTTGGCCGGCAAGGCGGTGTTTTGCGAGAAACCGGTCGGCGGCAAACCCGATCAGACGGTGCGGATCGAGGCCGCTGCACGCAGGGCCGGAGTGATTACCGGGGTTGGCTACAACTACCGATGGGCACCTCTCGTGCAGCACGCCAAGCAACTGATCGGCGATGGCTGGCTCGGTGAGATCACGAACTACCGGGGCCGATTCTTCTCGATGTACGGCTCCGATCCGATGGGGTTGCTGTCTTGGCGATTCTCGATCGACGAGGCCGGTCACGGTGTCTCGTCCGACATCTTGTCGCACGCTGTCGACCTGGCGACGATGTTGATCGGCCCTATCAGCAGTGTCGCAGGCACGATGGAGACGTTCATCAAGGACCGCCCGCTCGCCAAAGTAGGCGGCACTCACTACGACCGCGGTCAACCCGGCGACCCGACCGGTCCCGTGACCAACGAAGACTACGCGGCGGCGATGGTCGTGTTCGCCAACGGTGCGCGGGGCACGTTCGAATCGTCGCGTTCGATCATCGGGCCGGAGTCGCAAATGGCATTCGATGTCTACGGAACCAAGGGCGCGTTGCGCTGGAATCTCGAAACGATGAACGAGTTGGACGTGTTCCTCATCGACGAGGAAGGGCGGGCACCACGCGGTTACACCAAGGTGTATGCCGGTGATCGCTACCCATACCACGGTCATTTCGTGCCAGGCGACGGCAACGCGATCGGCTACGAAGATCTCAAAGTTATCGAGAACTACGAGTTTCTCTCGGCTGTGGCGCGCGGGCAACAGCACGAACCGGGTTTCGCGCAAGCACTTGAATACGTCGGTTTCCAGCGGGCATGGCTGCGTTCGTGCGAGTCAGGTCGCTGGGAGGACGTCGTCTCGATTCGGCAAGACTGATCGTCATGTCAGTTCAGGCTCGCGACTACAGCCTCACCGGACCGGAATCGGTGCGCGCCCTCGAGCGGGGGCTGGCGAACGCAAGTTGGTTCCAACCAGCGATCGACTCTTCGTCACTGCGAGCAATGCAGACTCGAACAAATGGTCGCGCCGCGGTCGATGTGGTGCTATGGGTCGGATTACTCGTCGGGTTCGGGGTGCTGGCCTGGCTGTCGATGTGGTCATGGTGGTCGATTCCGGCTTTCGCTGCCTACGGTGGGCTGTACGGCGGCTCGGCCGATCCGCGCTGGCACGAATGCGGTCACGGTACGGCATTCCGTTCGTCACGCGCCAACGACGTCGTCTATGTGATCGCGTCGTTCATGTTGTTTCGTGGCGCGACTGTCTGGCGTTGGTCGCACTATCGCCACCACACCGACACGATCATCGTCGGCCGCGACGCCGAGATCGTGTTCCAGCGCCCACCCAATGTTTGGCGGGCGGCGCTCCTGTACACGCATCTTCAGGGTGGCTCGTTGATGTTTTGGCGGTTGGTGAAGCACGCCTTCGGTCGTATCGACGCTGATGCGCGCAGCTTCGTCCCAGACAACGAGCTTGGCAAGGTCAAGTGGGAGTCGCGGGTCTACGTCGGGATCGTGGCCACATCTGCGTTGGCATCAGTGGCGACCGCATCGATCGTTCCATTGATGTTTGTGGGCTTGCCGTCGATCTATGGCGCCTGGGTGATGGTGTTTTTTGGGGTGACACAGCACGCCGGAATGCGCGAGGACGTGCTTGATCATCGCTTGAGTACTCGCACGGTGTACATGAATCCGGTGCTCCGGTTCCTGTACCTCAACATGAACTATCACGTCGAACACCACCTGTTCCCGAGCGTGCCGTACTACGCCTTGCCGACGCTGCACAACGAAATCAAAGATCAACTGGCGCCGCCCCTGCGCAACACCTGGGCGGCCTACCGCGAGATCTGGTCGGCGTTGCGGAAGCAACACCACGACGTGACCTACGAGCTGCGCAAGGAACTGCCACCAGCCCGAGCCTCGGCGCGACCGATCGATGTCGGCGAGACCAACTGGGTTCACGGCCCGAACGGTACGGCCGACCTGGGTGCCGCAAGCTCGGTGGCACCTGGGGAGATCCATCGTGTCGACGTTGACGAGCGGACCTTCGTGTTATGCGGACTCGACGATGGCAACGTTGCGCTGCTCGAGGGCATCTGCACCCATGCCCAGGTTCACCTCTGCGACGGAGCGCTTGTCGACGGCACAATCGAATGTCCGAAGCACAATGGACGATTCGACCTGACGACAGGGGCACCGGTCCGCAAGCCCGTTCGCGTACCGCTGGCGACGTACGACGTCAACGTGGTCGGCGGCCGCCTGGTCTCGACACTGATCGCCAGACCGCTCGTCGCGGTTCACGCCGAATGACGTGACCAAAGCCAGGGGTCAGCCTGATCGTTTGCGGCTGAGGGCGTCGACCGACGAGGCCAGCAGCAGGGCGAGCCCGGCGCAGATGAATTTGGTGCCGGAGCTGCCGAAGTCGATCTCTCCGAGACCAAATGGATTCTTCTTCCCGACCAGCGTGAGCCCGTTCGGGATCAACGCCAGCACGAACCCGCCGAGCACGGCGTTGAGCATTCGACCCTGGCCGCCGAACAGCGATGTGCCACCGATCACGGCCGAACCGACCGCAAGCAGCAGGGTGTCGTTGGCCCCAGTGTTGGGATCGACCGAGTTGACTCTCGAGGCAAGGAATGCGCCCCCGATTCCCGCCAGGAGTCCGCAAATGACGAACGCGCTGAGGCGGATTCTGGGCACGCTGATTCCGGCACGCCGCGCCGCCTCGGCATTCCCGCCGACGGCATACAGATGTCGCCCGTACCGTGTTCGGTTGAGCACGAATGTCAGCACGAGCAGCAGGATCAACACCAGCGGGATCACGAACGGCATGCCGCGAATCGGCGCAGGGGCGTTCGGAAACGCCCGGTTCTGATTGAGTAGCAAGGTAACGAACACGGCGCCAACCGCCGCTAGTCCGACCTTGAACGCCACCATCGACGTTGGGATCGCTCCATGCGAGACCCGCTGCTTGCGAACCTGTGACCAGGCGAACAACACCAGCCCGACAACGACAAACGCCCACGACAAACCAGGACGGAGGTTGCCGCCGACGAGGTCCTTGATCGGCTCGTTGTCGATTCTCACGCTTCCGCCGTCCTTGACGAGCAGTAGCAGAACACCCTGGAACAACAACACGTTTGCGAGCGTCACGACGAACGACGGAATCCCGACTTTGGCGACCATGAATCCGGTGAAGGCACCGAGGACGATCGCAACTGCGGCGGCCATCAGGATCGATGGAATCAGCGGCCAGTGTTCGAGCCGCGTTGCCAATACTGCTGCCGAAACTCCTGCGGTAAAACCGGCCGACAAATCGATTTCGCCGAGCAAGAGCACGAAGGACACGGCCATTGCGATGACGATCACGGCCGACGCTTGTTCCAAGAAGTTGGCAAGATTGATCTTCGACAGAAAGCTGCCCGGATTCGCCCAACCGAACAATCCGGTCAGGACGACGATTGCCAAGATCGCGGGAAGGGACCCGAGGTTCCCCGACTTCAGGCGCACGACATTGTCGTTGACGACCGTCTTGAAATCCTTCTGAGCGTTATCGAGAGCGAAGTCCGTCAGTGCGTGTTGGGCGTTGATGTCAGACATCAGATTGTTGCTTCCTCGCGTAGTCCAACATCGCCGGATCGTCCGGATGTGATCAGTTCCACGAGGAACTCCCTCTTGGTTGCGGGTGTGATGGGGACGTCGGCTGCCACCCGGCCGAGGTACATGGCGGACACTCGGTCGGAAACCTCGAGTACGTCGTTCATGTTGTGGCTGATGAGGACGACGCCCAGTCCGTTCTCGGCGAGCCGTCGCACAAGGTCGAGCACCTGTCTAGTTTGCGCAACGCCGAGCGCCGCTGTGGGCTCGTCGAGCAACACGACTTTCGAATTCCAGAGCACCGCTTTTGCAATCGCAACCGTTTGCCGTTGGCCGCCGGACAGGGATGAGACCGATTGGCGAACGCTCTTGACGGTTCGCACCGAGAGGCTCGCCAATGTGTCGCGCGCTGCCTGTTCCATCGATCGCTCGTCGAGTAGGCCACCTTTGAGGCGCTCGCGACCGAGGAACAGGTTTTGGACGATGTCGAGGTTTTCGCACAGCGCCAGATCTTGGTAGACGACCTCGATCCCGAGTGCTGATGCAGCTCGGGGACCGCTGATCTCGACTGGCTCGCCTTCGAAGGAGAAGATCCCGGAATCTTTCGGATAGATCCCGGTGATGCACTTCACGAGCGTCGATTTGCCGGCACCGTTGTCGCCGATCAGCGCCGTGACCTGGCCCGCATAGACCTTGAAATCGACGTCGTGCAGCACGTGCACGGGGCCGAATGTCTTGTTGATCCCGGACGCTTCCAGAATCGGTGCATCAGTACTCACGGATGCGTTCCCCCAAGTTGTTGTTCCCCATTGATTGTCACTCGAACATGACGGTGGCCGCCCTCCGCGAGGGAGGACGGCCGCCGACGTTACTTCGGTTTTGCCGAGTCGCTTGACTCAGACGCCGTTTGCAGTACAGAGGTCTTCGATGTCGGCGCACACTTCATCGCGGGAGACGAATCCGTCCTCCACGGGGATGTGTACGTCGCCGATGAAGATCGGCTGAACCTGTGCTTGGACGTAGGGGATTTCGCCGTTCTCGTTGTCGATTGTGGCGTTGGCCCCGAGGTCGGTGCCGTTGAGCAACGCAACCGCTGCTGCGACGGCGCCGTTGGCTTCCTCGACGACGGGCTTGTAGACCGTCATGCACTGAGTGCCCTGAAGGATCGCTCGCAGACCATCGACCGTTGCATCCTGACCAGTAGTCGGAAGTGTGAGTCCGGCGTCGGTCAAGACTTGCTGGGCGGCCAGTGAGAGGCCGTCGTTGGCAACCAGCACACCGTCGACATCGCCGCCGGCGGCGGTCAACAACTGTTCGAAGATGACTCCGCCTTGGGCGTTGTCCCAGTCAGGCACGGCTTCTTCGCCGACGGTTTCGAAACCGGCGTCAGCGATCGCAGCCTGATAGCCCTCACGGAACAACGTGGCGTTGTTGTCGGTCGGCGAACCATGGAGCTGGATGATCTTCTTGCCTTCGGTGTCGCCACCGAAACATTCGATCAGGCCTTCACCTTGGGCGGTACCAACAGCGACGTTGTCGAACGACACGTACACGTCAGCCGAACCACCGAGCGTGAGACGGTCGTAGTCGATGTTCTTGACACCGGCTGCGGCAGCCTTCTCTTGGATCGCGGCACCCGACTCTGAGTCGAGGTTGACGATTGCCAACACACCAATTCCGTCGGCGATCATTTGATCGGCGATCGTGGCCATGTTGTCTTTGTCGCCTTCGGCGTTCTGGATCAAACACTCGATACCCGCTGCGTCACACGCGGCTTGAATCAACGGACGGTCGAATGCTTCCCACCGAGCCGACGAAGCCGAGTCAGGCAAAATGAAACCAGCCTTCTTGCCACCGCCGGATGAATCGTCTGTTGCCGACGACCCGTCGGCGGTTGCCGTTGCACTTACCTCGGCTGAGTCAGATGTCTCGTCACTTGACGCTTCGTCGTCGCCGCACGATGCGGCGATCAGCGACAGCGCCGCGACGAGCACGACTCCACTTCTTGCACGATTCCTCATGAAATGTTTCCCCCTTCTGGATGGATCAACTGGCCGTCGGCCAGCTCTCGTGTTCAGCGAAGGTTCCACGCCTAGGTTGGCGGTTCGCGCGATTGCGACCGAACCGCGACCTAGTTGTCTCATCCCCCATCAAACGTTTGTCATAGCCTGCGACAAATTGTGGCACCTGTCAAGTCTGACCTTTGTCGTCACGGATCAGCCGTCACGAAGCCGTAGCCGAGACGCGCCAGCGATTCGCCGCAGCCGGGTCGTTCAGAATCCGTTCCCAGGCCAATTCGGCAGCACCGAGCAAGGGAGCGTCGACCCCCAGCACTGACGGAACAACGGAGACGCTGTCTCGCATCGCCGGCATCACTCGAATCTGAAGTTCAGCCCGAATCGAATCGACGACGTATGGGTAGATTCGTTCGAGCAGACCGCCGAGCACGACCGTCGATGGATCGAGCACGTTGATCAAACCCGCCAAACCGATCCCGAGCCAGCGGCCCTGTTCTCGCATCGCCGCCACGACGTGCCGTTCACCAGCCGCCGCGTCGATCAAGACCTCGTTGATCGCCGCCCGCCCACCGTTCGGCAATTTGGCACATCTGCGCAGGAGTGCTCCCTCGCCGATCTCGGTCTCCCAGCAACCGACCGCACCGCACTTGCACAGCAGGCCGTCGATATTTACCGGGATGTGTCCGATCTCACCGGCGAATCCGCCGGACCCTGACAGCGCCCGACCTCCGGAGATCACGCCGCCGCCGACTCCAACTTCGCCGGACACGTACAGCACATCGTCCAAGCCGGCTGCCGCCCCGCGACGACTTTCCGCGAGGGCGCCCAAATCTCCGTCGTTTCCGAGCGAAATCGGGACGCTCAAGTGAAGCGCTTCGCTGAGCAGTTGACCAAGCGGAACATCATGCCAACCAATGTTGGGTGCCACGAGTACCACGTTGTCAGAGCGCCGAACCAATCCGGCCACGGCTACGCCGACGCCGAACACTCCACAGTTAGCCGGCAAGCGAGCAGTGACCTGACGTGCAAGCCGGCACAGGTCCTGAACGGTTCGGTTTGCGGGCATGTGGTCACGCGGACGGTCACTTCGAACTACTCGTAGCAACGTTCCTCCGAGGCCCACGGCAGCTACGGCGACCGAATCCACCAGAACCTCCATCGCCAGCACGACGTTCTGGTCGGTTCTGGCCTGCACCATCGGCGACGGTCGCCCAGGGTTCCCAGCCGATGGCGAGCGCGTCTCATGGATCAGATCCAGCTCGGCGAGTTCGAAGACAAGTGCTCCGACTGCGCTTCGGGTCAGTCCGGTCCTAATCACGAGATCGGACCTCGACATTGCACCGGCGAGGTGAACGCTGTTCAGAATTGCCGTCAAGTTCGACTGTCGGACAGCCTCGCTTCGAAGTCCGGGCGTTCGCGGTTCGATACCGTACGTCACGTCCATTGACCTCCCATCCCTGTCCATCCCCTGTCTGACGCGACGTCCGGCTCGAACGTTGTGCATGCGCGTATGTTGCGATGTGTCACAACAAACGTTTGTTGTAGCCTGCGACAAAATGCAACGCTGTGTCAAACGTTGAGTCGACGACGACGGCACGGGACGACGAGGGGATGCGCAGATGAGCGAGTTTTTTGAAGGTGTGAGCCGGATCGAATACGAGGGTGCCGAGTCGGACAACCCGATGGCGTTTCGGTGGTATGACGCTGATCGGCTCATCGCCGGCAAGTCGATGCGGGATCATTTGCGGTTTGCGGTGTGCTACTGGCATAGCTTCAACTGGAACGGATTCGACATCTTTGGCGATGGGACGATGGATCGTCCGTGGCTGTCGGCCGACGTGGATCCGATCGAGGCGGCTGAACGCAAGATGGCGGCGGCATTCGAATTCTTCGAGAAACTGGGCGCTCCATTCTGGTGCTTCCACGATTTCGATATCGCCCCGGAAGGGTCCTCGTTTGCCGAGGGGGCTGCCAACCTCGATCACATGATCGACCTGGCGGCCGGCTACCAAGAGCGAACCGGCGTCGAGTTGCTCTGGGGAACAGCGAAACTGTTCGCCAACAAACGGTTCATGGGCGGCGCAGCAACCAACCCCGACCCGGAAGTTTTCGCCTATGCAGCAGCACAGGTGGCGCACTGTATGAGCGCCACCCACAAGCTCGGTGGCCACAACTACGTGTTGTGGGGAGGGCGCGAGGGGTATGACACGCTGCTGCACACCGACATGAAACGCGAACTCGATCAACTGGGTCGATTCTTGAACATGGTCGTCGATCACAAGTACGCGATCGGGTTCGACGGCACGATCCTGTTGGAGCCCAAGCCGTTCGAGCCGACGAAACACCAGTACGACTACGACGTCGCCACGGTGCACGCGTTTCTCCAGAAGTACGGTTTGACCGACGAGATCAAGGTCAACATCGAGGTCAACCACGCAACGTTGTCTGGCCATGACTTCGCGCACGAAATCGCCACAGCATTCAACGCCGGAATCTTCGGGTCGATCGACGCCAACTCCGGTGACGATCGATTGGGTTGGGACCTCGACCGGTTCCCCGTGAGCGTGGAGCAAATGACGCTCGGCATGCTCGAGATCCTGCGTTGTGGCGGTTTCACATCAGGCGGGTTGAACTTCGATTCCAAGTTGCGTCGTCAATCGATTGCACGCGACGACCTGTTCATCGGCCACATTGGCGGCATGGACACGATGGCGCGGGCGCTCGTGGCGGCGGCGTCGATCATCGAGGGTGGCGAACTCGACGGGTTCGTGACCGATCGTTACGCCGGCTGGAGCGGTGAACTCGGGCGGTCAATCTTGACCGGCGGAGCGTCACTGGCGGAACTTCACGCGAGGGCGGCGACGGCGCCTGCACCGCAACCAACATCCGGACGACAAGAGATGTTGGAGAACCTCGTCGCCCGTCACATCGAACGAGCGCGCTGACTCGTGGCGCTCGTCGTCGGGATCGACTCGTCGACGCAGTCGACCAAGGTCGAGGCACGCGACCTGGACACAGGAGCGGTCGTCGCCACCGGCACGGCACGTCATCCCCATACCCAGCCGCCGGTGTCGGAACAAGACCCGCGGGCGTGGTGGTCGGCTCTCGTCGAGGCGTTTGCTCAACTCGGTGAACACCGCCGCGACGTCGTGGCGATCTCGGTCGCCGGGCAACAGCATGGGTTGGTGTTGCTCGACGAGCATGGCGACCCAGCCCGTCCCGCCAAGCTTTGGAACGACACCACCTCGTCACCTCAGGCCGATGCACTGGTCGCCGCGTTGGGTGCCGAACGGTGGGCGACAGCAACCGGCAGCGTTCCCGTTGCGGCATTCACGGTTACGAAACTGGCGTGGGTGGCCGAGCACGAACCCGGGGTGCTTCACCGCGTCGCCAAGGTGATGCTCCCGCATGACTATCTGACGTGGAGGTTGTGCGGCGCGCATGTCACCGATCGGGGCGACGCTTCCGGGACAGGATGGTTCAATCCCCAGAGTGGCGAGTATTTGCCTGACATGCTCGCTCGGTCAGTGCCTGGCGGGTTTGATTGGCAAGCCAGGCTCCCGCTGGTGCTCGGGCCGGATGTCGTCGCCGGCACGGTGACGCTCTCGGCCGCCGCTGAACTCGGCCTGTCTGGTGAGGTGCTCGTCGGGCCAGGCACGGGCGACAACATGGGAGCCGCGCTGGGGCTCGGTTTGCGTTCAGGCGACGTCGCGATTTCGCTCGGCACGTCAGGCACCGTGTTTGCCGTCTCCGACACACCGACCGCCGACGTCAGCGGCGCGGTCGCCGGATTCGCTAGCGCAAGCGGCAACTACCTCCCGTTGGTCTGCACGCTCAACGCCACCAAAGTCACCGATCGTGTGGCGGCTTGGTTGGGAACCGACGCTTCCGGCCTGGCGCAACTGGCGCTTGCTGGTTCGGAACAACCGGGCACGCCGGTACTCATCCCGTACTTCGACGGCGAACGCACCCCGAACCGTCCAGACGCGACCGGCCTGTTCGCTGGGCTGACGAATCTGACAACACGCGAGCAGTTGGCGCTGGCCGCCCACGACGGTGTGTTGTGCGGGTTACTCGACGGCCTCGATGCACTTCGCGCAGTCGGCGCGTCCGTCGATGGTCGCCTGTTCCTGGTCGGTGGCGGCTCGCGTTCGGCCGCGTATCGCCAACGCTGTGCAGATCTGACGGGTCACGAGGTGATCATCCCCCACACCGATGAAACTGTCGCAACCGGTGCCGCGGTGCAAGCAGCCGTGGTGTCATCGGGTGGTTCGATCGCAACGGTGACTCACCGTTGGCAACTTGGTGTCGGCGTTGTCGCGGCTCCTACCTCTGACGCGTCGGGTGTGCGGGTCCACTACGCGCTCGCACGCGATCGTTACGCTTCGCGCTAATCGCCTGGTCGAACCCCGACCAGTCTGTTTCAAAGGGGACTGTCATGGATTATCCCGCACAACTCGATGTTCAAACACCTGACAAGCTGGCGAACTGGCGAGCGATCGGGCAAGTGATCATGGCGATCCCGCACCTGATCGTCAGTTACGTACTCACGCTGGTGGCCGAGGTATGTGGGGTGATCGCATGGTTCGCGATCCTGTTCACCGGCAAACTTCCCGAGGGCCTCTCGAACGTGATCTGCATGGCGTTGCGTTATCAAACCCGCACCCAGGCGTTTGCCGGCTTCCTCCACGACCAGTATCCGCCGTTCGAGTTCTCCTCGACACCCGCAGACCCGGGTGGCACCCCGGTTCGAGTCGACTTCCAGCCGACCTTGGAGGGTCGTAACCGGCTCTCCTGCGCGCTCCGGATTGTTTGGTTGATCCCGGCTGCTGTCGTCACGGCGCTGATCGGAATTGTTGGGGCGATCTGCTGGATTGTCGCCTTCTTCGCCGTGCTGTTCACTGGCAAGTGGCCAGCCGGGCTCCACGGCTGGGTGATGAAGAGCATGCGTGCGTCGCTTCGTCTGAACGCCTATGCGTTTCTGCTGACCGATGTATATCCGCCACTCAGCTTCGATTGACGTCGACCGCCAGATGTCAGGAAGCGGCGGACAGGATGGCGTGCTGGACCCGGCCGTCGTGGTGAACGAATGCGGCGATCTGGCCGTGTTCGAGCACCACCACGATGGCGTGTCCGTACTCGTTGGCTGAGGCCTTGAGCACCACCCCGTCGCGGTCTACTACCGATCGAATCTCACCGAGGTCAGCAGGGGCAAGGACCCCAATCCGAAGCAGTGCCATATCCAGATCGCGATCCGACCCGGAGGCGGCATGCCGCAAGTCAGTCATCGAAGTCGGAGCAAGCCGGTACACGCCGATTCATCGGCGCGACCTGTCGCCAGCTTGAGGTCAGGTCACCTGGTCGTCGCGAGTGACGCTTTCAACATCCTGATCATCAGCTTTCGCAGTGACCAACGTCGCTGCTTGGCCGAGCCAATCCTCACGCTCGACGCGTCCGTCGTGGAGGTCCGGAAGAATGTCCTGAAGCTCCTCCAAGGTCGAGTTGGCGAGTTGCTCGAACGTGTGGATACCCGCGTCATTCAGGATCTGTTCGATCGCTGGTCCAATGCCGCCAAGCAGCTTCAGATTGTCGGGCGACACAACCGTGGCGACGCCGCCAGTGACACCTCGACCGGCGAGCGCTTGCGTGGATACAACTGTGCTGAGCGGTGCATCGGGGCGGGCCAGCTTGCGCTCGCCAGCCTCGATCGCATCGAGTAGATGGATTGCCAGGTCGGCGACCTTGACCTGATCCTCCTCGACTCCGGCACCTTTCACGCCGTCGTCCATCATGATGTAGCAGAACGGGCAGGCGGTGGCGATACGCGTCGCGCCGGTCGACAGCGCCTCGGCGGCGCGCTCGTCGTTGACCTTGGTGCCGATCGTTTCTTCCATCCACATCCGTGCGCCGCCGGCACCGCAACACATCCCCTTCGTGCCATTGCGCGACATCTCGACGACTTCGATCCCTTTGATCGAAGCGACCACCTTGCGAGGGGCGATGTAGACGTCGTTGTGACGTCCGAGATAACACGAATCGTGATAAGTGATCCGCTCCTCCAACGTTGCCTGGCTGACGTCGAGCCGGCCGCTGTCGATCAGTTGCTCCAGCAACTGGCTGTGATGGATTACCTCGTAGTTGCCGCCGAGTTGCGGGTACTCGTTTTGGAGCGTGTTGAAACAGTGCGGGCATTGGGTGATGATCTTTTTGACGCCCATCCCGTCGAGCATCTCGATGTTGGGTGTGGCGAGCATCTGGAACAGGTACTCGTTGCCGCTCCGTCGCGCGGAATCGCCGGTGCACATTTCGCTCGGGCCGAGGATCGCAACGTCGATGCCCGCCCGCGACAGCAGCTTGGCCATCGCCTGAGTGACCTTCTTGTTCTTGTCGTCGAAACTGCCTGCGCACCCGACCCAGTAGAGATACTCGGACGTGAACGGCTCGCCAGGGTCGACGACTCGCACGCCTGCGAGGTCGTTGGCCCAGTCGCCACGCTCGCCCTGGTTCATACCCCACGGGTTGCCCTGGTTTTCCATCGCCCGATAGGCGTTGCCGAGCTCGGCCGGGAAACTCGACTCCATCAACGACAGGTAGCGCCGCATATCGAGGATCTTGTCGAGGATCTCGATGTTGACGGGGCAGATCTCGTCGCACGCCTTGCACGTCGTGCACGCCCAGATTTCCTCTGACGTGATGCGCTCGAATACGGAGTTGACGCCGATCTTGATATCGATGTCGGTGCCGATCGGCGGACTGACCAGCGGGTTCCCCGTGGCGGCCATCACCTCGCCGACTTTGAGCACGATTTCACGTGGATCGAGCGGCTTGCCGGTGGCGTGGGCGGGGCACACGCTGGTGCAGCGACCGCACATCGTGCAGGCGTCGGTGTCGAGCAACTGCTTCCATGTGAAGTCCTCGATCACCGATGCCCCGAACGTTTCGAGTTCGGTTTCCATCAGGTTCGGCATCGGCTTCATGGCGCCCTTCGGACGGTCCTTGTCGCGCAGATACATGTTGAGCGGCGATGTAAACATATGGCGCAGCATGGTGATCGGCAAGATCGCCAGGAACACGATGAAGCTGACGACGTGCACGATCCATGACCACTGATGCCACGTCTCCAACACGCCGAGCGACAAACCATCGACGGTCTTCGAGAGCGGGTATCCGATGAAGCTGTACTGCTCGAAACCTTGATCTTGACCGCCAACGCGCCCGAGCGCGATACGGAACATCTCTGACGTGAACCCGGTCATGCCTAGCAGTAGGAACGTCCCGAGAATCACAGCGTGTTCCGGCTTGGTCTTGATCCGGATTCGATATGGCTTTTGGACGTAACGCCGAGCGATCGCCCACACGACGCCTGTGAGGAACATCGCTCCGGCAGCGTCACCGACGAACGAATACGCTTGGTACGTTCGACCGTGCAGGAATTTCAGATCCTCCGGCACCTGATGATCGACTTCGAGCACCGTTGTAACGCCCAACAACAGTAAGAAGCCGAAGTACATCAATGAATGCATCAGACCGGCAGCCGAATCACGCAGCAGCGTTTGCATGTACGCGCCGGCGCGGAAATCGCCTGCCCGCTTCTTGACGTTCTTGGCCGTGGTGCGACGTTGGGCCGGCTTGCCGCGTTCCCAGTTCTTCATCCGGTTCGAGAACTGGAACGAACCCCACACGAGCATCAGCGGAATCACGGTGTAGAAGGCCACCTTGAGCGGCCCTGGAATGTTGCCGAACACCTCGCGTTGCCATGCGTTCTCGTTGTGCCAGTCGGTGATCAACGGCACGATTCCCGAGATCAGGGTAAAGGCGGCGATCCCGATCCCGAGTGCGAGTGCGAGATGGTGAGGCTTGATCCGCTTCGGACCAGAATCGGGCGCGTCTGAAGTGGCTGCGTGCGTGCTCATGGCGTGCCCCAAGTTAGACGATCCGAGCTGACGCCCTTATAAATGACCGGAACGGATGAGCGTCGGTCAGCCGTAGGACTGACGGTCTTGATCGCGGATGTGGCCTGCGAGGGCACCGAGCAACTTCATGGCGATCGACGGGTTGGCCTCGAGTACGCCCCGAAAATGGCGCTGGTCGAGTACGAACAGTGTGCAGTCAGTGTCGCACGTAACCGTTGCGGTGCGTGGGCCATGGTCGAGTAGTGAGAGCTCACCGACGACGGCACCGGTCGTGAGTTGGGTGACCTTCTTGCCGCTCCTGCGGACCGTGACGGTGCCGTCGAGAATCACGAACGCCTCGCGGCCCATCTGACCTTGATCCACAACCATCGTGCCAGCCGTCATCGTGATCTCGTCACCGGCCTTGGCGATTGCTTGAAGGTCCTTCTTGCTGCATCCGGAAAACAGCGGGACCTGCTGGAGATGTTCGATCTGAGCCGATTTCGACGCCATGTGCTGAAGAGTAGCCGGGCCGAGGATGGCTGTGCGTCGTCAGGCGCTTCCGGCTTGGGCGGCGACCGCTGCTGCTGCTGCCGCCACTGCTTCGGCGTCACCGAGATAGTCAGCTGCAATCACGCCGAGGCGATCATCGAACGTGTATTGGCGGGGCGCTCCGGTGGGAATGTTGATGCCGGCGATGTCAGCGTCGGAGACATCCTCGAGGTGCTTGAGCAAGGCCCGAAGCGAGTTGCCGTGCGCTGTGACGAGCACGTTGAGACCGTTCAGTAGTTGTGGTGCGATCACGTCGTACCAGTACGGCAGCACGCGCTCGACAACATCTTTCAGACACTCAGCGGCAGGCAGCACATCGGGCGGCAGCAATCGGTAGCGCTGATCGTTGATCGGATGCTCGGCGCTGTCGGGCGCAACGGGCGGCGGCGGGACGTCGAAGCTGCGGCGCCAGAGGTTGGTCTGTTCCGCACCGTGTCGCTCGGTTGTTGCCTTCTTGTCGAGACCCTGCAACGCGCCGTAGTGGCGTTCGTTCAAACGCCAGTGACGTTGAACAGGTAACCAGACCTGGCCCATTGCTGCGAGGGCGAGATGGTTCGTCATCACCGCGCGCGTCTGCAGCGAGGTGTGAGCGATATCGAATTCGAGACCAGCGTGGGCCATGGTTACGCCGGCTGATGCTGCCTCCTGCTCGCCGAACGGAGTCAGCGGAACGTCGTGCCAACCAGTGAACAAATTCTCGAGGTTCCACGTCGATTGCCCGTGGCGAAGGATCACAAGGGTGCCGGTCATGCTCGACAGCGTAGAAGTCACGTGTCGTGATCGGGCAGTGGATCTGGCGGTGATGCCCCACGATCGGCGAGCAGTGCCGTCATCACCGCAATCTCGTCCGCCTGAGCGGCGTTGGCGACGAGATATCCACCGAAGGCGCCGATGCCCAACGCCGCCACACCAGTGACGATGCCGACGCGGATCGGTCGCATCAGGCCTGGAGCGGCTCTTCGTCAGCGGTGATGTCGAGACCACCTGAGCATGGCGCGCCAGGTTCCGGGTTCTGTGGCCCGTTCTCGAACGCCTCGATGAAGGCGTCGAGGCCAGGGTCGTCGGCACCGGTCAACGTGAGTTGTTTACCCCATGCCGAGGCAACCACTGGGCTCGGCAGATCCGCACGTGGACTGACTAGCACGAACGGGTGCCCGTCGACTTTGGTCCTCAAGGTGGCTACTTGATCGGCAGGCAGGTCGGGGTCGTAGGTGAGCCACACGGCACCGTGCTCCAGCGAATGCACGGCGGCCTCGTCGCGAACCGGTTTGTCGTAGAAACCGCAGTTCTGCCAGAACGGCGGAGCGAGGTGATCCCCACCGACCGGTGGGTTCTGTTCGTAGATCAGCGGTAGTTCGTCGAATCCTTTGTGGCCGTTGGTGAGCCCTTCAAACGTCTCCACGTCGGCCAGGGGATCGAGGTCGGACTCTGGTTCGGACGCCAGCTCGGAAGCATCGACGCTTGACTCGGTCGTTTCCGCAGGGCTGCCGCTACAGGAGGTCAGGCCGATCACAGCGGTGGTAATGATGAACGTGAGCAGTCGTTTCACGGCCTCAGTCTGGCGTGGTTCGCTGTGGGTTGGGCATCGGAAGCCTGCTGAACCGTGCTGTCGTGCGACAATCAATGGTGATGCACGTCCCCGCCAAAGTCGACTATGCGGTTCGCGCCATGTTGGAGCTGGCTGATGCTCGTCCTGTTCGACTGAGCCGCGAGGAACTCGCTCGTCGCCAGAACATGCCCACTCGCTACCTCGAGGCGATCTTGCGTGAACTGGCGAACTCCGGACTTGTCGCCGGGCATCGCGGGGTGTCGGGTGGGTACGAGTTGAGCCGGCCTGCGAGTGACATCACGATTGCCGACGTGTCGCGCGCCGTCGATGGGCCGTTGGCATTGGTCGGACACCTGCGCCCGGGTCAAGTCACGTACGACGGCACAGCGCAACATCTTGGCGAGCTGTGGGTCGGCTTGCGTGCGGCGATCCGTTCGGTGATGGAACACGTCACGTTGGCTGATCTCCTAGACGGCACCCTGCCGCCGTCGATCAGACTCATGGTCGAAGATGCGGATGCCTGGCTCGAGCGCTAGAGGGTCCGGGTGAGGATTCAGTGCACCGTAACGATTGGTCGCCTCGCCTATCGGCTCGGCCTCCTAGGTCGAGCCGTCAAGCGCTGACGACTGGGACCGCTCGTTGGTTGATTCGGGCGCTGATTCTCGGTGCCGCGCCGGCCAGGGCGACCCCGGCGACGACTGTGACGTAGGCGACCCAGCGGGCTCCGCCGACCTCGGCCCAGATCGACAACTCGCGTACGTTCGTGACCAACAGCAGGCCCGCAACCAGCAGACCGAGCACCCGAGCGGGAACGAATCGGACTGACCAAGCGGCGACTGGTGAAGCAATCACGCCGCCGATCAGCATTGCGAGCACGGTCGTGGCGTCGGTACCGGTTGAACCCGCAGTCAGCAGCGAGCCTGCGGCAACAACCGCCACGGCCACCTCAGCAGTATTCACGGAACCGACGACCACTCGTGGAGCGACGCCACGGTGCAACAGGAACGGCGTGACGACCGGGCCCCATGCGCCGATCATCCCGTTGGTCACACCTCCCGCAGCACCAGCCAGTTCGACGCCACGGATGTCAGAGAGGTCATGCTCATCGGCATTTCCGGTTCGTTGTGTGAGTGGCCGACTGAAACGTACAAGAATCCGGACTCCGATCAGGAACAGCAGTGCCGCCAAGATCGGACGCAGATTGTCACCATCGACGTTGGCGAGAATTGTGGTGCCGATCAGTGCCCCGAAGGCACCGGGGATCGCCAGCCGGGCAACCAGCCGCCGGTTGATATTTCCGAACCGCCAATGTGAGATCGCTGCCGTCACGCCAGTCGCCACCTTGGCGAGATTGACCGTTGCCGCTACACCGGCGGGGTTGAGACCTGACGACAACAAGATGCTGGAAGAGGTCGGCCCGAACCCCATGCCGAGCGCTCCGTCGACGAACGAGGCGGCGAAGCCTGCAACCGCTACGACGAGCACATCATTCATACCAAAAGACTACCGTGTTATCGTATTATTGTCCAGTCAAGATTTCGTCTGACGATGAAACTGCGATCGGCCCGAGATCCAAGCGGATCTCGGGCCGATCGTGTCCCAAGTCGGGTGGTTGGGGGTCTTCCTGGGAACTCAGTTGTCGACGAAATATGCAGAAAGCACGTATTCCAGAACCTAGAACGTGCCAGCCGCCACCGCAAGTGATCATTCGGTCACAAAGTGTTAACATTGTGTCAACCGGCTGCCGCTGGAACGATGGTCAATGGATTGATGGTCAACGGTTGATCGCACAGGCTCGGCCCAGACGCTCCGCCCGAGTGATAACGGTAAACCCTGTCAGCGGCCATCAGTTCGATCACCGAGCCATCCTGTAACGCAGTCAGGTATGAGCCACCAGATTCAGGGCAGCCATTGCTGGAGTCCGGCCACACAACCAGCACGGCTGCGACCGTCTCGATCTCGGTTTGTCTGACCGACAGTCGCTCAGCAAGGTCCTTCGTGGCGCGTCGGATGAATGGGTCGAGCCCGTGATCGATATCGCCAGCTTCGTAATAACTGTCGATCGCACCGATTGGTGTCGACGGCTGGGTGGTTGACGTGCCTTCGGCTGAGCCTTCACTCGACATTGATTCTGGCTCTCCGCCGGCCGTTGTGCTGGTCGTCGTGCTGGTCGTCGTGCTGGTCGTAACGATGGCGGATTCGATGGCACCACGATCGTCCTCGCAGCCGACGACGGTGCACAGCGCAAACAGTCCGCAGACGATCAATCGCGTGGTTCCCGTCATGGTCGGCATCGTACGCTCGGTCGGCGAGGTCGTACGCTCGGGTCATGTCCAAGATCGAGCCGGAACTGCTGGCAGCGGCGATTGCCGTGCAGAGCAATGCCCACGTCCCGTACTCGCGCTTTCCGGTCGGTGCTGCAATTCGTACCAGAAGTGGTGCGATATTCGTCGGCTGCAACGTCGAAAACGCGGCCTATCCGCAAGGTGTCTGCGCCGAGGCGAGCGCAATCTCGGCGATGGTGTCAGCTGGGGAGAGGGTGATCGACGCGATCGTCACGGTATGTGACGGCGACGCACTCTCGACGCCGTGTGGCGGGTGTCGTCAGAAGATCCGGGAGTTCGCCAATGCCAGTACGGCGATTCATGCTGCCGGGCCCGAAGGCGTCCGCACGACCTACACCATGGCCGAGCTGTTGCCCGACTCCTTCGGGCCTGAAAACCTGACCAGAAAATCTGACTGGTTCAAACCCGAACCGCAAACTTGAGTCATAATGACTCAAGTTTTCTAACCTACGCGTTGCGCTTACGGATCTGGCCCGTATTGTTGAGGTGTCGCACTGCACGATTTGTCCGCGATTCCCCCAACACACAGGAGCAGTCACCATGCCCAAGGCCGTCGGTATCGACCTCGGTACAACCAACTCAGTCGTCGCTGTGCTCGAAGCCGGCGAACCCGTCGTGATCCCCAACGCCGAGGGTGGTCGCACGACCCCGTCGGTCGTGGCATTCTCCAAGGCCGGCGAAGTGCTGGTCGGCGAGGTCGCCAAACGTCAGGCGATCACCAACCCTGACCGCACGTTCCGCTCGATCAAGCGCCACATGGGCGAAAGCTGGAAGTCCGATGACGTCGATGGCAAGCACTACACACCGCAGGAGATCAGCGCCCGCACGTTGATGAAACTCAAGCGTGATGCCGAGGCGTACCTTGGCGACACCGTCACGCAGGCGGTCATCACCGTCCCGGCGTACTTCGACGATGCCCAGCGCACCGCCACCAAGGAGGCGGGGGCGATCGCCGGACTAGAAGTGCTCCGAATCATCAACGAACCGACCGCTGCGGCGCTCGCCTACGGCCTCGACAAGGGTGCCGAGGACGAGACGATCCTGGTGTTCGACCTCGGCGGTGGCACGTTCGACGTGTCGGTGCTCGAAATCGGCGACGGCGTATTCGAAGTCAAATCGACGCATGGTGACACCCACCTCGGTGGCGACGACTGGGACCAGCGGATCATCGACTGGCTCGTGAACCAGTTCAAGTCCGCTCACGGTGTCGATCTGGCCGCCGATCGGATGGCGACGCAGCGACTCAAGGAGGCTGCCGAGAAGGCCAAAATTGAGCTCAGTCAAGTCCAGTCGACGCAGATCAACCTGCCGTTCATCACGGCCACCGCTGATGGCCCTTTGCATCTCGATGAATCGCTGACCCGGTCCAAATTCCAGGAGATGACATCTGACCTGATTGAGCGTTGTCGAATCCCGTTCGAACAAGCCCTCAAGGACGCCAATGTGACCAAGGGTGACCTGCATCACGTGATTCTCGTTGGTGGCTCGACCCGGATGCCGGCCGTCAGCGACCTCGTGCAGTCGATGACCGGCAAGGAGCCGAACAAGTCGGTCAACCCTGACGAAGTCGTCGCAGTTGGGGCCGCTGTCCAGGCAGGCGTGCTACGAGGCGATGTCAAGGATGTGCTCCTGCTCGATGTCACACCACTGTCACTCGGCATCGAGACCAAGGGTGGTGTCATGACTCGCCTGATCGAACGCAACACCACGATCCCGACCAAGCGCACCGAAGTGTTCACGACGGCCGAAGACATGCAGCCCTCGGTCGAGATCCATGTGATCCAAGGCGAACGCGAGATGGCGAGTTACAACAAGACACTCGGCAAGTTCCAGTTGGTCGATCTTCCGCCTGCACCGCGCGGCGTTCCGCAGATCGAAGTGACGTTCGACATCGACGCCAACGGGATCGTGCATGTGTCGGCCAAGGATCGGGCAACGTCGAAGGAACAATCGATGACGATCACCGGCCAATCGACGCTCGACAAGGATGTCATCAACCAGATGATCAAGGACGCCGAGGCGCACGCCGAGGAAGACCGTCAGCGCCGTGACGAAGCCGAGGCTCGCAACAACGCCGACTCACTCGTGTACCAAACCGAGAAGGTCCTACGTGAGCAAGGCGACAAGGTGTCGGAAGACGAGAAGGCGGCGGTCGAGGGCCCACTCGCAGAGCTCAAGGCGGCGCTTGCCGGTAACGACACAGAGGCGATCAAGAAGACGACCGAATCGTTAATGACCGCCAGTCAGGCCTTCAGCCAGAAGCTGTACGAAGCGGCGGCGCGTGACACGGCCGCCGCCGGCACCTCAGCGACTGGCCAGGATGCGGGTACCGGCTCGGTCAACGACGACGACATTGTGGACGCCGAAATAGTGGACGCCGAAATAGTCGACGAAGAAGGCGTCGCCTAATGTCTGACGAGAACACCTTTCGTTGGGGGTCCCGTTCGGGACTGGGCGACGAGGGAAGCGCCAGCGACGAGTCGCACGCGGCGTTCGAAGTAAGCGAAGCGGACGACGAACCCGCCACTGGGATAGATCAACGCGGGAGCGAGGTCGACGATTACACGGGCGAGATCCCGCGGGCCGACGTGACTGACGCCGATTTTGACGACCCCGATGTTGACGCTTCCGAGCTGAGTTCAGTCAACGTGATGGACGCGCTGATAGCCGAGCGCGACGAGATGAAGGCGGTCGCCATGCGGCTGCAAGCCGACTTCGAGAATTTTCGCAAGCGGACAGCGGCGCAGCACGCCAACGACGTCGACCGCGCAACCGGCCGTCTCGCCGAGGCGTTACTTCCGGTGCTCGACGCTGCCGAGGCGGCGTTTCTGTCCCATCCCGACGAGGTCGGCCCGGTATTGAACGTGATGTTGGCGGAACTCAGAAAACAGGGACTCGAGTCGCTCGACCTCGAATCTCAACCGTTCGACCCCGAAGTTGCCGAGGCAGTCGCCCACGAACCGGGCGACAACGGTGACGTGGTCGTGGCCGAGGTACTTCGGAGTGGCTATCGCTGGCGAGGCAAGACGCTCCGCCCGGCAATGGTTCGCACACGCGACTGACTAGGGAGGTGACGGCGGATGGCGGCACAGCGCGAATGGTTCGAGAAGGACTACTACGAAGTGCTCGGCGTGTCCGCCGACGCGATACCGAAAGACATCACAAAGTCGTATCGCAAACTCGCTCGCGATCTGCACCCTGACCGCAATCCCAACAATGCGCAGGCCGAGGAACGATTCAAAGCAGTTGCCTCCGCATACGACGTGCTCGGCGATGAAACCAAGCGACGCGAGTACGACGAGGTGCGTCGGCTCGGCCCCATGGCGGATGGTCACTCCGGCGGGGGACCCGGCGGATTCACATTCAACCGCGGTGACATGGACGGTGGTGGGCTTGGTGACATCTTCGGACAGATGTTCGGACGTGGTGGCTCCGGCCCTCAGCGAGCCGGACGCGGCGTGGGCCCGCAGCGCGGGGCCGACGTTACGGCGCAACTGACGCTCGATTTCGCAGACGCCGTTCGCGGTCTCACGACCACGCTGTACCTCACGAGCGACGCTCAATGCTCGACATGCTCGGGTTCCGGCGCCAAGCCCGGAACAAGCCCGACCGCATGCAGTGCTTGCGGTGGACGCGGCGTCGTTGACGACAATCAAGGCATGTTTTCGTTCTCGACGCCATGTCGTGCATGTCAGGGGCGCGGCGCGGTCATCAAGGAACCCTGCCAGACATGTCGTGGCGCCGGGATCGAGCGACGCCCGCGCGAGGTCGGTGCCAGGATTCCAGCCGGTGTTTCCGATGGACAGACGATTCGACTCAAGGGCCGCGGTAGCCCTGGACGGAATGGCGGCCCGGCCGGCGATTTGCTGGTCGAGATAGCATTGACGCCTCATCGGCTATTTGCCAGATCAGGTCAGAACCTGACAGTGACGGTGCCGATCCTGTTCAGCGAGGCAGCGCTCGGCGCGACGATTGAGGTTCCGACCCTCGACGGCCCCCCGGTGACACTTCGATTGAAGCCGGGAGCGGCAAGCGGTTCGCGTCACCGGGTGAAGGGCAAAGGCATCATCACGACCTCGAAACGACACGGCACCGTGACAGGCGACCTGATCGTGACGGTCGAGGTACAGGTTCCGACCGAACTGACCGATGAACAAAGAGCCGCCATCGCGCAACTCGCAGCGGCGACTACGGTAAACCCCAGGACTTCCTTGTGATGAACGCTCGAACCCGAACCCAAGCGGTGTACGTCATCTCGGTCGCCGCCGAGCTTGCCGGAATGCACCCCCAAACGCTGCGGATCTATGAGAGACGCGGGCTGGTTCAGCCTGCACGTACGCAGGGCGGCAACCGACGGTACAGCGACGCCGACATCGAGTTGTTGCAGCGCATCGCCGACCTTGCCGAACAGGGAATGAACCTCGAAGGCATTCGTCGGGTGATGGAACTCGAAGGCGAGAATGCTCGCCTGCGCGCCGAGTTGGCGACGGCTCGTACGACAGCTGACACGGCGGTCGTCGAAGCGGAACGGCGCCAGCGGCGCGACCTTGTTCCGCTTCATCAGGCGGTTGCTGTTTTCGGTGAACGACCCAGATTTCTCGACCGGGATTGAGACGACGCGATGGCCGGCGTTCCGTGGCGTCGAGTGGCGGCTTCGCTGGCAATCGTGACTGTCCTCGTACTCGGTCTGGTCGGTGTCTTTCGAGCTGACGGATTCTCGGCGGTCGACGCCGCCGTGCCGCGTGCAACGCGGTGGTTTGTGCACCACGGAACGGGTCGCGTTGTGCTCGCTGACGGATTTTCCGGGAGTGCGCTGGCTCGATTGGAGACGTCGACTGACGGTGACGTGGTCGAAGTCGCACAAGGTGCCGGTGGGGTTGTGCTGCTCGATCGGTCGTCGGCTGTTGCGAGAACGATCGATGCGTCGGCCCTGCGGCTCGGTCCACCGCTCTCGGTCAGTTTGCTTGCCGAACCGTCGACCATCGTCGACCTCGGACAGAATGGTTTGCTTGCCGTCGATCCGTCGACCTCGCAGGCCGTACTCGTGCCACCTGAAGGCGACCCTGTGCCGTTCGACATCGCCGCCGGGGCCGGACAATCCACGAAACTCGCCCCCGACGGTTCGGTCTGGATGATCTCCGACGGCACATTGATACGGAACACAACTACCAACCGCGTCGCGATGGTTGCCGATGTTGGCGACTCCCAGTTCACGTTCATCGGCGCTGAGGTGCTGGTTGTCGACGCCGCTCGCAGCCGTGCACGCTTCGGCGAGGGCGACTGGCGGGCCCTGCCACAAGGCGTTCCTGCGAGCGAAATCGTGCTGCAGGAATCCGGCCCATCGGCTGACTGCGGCTGGATCGGTGGCAATAATCTGTTGTGGTGCATCGGCGAGGACGGGATCATCGATCAAGCGACGGTCGCGGGACTCGATATCGATGGTGCCGATCGGTTGGCGATCGCCGGTGACGTAGCGGTACTGGTGCGTAGGTCCCCGGCGGCGATTGTTCGCATCGACGTGCGAGGTGGTCGTGTGCTCGACGATGTCGTTGCGAGTGTCGCCTCGGGGAGTCAACTCGATGTGTCGGTTTCCGTCGATCTGATTTGGGTCGACGAAGTCAGTGGCGAGTTGGTCTGGGCGGTTCATCCGTGGGGTGTCAACGTGGTTCGCAAAGACGACGATTCCACGCCGCTGCTCGGCGAATCCGGTGAAGTACTTGAGTCGGGCCAAAGTGGATCTGCTTCCCCCGACTCGGGTGGCGACCAGCCGTTGGGCCCAGTCGAACGAGAGCCGGATGAGAACGGGATCGACGACCCGCCGGTCGCGATCAACGACCCGGTGACTGCGCGGGCCGGAGCAAGTGTGTTGGTTGCTGTGACGGCAAACGACTACGACCCGGATGGCGAAGCCGTAGTGGTTGTCGACGTCGGAGCGGCGTCGCACGGTTCGGTCGAAATCGGGTCTGCCAGCACGGTCGTGTATCGACCGAATGCCGACTACGTCGGCCTCGATCGTTTCGATTACACGATCGTCGATGGCAACGGAACCCAGGCGTCGGCAATTGTGTCCGTCGAACTACTCCCGGTCGACGCCACGAATCAGGCACCAGTCGGTTCGCCTGACCGTGCCGAGACGGGATTCGACGCGGCGGTCGTAATTGACGTACTGCTCAACGACATCGATCCTGAGCGTGATGCACTCCGGATTGCCTCGTTCACACCGTCCGACGTAGGCGGGCAGATATCCGAAGCGATTGCGCCTTCTGGTCTGCAGGGACTGAGGTTCGAGCCGCCACCAGGAGCGTCGGGTACCGCCTCGTTCACCTATCGACCGGTCGACTCGTTGGGAGCGATCGGTGAACCGGTGATTGCCCAGGTTGAGATCGCTCAACCGTCTGATGGGAATCGAGCACCGATCGTGCAACCTGATGGCGTTCGAGTACGCCACGACATCGCCGCCGTGGTTCCCGTGCTCGTGAACGACCGTGACCCGGATGGTGACCGACTCCAACTCGGCGTAGTTACACCGATTCCACCTGGGCTCGAGGTCACGATTGACGGCAACCAATTGGAAGTGATTGCTCGGGCGGGTGTCGCCGAGCTGACGCCATTCAGCTACACCGTTGACGATGGCCGTGGTCACGTTGTGGTGGGAAGTGTGCTCGTTGCACTGATCGCCGATGTGGAACCCAACCGTGCACCGATCGCGGTTGGTGACAACGCCACCGCAGTCGTTGGCACATCGCAACTGATCGACGTCCTGATCAACGACTCCGATCCAGACGGTGACCGCGTGATCCTTGTCTCCGTGTCGTCGGAATCGACTTCGACATCGGGTCGTGTTCGTGTTCAGGGCGATCGGATCGAGTACACAGCGGCTTCGATCCCGGCCGATGAAGGCGCAGGATTCGATCGATTCTCCTATGTCATCAGCGACGGGAACCGACACACCGCGACCGGCGAAGTATCGGTGCGAATACTGACGGAACCAATCGCTGCTCCACCGTTCGCGCAAGACGATTCGGCGACCACCGAGGTCGACGTGCCAGTCACGCTCGACGTGTTGCGCAACGATGGTGATCCTTCCGGCGAGCGACCGACGTTGGTCGGCGAACCGGGGTGTGCAGGTGGTGGGTCTGCGGTCGTCACGCCCGACAGCAAAGTGACCTACACGCCGCCGACCGGTCTCGCCGATATCTTTAGATGCACATACGAAGTGACGAACTCGCAGGGCCTACGGGCGACGGCGGCGATCGTCGTGAATGTCATCGAACCTGACGTCGCCAACCTGGCTCCGATCGTCGTCGATGAGGAGATCAGCGTTCTCGTCGGCGGAACAACGGTGGTGAACCTATTGGAAAACGACGAGGATCCAGACGGAACGACATCGGATCTGCGAGTGTTCTCCTCGACCGCACCATCGCTCGGAAGCGCCGATCGTGACGGCGGGATTCTGACGTTCGATGCCGGACTCGTGAGCGGCTTCGTCACGATCACGTATCAGGTCGGCGATCTGCTCGGCGGCGTGACAACCGGTCGGCTCCTGATCCGCATCACCGAACCCGAGCGGCAGCCGCCAACCGCGACCGACGATCTTCGTACGATTGTCGGCCCGGGGACTACCACCACGATCGATGTGGTCGCCAACGACGCCGATCCAGACGGCGTGAATTCGTCATTGACGCTGGTGTCTGCCGAGTTCGTGACTCGGGTTGGCACGATAACGATTGGTCGGCGAACAATTACCTTCTTCCCCGACCCGGACTTCGTCGGCGATCTCGTCGCCAACTACGTCATCGAAGATGCTGACGGATTGACCGACGAGGGCAAGCTGATCCTGAGAGTGCTTGAACCGTTGAATCGGGCTCCGATCGCTGGCGACGATGTTGCCGAAGTCGTGAATGGTGGCACGGTTGTGGTGCCGATTGCGCTCAATGACGAGGATGCCGACGGAGATCCACTCGAGTATTCGATCATCGATTCGCCAGACCCGGCTCTGGGTGACGCTCGGCTCCAGAATGGATCGCTGGTGTTCGACGCCGTTCCGGGTGCAAGCGGAGTTGCCACCCTGACATACCGCGTCAACGACGGGAAACTCGTCGCCGATGGTGTCGTTCGGGTGACCATCTTCTCGTGCGCCGCGGCACCGCCGGAGGCACCAGACCAGTTCTTCCAAACGGGTTACGAGCAACCGATTGCGATTGACCTGACAACAGTGGCGCTGAACGGCGAAATCGTCTCCGTCGGTGCGCCTCTCTCGGCGCCGTCCGGTATCTACACACCGCCTGCAGGGGAAAACGGCAACATTTCGTTCACGTACGTGGTTCGAAATTCGTGCCGGATTCAAGATGTCGGCTCGGTCGTGATCGACGTCAATCAGGATCCGACCGGTTCGCCGTACCTGGCGCGCATCGGCCGCCTTGACGCAGTCACGATCCCGGTCTCTGCTTTGGCGTCCGATGCCGAGCCTCTGATCATCACCGCACTCGAGGGAGCACCCGAGTGGATCACCGTCGTCGATCAACAGCGAGGGCTGCTGATCGACCCAAGTGGTCAGTCAGGCCGAGTCGATTTGATTGCGGTCATTGCCGACCCGGGCGGTCTTCAAGCGCGAGTGCCGATCACCGTCGAACTGGTCAATCGGGCACCGATTGCCAACAACGACGAGGGTGTCTCGCTCAACGGTGAACCGATCATCATCCTCCCGCTTCTGAACGACAACGATCCGGATCTAGATCCTGTTTCACTGGCGTCGCTACCTGACACGGTCACGTTCCCCAATGGCGTTATCGTCCCGATCCAGCGCCAGGGCCTGGACCAGCTCCGAATCGACCCAGCAGGTGGTTCGGGGATCGCCACGTTTGGGTACACCGTTGTCGATCCGGAAGGGCTCGTTTCGGAGTTTGCGGTCGTGACGCTTCGGGTCAATGCGCTTCCCGTTGCTCCTGATGTCAGCGTCGTAATTCCTGCCGACAGCGTGCTCGATGTGATCATCCCTGCGTCCGATTCCGATGGTTCGCAGCTTGTGTTGACGATTGTCGGTGATCCGACACCGCTCACGATTGTCGTTGCTAATTTGATGCTGACGCTGACTGCACCGCCTGAGGTCGCTGGCACCGTCGTCACCCTGTCGTACACGGTGACCGACGAATCAGGAGCAACAGCCACCGGCGACCTGATAGTCACGATCGATCCACCGACGACCACGACGACCACGACAACCACCACGACAACCACCACGACAACCCCCCCAACCACGGTTCCCGCCGGCTGATGATCGCGAGTATCCGTTAACTACGGCGACGGATACTCAATTGGTGATCGGCGCTTGTGGTGCATCGACCGGATTTACAGTTGAATCGCCAACCGTGCAGGGTGCACACCAATTCGTCACCGTCGGTGCCCGTCTCGATCTCACCGAACACGGTGAGATCGGCGTTGCGGTGGGGGCATCGACGTTGCACGATGTAGTCGCCGAGTTCGATGTCAGGTTCGACTTCGGTTGGAGGGTTGATCTTGCTGAGCGCTTCCGCTTCGGTGCGACGCATCCGTTCGACGGAGAGTGACTTGAAGAAGTTGTAGACATACTCGTTGAACTCGCCCCGACGCCAAGCCGTGAATCGGCAGGAGAGAAACAACGAGTTCGACCAGTCGACAGCCCTGTCAGCAACGACGGTTTCGACGAGTTGTCGCGGAATATCGAAACTGAACGCGAAATCCTCGCCCTGGTGTAGGCGCACTTCGGCGTTTGGGAAGTCGATCAACAACGCCAGGTCACCGGCTCGAAGCAAACAGTTGGCACCAATCGCGTTGCGGACCGTTGGTGCCATCCGAAGCAAGGGTTCCCACCAAGCCTTGAGTGTGTCGAGTAGATCGGTCGACGGTTTGCCCAACCCTGCCTTCATCTCATTCAGCCAGGGTTGCCAATCGGTCTGATAGCGCCTGAGATAGGTCATCTTGTCGTCGAAGATGGCGGCAACATCGGCGTCAGCGATTGGGTGCAGGACCTTGATCTCGTGCGGGCTGATCTCGATCTCGGTGCCAGGGATCGCCAGCACGCCCCTATGCCCTGCCTGGTCAAGGCGACTGAGAAACGATCGCTGGTCAGGGAAGATCGAGAGTTCGTCGCCCGTGATCACGTTGAGGTGAAACAGGTCGTCGTCGAGAAATGCCGGCGGCCCAGCGCTTGGGACTACAGCGCGTGCGCCGATTGCCTCGATGTACCGGATCGCACGCGCCGATTGCATCTCGACCTTGAGCTCACACAGTCGCCGTTTTTCGTCATCCGGCATGTCATACACCATCGGGTACCAGATCGCCCCGGAGTATTGCAGCCAATGCACGTCAACAAGACCGTGGGCGCACAGTGCGTCCAGGTCTGATGGTCGACAGTCGTTCTGGTTGACCAGTCGCGTTTCGCCGTCGGAAATCACCATCGCCGAGTCTCCACCCGGGCCGTCGGTGATTGAAGTCTCTGTGTGAATCGCAACGGTCAGACCAGGGGCAATCTCGGTTTCCTTGCCGTTGATCGTGCGGATGAAGTTGGTGAAGCCAAGTCGGCCAAGCGTGCGTTCCTGCTCGCGTGTCGGGTAGCCCGGCAGGAGAATCGGAATCTCACGTCGAAGGTGTTGGCAAAGCCATGGCTGATCGTGGTGATCGGCATGCAAGTGCGTCACGTAGAGGAAGTCGGCCCGCTCGATTCGATCGAGTAAATCGTCGCTGAGCTGATCATTGCGCGGAAAGACAAACCATGATCCGAAGAAGGCTGGCACGAACCAGGGGTCACACAGGATTGAGCCGGCGTGGGTTTCGACCAGGAGTCCTGCGTGACCGATCGAGGTGGCGCGCATCCCCCCGAACCTACCGCCGCCCTGGGAGTGTCAGGCGACAGGTGGGTCGGTGTATTGCTGGCCGGTGCGCGAGACGTGCTCGGTCCATTGGTTGCCGTCCCAGTAACGCAACTCGAAGCGTGACGATGGGTCTGAGTACCAACCGGCCGGAGCACCAGCGGCGGACGCGGCTGCCTGCTCGGCCGGAGCAGGTTCGACAGTGGCCGCGACTTCGGTGACACTGGTTGCGATTGTGTCGCTCACCGCTTCCGGATGGATTGCCCATCCTGCCGGCTCGTCGACCGGGCTACTGACCGACGTCGTTGGCAATGTCGGTGCAGCGTCTGGTACCGACGGCGTTGCGACCGCTGGCTCCGCGACCGTTGGAATGGCGACTTCGGGTTCTGGAATCGTCGGCAGGTCATCGACGATCGGCGTCGAAACGCTGCGAGCAGCTCGGCTCAGGTAGGCCGTAATTGTATTGCCGGTCGGCACGATGGACACGACGTTCCACCCGTCGGACGACTTTTCTGTGAGTTGATCTGGCAGCGAACCGGCTTCATAGGAGGAGACGCTGATCGACGAAAATTCCTGCATGGCGGAACCATACATCGTCCTCGAACCAGATGCGGTACGGCTCAGTCGCCGGTGGTTTGACCAAGATGCTCGGCCTGGGCGAGTAGATCTCGCAGCGGGCGGCCAAGTGCGGCCGACGCGGCGAGGGCATCGTCGTGTTCGACCTTGACTCGGTCGCTGCTGACTTTGATTCGGATCGTGTGGCCGTCGATCTCGACCGTCCGGTCCGTTCGCGGCTGCGGCCATCTGGTGACCTGCGTCGCCCGAACGCCAAGCGTTCCGGTTTCGGAAATCAACACGTCACGAATCGCGTCGAGCGAGGCGTCGTCGCACAGCGCGTTGACCGTGTGGGCAGGTCGGCCTTTCTTCATCACGATTGGTGTCGCCCATGCATCGTGTGCACCAGCGAGGATCAACGTGGCTATCGCGTGGGCAAGCACTTCGCCAGTCACGTCATCGACGTTGGCTGCCAACAGGTGTGCGGACTGACCGCCAACGGTCGAGCCGGATTTGGTTGCTTCACCGATGATCGCTTGGACAACGTTCGGTCGACCGTGAGGATCAGCCGTTCCCGCCCCAAAGCCGGTGGCGATGAGGGTCAACGATGGCATCGGCCCACATGAGTCTCCAAGCACGGTGAGCAGCGCAACACCGGTCGGGGTCGACAGCTCCATCGTCGTATCGAGACCTGTGGTCGAAGCATTGGCGCCAGCGAGTAGCCGCGCGACTGCCGGCACTGGATTCGGTAGTTGTCCATGAGCCGTCGCTACGGTGCCGTGTCCGACGGCAATCGGGCTATACGTGACTCGAGTGATGTCGAGTGAGGCCAACGCGGCGCACACGCCGACGACATCAAGGATCGAGTCGAGCGCACCGACCTCGTGAAGCTCGACGTCGTCCGCGTCAACTCCGTGGATCGCGCCTTCCACCTCGGCCAACGCGCGATACACGTTCACAGCGTCATCGCGCACGCGGTCTGGGAGGTCCGCCGACTGGATCAGCGCGATCACGTCAGCTGCCCGTCGATGCTCGTGATGGTGATCGTGATGATCGTGGTGATCGTCGATCGCCAGGTTGGTCCACAACGACGAGACCCCGCAGCGTTGAACCCGTTCCCAGGTCACCGCGAAGCCATCGACACCGAGCGCTCCCCAGGCGTCCATGACTGCCAGCCTGTCGGCACCGGCGTCGATCAGGGAGGCCAGCAACATGTCGCCAGCGACGCCGGCGCAACAGTTGAACCATGCTGTGCGGGTCATATGCGCTTCATTCTGGCCACTGCGACAGCGGCGCCAAAGCCGTTGTCAATTCCAACAACCGTGACACCGCTGGCGCACGAGGCATGCATCGCCAGAAGCGCAGTGACGCCCTCGAGCGCGGCGCCGTACCCGATCGACGTTGGAACTGCGACGACCGGGCATGCCGTCAACCCTCCGATCACGCTTGCGAGAGCACCTTCCATGCCGGCAATCACGATGATTGCATCGGCCGACGTGACCCGATCGAGGTGTGCCAGTAGGCGATGGAGGCCGGCAACCCCGACGTCATGGAGTTGGTCGGCGACCAACCCATGCGCCGCCAGCGTGAATGCTGCCTCGTCGGCGACTGGAATGTCGGCGGTTCCAGCGGTCACCACGAGGATTCGGCAGTCGGTTCGTGCCTCCGGTCGGCGCCACAACACGCAACCGGCCTTGTGTTCGGCAGGTCCGTGTTCGGCGAGAACCGCTTCGACTTGTTCAGCCGAGGCCCGCGTGAGCAGCACCGGACCAAGCCCGTTGGTCAGCATCTCCTCGACGATTCGTACACACTGTTCGGGGGACTTGCCAGGTCCATACACGGCTTCTGGCGCGCCCTGTCGGAGAGTTCGGTGATGGTCTACGAGTGCATCTCCTACGTCGGCGAAGGGCAGCCGACGTAGCGTGGCAACAGCGGCATCAGCCGAAACTTCGCCAGATCTGATCGAATCGATCAACGATCGAAGTGTGGCCTCGTCCATCCCTGCATCGTGCCAGAACGCGGTCCCGTTCTTGGTGGTCGGGACTGGCGTTACTTGTTGGTCGGGACTGGCCTCCGTTCTAGGTGGTCGGGACTGGCCTCCGTTCTAGGTGGTCGGGACTGGCCTCCGCTTTGCTTTGGCTGCTCCCTCCGTGCGGCTCGTCGCTGGCGCTTCCCTCGCCGCCGGGGTTGCAGTCGAATCCGGGTCCTTCACCTCACCTGGTGGTCGGGACTGGCCTCCGCTTTGCTTT
>JANPLQ010000004.1:0-52707 GCA_031422395.1 Ilumatobacteraceae bacterium | reverse complement strand
AGAACTCGACGCCGTATGACGCCGCATACATCGCCGTCGCCGAAGCATTTCAACTCACGCTGGTCACCGCCGACGCCAAGCTCGCTGGCGTACCGGGAGTCAATTGCGAGGTCGAACTCCTGACCGATTGACCGTCGCTATTCCCGCCAATTCGGCCGGTTTCATCGTGGTACGTTTTGACAATGAAGCTCCCGACAACAATCCGACGACGCTCTGTTGTGTGTGTGTGTGTGCAGCGACCATCGTCGCTTGGGCAGGTGCTAGCTCGGCCGGTGCCGATCACGTGCCGACCGATGACACTGCGATTTCGGACGTTCCGATTCCGGATAATGAACTGGAACGTCTGCTCGCTTTACCTCCGGAAGGGTTGTCGATCGACCAGATGATCGCTGTCTACGGCGATCAAGTCGAGCAAGTCGCGCAGTTGAAGGGCCTCGACCTTCACGACGCTGCCGCTGGACTGCGAATGCAGGAACCGGCTGGCCGGATGTGGGAGTTAGCCAACTCGATGACGACCGACTTCGGTGGCTCGTGGATCGACTGGGAAGCGAAGGACGGGCCACAGGTTGTTGTCGCGTTGACGGAGGTCCGACGCGATGCTGACGGAGTATCAGCGCTCGACGAGTACATCCAACCGTCGGGCTTGCGAGTGAGATACGAATCGGTTGCGTTCTCCGTCTCAGACTTGTCCGATGCTGCTCGTAGTCTGAACGACTCGGTCGGCAAACACTATGACCCCGGCACGTTCGTCGTGTGGGTCGACGAACCCAACAACGTTATCCGTGTGAGCGGCGCGGATGCGGGCGTGTCAGAGATCGAGACAACGCACGGCGCTGCGCGAGTAGTTTCTGATGGCGTAGACCAGCCGCTTTCGGATTCGACTGCCGTCCAGGGTGGATGGGATGGAGGATCGTGCACGATGGGTTTCGCTGTTGTGTCGCCGGATAACCAATACGCGATTCCATCGGCGGGTCACTGCGACTTGATGCCGACGCCAAATGCGTATCCTGGCGACGCCACGGTCACGCTCGGTGCGAGGATTGAAACATTCGACGGGAGCGACTTTCCTCCGGGTGACCCGGAGATTGATCGCCAGATACATGTGGTTCCCACACCACATACCGGAAGCGGATTTCTTCGGACTTCAAGTGTGTCGATCACAAGGGGTTTGGCCACACGCGTCGCCGTCGGTGCGAGCGTATTCTACTACGGCCAGACAAGCGTCAACTGCGGTCGCCCAGCGTCGCAGCCGATTACCGTCGTCGGTTTTGGCACATTTGGGCAGATTCTTACTCGATCGTCTAGCCCGATGGCTGGCGGCGGGAACACATGGACTCAAGGTGACAGCGGTGGGCCAGTGTGGGCGCTCAACACCGCGATTGCGATGATCACCGCCGGCCCAATCAACGCCGGTTGTACTTCGAACAGTCCAACGAACGTCGGCTACGCAGTCGGTGTTGATCGACAGTTCACGGATGTGCCTGGCTCGGAAACGATGAAGTTCATGCTGCAGGAAGCCACCGGATCGTCGGCAGGTTTCGCTGCGATGGGCACATGGCACACGCTTGACCCGATCCGAGTTCTAGACACAAGAAACACCACCGCAATCACAGCCGGTGCAACTCGCGATATCGCGATTCCCGCGGCACCGCTCGATCTGGCTGGGATAACGGCGAACATCACCGTGCTCCCAGTGTCGGGATCGGGAACCGTCACCGTCTATCCCGTCGTGTCCGGTCTCGGCTCCACGTTCGATACCCCGACGAATGTCCAACTCGTACGGTACGACATCGGAGCGGCCGGCGTGCCAGGAACCTCTGGCTCGTTCAGAATCGTCAACACCAACAACCTTCGGATCAGAGTGACAGGCACAGGCAGCGCCCATGTCATCATCGACTACACCGGCTCGTACTCCCGGGCGACGGGGAATGTGGCTGTCGGCAACGGCAAGGTCTACCAAGCATCGAGCAACCCAATCAGGGTGTACGACAGTCGAACGACGAGCAATCCGATCGGACCTGGCGGGGTTCGGCCCGTTCAGGTCCGCAACGGTATCGGCGCCCCCGCTGGAGCGTATGCAGTGGCTGTCAACATCGTCGCCGTTCTGCCATCGGTCCCGACCCATCTCGTTGCGTATCGAAACGGGATCGCGACTCCGGCCACCTCAAGCGTCAACGCCAGCCCAGGCGAGGTGATCGCCCGCCTTGTCCCCGTTCAAGTCGGCACGGGCGACTCGATCGCCGTATTCAACCAATTCGGTTCGACGCACGTCATCGTCGATGTCGTCGGTTGGTGGGTCGATCCGAACGCCGGGTTGAACAACGGGCGCGTGCAGTTGTCGGGGTCGACGTCACCATCGAGCTTCACGCTCGCTCCCGGCGAGTCGAGAGAGATCGATTCGACGTTGGCAAGCATTCCGAACGGACCGAAATGGGGCACCCGAGCTGCCCTCATCAATGTACGCGCGGAAAACCCTGGCGGGCCCGGCTTTCTCGTGATCCACCAATTGTTGCCTGCTCCCAGCGGCGTGTCAAATGTCAACTACACCACCGCAACGTCGATCGCCAACGGAGCGATCGCTCCGACCGAAGATGACGGCACATTCTGGATCACGAACAGCAGCAGCGGCGCCAACACCGTCACCGTCAAGGTCGACATCACAGGCTGGATCCTCGATTGAGATACACAACCACAGCGCGGCGACCAACGATGCTGGTACTGGTGGGATTGATGGTGGCCTGCGGTACAACTCCGGCGACAGGAACCCAAACCTCGAGCGACACCCCGGCGACCAACGACGTTACAGCCGTGGCATCGGCGGTTGATATCGACCACTCGGCCAGCGACGACGCAAGCCCACCCCAAACGAACCCAGTACTCGTTTACCCGAGATCGTGTTACTCCCGCGAGACGGAGGCCGAATGTGAGGAACTATCGGCGGCAGAAAGCTTCATGGCCGCCGAGTTCGAAGCACCCATGGCGATCCGGAATAATTGCGTTTACCTCATCTACCCAGGCGATTCCGAAGACGAAACATTCCACGCGATCGTCTTTCCATTTGGAACCGCTTGGAGTTCAGAGCAGCAGGCCGTTGTTCTGGCCAACGGCGATTTCGTTCACGACGGTGAATGGATTTACGGCGGCGGCGGCGGTTCGTCGCTCCACGACGGAACCGGCGAGCTGTTAGGAACACCACTGACGAATCAACTCAGGTCCTGTATGTCATATCGTGGAGTGGACCACGATCGCTATTGGCAAGCCGGTTGGGGCGGGACCGTGAGCAAGATTCCGGATCCGACCGTCAGTGTTCCGTAACGACGCAAAGTGCTTCGGCACAGGCCATTCGATTGTGGAGGCAGCAGGGCATTTGGCGCACAACCTCACTTCAACAAACCAGGAACCAAATCTTCCGAGCGGCGTGTCAAATGTCAACTACACCACCGCAACGTCGATCGCCAACGGAGCGATCGCTCCGACCGAAGATGACGGCACATTCCGGATCAAGAACAGGAGCAGCGGCACCAACGCCGTCACCGTCAAGGTCGACATCACAGGCTGGATCCTCGATTGAGAGTCCCGGTCGAAGCGCGAGTCGTGACGTTCGTGCTGATCCTCGGTTCCGCAATCACGGCATGCCGTGCGGGCTCCGCCGAGCAGCCACGGTCTTCGAACAACAATCCAGAAACCTCATCAACGGAAAGCTCGACATCGGCGGAGTCGACGCCGGTACTGGTGTTACCGCGCTCCTGCTACTCGCGGGACACCGAGTCCGAATGCCAAGAACTGACGGTGGAAGAGACCAGCGAGGCGTCCTACGTTGAAGGTCCGATTGTGGTCGACAACGACTGTGTATACGTTCGCTATCTGAACGGGACCGTCGGTGCGGTGATCTTTCCGTTCGGAACCGAATGGGATGACGCGGAGCAGGCAGTCGTTCTGGCCAACGGTGATCTGCTGCATGAGGGTGAGTGGTTCACGGGCGGCGGGGGTGGCCTGAAGTTGCACGAGCAGACCGCTGAGGCGCTTGGCGACGTGTTGGATGCACGCCTTCGGCGTTGTATGTCCTATCCCGGTATCGATCCCGTCTCGTATTTCAGACAGGCTTGGGGCGGGATCGTCACAAAGATTCCGGATCCGACCGTCAGCGTTCCGTAGCATCGCAACGTGTCGTTCAGGCTGGCCACGTGGTGTTGGCGACGAACTGGTTGACTCGTTCCACCTGCGCACTGCGGTCGTAGACGTTGTACAGGGCTTGACGCATTCTCACGGGGTCGCCGAAGAAGAACTGTTCGTAGTGTGCTTGACGACCACCGAAGCTCGACAGCGTCATATCCCAGGCGAGCCGCATCAGGCGAATACGATCACCAGCGTCACCGCCGGCCGAGCCGAGGTACTTGGCGATGTCGGCGCCCATCGGGCCTGACAGATCGGCCTCGGTCGGGATCATGATCAAGCCACTCGACGTGATCAACTTCAGGATCTCCACCAGGCGTTGATACGCCTTCGGGTAGTAATTACGGGCTGCGTCGAGTGGTCCGCGGGCCGGACACAGGAGACCGTACTTGTTCTTCGTCGCTCCAGCTTCAGAGGCGACGAGCAGCGACTTCATGATCTCGAGCGTGATGATCGTCTCTGCGATCATCTCCTGCACATGCTGATACGAGCCGGTGCCAATCATGTCGACGGCGGCTTGCATCGTCCCGAGCAATGCCTCGGTCTTGGCGATCTTGAGGTTCACGACCTGGTGTGCCATGTGCAGCACCGCTCCGGTTTCGCCGTATGCCTGGTTGGCGAGCTCGGCGTCATTCATCAGGAACACCCGCTCCCACGGGACGAGCACGTTGTCGAAGTAGACCATCGCGTCCATCTCGTCGAAGCGTGACCCGAGTGGATGGTCGGCATGTGAGCGACCCTGGTCCAGCGGCTCGCGACACTGGTACGAGAGGCCTTCGATGTTGTTCGGCACGGCGAATGCCATCGCATAGGGCTTCATATCGTCGCTGCGCTGCAGCACGGTCGATGGGAAGATCAGGATCTCGTCGGAGATCGGCAGCGTCGCCAGCATGCGAGCGCCTCGCACGACGATCCCATCGGACGTTTCACGAACGACTCCGAGGGCGATAAACGGATCATCGTGTTCGGAGTCACGTTTCGATAGATCGACCTGCGGGTTGGTGAGGGCGTGAGTGAGGGCGAGGTCGTTCTCGCGGACGAACTCGAAGTAGTTCGTGGCGTTCGGACCGAAGCGCTGGTCATTCTGGTTGAAGAAGCCTGGTGCCATGCCGGCCGCCATCACGTTGACATTGAGGTAGTCGGGAGTGCGACCCATGAAACCGAGATGAGCGTTGGCCCACACACGGTGCATCGACGAGCGGCGTTGCAGATCTTCGATCGTCTCCGGCACGAGAAAGCTGATCCCGACTCGGTCGCCTGTTGTGGGGCTCTCGAATGTCATCGTGTCGACGAGCTCTGGCTGATGTTGCAGGTCGTACAGCGCCGCCAAAGACTTGCAGGCGTTTGCCGTGGTCGGATGTGTGGTCGGATCCGTCACCTGCTCGCCATTGACCCAGAGATTTGGAGCGTCCGATCGGAGTCGGGACAACACATCGGCAGCGGTGCGAGCAGGCATGGACAGATCTAATCAAAGGTTGTACTATTCTGTCAATGGCTGAACGGGCGGATTCGAGGACCGGCGATGCAGAACGCGATGTCGGAGATCCAGCACTCACATTCGTCGGTCGCGCTCTCGATCAGGTCGCCGATCATCTCGACGGCATCGATCGGCAAGCGATGGAGATGGTGCTGCTGATGCACCGAGTCACCAACGCGGTCGTATACGACCTGGAATCGACAGTGCACCGACCGGCCGGCTGGAGTTGGTCAGCGTTTCGTGCCGTCTTCACGTTGTGGGTCTCCGGCGGGCTCGAACCAAGCAAGCTGGCCGAGCAGAGTGGCATGAGTCGTCAGGCCGTTTCGGCGCTTGCCAAGACACTCGAAGTCGACGGGTTGATACAACGTGATGCAGTGTCCGGCGACGGTCGTTCCGTGTCATTGTCACTCACCACCGAAGGGCGCGATCAGATCGAGCGGATCTTTCGACAGCACAACGAGCGCGAACAGCGGTGGGCGTCGATCTTGACCGGCGACGAACGCGCCACGCTGACAGCGCTGCTCAACAAACTGGCCGACGCCAGTCAGCAGCCATGGGTCAGCCACCGATTCTGATGCTACAGATGGTGTCTGACACCATCGGTGACACTGGCAGACAGGAGACAATGTGAACAATCCACCAGACATCGTGCGATCGGCTTACGTCGATCTCGTCGTCACGGATCTCGAACGTGCTCGCCGCTGGTGGGTCGACTTGATCGGGTTTCACCTGCAGGACGAAGAACCCGGTGTGCTGTACCTGCGTGGTTACGAGGAGTTCGTCCACCACAGCGTGGTGCTGCGCGAAGGACCGCTGGCAGCGTGTCGGCGGATGGGATTCAGGGTCCGCACGCCTGACGACCTCGACAAAGCCGAACGGTTCTTTGCCAATCGCGGTTGTGCGACCCAGCGCGTTCCTGCCGGGGCAACGCTCGGGCTTGGCGAGGCCGTGCGCGCCGTCGACCCACTCGGGTTCACGGTCGAGTTCGTGCACCAGATGGACCGGGTCGAGCCACTGGTACAGCGTTACGACCTGCGGCATGGGGCGAGCATCAACCGGCTCGACCACATCAATATCGCGATCCCCGACGTGCCAGAGGCGTACGACTACTACACGTCGCTCGGGTTCGGCCTATCCGAAACGATCGAGGATCTGAGCGACGGCACGCTGTATGCAGCGTGGATGTTCCGCAAGCAGACCGTGCACGACATCGCCTTCACGCTTGGTTCCGGACCGATGCTGCATCACGTCGCGTTTGCCGTGCCCGAGTCGCACAACATCTTGTCGCTGTGCGACCGAATCGGAGCGCTCAACCTGGCGAAGTACATCGAACGCGGCCCAGGTCGTCACGGTGTATCGAACGCCTTCTACCTGTATTTGCGCGATGACGATGGCCACCGAATCGAGATCTACACGACCGACTATTTCACCGGCGATCCCGATCACGAACCGATCCGCTGGGATGTCCACGACGAACGGCGCCGCGACTTCTGGGCGAATCCGATCGTTCCCACCTGGTACCACGGTTCAGTCGGCGTGCTCGACCTCGACGGGGACCCGGTAACCGTGATTGCACAAGACCCGACCGAACGAACCGTGACCGTCGGAGCCGACGGTCTCGGCAACATCGTCAACGACTGAGACTCCAAGTCGACAGGAAGTAGCGCTGTGCGGGCTACCTGGTGAGCAGGATTTGTTCGACTTGGTTGCGCGAACTCTCGGCGGTGGCCCGCCTGAATGTGACGATCGCAACCGCCGAGGAGCACACAAAACCGATCGCCAACGGCGTGATCGAATTGTCGAAAGCGCGGTTGATCAGGCTGCCGATCACTGCGCCGAGCACTCCAGACACCATGCCAAGGATCGCCGCCGCCGTGCCGGCAACCTGGGCAAGCGGACGCATCGCCGCGGAGTTGATGTTGGGAATCAGCACACCGTGCGTGATCAGGATTCCGCTCAACAGCGCAACGAACAGCCAAAACGGGGGCCGACCCTCTGTCATCAGCGCTGTCGCCAGGAAGATCACGCCGAACACTCCGTAACCGAGCAGCAAACGGGCGACGAGCCGGTCGAGTCCGACACGCTCGACGATCCGGCCGTTGAGCAACATGCCGACACCCATCACGATCGCCATTGCACCGAAGAAAATCGGAAACCAGTCTTTGAGGTCGAACACTTGGTCAAGGATGATTTCAGAGCTCGAGAGGTAGGCGATGAACACACCGAACAGGGCGGTCATCGCGATCAGGTAACTCACGGTCCCCGGTGTCGCGATGACGATCTTGCAGCTTTGCCAGACTTCGCCCCCGGCCAGCGGACGTCGCTCATCGACCGCCAGCGTCTCGGGAAGTCTTAACACCATCAATGCGACTGCGACGGCTGCCGCAGCACACATCCAGAACACGACCTGCCATGGCCCGATCTTGAGTAACCCGGCGGCAATCGTCGGCGCAAACGTCGGGACCAAAATGAATACCGCCATGATGAACGACATCTGACGAGCCATCTGCTCACCGGCGTAGGCATCACGAACCATTGCCATCGCGGCGACTCGCGGGCCTGCTGATCCGAGGCCCCAAACGAACCGAGCAATCAGCATCACCGTCAGCGAAGAAGCCAGGCTGGCACCGATTGCACCCACGATGAACAGCAGCAACCCGCCCCACATCACCGGTCGTCGGCCAAACCGGTCAGCCAGCAGACCTGCCGGCAACAGTCCAATCGACGACCCCATCAGAAATACGGTGATCAGGCCGGCAACAGCAGTGGAGTCACTCGCCAAGCCCATCGCCGAACGGATGTCGGCAAAAGCAGGGAGGACCGAATCAACCGACAACGCCGTCGCCGCCATCGCCATCGATAAGACGAACGTGAATCCCTTCGTCCCCGGAATCAGCGAAGTGCGGGATCCGTTGCGGGTGAGCATGCACCTCAGGCTATGAACGTCGAGTCACATCCCACCTAGCATCGTTCGCGACGTCGAAACGGCGCTCCGGAAAATCAGGTCGGTGCAGCGAAGGCGCTATGGAGTGGGTAGTACTTCCGATCGGGGACGATCCCAGGCGGGAGATTGGGCTTGACGTTCTCGACGAACCAGTTCTGACCGTCCTCCTCGGACTCCCAGATCTCGACGACCCTCCAACCTGCGATCGGGCTCGGCCCGCCGCTATGGGCGATAAACCCTTTCGCAGCGCGCATGAGGGGAGTCATCTGTCCGATCATCCCCGCATAAATCTCCTCGGTCAGATTCGGCACCTCACCGATCATCAAGACTGGCATCAAAGTCTCCCATCGTCGTTGTGTGTGCCGAATGTTACGGCAGTCAAACACTGCGCGCCAGGGGCTAGTTGCGCCGTTTTCCGTCGACAGGAACGTGAGTTCAGGTGCCGCAGGTTTCTAACACGACTCGGACACAGGCGGCCGTTGTGAGCCTCGTGTCACCTTGTCGCCAGGCGATACGGAATTCGTCCCACAGCCCGACCGGGTCAAGTGGGCGAATCGCAACATCATCTCGGCCGGACTCCCGCTCGGCCTGCCAGGTGTTCAACCAACCGATACCACTCCCAATCGCAACCATGTCGAAGACTCGCTCGATTTGGGTCGCGCCGTGCGTCACCCAGGCAGGGTTGACGCCGAGGCTGGCGAGGTAACTGGTGATGTCGTCGTGAGCGCGCGGCGCATCGCCGCGGTCGACGATCAACACCGGTTCGCCTTCGAGCTCGGTGGCATCGACTCGGTCGACCCCTGCCAACCGATGTCCCAACGGCACGGCAACGTGGTCAACCGGCACCCGCGCCAACGGAACCGACGCAATCCGGTCAGGGTCGGCCAGCGGCCCACGGACGATGCCGGCCGCAAGGCGACCGGAACGGAGTCCCTCGACGATGTTGACCGACGTCATCGCAGCAGGGTGAACCAGCACGTTGGGTTGCTCGTCACGAAATCGACGCAACGAGTTCATCGCGCCGCCCTCGCTGCCATGACAGAACCCGAACCCGAGATCGTTATCGGCCGACGTCAACTGTTTGGCGAGTTGCTCAAGCCGTTCCACCGCCCGCAGTACAGCCCGCGCCTCGCCAAGCAATCGCTCGCCGGCATCAGTCAACTCGACGCTGCGAGACGTCCGCTCGAACAGCGTCAAACCCAGTTCCGCTTCCAACTCCCGGATCCGCTGCGACAACGGCGGTGTCGACATGTGCAATCTGTCGGCGGCACGGCCGAAGTGGCGTTCCTCCGCGACTGTGACGAAGTACCGCAATCGGCGCAGGTCAACGTTCGCCACGCCCCACACACTACTCGCCGATTGTTATCGAACGAGACATAATCAACCTACCAGCCGGTCGTGGACAACGACACCGACGCGCGTCAAACTGTGACCCATGAAGATGCTTTGGTTTCATCTCATGCCGTACCCGGCACTGCCAGACGACTTCAACAAGAAACACCGCAGCGTGTGGGTCGACATCGACCCAGCCTTGTTCGATCGAGACATCATGGCCGAGACGTACGACACGTACATCGAGCAACTGGTGTACGCCGAGGAATGCGGCTTCGACGCGATCTGTGTCAACGAACATCACAACAACGGGTACGGCTTGATGCCGTCGCCAAACCTGATCGCCTCGATCCTCGCCAGCCGCACTTCCAAGGCGGCGATCACGGTGCTCGGCAACTCGGTCGCGCTCTACAATCCGCCTGTCCGGATCGCCGAGGAAATGGCGATGCTCGACCTGATGAGTCGCGGTCGGCTGATCGCTGGCTTCCCTGTCGGCACCCCGATGGACACCTGTTACTCGTACGGCGTCAACCCGAGCCATCTGCGCCCCAAGTACTACGAGGGCATCGAGTTGATCAAGCAAGCGTGGGAGTCGACCGAGGCATTCGCCTTCAACGGTCAGTTCAACCAGCACCGATACGTCAACCCGGTCCCCCGCCCGTACCAGCGCCCGCGACCGCCGATCTGGATCCCTGGCGGCGGGTCGGTCGAGACGTGGGACTTCTGCGCCGCCAACGACTACGTGTACGGAGCCCTCACCTACTATGGCTACAAGATGGTCCGCGAGACGATTGCCGGATTCTGGCGACAGGTCGAAGCCCATGGCAAGGACGCCAACCCGAACAGGCTGGCGGTCACACAGTTCATCGGAGTCGCCGACACCGACGCCGAAGCGCACAAGCTGTACCGCGAGCCGGCCGAATACTTCTTCAACCGCTCGCTGCACGTCTACCCCGGCTTCACCGATCCGCCCGGCTACGTCACCGAGGCTTCGGCGCGCGCCCGCTACAAGTCACAGGTTCGTCAAGTTGCCAGATCCAAGCAGGCCAACCACGACCTCACGTGGCAGGAAATGCTCGACAAGGGTTATGTCGTCGTCGGCAGCCCCGACACGGTGCGCGAGCAACTCGAAGCAGCCGCCAGGGAACTCAACATCGGCAACATGTGCGCGATGCTCCAGTTCGGCAACATGAACGACGAGGTGACCCGATACAACACCCAAATGTTCGGCGAGAAGGTCGCCCCGCAGTTGCGCACCATGTTCTCCGAATTCTCACACGATTGGTGGCCGACCGGTGCCTGACTCCCGACTCCCCGAACGGCTGATCTACCTCTTCGGGATCGCCGGTAATGCCGGCACTTCGCCCGCGTTGCAGCAACTCGCCGACGAGGGCTGCGAGATCATCACACCGTCGGTTCCGGGCTTCGATGGTGTCACCGGATTCGTTGCGCCGTTCGAGTACCTCGACTGGTTGGCATCGTTCTGGGACTCGATCGACGCCTCAGCGGCGACACCATGCCCAGTTGTAGGCGCGTCGATTGGCGGCATGATCGCCGCCGATCTGGCGGCAATGCGACCGGAAGCGGTCACCAAACTGGCGTTGCTGGCACCCTTCGGGATCGCCGATGCCTCGAATCCAGGTTTCGACCTGTATGCGGTGCGCGGCTCCGACCGGCTGCAACACCTGTTCGCCAAGGGTGTGCCAGACACATTCAATAATCGCTTTGCCGACAGAGGCGAGCAAGAGGCTCCGGTTGCTCTGTACTTGTCCGACATCGCCGCCGCCAGCCTCACGTGGCCGCTCGGCGATCGCGGACTCGCCCGCCGGATACACCGGATCACGTGCCCGAAGCTGGTCCTGTGGGGCGAACAGGACGAACTCCTGCCGCCCGGTTTGATCGAACGCTGGGGCGGCGGCGATGTGGTCGCCGGTGCCGGCCACCTGCTCGAATGGGACACGCCCGATGAAGTCGCTATCAAACTCCGAACGTTCCTGAAGGATTGATCACCATGACCGCAACCTGTGAATACACACCCAGTTCTCCGTTGGGCGAGAGGGCGGCGGCAATCGCACCGCTGGCCGACAAATGGGCAGAATACGCCGACGAGCAGGGCAAACTTGCCCCAGAACTCGTGGATCAGTTGCACGCCGACGGCCTGTTCGGGATGTGGGTGCCACAGGAACTCGGTGGGTCCGAGCTCGGCCCGATCGAGTCGCTGGAAGTGATCGAGCAAGTTTCATACGGCGACGCCTCCGCCGGATGGGTGGTGATGGCCGCCAGTTTGTCAATCGGCACGGCAGGCGCATACCTCGACGACCAGGCCGCAAAGGCACTCTTCAGCGGCGACCGAATGCCGGTGATCGCTGGTCAAGGAACCCGGCCAGGCACGGCGGTGACCGACGGTGACGGATACCGGTTGAGCGGCTCGTGGAGTTTCGGTTCTGGCCTCCTGCACAGCACTCATGTGCATTCGCTCGGGATCATCCAGGAGACCGGCGAGCCACGGATCTTCGTGACGCCAATCGAAGACGTCACCCTGCTCGGTAACTGGGACGTACTCGGCCTGCGAGGCACCGGCTCGGTCGACTACACGATGGATTCCGTCTTCGTCCACGACGATTACACCCACTTCGCCGTCACCGAACAGGGCAAGCGGGGTGGCAGTCTGTACCACGTCGGCATCATCGGGTTCGCGGAGATGTGTCATTCGGGTTGGGCTCTCGGTCTCGGGCGTCGGATGCTCGACGAGCTGGCTGAACTGACCTCGCAGAAGGCCGGTCGGGCCGGTTCGAGCGGTGCCAGCGACTCGTTCGTCGAAGGCTTCGCCAACGCAGAAGGTATTTTCCGAGCCGCCCGCGCTTTCGTGTACGGAGTCTGGGCGGACGCTGCCGCAACGCTTGCTACCGGCGCACATCTTTCGACCGAGCAGCACACGTTGATCCGGCTGGCGCTGACCCACGTCACGCACGCGTTACACGAGGTCGCCAACCACGTGTATCTCGCGGCAGGAACCACGTCACTACGCCGCGGCCGGTTGCAGCAGATGATGCGCGACGTGCATGCCGGCACGCAGCACATCACGTCGTCTCCGATGGTCGTCCAGAATGTCGGCCGCATGCTGTCGGGTGCCACGTCCGGTAAGAAGTGGCAGTTCCTCGACCTCGTCGACGCATGAGTAACGATCAACGGCAGTTCGATGCGCTCCTGCTCGACATCGGCGACGTGATTACCGCCCCGATCTGGGATCAACTCGACGAACTCGAACAGATCACCGGCCGCCGCTTCGTCGGCCGTGGCCCACTCGATCCTGACGGTGACGAACTCTGGCAGCGGTACACATCTGGCGAACTGACCTTCTACGACTACTGGCGCGAGTACGCCACCGCGGCTGGCTACACCGACTGGCGTGACCTGTTCCGGGAACTCACGATCCATCTTCCCGAACGGTTCGGCGACCCTGATGCATTTGCGTTGATGGCCGATGCCCGTGTCGCCGGCTACAAAATTGGCGTACTCACCAACGACGGTGTCGGGATCGGCGGTCACGAATTCTTCTCGAATCTCCCGGAGTTCCAACTACTCGATGCATTCGTCGATGCCCGTCAGTTCGGGTCAGCCAAACCCGACCCGGAGCCCTATCTACGGGCTGCCGAAGCGCTCGACTCGCCCATCGAACGAATCGTGTTTCTCGACGATGCCCAGTACTGCATCGACGGAGCCCACGCTGTCGGGATGACCGGGGTGTTGGTCGACCCCGTCGACAAGTTGCCGGCCTTCGAGCGGACCCGGGCACTGCTCGGGCTAGCTCGCGTCTCGATCGCGTGAGGCGATGCAGGCTCGGTTGCGGGCGGGTCGAGCACCACATGCCAAAGTGGACGACGTGAGTGACGACACGTTCCGAGTAGCCGCTGTGCAGGCGACCCCCGTGTTTCTCGATGCCGGCGCGTCGACTGACAAGGCGTGCGGCTTGATCGCCGAAGCGGGACGACATGGGGTGCGACTCGCTGCGTTCGGTGAGACCTGGCTGCCTGGCTATCCGCGGTGGGTCAATTCCCCGATCCACGTCAACCTCAAACGCAAGATCGGTGGCCGCTATCTCGACGCCGCGATCACGGTGCCAGGGCCCGAGACAGAACGGCTTTGCGCTGCCGCCCGAGACGCCGGCATTGATGTCGTGATCGGTGTTGCCGAGCGGGACGCGTTGACGAATGGAACCGTGTATTGCGCGCTCGTATTCATCTCGTCCGACGGTGAGATCATCGGCAAGCACCGCAAGCTCAAGCCGACGTACGGAGAGCGCTTCGCGTGGGGCGAGGGCGATGGGTCCGGCCTTCGGGCATGGCAGCGGCCATACGCCAGGATCAGCGGACTCAACTGTTGGGAGCACAACATGGTGCTGCCCGGCTACGCCCTGATCGCCGACGGTACCCAGGTTCACGTCGCCGCCTTCCCCGGATACGAGAGCACGCGACAACTGGTGCTCTCGCGGGCGTTCGCTTCGCAGGCGGCGGCGTACGTGATCGTCGCCGGAGGAATCCTCGACGCCAACGACGTCGACGACGCCGAACTGCGAGACGCGATCTCGATGCTCCCGCCCATGACCGGTGATAGCTACATCATCGATCCGAGCGGTGAGGTGATCGCCGGGCCTGCCGTCGGCGAGACGTTGTTGATCGCCGACATCTCGCTGGAAAAGGTGCGCGAGTCGAAAGCGTTGTGTGACACGGCCGGGCACTACTCGCGGCCCGACGTGCTGCGACTCGTGATCGACCGAGCTCCGGCGCACCGCCTGGTCGAGACCGCTGGAGAAGCGTCGTGACGCGCTTCACGGATCTGGTCGGATGCGAGCATCCGATTCAACTGGCCGCAATGTCACGAACGGCCACACCGGCGTTGGCCGCAGGAATCTCCAACCTTGGCGGGCTCGGCATGTTGGCGATGGGTCGCCCGACCCGAGCAGCGGCGCGGGCCCAGGTCGACGACGTACTTGCACTCACTGACCGCCCGGTCGGCGCCGGATTCATCGTGCTGTTCCTCGACCGCCAGATCCTTGAAGACGTCGCTGCCAGACTTCCGGTAATCGAATTCTTCTGGGGTTGGCCAGATCCCAAGTTGGTGTTGCCTGACGTGATCAACGGATGGCAGATCGGCACCGTCGATGAAGCCAAGGCTGCCGTTGACGCCGGATGTCAATACGTGGTCGCCCAGGGTGTCGAGGCTGGCGGCCACGTGCGGGGAGTGATTCCGCTCGCAGAATTGATTCCCGCCGTTCGGGCAGCCGTCGGCATCCCGGTCATCGCCGCTGGCGGAATCGGTACCGCCGCGGCCGTGCGCGTTGCCCTTTTGCGCGGCGCCGATGCGGTGCGGATTGGAACACGGTTCGTTGCGACAGTCGAATCAGATGCGCACGATCATTATGTCGATCTACTCATCCGATCGACGGCCGCCGACACCGTTCTGACGAGGCGATTCGATGTCGGATGGCCCGATGCACCCGTTCGAGTGCTGACGTCGGCGCTCGTCGCTGCCGAGCAGTCGCCAGACGGGACGGTCGCCCAAATGGCGATGCCGGACGGATCAATTGCCGACATCCCGAGGTTCTCGACAACTCCCCCCAACCGTACGACAACCGGCAACCTCGATGCCATGGCGCTGTATGCCGGTACCAGCGTCGACGCTGTGACCGAGCGAACCACGCTCGCCAACGTGATGAACGAACTGCTAGTCGGCACAAGCCCAGCCGAGACCTGACAGCCGGAACAAGACCAGGAGCATCGAACCGAGCGAACCGAGGGCTCGGTCTCGAACTCGCCCGCACCTACGCCCAACGGGGCGACACGGTGATCGCTGGGGATGGCACCGAGCAACCCTGGTAACGCCGGTTGGTCAAACCGATGGGGTGAGCCGTCCCTGGGCTGATCGGCGATCATTCCCACTGTTCGTCACAGCGGGACGCGTCTCTTCCTCGGGAACGGTTCAATCAGCCATACTGACCCCATGACGTTCTTGCAGAACACCTGGTACGTGGCGATGTGGGGGCAGGATCTGGAACCTGGCGAGCTGACCCAACGGGTGATCTGCGATCAACCGATCGCTCTGTTCCGGAAGGCCGATGGAACGGCGGCGGCGATCGCCGATCAGTGTGCTCACCGGTTCGCACCTCTCAGTCGCGGCAAGGTGTGCGGCGACAAGGTCGAGTGTCCCTACCACGGCCTCCAGTTCGACGAGAACGGCACCTGTGTTGTCAATCCGCACGGCAGCGGTCGAATCCCATCCTCGTTGAACATTCGCTCGTATCCGATCGTCGAACGCCACACGATCCTGTGGATCTGGATGGGTGATCAACCGGCTGATACCAGCCTGATCCCCGATTATTCACATCTCGACGACAACGCCCCAGGGGTCGTGTCGAAGCGCGACTCGATGGTGATCGATGTCGACTATCGGCTGATGGCAGACAACCTGCTCGATCTGAGCCACGTCAACTATCTTCACGACGGTCTGCTCGGCAACGCCGAACTGGTCAGTGCCGACGTCGACATCCACCAGGACGGCGACACGCTCTACGTCACGCGCACCTCGCGGAATGTCACACCACCACTGATGTTCGACCTGATGTACCGCAACGACAGCATGCCGGTCGATACCTGGGCCGAGATGCGATGGGATGCGCCCGGTTGTTTGCGCAACCACGCCGGCGTCACGCAACCGGGGGAAACTCGCGAGCAGGGCATGACGGTGATTGGTTCGCATCTGCTGACTCCGATCACGGCCACGCAGATGCGCTATCACATCGCTGCCGTTCAACTCGGTGGACCTCCTGTCGGCGAAACCGACGCTGAGATTGCCGAGCGACTCAGCACGCTTCGACGATTCGCCTTCGAGCAGCAGGATCTCCCGATGGTGGAGGCTCAACAACGGGCGTACGACCGCGCCGGTGGCCCCGAGAATCTGAAGCCGATCATGCTCTCGATCGACGCCGGTCCGCTGCGGGCGCGTCGCATCTTGGAACGCAGGATTGCCGAGGAAACAGCACCGGTACCGGTTGTCGTCGGCGGCCGTCAACCTTCGCCGGTCTGAAGCCGCCCAGGCGACCTGCGCAGCTACTTACGACGACGGGGCAATCGGTAGTCGCCGCTCTCGAGCGCCACAGTGAGTTTGCGAGCAGCGGACTGCAGCACGCTGACGTGGTGTGTCTCGCCGTCGGTGACTCGTGACGTCGGACCGATCATCGAGATCGCCGCCACCACCGGACCATTCACCGACGATCGCACAGGTACAGCGAGCGAACTCATTCCGATCTCGGTCTCGTCGATACTGCGGGCATACCCTCGCTCACGAACCTTCACGATTTCCGATCGCAGGACATCGGGCACGACGATCGTGTAACCGGTGCTGCGCGGCAGGCCTGCGGCCAGTCGCGCCTCCAGCACCCCGGGGACGAACGCCGCCAACACCTTGCCGGCGCTCGAACGATGGATCGGGCCGCGACGCGAGTTATCGGTTGCGTATCTCAGAGCGCGAACGCCCTCGACGCGCTCGACGTACACGACGTCGCCGCCGACCGGGATCCCAACCTGCACCGTTTCACCAAGCGCTGTACGCAACTCGACGAGCAACGGGAGGGCATGCTCACCTACTGCTGAGCGCCCTGCAGCGAGGTGTCCGTACTCGATCAGCCGCAGGCCGAGCCGGTATTTTCCGGCCTCGGTTCGCGTCAGCATTCCAGCGTTGGTCAACACGGCGCACGTTCGGTGCGCCGTGCTCTTGGCAACGCCGACACGTCGCGCCAACTCACTCAGACTCAGTTCGGGGGCAGCCGCTAGCGAGTCGAGCACACCCAACGCGATCGTGACGGATTGAAGTGCCGGTTTCTTGGCTACCGACGTGCCGGTGGCGAGAGTCATACGGTTCCGACGATGATCGAATCAGGATCGACAGTTACCGGGCTCTCGAAGTACTCGACGGTCGGCGAGGCACCGAACCGCTCGGTCAAGCGCTCACGCCACACCTCGTTGTAGACGGCCTCGGCTGCCGCCTTGGTCTCCCAGAGGTAGACGCCACCGCCTACGGTGCCGCCCTCGCCAAGCAGATAGTGCTTGCGCAACAGCCCAGGGCAACCCCTGATACGACGGAGCGCTCGCTTCAAAGGACGCCCGCACCGCGTCAGCCGACATCGCTGAGTCAAGTGGAAAGCGAACGATTGCAATAATCACGGTGTGACGTTAGTTCGCTGCGTTCGCCCACGACGAACGCTAGGTCCAAAGAATCGTCACCTATCCGCTGGGCCCCTAAGCGTCCATCGAACGACGTCAGGCCCGAGAGTCTATTGATTCCAGGAATCGAGTCAGCTCGTCGAGGTAACTCGCAGATGTGGGCAGGTACTCACGAATGCCATGCGGCGCACCGGCGACCTCGATGATCCGAGCATGCGGCACACCCTCCTGAAAGCGCGCCGCCTCATCGGGCGTCAGTGCAGGACCCATTGCCGGGTCAGCCCGCAAGATTGTGACCGGCACGGCGATCGGCCGCGCAGGATTCCATCCGGCGAGCGCCGTGCCCGTGATCGCCGTGTCCCAAACACCCGGGTCGCAGGCGAGGAACGATTCGACCTTGGCGTCGATGGTTGCGGACGAGACCTCGTCGGACCATCGACCACCACCGGCGCCGCGCTGTTCCGAGAGATATGCGCGGACCGCCGCCGGAGATGCGCCGGTGCCCTGCAACCGTTGCATCTCGGATCGCAAGTACCGGAAGACATTGGCGAATGGAGTCGCCGCGAACACGCCGGGTTGCCCGTGGTACAGGGGCGGATCTTCGGCGAACACGCCACTCACGAGGTCGGGCCGGGCACCCGCCAGATACACGGCAACTGCACCGCCCAGCGAATGGCCGACAACGACAACCGGCTCGGCCATCGTTTCGAGCAATGCGATCACGTCGTGGGCGTAGTGCTCGATGACGTACGTGCCGGGCACCCGATCCGACTGGCCGTGACCTCGTAGGTCTGTCGCCGCAATGTTCCAACGCGGCGACAGACCGTGGCCGAGTTCCTCGTAGTGCGCCGAGCCCGCTGACAGGCCGTGGATCAACAACACGTCGCAGTCGGTGTCACTCCCCCATCGGCGCACGCCGAGCGTTGGTCCGCCAGGTACCGAGAATCGGCTGATCATCTGGGGGTCTCCGGCCGGTGATGAGACCACGGCGATGCCGCTTCGAGAGAGCCGGCAACTTGAATCAGAATGTCGTCGCGACCGTAGGCAGCAGTGATTTGGACACCACGCGGCAACCCATCGGACGGCCATCCGAGCGGAAGTGAAATCGCCGGTTGGCCAGTCACGTTGATCGGGCGCGTGAAGGCGCTGCCGAGTCCTGACACGTAGTTCGTGAGGTAGTCACCCAGCGGCATCGCCGGTGTCGGCGTGGTCGGGGTGACCAGCAGATCAAAATCATCCCACCACAACAATGCGCGGCGGGAGATGTCCTGCAGACGACCGATCAGTTCGAACAGATCGACCCCTGACAGGGCGTTGCCTGCCTGCACCATCGCCCAGGTCCTCGGTTCGAGATCGCCCTCACCGAGGGGGCGGCCGATCCGGCTCTGCCAACTAGCAGCATCGGCAGCGACCGATACGCCCAGTGCGGTACGGGCCGTCTGCCACAGCTCGTCTGACGACAACTCAGCTGGAGCGGCGACCTCGACTCGATGCCCCATCGACTCGAGCAATCGAGCCGTGTCTGTGGCAGCACTGGCGGATTCGCTGTCGACCGTGACACCGTCGGTGTGGCCGGCGTTGAATGCTTCGGTCCAGACGCCAATCCGGAGCGCACCAGGGTCGGTACCAACGACGGAGGCGAGTGTCTCCGAACATCCTGGCGCGGGCCACCAGGGCGAACGGTCTGTGAACAGATCGACGAGTGCCGCGGTGTCACGAACGGTTCGCGTCAGCACGCCTTCGGAGAACATGCCCGTCGCCGGATCGGTATCGCTGGCAACCACTCGCCCACGCGTCGGTTTCAACCCGACCAGCCCGCACATCGCCGCCGGTATCCGAATCGACCCCGAGATGTCATTGCCGTGAGCGGCCGGAACGATCCGTGCTGCAATGGCGGCGGCCGAACCACCGGACGACCCGCCTGGTGACCGAGCCAGGTCCCACGGGTTGTGGGTAGGCCCGTAGAGCGTGGGCTCTGTCGTCCCCATCGCAGCAAGTTGGGGGACATTCGTGCGACCAATCGGGATCAGGCCACCCTGACGTGCTCGCAGCGCAAACCGACTGTCGGTTCGCGCTCGATAGCCGAGGCCGAGCAACGTCGGTACACCAGCGTGATACGACTCACCCGCTTCACGACCCTTGTAATCCTTGAAGAGGAACGGCACACCGGCGAACGGTGCATCGTGTTCGATCCGTTCAGCGTCGGCGCGAGCCCGCTCGAACTGACGATGAATGACCGCATTCAACAACGGATTGAGACGTTCGACTCGTTCGATCGCGGCCTCAACCAACTCACGCGGATGCACCTGCCTGCGGCGAACGAGGTCCGCCAGCGCTGTTGCATCAAACTCGTCGTACCCGTGCATCGTTTGATTCTGTCAGTACGGGACGCGCCCGCCATTGACGAGCGTGGTTTGACCCGAGACGAACGCCGAGTCGTCTGACATCAAGTAACAGAATGTGCCGAGCAGATCGGCAGGTTGCATCACTCGCCCGAGCGGCGTGCGTGACGGGTCGTACGTGCCGAGGGTCGCTGACCCTGGGGTCGGAGTGAAGCCAGGAGCGACGCAGTTGACTCGAATGCGGCGTTCGCCGAGTTCGTTCGCCAAGCCGCGAGTCAGTGACACCACAGCGCCCTTCGATGCGACATAGTGGACGAATCCGTGTGATCCGGTGAACGCTGTCTCGGAGGCAACGTTGACGATGCTGGCACCTTCACCCATGTATCGAACGGCGGCCCGACTGCACAGGAACGAGCCCTTCACGTTGACCGCGAACATCCGATCCCAATCATCGCCTGTGATCTCCTCGATCGAGCTACGAGTGCCGATCAGCGCTGCATTATTGAGTAGCCCGGTGATCGGACCGACAGCGCCGATCTCGGAAAAGACGGCATCGACCTGGTCCGCGTCTGATACATCGCAACGAACGTCAGCCCCGGCAGACACGTCGAGCGTGACAACCTCCGCGCCCCGTGCCCTGAACTCGGCCGCAGCCTCCGCACCAATGCCCCGCGCCCCACCAGTAACCACAATCCGCTTACTCGCCAACGACAACACGGCCTCCTCGGTCCCAGTCGATTTCCGACTCAAAATTTCCTCAGGCGTTGGCGCGTTCGAGGATCTTGACGATGCCCCTCGTGCCGTCGACTTCGATCGTGTCGCCGGTGCGGATTCGCTGGGTCGCCACCGAGGTGCCGACCACACACGGGATGCCGTACTCACGCGACACGGTGGCAGCGTGGGTGAGTGAACCACCGCCGTCACAGACGCAGGCACCGATGATCGCGAACGCCGGCGTCCAGTTCGGCGAGGTGGCTTCGGTGACGAGGATGTCACCGTCGTCCAGGTCGAACAGTTCCATCGCCGAGAGCATCACTTTGGCGGTCCCTGTGTAGGTGCCCGCAGATGCCGGGAAGCCTTTCAGTTCGGTCGTGTGAATGTCGGACTTGAGAGCGTCGAAGTAATGCTGGTGGATGCCGAAGATCTCGATCAACACTGGATCGTCGATCTTCTCGGGAATCGTCCCTACGACCTTTGGAACAGTCGCCCGTTGGATCTGGTAACCGTCGTAGTAGTCGTGGCGTTCGGTGACCATTCCCTGCAGGCTGTTCCACTGCTGCTCACCGTCGCACACCTCGAGCAACTCGGAGAAGAACAGGAACAGACCGTCGTCGTACTTGTCGACACCGACCTTCTCGCCGATCGCCAACGCACCCAACCGCATCGGGATCGACGCCCGCAGGTCGATGTAGTAGTTGTGGTCCTCGTTCCACCATGCGAAGTTGGCGACGGTGTTGATCGCCAACAGTTCGTTGAAGGCGCCAAGCGACTCGCCATTGAGAATCGAGCGAGCCTCCTCGATTGCCTGATCGCGCTCGGCTTGCGACGCAGCAAGCGAGGCGTCGAAGTCGTGACGGTGTTCGGCCTGGACGAAGTTGCGCAGCTGACCGAGCGGCGAGGTCTGATCCTCGAGCCACGACGGGATGTTCATGTCGGCGATGCCCTCGGTGCGATGGCCGTACACCTGCAAGAAGTCGTCGAACTTGGTCAACCACGCAGACGAGTTGCCGCCCGCCGAGCTGAGCGCCGCTCGGATCTGCTCGGGCTCGTGATCGAAATGATCGGCGATGCCGAGCCGCTTGGCCTCGTCGGCCAGATCCCACATCGCTCGGTCGGTCTCCATGATCTTGGAGTCGCGGCCCTGCAGCATCTTGGCGATGTTGCCCGGGTCGACACCGTTGCCGGCGCACACGCCGTAGAGCTGGAGGTAGATCGCCAAGAGGGGATACATGATTTCGAAGTGGATTTCCCAGGCACGGCGCTGAAACTGCCATGCGTCACGCATGTACTGCCCGAGTTCAGGCAGCGAGCGACCATCGAAGTCGTACGACTCGAAGTAGCCGAGACCGAGATCGAGTTCCCACTTGCGTTCCTCCCAAATGGCGTCGAAGTTCTGGAGAAACGGCGGCATATTCTTCTCGATCCGGGCGGCGCGGAAGCCGATCTCCCACTCCGACTTGATCGGCACCTCGCCCTCGTACAGAAACGGTCCGCCCATTCGCTGCACAAGTCCGCCAGCTGGCGGGAGCGGCAGTTGGTGAGCGGCGAGTTGGGTGCCCCAAGCGGCGTCGCTCACCATCATCATGCCCAACGGCGAGAAACCACGTGGCCAGTGAAAGTCGACGAACCAGAAATGCTGCTCGTCGGCTTTGGTGAACGGCTTGGTCTTCATCCGCAGCCACGGATTGTCGAGGTGTTCAGGTTTGTAGCCCGGGTACCAGCCGTCAAGGAACTGATCGACGGAGATGATTTCGGCCATAATGCATGCCCCCAAGGTGTGCGCGATCGGTTGAGTCGTTGGGACATTACAACGGAGGCAACATGGCGTCCCAGTTTCGTCAGGCGTTGTCGTTCAGATCACCGGTGTCGGTGCGGATGATCAGGTCGCGAAGGGCGTCGTGGATCTTGCCGTTGGTACCCATCACGTTGGCGAGGCCATGGCCGAGGTTGAGTGGGCCCCCGTCGAGGTCTTCACAGCGACCGCCCGCTTCGGAGATCAGGAGCGACCCGGCGGCGACGTCCCAGGCGTACGTTGCGTCGCGTTCGTAAAACGCGTCGATCCGACCAGCTGCGACATAGGCCAGACATAATGCAGGTGAACCGAGCCCACGAGACCCGCGGGTGTGTTTGTGGAGCGCCGCAATCCGGCGTCCATGAGCGTCGATCTCGGCTTCGACATCGGACTGGATGCCCGTCGCAACCAGCGACCGACTCAACGACTCATTATCGGTCACGGAAAGTCGATCGCCGGAGAGCCACGCACCACCGCCGCGGGACGCCGTGAACAGTTCACCCCGAAACGGTTCGAAGATCGCCCCGGCGACGACTCCCTCAGCGTCCCTGACGGCAACCGACGTGCAGGCAAACGGGATTCCTGACGCGTAGTTCGATGTTCCGTCGAGCGGGTCGACCATCCAGGTGCAGTCGCCGTTGTTCCCGCCACCGTCTCCTTCCTCACCGAGGATCACATGATCCGGAAATGCTGCGCTGATGACCGAGAAGATCTTGGCCTGAGCGGTGACGTCGGCCCACGTGACGATCGACGCCCGTTCGCTCTTCATCACGACGTCTTTCGGTCGCGCCAGCCCTTCGATCAGGATTGCGCCACCTGCCAGCGCGGCCGCGATCGCAACCTCGAGCAGTTCGGCTGGTGTTGGTGTGATCACGAATCCTCCCGAGCGAGTGCGGCTCATGCGGTCGACCGTACCGTTCGGTTGTGCCCGGTCAGCAAGCACCGTCCCTGCGTGCGGAACGTTGTCGTCGGCCGGGTCACCGGGTCATCACATGTACGGAAAGTCAAAGCACACCGAACGAATCGGTCGGTGTGCGCGGCGCAGGTCGATAGCGTCACTCCGTTCTACCCCCGAAGCCCCCCGAATACCCACCCACCCACCACCCCCGAATACACCCCGAAAGGGTGATACAGCCCCTCCTGGAGGACCCGTGAATGTTGCCACCGTCGCCCCGCCCGCTGAGCTCGTAACCCCCAAGATCCTCGTAACCCCCAAGATCGAGGAGTTTCTCTCCTCGACGATGGTTCCGACACCATTCGTCGTGGTTGATCTGGATGTGGTCGAGGAGCGATATCACGGGCTTCGGGCAGCGGTGCCGCAGGCCGCGGTGTACTACGCCGTCAAGGCAAATCCGGGCCGTCCTATTCTGGAGCGATTGTGCGCGCTGGGGTCTTCATTCGACGTCGCCAGCCCAGCCGAGATCGACGCCTGTCTGGCGGTCGGTGTACCGGGCGAGCGAATCTCATACGGGAACACGATCAAGAAGCGCCGCGACATTGCGTACGCAACATCGGTTGGAGTCGATCGGTTTACCGTCGACTCGCAAGAAGAACTCGACAAGGTGATCGACGCTGCGCCAGGTTCGAGTGTGTGTGTACGGCTGCTTCACGAGTGCGGTGGCGCAGACTGGCCGCTGTCACGCAAGTTCGGGTGCTCCGCTTCTGACGTCGCTCGCCTGCTGGTCGCCGCCACCGAAGCCGGGTTGCAATCTGGTGTCTCGTTCCATGTCGGATCGCAGCAGCGTGACCTCGAGAGTTGGAACGACACGCTGGAGGTCGTCGCTCGGGTGTTCGATTGGGCTCGCTGCGCAGGTGCCACACCATCGTTTGTGAACCTTGGTGGAGGATTTCCCGGGACGTACCGCGAGCCCGTCCCCGGTTTGGCGCGCTACGGCGAAGCAGTCCGCTCGGCGATGGCAACATGGTTTCCCGACGGACTCGACGAGGTCATGATCGAACCGGGTCGGTTCATGGTCGCTGACGCCGGCGTCCTGCGTACCGAAGTCGTGTTGGTCTCACGCCGCTCGGCCGAGGACTTCGAACGGTGGGTGTACCTCGATTGCGGCAAGTTTCACGGTCTCGCCGAGACGATGGACGAAGCGATTCGCTATCGCCTGCGCACGCCGCACGACGGCGAACTGACAGGCCCGGTGGTGATCGCCGGTCCGACGTGCGACTCAGCCGACGTGCTGTACGAAAAAAGTGGATACCAGTTACCGATCGCGCTGACCGAAGGTGACATGGTCGACATACTTTCGACGGGTGCCTACACGACGACGTATTCGTCGGTCGGTTTCAACGGCTTCGCTCCCCTCGCCGAACACTTCGTCTGATGCGACATCACTCGTGATCAGCTCGCGGCGTGGATCGCTGCCCACACCTTTTCAGGCGTACAAGGCATCGTCATGTGCCGAACACCCAGGTGCGAGAGGGCGTCGATCACAGCGTTGTAGACCGACGGGATTCCGCCAACGGTGCCAGACTCGCCAACGCCCTTCGCACCTAACTCGTTGACCCACGTGGGGGTAGCCATATGCACCAGTTCGAAGCTCGGCAGTTCGGCCGCTGAGATCACCGGATAGTCGGCGAAGTTGGTCGTCTTCGGGGTCCCATCCTCGTCGTAGATGATTTCTTCCATCAACGCCTGAGCCACGCCCTGCGCGATCCCGCCGTGGATCTGCCCCTCGGCGATCAGCGGATTGATCAAGTTGCCGGCATCGTCAACGGCAATCTGACGGCGAAGTCGAACGTGGCCGGTTTCCGTGTCAACCTCGACCACGGCAACATGGGTGCCAAACGGGAATGTTGGCATCGGTGCGATGAAGTCGTGATCTCCCGAAAGTGGTCCGCCATCGGTCGATGCGAGCTCGGCCCAACTGACCGTACGTGCGGGGGTGCCGGTGACGTGAAACTTTCCTGCGTCGGCATCGAGGATCACGTCGGCGGCGGCCGCCTCCAACAGATCGGCGGCTCGTTCTCGCGCCTGGTCGATCAACTTCGTCGATGCTGCCGCGATTGCGGAGCCGCCGAGCTGAACGGAACGCGATCCGACCGTGAGTCCGCCGGAGCGGATCTCGTCAGTGTCACCGTGAACCACTTCGATCTGATCCATCGGCACTCCGGTGCGGTCGGACACGATCATCGCCCACGTTGTGACGTGGCCCTGGCCGTAGGGCGTACAGCCGGTGCGGACCCGGAGCCGACCATCATCGAGTAGTTCGACGGCGCCGAATTCGGACCCGCCGACGCCAGATGTGATCTCGACGTACGTGGCGAGCCCGATCCCGAGGGCGATGTGATCGCCACTGGCGCGGCGAGCGGCCTGTTCAACGCGAAGTTCGTCGTAGCCGGCGGCCTTCAACGCACGCTCAAGCGATTCCGGGTAATCGCCGACGTCGTACGGCGTGCCGACGGAGGTCGTGTACGCCTCCATGAACTTCGGCACCAGGTTGATCCGGCGGACCTGTGCCGGATCAACCTCGATTTCGGCGGCGAACCGATCGACCATGCGCTCGATCGCAACCGCAGCTTCGGGGCGACCCGCACCGCGATAGGCGGTGATCGAAGCGGCGTTCGTGACAGTCGAAACGCCGGTGAACCCAACGCTGGGAATCTCGTAGCAGCCCGTCGTCATCCTCATCGTCATACCGTGCAACACGGCACCCGTCAGCGGGTATGCGCCGGCGTCTTGAATCACATCGAGTTGGTACGCCAGAATCCGACCGTCGCGCGTTCCGCCGATCTTGGCGTGCTGGACCTGACCGCGGCCCTGTGGCATCGCCAGGAAGTTCTCGCTCCGAGTCTCGGTCCAACGCACGGGACGGCCGAGTTGGCGCGCATAGAAACCAAGCGCCACCTCTTCCGGATACGAACGTGACTTGACACCGAAGCCGCCTCCAACGTCGGGCACGACGACTCGCACATCCGACTGCGGCAACCCGTACACGATGGCCAGCAGGTCACGCGTCGGATGGCCACCCTGACAGGCCGAGTAATGGACGAGTCGGCCTTCCGGAGTCCAGTAGGCGGCACCGGACCGGGCTTCGATCGGCGCACCACTCAAGCGCTGGTTGACGATTCGCTCCTCGACGACAACTTCGCACCCCGAGAAGTCGGCGGCGTTCGGGGTGCCGATCTTAAGAACCGCGTTCGAGCCCAGCGCAGGGAACAACAGGATCTCGTCCTTTACCGACTGCTCGACGTCGATCACGACCGGGAGTGGCTCATACTCGACGACGACCAGGTCGGCGGCGTCGGCCCCGGCCTGGCGGCTTTCGGCCACGATCGCCACGACGGCTTCACCGACGTATCGAACTGTGCCGATCGCCAGGAACGGGCGGCGCATCTCGGCCGCAAAGTTTGGATTGTTGTTCGGATTCAAGCCGATCGATTCGAGGTCGTCGGATGTGAAGATCCGCAGCACACCAGGCACGTCGAGAGCATCGAGGATGTCGATCGATTCGATTGTGGCGTGGGCCATCGGCGACCGCACGTAGGTGACCCACGCTGCGTTAGGGAACTCGAAATCCTCGACGTATTTTCCGCCTTCGGTCAACATCCGTGAGTCCTCGACTCGTACGACTCGATTTCCGAGGATGCTGCCCATCTCGTACCTTCCTCAACGTTGCTACGGTCAATCCATATTGATCACGAACCGACTCCGAAGTGTCCAGACGATAGACGTTGCGTCTGGTGCTCGACCAAAGTCGTCCCGTTGATCGGCACACTACGACCCGACCTCGCCAACTCATCTGAAACCGTTTACCAGGGAGAAACATGACACCGGAGACCCGAGATCGACTCAGCGCAGCGGCGACGGCAACACTCGTCGCAGCACTTCAACAACGTGGGATTCGCAGCACGTTTCTGTCGGGTTTGCGGCCTGTTCGTCCGGGTCAGCGGATGCTCGGCGTCGCCCACACGTTGCGATATCTCCCGATCCGGGAGGACCTCGCCGATCAGTTTGCCGGGCGTGTCAACGCCCAACGCAAAGCAGTCGAGGCACTCCAGCCCGGCGAGGTGTTGGTGATCGAGGCGCGTAACGAACCCGACGCCGGAACGATCGGCGATATCTATGCGATGCGGGCAATCCAGTTGGGTGCGGTCGGAATCGTGACCGACGGTGCGCTTCGCGACACCGGGGCGCTGCGGGCGATGGAGATCCCGGTCTACCATCGGTCGTCTCACGCGGCGACGTACCGGCGGGCTCATATGCCGCTCGATCACCAGATCCCCGTCGCCTGCGCTGGCGTCACCGTGATGCCCGGTGACATCCTGGTAGGCGACGACGAAGGCGTGGTCGTGATTCCTGCCGCGCTCGTCGACGAGATCGCCGCCGAAGCCGCCCAGAAGGAACTCGAAGAGGCCTGGGGCATGGAACGAGTCACCGCCGGCGAGAGCACCGATGGGACGTTTCCGATCACCCCGGACCGGCGCCCCGAGTTCGACGCCTGGGCCGCCGCCAGGCAGGAAGTTGAACGATGATGCGGCGCCAATCGTTTGACATACAGTCGCTGACGCACGCCAATCCGATACCCGCCGTCACACGTGTTGGGCCGCTCGTGATGTCGAGCATCATCGTGCCGCGCGACCCTGGGGCCAACACGGTGCCGGACACCATCGAGGGCCAGCTCACCAACCTGTTCCATCACGTCGGTGAGTGCCTCGAAGCCACAAGGGCCGATTGGCACGACATCATCAAAATGACGTTCTACTTACCCGACCTCGGCCTGCGAGCCGAGTTGAACGTCCCCTGGGTTGAGCACTTCCCTGACCCCGATTCGAGACCAGCGAGGCATACCCAACAGTCGCCAGCCAACGTCGCCCAGTGTGACTTCACCGCATTCGTATCCGACTGAAGGGCTGCGACCTCGCCGACCACTTGGAGCGGTGTTCTGAACGACATCTTGACAACATCTCGCAACTTTTGCCCTCTCGGCACCGGACTATTGACTGTAAATAGTTATTTAGGACACTCAAGACTTGGAGACGCCGTAGCAAGAAACAGGTTCGCGGATTCGGCGCCGCCTGGTCGACCTTTGGAAGCCGACACCATGATCTCGAACAGGAGGAGTTGCAGCGTGACGACGATTGCCGGTGAGGCCCACGACAGGTGGGACGCAGCCGCAATGCTTGACGCGCTTCCGGAGCGGGTGAATCGATACCGCGTGGCAGACCATGTCATCGTCTATTGCAATGCAGCATGGGGTGCCCAGTACAACGTTGATCCCCGATTGGCATTGGGGCACCCGCTCGACGAGTTCCTGAGCGACGACGAGTTGGCTGGCCTCAATTCTCAGCTCGCCCTGCTCGGTCCCGACAATCCGATCTTGGTCGACAGTATCGCCCGCGCTGTCCCCAACGCTCCTGGCCAGTGGCTCGAGTGGGCTGATCGGTACTTGCCCGGCCCGGATGGCGCTGAGGTGCTGTCCGTCGGCCGAGATGTGACGGAACGCCACGTGGCCGAGGCGAAGCTGGCCGCCAGCGAGGCTCGATTCCGGAATCTCGCCGACAAGTCCGCCGACGTCATCTGGAGCTTTGTCGCCAAACCGTCTCCGCATTTCGACTACATCAGTCCGTCGATCGAAAGCGTCCTCGGCTATCCGCCGTCGTTCTTCGTCGAGGACTTCGACCGGATTCTCGAAGTTCTGGACGACGAAGGCCGCTCAGCCATCGATCGTGCGCTCCGTGGCGAGCACACACTCGCCCGCTTCGACTTCCATTTTCGACACGCTGACGGTTCGTCGATAATCGGCGAAACGCAGACCACCGTCGTCCGCGGTGGGTTGCAGGGTGTCAGCCGCGACGTCACCGAGCTGCGTCGCCTGCAGGAAAGCATGGCCGCCCTTGCCTTGCGCGATCCGTTAACCGGATTGGCCAACCGTCGGCTGTTCGACGAACTTTTCGAGGCAGCTTTGGCTCGCACCCAGCACAGCGGGCTTCCGCTCGGAGTCGCGTTTCTCGACCTGGACGGTTTGAAAGATGTGAACGACACCTACGGCCATGACGCCGGCGATCTTGTGCTGTGCGAGACAGCCCGCAGGTTGGTCTCGATCTTGAGCGGCGCCGATGTTGTAGCCCGGATCGGTGGCGACGAGTTCGCGGTCGTCTATGAACCAAACGAACCGAGTTCCGACGACCTCGTTCGGCGCATCGACATAGCCCTGTCAGCACCCATCAACATCAGCGCCACAACGGCCGTGTTCTGCCCAGCCAGTATCGGCAGCGCAGACACTCGTCGCGTCGGACGCGACCCCACCAAACTGCTTGCCACAGCCGACGACGCCATGTATGAGTTGAAGCGCGCTCGCTACGCCACTCGAGGAGCCCACGCCAGGAGTGTCGTGTCGATCGGCGTCGTGAGGCCAATCATCGACGCGCTCGCCAACATCGCCTGAGACGGGTATCCCGAGGTACGACCGCGAGTCATACGGTCGGGCTGTTCAGGTCCAGACCGATACGCGCATTGGCGCGCCTCCAGCGGGCCGGTTGACGACCATCCCAGCGGGCCGCGGTAACGAACTCGACGTTCGGTCCTGGTGTTGGCAATACTCATCGTCGGATGGCTCTTGGGATGAGCGTTCCCCGCCCTGTTGTTCGTGAGGGTAGTCGCCGATCAGCGGGGTCCCTGGACATCCAGGCGAGGACCGCGATCGCACAGGCCAGGACCGCCAACAGGCGCGACATGGCACCGGGAGCGTCGGGGTGTGCGGGTAACGGGAGCCATGTCCGCGACGGTAGGAAGGTCGTGCCGAAGCAGGCCATGCTGAACAATGCACCGGCGATGCCGCCGGCCGTGCGGTCGCCCATCGTTGATGCCGTTGCTGACACCGCAGTGGCGACGGCGACGTACACGCTCAGTTCCAATGCACGGCCGCGCAAGGGGAAGCCGCCGGCCAGATGGGTGGTGACTGCGATCGCGGCGGCCCACCACAACCCGACAGCCAGCGCACCAACCGTCACTCGTTGGAGCCGGCGGAGCGGCAACGACATGGGGGATGCAGCGAGTGTCACGGCGGCGGAATCGTCGAGCAGGAACGCAGTCGCTGCGGCGACCGCTGCGCTGGCGATCGACAGGCGGAGGTGCACGCTGGCCCGGTTCCCGCTCGCCACGATCAAGATGCCTGCCAGCATCATGTACACCAGCGGCTGCCAGCTCACGACCCGCACTGCCGGTCGTGCCAGCAGCAGCGCTCGGCACCGACGGCTGGTGCCGACGGACGTCGGCGTCATCACGGACAGCTCGCACCCGTCGGCGCGGCTGGCACCGCCGCTGCGGCGCCGTCGTCATCGATGCCGAGTTCACCGGCGAGGACTGATGTCGAGGTTCCCGGATCGGTCCAACGGACCCAGTCACGATCGAGCGTGGAGCTCACCTCGGCGGCTGGCAGATCGAGCATCGCCAGGGCGACCTCGGCGTCGCCAACGGCGTAGTCGACGCCCCACATCGGCGGGTCGTCCCATTCCACCAAGTTGATCAGCGGTCCGCCGCCGGTCGACCCCTCGTCGGTCACCCGGCGCAGGGTTCGGGCACCGTCGGGGCTGGCGGCGGCGCCAGCCCAAAGGGCAACCGCTGAGCGGGCCTGACCGCTGGCGGTACAGCGCTCGTTGTCGTCGTGCGGCGCCGGTGGTAGGCCGGTTGCCCACGCCCCAGTCTGCACGGCGAGGAAGAACCCGTCGACGTCGAACTCCGAACACGGGAACGACTCGTCCTCGAGCGGCGGGTGCACCTGACCGTCGGCGGGCCAGAGATCGGCTGACGACAGGCGGGCGGCGACGCCGGGCGGCAACCCATCCTTGAACGACCCCGGCACACAGTCGTCACTACTCACGATGATCGCCGGGCGCTGTATCACCTCGAGCGGGGCGCGTTTGTCGAAGGCTTTTGCCGGCAAAAGTGTCAGCGTCGCCTCGACGCGGGTCCGCCATTCGGGCAGATCGGCCGCGAAATCGGGGTAGGCGCAGTAGCGAACCGCACCCGCCTGCTCACAGACCTGATTGGCGACAGGTTCGGCGAGGTACGACACGATCTCGTTCTCTCGCGCTGTCGATGGGTGTCGGGTCTGCATCCACCCGGCACCGCCGGCAACAAGGACGCCGACACTGAGCACGGCACCGACAGGGCGACGGATCCCGTCGCGAGCAAGTGCGACACCGGCCATGACTACCACGAGGCCACCGAGATAGAGCAGATGCCACCCTGACGGGCGTATCTCGAGGAAGTCGTCACGGACGCCGGTCGGCTCGGCAATGAACGCAAGGAAGCGGAGCGGGTCACCTTCGGTGCGATTCCACGGCCACGTCGCCACGTCCAGGAATCGCAGCTGGATCACAATCGTGGCAACCGCCGCCAACATCCCGAAGCCTGCGTTCGGCAGCCAGCGCGCCACCGCCACACCGACGCACACGCTGCCGACAACAATCAGCAGCCCAACCGCGGTCTCGTCCAACTGTGGCGATCCACGCAACTGATCGCGGCTCCCAACTACAAACGCCAACCAGCCACCGGCTAACACCGTGGCGATGGTCACCGGCCCGAGCGCGGTAGCGAGCAGCGCGCTCGACCTGACCGGCTGAGCGGCAGGCAACGCCGCGAACAACTCGTCGGTCCCGGTGCGCTGTGGTCGCAGGGCGACGAGGTTGGTGGCGATGATCGTCATCCAGCCCAGCGGCACGAGCGCCAGCGCGGTGCCTGCCGAGACCTCTCGCCAGTTCGTCTCGCTCTCGGTGGCGGCAATCAGCATGAGCGGTGTCAGGAGCACCCCAGCGATGAATGCGGGATGGCGCAGAACGCGCCAGACGTCGGCGCAGGCGAGCGGACGGACGACGCGCCAGTTGGTGTCCGCGCTCCAGCCGATTGGTCCGATCATCCCGGCACCATCGGCGGCGGCGTTGCGCCGACTCAGCCCCCGGAACACCAGGAACACCACCGCTGCGATCACAAGCAGTTCCACGGTCTCACCGCCCCCGTCGGCGGGCGGCGATGTCTGATTCGTCCCCGACGGTGCGGCCGATCAGCAATAGGTAGGCGTCCTCGAGTGCCGGCTCGGAGAGGGTGGCACCTGCGGGCGGGTCACCGATCAGACGATGCTGACCGGAACCGGTGCGCCACGACAGGCGTGCACCAGGGTCGGCTTGGTCGGCGAGCCACACCCGACCGCGGGCTTCATCGACGAGCGACTCGGGGGTGGCGTCGCGGAGGATTCGGCCACCGTCGATCACCACGACGCGCTGGCAGAGCGCTGTCACGTCTTCGGTCTGATGCGTCGACAGCAGCACGGTGTGGTGCTCGGCGACCGCCGAGACAGTCTCGCGGAACCGCAGCCGCTGTTCGGGATCGAGCCCAGAAGCGGGTTCGTCAAGCACGAGCAACTCAGGATTTCCGAGCAATGCTTGGGCGACGATCACCCGCCGTCGCATCCCCCCCGACAGAGCCTTGATTCGCTTGTGCGACACATCGCCCAGGCCGACTTGGGCCAACACTCGGCGTACCTCCTCATGGCGGACCCGCCGCTCGGTCATCTCCTTGAGGATCGCTATGTAGTCGACGAACTCGAAGGGGGTCAGGTTGGCGTAGTAGCCGGGCTCCTGGGGGAAGTAACCGAGCCGACGCCGGATCGACAGCCGCCCCCGAACCTCGGCTGGGTCCTCGCCGAGTACCCGCACGGCACCGCCGTCGGGGGCGAGCACAGTGGCGACGATCCGCAAGAGCGTGGTCTTGCCCGCCCCGTTGGGGCCGAGCAGGCCGGTGACACCGCGCCCGAAAGCGACAGTGATGCTGTCAAGGGCCCGAGTCGAGCCGTACGACTTGGTCACCTCGGTCAGCTCGACGGTACTGGTTATTGTTGTCGTTGGTGTTGTGGAACCGATGCTCATGACGTCCTCCCGACATCGACGAAATCGAACGAATCGCGACGCAGCACCGCGACTGTGCCTGCCAACAGCGACACGACAAGCAGTGTGAGTTGGCCAGCGGGACGGAATGCTGCGTACCCCTCGATGAGGTTGGCACTCGGCGCTCCCCTCACGGTGATGGTTGCGGCCAGCACCCACAGTCCGCCGAGCGACCACGCCACAGCTCGTATGGGAAACCAGCTGGCGAGCGCGAGCGTGCTGGCGACGAGCCCGAACGATGGTAGGAGCCACAACACGGGCTCCCAGCCCTGCCGGGGCACGAGCAACGAAGCCCCGGCGGCGACGGCGATCGTTGGGGTGAGAACCGCCAACGCCCGCATCAAGAACAGTTTGAAACACGGCGTCGGGACAGCAACAACCAGTTCGCGCAGCGGGTCCTGGCGGAACGTGATCGCCGCCGTAACCCCCGCCAGCGGCAGCAACGGTGCGGCGACAAGGAACATGAACACGGTGCGCTCCGAGCCGCTGAATAGGTCGGCGGCGCCGACGATCAGAAGCGCAACGGCGACCCCAGTGAGCCATGTGCCGCGCTCGGACGGCGCGACCGCCATCACTCGGACGACGTGTTCGGGCACACCGAGGCGCTCGAGGAGCCGCTCGATGGGATTGAGTCGCGGTTGGTCGACACGAGCGGTGATGGCGGCCAGGTTGCGCTCGAGTCGTTCTGGCGCCGCCAGCGGTGCCATCGTGGCGCGGCACGACGGGCAGGTCATCAGGTGTGCCTCGACCGATGCCGCCGGCGCCCGTCCCAGTGTGCCGGTGACGTAGCCGGTGAGCACCTCGGGATCGACATGCCAGGTCGGGTTTGGGCTCATGCCAGTGCCTCTCTCATCTGTGCCCGGGCGCGGGCGGAACGGCTTTTCACGGTGCCGGTCGGGATGCGTAGCAGCCGGGCCGCCTCGCGGGTACTGAGCCCGTCGAGCACAGTGGCCTGCACGACCGACAAGAGTTCAGGTGAGAGCCGGTCGAGGGCACCGCCGAGCTGGCCAGCGTGGATGCCGGCGAGCACCTCGTCCTCGGCGGACACCACAATCGTTTCTGCCGCCAGATAGGCGACGGTCGGTCGACGCCGGAGCTGATCGATCAGTCGTCGCACGGCGATGCCCCACAACCAAGCGGCCACCACTCCCGAGCCGCGGTATCCCGCTGGCTTGCGCCACACCGCCACGAACGTGTCCTGCAACGCTTGGTCGACGAGGTCGGCGTCGCCGCAGCGATGGGTGAGTCGGGCGGTCAGCCACGCCGCGTGACGGTGGTACAGCACATTCAGGGCACCCTGGTCGTGCTCGCCGATCGCTACGAGCAGGACCTCATCGCTTCGCTGGTCACCCATTGACACTCACCACCCAATTGTCGTACCACGGGCGTCGATCGGTTCACGAACGGATTCGTGACGGCAGATTCTCGGCAATCGATCAGGCGAGGCTGACGAGGTCGAGCCAGCCGGCGTTGAAGTAGTCGACGTCACCGTCCGGCATCAACAGCACTTTGGTCGGTTCCAACTCCATCACGAAGTCGGTGTCGTGACTGACGAAAATGATCGAACCCTTCCACGCCTTCAAGGCGTCGGCCACCGCCTGACGCGAAGCCGGGTCGAGGTTGTTGGTTGGTTCATCGAGCAGCAGCAGGTTGTTGCGGCCGACCATCAACATCGCCAACGCCAACTTCGTCTTCTCGCCGCCTGACAACGTTCCGGAATCCTGGAACACCTTCTCACCCGACAGTCCGAACATCCCGAGCAGTCCACGCAACTCGGTTTCTGTGAGATTCACCCCAGGTGGCACAGCCACCCGAATGTTGTCGAGCAACGACCTCTTCGTGTCGAGGTTGTCGTGCTCCTGCGCGTAATAGCCGACGGCCACCTGATAGCCGAACTCGAAGTGTCCGAGATCGGCAGTGGTCTCACCGGCAAGTATCCGCAACAAGCTGGTCTTGCCGGCACCATTCAGACCGAGCACGAGCAAGCGCTCACCGCGTCCGAGGTCGAAGGCGACGTCCTCGAATACGGGTGGACCGCCATATCCCTTGCACATCTGGGTCGCCCGCACAACCGTCTGTCCGCACGGAGGCGGGTCGGGGAATCGAACCGTGATTGCCTTGCCGCCCTTGGGGGCGTGGACGCGGTCGACTTCGAGACGGGCGATCCGCTTTTCCATGTTGTGGGCCATCGCAGCCTTCGTGGCTTTGGCACCGAAGCGGTCAACCACTGTTTGCATCCGGGCGATCTCTTTGGACTGGGCGGCCGCCTGTTTCAGCATCCGGCGCTCATCCTCGGCGCGGGCTGCGACGTACTGGCTGTAGGTGCCCTTGTACTCGACGACCGTGCCGACGGCGGTCTCGGTCGGACGGTCGAGGTGGAGCACACGCGTGATCGCCTCGTCGAGCAGTTCGAGGTCGTGGCTGATCACCAACAGCGCACCTTTGTACTGGCGCATGTAGTTGAGCAGCCACATCTTGGCGTCGATGTCGAGGTGGTTGGTCGGCTCGTCGAGACACAGCACATCGCTCCCGGCGAACAGGATCCGGGCCAGCTCGACTCGGCGCCGCTCGCCACCTGACAGCACGCCGATCGGCAACTCGATCCGATCCTCGCCGAGCCCGAGCCCGGCCGCCAGCGCACGCGCCTCGCTCTCGGCCCCATACCCACCGTTGACCCTGAAGTTCTCCTCGGCGCGGCTGTAGCGGGCGATATTGCGCTCGGTAGGGTCTTGCTCGAGCGCGATTCGAAGCTTCTCGATGCGGATCGTCTCTTCATCGATTCCACGCCCAGACAGCACGTGTGTGACCGCTGTCCGACCGTCGAGTACGCCCTCGATACGCGGGTCCTGGGGGAGATAGCCGAAGCCTCCCCTGCGAACCACAGTGCCGGACTTTGGCTCGACGGCACCACCGAGTACCCGGAACATCGACGTCTTGCCAGCTCCGTTGCGGCCGACGATCCCGACTTTGTCGCGTGGCATGACCGTGAAGGTGGCGCCGTCGACGACGAGTCGACCGCCTACTTCGACGGAGAGAGCCTGGGCCTGGAGCACCGCACAAGGCTACGGTGAGAAACGATGAGGGCAATGGTGACATCCATCCGGGCTCCGCTCCCGACGCTGGCGGCACCGATCGCCTGCGGCTGCTGCCTGCTGGCCGGGGTCACGTACATCGGTCTCAACAATCCGTCAGATGGCGGCGTGTTCCTACCTTGCCCGTTCCGCACGCTCACGGGGTGGTGGTGCCCAGGTTGCGGCCTGACTCGCGCCACACATCACCTGGTCAATGGCAACGTGATGCAGGCGCTGCATTTCAACGTGTTCGTGATCGTGATCCTGGCGGCGATCGCTGGGTCGTGGTTGTCGTGGTTACTGATCACCGCCGGACGATCAATGCATGCGATCAAGATGGTGCCGAGCTGGGCGTACTGGGTTGCCGGGGCGACAATTCTCACGTTCACCGTGGTCCGCAACCTTCCAGGCGTGACCGGATTGCGCGGGTAACCCGAAGCCGAGCCGATAGGCGAGGCGACCAATCGTTACGTCGCCCTATTTCGCCTGCGGAGCAGGTGAAATGAAAACTACGGCACGATCAACGTTGACCTATCCGCTGGGCCTCTAACCCGAAGCTATCCGACGGACGATCCGGAATCTGAGGCACTGGCATCGTCGGTGAACAGGGCCTTCAAACAGACGGCATCATCGGTGTCTGGTGCCTCGCCGAGTGCCTGCGCGGTGGCCACCGCAAGGTGAGTCCGACCCTCATCCGAGAGATGCAAGCCGTCACTCGCAAGCAGTTCCGGACTCTCAGCCGTGAGCTGCGCCCAATCGACCACAACAACGTCAGCGTGGGTCAGCGGGAGCGCCCGAATCATTCGATTTAATGCGGCGTGATCATCGTCGACCTCTGTCAACGTATACACGAGCGTGGGACGTGGTGCCAGACGCTCGATGTAGTCGGTTAGGCCCTTGGCAAACGCGACGAGATCGCCATCGAAGTTGTTGCCGAGAAAGATCGCCGCTGCGTCCCATTCCGGAGCGTCGCTCTTCTCGAGTCGCTCGTCAAGCACTTCGTCGCCAAATCCGATCTGCTGACTCTCCTCCGCCTCGACGGCGACTGACCAGCCCTGTTCGACGAGCACGTCACACATCTGCCCGCCGAATCGCTCGGCGGTCGAAGCCAGTAACGAGTCACCGATCATCAAGAGTCGATTCCCGAGCACCCGGTCGCCGATCGGCTCTGGCGGTTCGGTCGTCGTGGTCGGGCGGGCGGCGGTGGTCGGAGGCGCTGGGGCAGTCGGCGGGCTTGGCGGATCGGTTGCACCGCTCAGCGGCTCAGGCATACCGGTCAGCGCAATCGTTGGGGAAACGGCCGAAACGACGGGATCAGCGGTCTCGTTGCTGGCCCCACACGCCGCAACCACCGCAAGGATGCCGACCACCACGAGCCCCCGGAGGCATGCACGTCGCGGGGTGGCTCGCAGATGCACCTCGACATTGAAGCCGATGCCGGGCCAACACGCACACTGGCCCGACATGGATCCGACGAACTCAGTTGCAGATCAGCGGTTGCGCAGCGAGTCGCGGATCTCGGTCAGCAAATCCAATTCCGACGGCCCAGCATCTTCTTCAACTGCGGGCTTCATCTTGGCGTATGCCTTCAAGATTGCGAACAGGCTAAATGCCACGACGACAAAACTGATCAAGGCATCGATGACGAGACCAATGCTGATTCGTGCGGCACCGATGTTGAACCCAATACTTGAGTAGTCGGACTTGTCAAAGACCGCCGAGACGATTGGAAGGATCACGCCCTTCAACAGCGCATCGACGATTTTGGCGAAATACAGCGCCATGATCAGCCCGACAGCGATCGTGACAACGTCACCTTGTTGCAGGAAGCCCTTGAACTCATCGAGCATTTTCTTCATAACAGTTTCGTTCCCCTTGCGGATCGAGCAGCCCCCTGGGGTGACAGTCAAGCACACTCGCCACGTCGCATCGAAACAACTACGGTGGCTCGCCGATGACCGAACATCCGCCGAATCCCGACGACCGAGAGTTGTTCGACCGGATCGATGCGTTGCGCGTGCTTCGGGCGAGTTCGCCAGAGGAGAAGGGTCGGCTGCTCGAGGAGATCGGCGGACCGGGCAAGGTCGAGCAGGAGATCGTCGACGAACTCTCGAAGATCAAGCCGTTGTGGCAGCCTGCCAAGTTCGGGGAGGCACACCGGATGGCGATGCGTTCGTTGGAGGTGCTCGATCGCAATGGCGTTCGCTCAGCGCCGATGCCAAGACTGTTGGGACCGCTCAGACCAGCTGTGGGTTTGCTTGTTCAACTCGTGACGCGTTGGATCGTGCGTGGCTATCAGAACAACCTCGGCACCGACATCCGCAAACTGTACGAGCGGCGCGAAGCCAACAGCGTCTGGGGCAGCGAGGAACATGTGATCCTGCGGAGGGCGCGGATCAACGCCGTTCAGGTTGAACAGGGGTTGAAGTCGAACCCGGTCGGCGTCCCTGCGTTCCTGCTCGGCGGAGCCGTGCTCTCCGGTCTGTTTTCGGCGATCGGGAGGGGAACGACCAAGGCGGTGGCTTCACCCGAGGGGCGAACGGCGCTCGGTGTGGTGCTCGCCGTGATCCTGCTCGGGCTTTCGTGGACTGCGATCTACGGAGCCTCGATCGCCCGCCGTCGGATTCGGCTCACCACCGATCAACCGATGATGGCATTGTGGAACGCGATCGGTGCCGCAGGCCATCCGCGGCGCGACCACTCATATCAATTCGCGCTGATCGCGATCATCCTGATGGCGCTTGCAGTGCTCGCAATCCCGATCGTGGTGTCCGCTTTCGTCTGATGCGATCCAGATCAACCGTCAGTTCAGGTTGGCGATCAGCGCAAGCAACCGGGCTGGCTGACCGGTGTGGTTTCGCCACGTCAACGAGCCACCCTGTTCGCTGAGCACGACTGAGATTGCCAGCAATCCGCCGTAACCACCACAATCCATGAACCGCAAGTCGGCCATGTCGACCACGACGTCAAGCGGTTTGCCCGCCAGGCACTTGCCGAACAGATCTGTCCGGGTCGCGATGTCGAGTTCGCCGCCGACGCGCACAACCCGAACGCCGTTGTCGGAGAAGACCGAAGCCACGAAATAGCTATCGACGTCTCGTATTGCCGACACTGTCGCCAGCGACACTTCGAACGGATCGATGACCAACGGCACTCCTTCAGGGGGAGGCGCAACCAAGGTCCGGAGCGACGCAGTATGAGCTGATCAACAACTCAGCACTGATGGTAACACAACAGTTCCGGGCGATACCTGTCGATCTTGTGACAATCCGCGGTCAGGTCGCGCCGACAGGTGGTGGCGGGATTTGTCGGCGACTGACCGCTCCGATTGAAATGCTGCCGTCGACGAGCGCCGTGGCGACCTCAGTGAGCCTTCGATTGTTGTTCCTCGCATACGCCCGGAGCCGCACGAAGGCTTCGTCCATGTCGACTCCACCACGCTCGGCGATCATGCCCTTGGCTTGCTCGATCGCGATCCGACTATCCAGGGCACGCTGCAGGTGCCCCTCTCGTATCGCTGCGGCCCGACTGACCCCATCCTGAACGATGGCGATGCTGGCGACGTCGGCAAGCGCACGTGCAAGGGCGATATCGGTCTCGGAAAGGAGGACCGGTTCAGACGAGAAGAGGTTCAGGCACCCGAGCACCAGGTCGTCGAGCCGAAGTGGCACCGCACAGACCGACGGATACCCGGTCCGAACGCTTTCCGCGCCGAAGCGGGGCCATGGGGAGCCGCCACCGAGGTCGGCGTTCTGGACGACTTGGCCGGTTCTGTAACAGTCGAGGCATGGCCCTTCGTCATTTTGGATCTGGAACAATTCGAGCAGTTGGATCTGCTCGCTCGAGGCACCAATCACCCGCAGGTGCCCGTCTTCGTCGGCCAACAGGATCCCCGCCGCGCCCGCGTCGAGCAACTCGACGCAACGCGCCGCCAGAACCGTGAGCACGTCGATCACGTCAAAAGCACCGACCAGCGTGTCAACGATTTCGACGAAGGTCGTGGCCATCAGCGCTTGGCGCTCGGCGGCTACATTCGCTGTGTTCTCTGACATCGAAATCACGTACCTTTTCGGGGTTCGTCTCGATCATCGCCAAGACGCAACCGGCGACCAACAATATCACCCGCTACATTTTCGAGCGACTGACCCTCAGCAAAGGCGTGCGCCCGGATCCGAAGCAGCGCCTCGGCGGTTGGGATCTGCAATTGCACCGCAACCATGCCCGACGCCTGATAGATCTCGGCGCGGTAGGCAACCGCCGTGTCGAGTTCGGTTGCCAGCAAACCGACCGGGGCAGCTTCTTGGAGACTCAAAACGGTCTCGGTCAATACCGTCGCAAGCGCCATACTGTCGTCGTTCTGCGCTTCGGTCAGGTCACCCTCGTCGTCTTGGTACAGGGTGAGTACGCCGACCCGTGCTCCGCGAGTGATGAGTGGGTAGGCGAACACCGCTCCGATCCCGGTGGCCTGAGCGAGCGAGACGAACGCCGGCCAGCGACTCAACGCGCCAACATTGAGGCTGGCCGCATGCACCGGCTGGCCGGATCGAAACGCGTCCTGACATGGGCCTTCGCCCGTGGCGAACTGTAAATCCTCGAGCGCCGCCATTCGCTGATTTGATACGCACACCGGGCCAGCCTGGGTTCCGCCCATGATGGTGATCCCGGCACCGGCAACATCGAGTACCTCGACGCACGCTGAGCACAGTCGAGCGTCCGGAGACTTTGCGGCCTCGCGAGCGAAGGCGACCGCAAACCTCATCGACTGGTCGTCGCTCACGTTGCCTGCTTGGTCCAAACCGAATTTGACTTCACGTGACCCGACACCCTCGACTCAGAACACAATGTGAGCGGCCGGGGTCTGGGACCGAGCAGGCACTGCGAAGTTTGCTTGAGATCAGGTTACCACGCGAGGGTTCGTGTCGAGACCTGCAGTGACCTCGTCGAACCTGTCGATCTTTCGAAGCGAAGGGAAGAGCAGCGCGAAGCTGCCGGCGATCGCCACCGTGATGATGCCGCCACCGGCGATCGACCACGGCAGACCGAACCAGCGGGCGGCGACACCGCTTTCGAATGCGCCGAGTTCGTTCGAAGCCCCGATGAACACACCTTCGACTGCTGAAACGCGTCCCAGTTGATCGTGCGGAGTCGCCAGCGGCACGATCGACCCTCGAATGAACATCGAGATCATGTCGGCTGCCGACAGCACGACGAGCGCAATGAAAGCGATTGTGTAACTTCGCGTCAGACCGAAGACCACCGTCCCGAGCCCGAACACGGCGACGACGACGAGCAACGTCGGCCCGATACGACGGCGTATCGGTCGGGCCGCCAACCACAGCGCCATGATCGCGGCGCCGATCCCCGGTGCTGCCCGCAACCATCCGTAGGCGATGTCGCCGACACCCAGCCGCTCGGTGGCGACCGAAGGGATCAGCGCTACCGCACCGCCGAACAGCACGGCGAACAGGTCGAGTGAGATTGCAGCCAGAACGATCGGCGTGCGACGGACGAATCGCAACCCTTCGAGCGCCTTGTGCATCGTCGGTCGATCGGTCATTCGCTCCGGTGTGCCGATATAGACGATCGCCAGGATCGGCACAATCGCGATCAGTTCGAGCAGACCCGCAACGGCGTAGGCGACGCTGGCACTCACGCTGTACAGAAACCCGCCAAGCACCGGCCCGACGATTGCCGAACCGGTGAATGTGGCCGTCCAAATCGCGATCAGATGCGGGAAATCCTCCGACGACGAAATCAGCGGTGGGATCGATCGACGAGCGGGCGAGATCATGGCGTCGGCCGCGCCGAACACGAATGCCACCGCAAAGACCGGCAACATTCGACTCGATCCGGAATGGCTGTACACGATCATCGCTCCGGCACAGGCCACGCGGCCGACGAGAAACAGTGCTGTCACCCGCCGCCGGTCGAACCGGTCGGCGACCATTCCGCTGACCAGCACGAGCAGCACGGCGGGCACGAACTGCGCCAAACCGATCCAGCCGATGTTCAGGTTGTCGCGAGTCAGATCGAAGGCCTGCTTGAACAGCACGGTGACGAAGAGGTTGTGTCCGACGGTCGCCAAACCGGTCGACAGCAGATACCGCCGCACGGCCGGAAGCCGCAACACCTCCCGCGCCGACGACATCAACGCACCCTACCGATTGACTCGCGATGAGCGATGAGCGGCCTGGCACCGCATATCGCTCATCGCCAACAAACTATGCCGCCGTCGGACCGTTCGCCAGCCTGTGGGCAATCCGTTCGAGCTCATCCATCGTCGCTTTGAAACGACCGCGTAAGTCTGTTTCATCGAGCCGGGTCACTCGCCAGCCAGCCCGGCTGGACGCTCGATCGCGCCGCTTGTCCCTGGCCACCCCATCACGATCGAGATGCGAGGGGTGAACATCGATCTCGATCGCCCAGTTCAGCGATGGCACCGCAAGATCAAACCGGGCCGGACCATAACCATCGAGGACCACCGGGAACTGACGGACGAGGCCGGTCACTCGCCGTCGTAGCGCCTGGAACACACGTTCCTCCCAGCCCGACTCGGCTGGTGCACCAGAACCACGCGATTCGATCAACTTGATGAACTTCCTGACCGCGGGTCGACCCAATGAAACCAACGGCATCGCGACATCCATGAGATCGTCAAGTGTGAACAGTTGGCGATTCAGGCCGTCTTCGATCATCGACAACACGTCTGCGTGCGGAAGATAGCGGTACATGTCGAGCATCGTTCGTCGCGCCGAAGTCAGTCGGATTCCGTCCGAACGGCACTCGATGTCGAGTGGATCGATCGCATCGGTCCGATACGTGTTCACCCATGGCGCTCGGCACGGCTGTGAGCCAGATGGTCCGATCACATGAATCACACCACCTCGCGGAGCGCGACGAAGCGCCCAAAGCCGAGCGGCCGTCGGTCCGGCGATCACCAGCGATGGTCGCGATAGGCACACTGCGGCACAACGAGCCAGTTCGTTGAGCGGGTGTGACGTGAGGCGGTAAGCACCGTCGATCACTCGCTCGAGCACACGCTCGTCGACCAGCTTTCTGATCTGATGGGCGGTCAGGGCTGCATCTTCGTCAGGCCGAACACCGATCACTCCGTAGTGCTGTCGAAGCACGCCCATCACGGGTTGTAGAGCACTCATGGTTACCTCCGGATTTCTTCGTCGGAGGGAAGTCGGCATCCAGAACGTACCGCGAGATTCATTCGGGTCCACCGTGATGAGCAATCTGCGGTGCCTGACCCCTCATCGCTCATCGCGGTTGTGTTGCGGGTGTTGCTGTTTGATGACGAGTCGCGCGCAAGTCCGAAATACGGCGACAGGTGATCCATCGTCGGGAGTAGATATGCGTCATGGATATTCGGCGGGCGACATTTGCGGTGGCGATCCGGTTGGCGGTCATGTTCAGTGCGGTGGCGGCTGCACTGGCATTGGTACTCGATGCCACCGGCGATGTGTCGCCGGTGGCATTCGTGTCGGCCGTGATGATCGTCGGGTTCGTGACCAGTTGGGTCGTCACCGGCCGTGTTGCCAGGTCGATCGTTGTCGTCTCGCGTCGCTAGTTGTCGCGTTCGGTCGATCAGCGCGTCAACGCAACCGGCGTCACCTGACCGGCGGCGGCCTTGGCGTGATAGCTCGACCGGGTGAGTGGGCTCGCTTCGACGTGGCCGATGCCGAGTGATTCGCCGATCTGTTTCCAACGATCGAACTCGTGAGGCTCGACCCAACGGGCAACGGGCAGATGATGTGACGTCGGCCGCAGGTACTGACCGATCGTCACGATGTCGCACCCGATTCCGGCGAGATCGGCGAGACAGCCGATCACCTCATTGTCGGTTTCACCTACCCCGACCATCAAGCTCGACTTGATCACCAATCCGGCCGCCTTGGCATTCGCCAGCACCGACATGCTTCTGACGTAGCTGGCGGAGGGACGAACGGCGCGCTGCAGACGGGCAACCGTCTCGATGTTGTGATTCAACACGTCGGGGCGGACATCGAACAGAATCCGCAGTGAGCCAAGATCTCCTTTGACGTCAGAAATCAGCGTCTCGACGCGACCCGCCGGACGACGCGCCCGAATTGCCCTGACGCACGCCGCCACATGACGCATCCCACCGTCATTGAGATCGTCACGAGCCACCATCGTCAACACGGCGTGATCGAGACCCATTCGATCGACCGCTTCGGCAACACGTGTCGGCTCGTCGACCGAAGGTGGATTCGGGCGACGGGTATCGACCAGGCAGAACCCGCATGCACGGGTGCACCGGTCGCCTAGCACCATGAACGTCGCAGTGCCGTCGGCCCAGCACTCGGACAGATTCGGACAGCCAGCATCCTCGCAGACGGTGACCAAGTCGAGATCTCTGATCGTCTTCCTGAGTCGCAGCACGTCAGGGCCGTGGTTCACTCTCGGACGCAACCAATCCGGTTTACGCGACTCGATCGCCAGCCCGTCGATCACACCGGCCGCCTCGAGGCGGGCATGCGATCGAGGTTGCAGGGCGATCCGCTCACCAGGGCCCTCGCCCCGCGAGAACGGGGCCAAGTCATCGGGCCGCTGATGCCAGGCGACGTCTTGGCGTTCGACCGCCCCACCAGACCAGCGTTCTGCGGCAAGTCGGGCAACCACGTCAACAACGTCGTACATCGACGCTCCTACAGACTCTTCGGCCAGCGATGTGACGGGCCGGTCGGCAATCCCGCAAGCAACGATGTGCTGGCGCATGTAGATCATGTCGGTGGTGACGTTGAGAGCGAAACCGTGCATCGTTCGCCCGCCTGCCAGACGCACACCGATGGCGGCAATCTTGCGCGGGTTGGAACCAGTGGCATCGACCCACACACCCGGGTACGTCGGCAGTCGACCAACGTCAGCGACACCAATTTCGGTCAACGTATCGATCAAGAGTTGCTCGACCGAACGCACGTGTGCAAGCGATCCTTTCCCGTTAGAGAGTGCAAGGATCGGATAACCGACGAGTTGGCCTGGCCCGTGATACGTGATGTCGCCGCCACGCTTGACCGGCACGAAATCGGCACCAACAACAGCCGGGTCACATCGAAGATTCGCCGCCAGATCGGCATGCGCACCATAGGTGAAAACGTGGTCGTGCTCGAGCAGCAGTAAATGTTGTTCACGGCCGTGGTCGAACAGCGCCTGCTGTACTGCCAACGCCTCGCGGTAAGGAACCCGCCCAAGCCAGCGAACCCGGAGCGGACCCGTCATGTCAGAGCTCGGTGCTCCAATCGCGGGTTTCCAGAATCTCCTTGACCCGCTTGAGGAATCCAGCCGCGTATGCACCGTCGAACGCTCGGTGATCCCAGCTCATAGCCAGATTGCCGACGGGATGGATCACGATCGCTTCGGCACCGTCGGCCATGTGGGCGACGACCGGCTTACGCACAATCGCGTCGGTCGAAATGATTGCGACCTGTGGCTGATTGATGATCGGCATGGTCAGCACCGAACCGGCGGAACCGTTGTTCGAGATCGTGAACGTGCCTCCCTGAATCTCGTCAGGGCTGAGCTTGCGGTTCCTGGCGCGGTTGGCGAGATCGCTAATCTCACGGGCCAGCGCCCGCAACCGCTTCGTTTCGGCACTCCGCACCACCGGAGCGAGTAGGCCTTCGAAGTCGAGGTCGACGGCGATCCCGAGGTCAACGAAATGATGCACGATCAGCTCGTCTTCGCCAACGCTTGCGTTGAGATGCGGGTACTCGGCCAAGCCATCGACGATTGCCCTGGCGATGAACGGGAGGTACGTGAGGCTGAAACCTTCAGCCGCCTTGAACGCAGCCTTGACCGCGCCGCGGGCGACATCGACGTTGGCGAAATCGACTTCGACCACGCTGAAGGCGTGCGGTGAAGTCGATTTGCTCATCACCATATGGTTACCGGTGAGCTGACGGATCTTCGACAACTTGACCGTCGTGTCGCGCTCGCCGGCGGTCGGTGCGGGAGCAGCCGGCCGAGCAGGGGCAGGCGCAGGCGCGTCAGCAGGAGCGCTCGGAGCCACCGCGGCAGGGGCCGAGACGGGTTCGGGTGACGCGACCGGCGCCGGGGCCGATACAGGTGCCGGTGCGGCGGCGGCTGGCTGCGAGCCGGTCGAATCAATGTGATCGAGCACATCCTCACGTGTGATCCGGCCGCCAGGACCGGTTCCCGTGAGCGAATCAGGATTGATTCCGTGCTCGTTCACGAGGCGCCGGACGACTGGCGACAACAGTCGCGAGTCGCCCGCATTGGGCGCCGGCTCGACCGCCGCAGGCTCGGCTACTACTGGAGCCGCAGCGACGACAGGTGCGGGTGCAGGAGCTGGTGCCGGCTCAGCTGCGGGCTCTGGTGCGGGTGTAGCGATCGGTTCGGGCACCGGTTCTGGTGCGAGTGCAGCCATCGGTTCGGGCACTGCGTCTGACGCCGGTGCTGCAGCGTCCGCCGCCGGTGCTGCAGCGTCCACCGCACCGACTACGGCAACAATGGTGCCAACACCGACCGTTTCGCCTTCGGCGACGCGGATCTCGGTGACGACACCTGTAACCGGCGACGGGACCTCGGTGTCGACCTTGTCGGTCGAGACCTCGAATAGCGGTTCGTCGGCGGCAATCGTGTCGCCAACCTTCTTGAACCACTGAGTGATGGTGCCCTCAGTGACAGTTTCACCGAGTTGTGGAAGCGTGACGTCAGCCATGAATGGTCGAGTTCCTTGTGCTGTTTGGGTTGTCGATTGTGGGGTTCAGCCGTTGAAACTACGCCCGGTGAGCGACAACATCGTTTCACCGAAGAGTTCCGACAGGCTCGGGTGGGGCTGGATGAACTCGGCGACCTCGGCGACGGTGGCCTCCCAGTTGACGGCGAGATACCCGCCGGACAACTGTTCCGTCACCCACGGGCCAACCATGTGAACGCCAAGCACCTGACCCGCCGAGCCGTCGGGGTTCTGCTTGGCGATGACTTTGACGAGACCATCGGTATCTCCGACGATCATCGCTCGGCTATTGAACTTGAACGGATGCTTGCCAACCACAATGTCGATTCCGGCTGCCTTGGCGGCGTCTTCGCCAAGCCCGGCCCAGGCCACTTCCGGGTCGCAGTAGATCGCCCATGGGACTCGGTCGTACATCACCGGCATCGGGTTCTCGCCGAGCAGGTGCTTGATCACGAGAATCGCCTCGGCGTACCCAACGTGTGCCAGTTGGGGTGTGTTTATGAGGTCACCAACGGCGTACACACCAGGTTCGCCTGTCTGGCAGAATTCATCGACCGACACGAAACCATGCTCGTCGACAGTCACGGCCGTGCCAGCCAGGCCGAGTTGATCGGCGTAGGGACGACGGCCGACGGAGATGATGCACGCGTCAACTTCCAACGATTCGTTGTCGCCGAAGTGGACCGTGGTGGCACCGTTGTCGTTTGGCGTGTGGCCGGCGACCTTGACCCCGGTTCTGATGTCGATGTGCTTCTTCTTGAAACTACGCACAACCACATTGGCCAGATCGACGTCGAGACCTGGCAAGATTTTGGGAAGGCCCTCAAGGATCGTGACCGACGCACCCAGGTCAGCAAAGGTCGAGGCGAACTCACAACCAATTGCGCCCCCGCCGATCACGGCGACGCGAGCCGGCACGTGGTCGAGGTCGAGGACTTCGTCGCTTGTCATGATCGGACCACCGCGTTCGAACCCTGGGATCAACCTTGGCACCGAACCGGCGGCGAGAATCACATGGTCGCCGGTGATGACCACCGAGCTCCCGTCGGCCATCGACACCGTCACTATCCGGTTCGGGCCAAGCGCGCCGACACCGTTGAATACTTCGACCTTGCGACCTTTACACATCGCCGCGATACCACCGACGAGACCGTTCACGATCTTCTGCTTACGTGCCTGAGTAACGGCGAAGTTGACCGATGGAACGCTCGAATCGATGCCGAACTCGGCGGCATGGTCGACGTGGCGCTTGACCGACGCCGTTTCGAGGAACGCCTTGGCAGGGATGCAGCCACGGTTGAGGCACGTGCCTCCCAGCGCGTCTTTCTCGACAAGGGCAACTCGAAGACCGGCAGAAGCGCCATAGAGGGCAGCCGAATACCCCCCGGGTCCGCCACCGATCACGACAAGGTCGAACGTGTCACTCACGCCGGCAACGGTATCGTCCTTACCCGCCGGTAGCGCACGGATCAGGGTTGGTCGAGCACCCAGCGAGCCTGTTCGTCACCGCGTTCGAAGAACAACACGCGCGACGACCCGTCAGCGGACGAGACGTCGAAATGGAGTGAACAGACCTGCTCGGCAACGGTCGTCATATCGCACGAGTCGGTTGAACGAAAAGGTGAAACCGGCCGACCCGATGCGATCAACCGGAACCCGGACCCTCCGTCTTGGTCCGCCACTCCTCCGATCCGCAGCAGGACTTCGAGCTCACCAGCGGATTCCTGAGCATCGTCGACGATCAGTGTCATGTCGCCGACTTGCGCACGCTCGCCGATCGGAGTCGGGTCAGCGAGATCGTTCTCCCCGGTCAGTTGAAAGAGCATCAGTCCGCCCGCCAGCAAGATCACAACGCCGCAGACAAGTGCCAGCAGCAGCAACGTTCGGGTCTTCATGCGACTCGCAGGCTAACGGTGCGTCATTCGCCAGTGGTTACGCCGGTTGCCGTGAGGGCCTGGTCGATGCAGGCGGAGTAGCGTTCGTCATACGCCGGGTCATCGAACACGTTGTACCAGTTGCGACCTTCGAAGCATTCGAGGTGTGTGATCTCGTATCCGAGCTCCCACTCCTCGACCAGGCTCTTCGCCACGAGGTCGAGGAAACATGGACGGACGGCCTCGACTGCTGCGATGAATTCGGCGTCGGGAAGCGACTGCAGTTTGCCACCCCATGCAACTTGGTAGCCGCATTCCGGGAAACGCAGTTCGACCGGAAGATACGACGCATCAATTTCGCCGGTGGCGATATACCGATCGAAACATGCGGTCGCCAATGCGGCATCAAACTCGCTGAAACACTCGGTATAGCCAATTGAGACGTCCTCGTTGATTTCAGGACCTGTCTGCGAATCTTCGCTCACCGACATTTCTTCGACCGCGGTGTCGTCGAACGAATCTTCCAAGAGGGGGTCATCCGCGCTCAGGTCCTCGAACGTCTCGTCGATGTACACGTCAGAACCGAAGATGCCGTCGAAGAACGCGTCCGACGCCGCCCGACCGGTCTCGATGATGTCGTCAAGTTCCTGGCGGGTCAGTGCCCGCAACAGATTCAGCACCCCTTCGGTGAATGTCGACACTGGACTCACGAACCATTGTCCTTCGTGTTGACGAAGTTCGATACCGGCAGGTTCAATGTCCGCCAGAGCATCGCCAAGCGTCTTGACGAACGTCTCGATCTCGGGCGTCTCCGCGAAGAACTCTTCCGCCTCGTCGATCCCTGACAGCGTGCTCACACAATCATCGATCTGCACGTCACCGAACGAAGCTTCGAAGCATTCACCGGAAAAACTGGCGGAGAACGGCTCACCTTCGATCGTGCCCTCGACACCGAGTCCATCGATGAAGACAGTTCGACTATCGCCGTCTCCCTCGACTCGAATATCGCGTTCCGTGATCTTCATCTCGAACGGAACATCGGCCCGCGACTGCTCGAGCTCATCGATGAACAACGGGGCGTAGCGTTGGACGGCGGCTGCCTCCCCGGGGTTCAGCGATTGGAGCACGCCTCGTACGTCGAGTTGCTCGACATGGTTCAACAGTTCATCAAACGCTGCTTCTGGCGAATCGGCGCCGCTCGCACCAATCCCAACCAATGGGATTCCGGAATCTGGTAGCGCGTCGGCCCGCACGACTTCGGCGATTGAGTGGAACACGCTGAAGTACCAGCGGCCATCCTGTTCTACCGCCGTCACCGAGAAGTCGAGGTCTTCTGGCTCTGGTTGCGGTTCAAGACCCAGTTCGTCGAGTTGGCGCCGTTCATCGACGGATAAATTATCCTTGATCAGATCGCCAACCGGCAGCAGTTTGCCATCGATCGTCGCCATCGCGGTGGCCTTCAGGTCGATATTGACGATGTCAGGGACGTTGGTTGATTCGACGACCACAACCTCGTCCTCCAACACGATGTCGAGGCCGGCGATCTGCGACAAGCTGGCATCGGGGGACAACACCTCCAGCCGCGTCAGTTCGGTGACGAAGTCGACGAGCGGGTCGCGGAACACATCTCGCTCACCGGGCACCAACACATCAACCGCTCCAAGAATGTCCTCATTCTCCAGCGCTGTCAGCAACGCCAATCCAAGCTCATCCGGAGTCGCCGCTCCACCGTTGGATGACCCAGAGAACCGTGATACTGCGAACACGCCGGCCACACCGACCGCCAAGATCGCCACAACAGCGCCACCGACGACCATCTTGGACCGGCGCGGACGATCATGTGATCCAGCACGGATCGTCTCAATTTCAGTGTCGACGGTGAACGCTGCCGCCGTTGGGACGTGGTTCGGGGCCCAAGGCGAGCCGGGTGACATTCGAGCAGGCTGCGGCGGAAGCACCGGCGGCAGAACGGCGGCCGGCAGACCTGGCGGGGCTGGCGGTGTGGGAGGGATCGCCTGTACCGGCGGGGGCGGCGGAACGAGGCGGGCCAGTGGTGGCGGCGGAACGACGCGGGGCGGTGGTGGCGGCGGAACGACGCGGGCCAGTGGGGGCGGCGGAACGACGCGGGCCAATGGGGGCGGGGGCACAGCGCTAGCCGGCGGGGGCGGCGGAACGACGCGGACAGGCGATGGCGGCGGTGGTGGAACAGCTCCGGCTGGTGGCTGCCACGGAGAATCGTCGTTCATCGTCAGTCACGGTACCTATTCGGCTTGGGGCGCGCTCGACTTTTCGCGTACCTCGTACCGATTTCATCGGATCGAACTCGTTCGCGCTTGAATCAACCGAATCCCGTCCCATCACAAACCGCACGCACCAGGCCTAGGTCTTGACCATCTGGACACCGTTCCGGTTTGGGGCAGGTGTGGTGTCTGCTGGGCATCGTTCCGGTTTCATCGCAGGGTTCGGGAGCGCGCACGAAGTCTGCTTGGTGGACGATTTCGGCGGCGGTGCACATCGGTGAACGACGCGGGTGCGAGTGGCCACCAGAAACTGCTTGCCCACTGATGCCAACAGATCCATCTTCGAGATGAACGCTCTACGTGATGAACCTTCGAGATCCGACTGCCCCGACGCTCGCCGCATACCCGTATAACCGGCGGTCTGCGATGCTCTGGCGGGAACTCGCCGCCCGGGTTATGGGACATACGACTTGGGCCGTTACGAGCGGTGTAGCTGTCTGAGTCCGTCGGATTATCGCGCTCGCGTTATCGCGCATGATGACGGAGCGCGACGTGGCGCGCCACGCCCATGTCGTCGATCCGGTGTGCGTCTCACGGCCTGATGCAGCGGGCGAGTGTGGTAGCGATGTTGGCGGACGATTCATCGTCCAAACCAACCATCGAACAACCGTCTCGCTGGACGAGCGCCGAGCCTGAAGGCGTGGCGGGCGGCGCGGTCGCACTGGTTGAAGGAGGTCCGCTGATGGCTCGTCGTCGTCGCCCGGAGGGTGTGACGTTCGCCGACATGCCCGCACACTTGCGGAGGTTCGTCCCCGAAGCCTGGCTCGATCCCCGCTACTACGCGGCCGCTCGGGTCGCGTGGTGCCGCGCTCACGGGTTGTCGGTCGTCGACGTGCGCCTCGCG
>JANPLQ010000003.1:0-14411 GCA_031422395.1 Ilumatobacteraceae bacterium | reverse complement strand
ACGTGGGAGTACGTGTCCATTGTGACAGCAATCGCTGAGTGACCGAGCTGCTCCTGCACGACCTTCGGGTGGACGCCGGCTTCCAGCGCGAGGGTCGCCATCGTGTGGCGGGTGTCGTGCAAACGAATCTTCGGCACACCGGCATGTCGGACCGCTTGCTCGAACATCTTGGTGTAACGCTGAGGGTGATACGGCTGGCCGGCCTCGTCTACGAAGACATAACCAGTGTCGGTCCAGGCCGGACCGATCGCTAACCGCTCCACTCGCTGACGCGTGAGATGGCCCTTGAGCGCGGCGACGGTCGCAGGCGCGAGCAACAGTTGACGCTGACTCTTCGCCTTCGGGGTGGTCACGACGATCACGTAGTTGGCGGTCGTGCGCTGCTGGGCGACGGTCAACGTCGCACCCTCCAGGTCGACGTCGCTCCACCGAAGTCCGGCAAGTTCACCGCGTCGAAGTCCGGTGTGAAGCGCCAAGGTCCACAACGCGACCAACCGATCATCCGTCATCGCGTCGAGAAAGCGCGTCGCTTCGTCGGCCCTCCAAACCGTCATTTCCTTCTGCTCACCCCGTGGCGCTCTTGTCGCCGACGCTGGATTCACGGCGACCAGATTCCACCGCACGGCATCGGCCAACGCTCGATGCAGGATTCGGTGTGCGAGCTTGACCGAGGCGATTGCCAACGGGCCACCATCAGCGCGGCCATCAGACAGCAACTGGCCGTGCCATTTCTTGATGTCCAACGGCGACAAATCGGTCAGACGCTTGGAGCCGAGGTATGGCTTGATGTTCCGACGAATGATCTGGCCGTAGTTCGTCCAGGCAGTCAGCGCGAGTTCGGTCTTGGCACCCTCATGCCATGTGTCGAGGAACTCGCGAACCGTCGTTCGCGACGGGGCGGAATAGGTGCCGCGTTGCGACCCGGCGAGTGCTTCGTTCAGAGACGCTTGCGCATCCTTCCTCGTTCGGAAGCCGCCGATCTCGCGTTGGCGCCGCTTCCCGCGGTCGTCGAAGCCAAGATCGAGTCGATAGCTCCACGTTCCCCCGGTGGTGCGGGGCTTACGGACGCTGCCTTTCATGCCGACGAACTCTACAGAATCCGTGGGGTTCGTGGGCAATCCGTGGGCACGAGGCAGATTTCAAGGTGATGCAACGAACATCGCAAGTCCGTGACCTGGACTTTTGTTGGAGCCGGGTGTGGGAATCGAACCCACGACCTCATGATTACAAGTCAAGTGCTCTACCAACTGAGCTAACCCGGCGCGAACTCGGCAAAGGGTAGAGGTGTACCGTCGATAAAACCTACGGAGATTCAGCAACCGAGCGCGCCGGGCTACACGGTCTGTGCCTTGTACCCTGCGGACGTGACCGAATCGTGCACCAGCAGGGTGTGGCGCAAAGGTGAACTGGAGGCCGAGAACTTTCCACTGGCCGACGTTTCCGACTACCTGGGTGATGACGACACGATTGTTTGGGTCGATTTCTGCAACCCGTCAAAGGAATTGCTCGACCAACTCGCTCAAGAACTTGGGCTCCACGAACTCGCCGTCGAGGATGCGCTCGGGCCGCACCAACGACCGAAACTCGACAAGTACGAGTCCCACTCGTTCTTGTCGTGCCATGCGGTTCGAATCGAGCGGGATACGGCGACGTTGGCCGTGACGGAGATCGATGCATTCATCAACGCGCGCTATCTGATCACCGTTCGAAAGGACAAGGCGTTCTCGATGGCACCGGTCCTTCAACGATGGGATCGGTCGCCCGACCTGCTCGTTCACGGTGTCAGCTTCTTGTTGTACGGGCTGCTTGACGTCGTGATCGACAGCTATTTCGAGACGGTCGACAGCTTCGACAACTACTACGACGAAGTCAGCGAGGGACTCTTCGCCGACATTCCGCTCTCACCCGACGAGCAACGTAACTGGTTCAAGATGCGTCGAGCGCTCGTCAGATTCCACCGCCTCGTTGTCCCAATGCGAGAAGCGGTCACCGGCCTCATGCGACGAGAGCACACAACATTCTCGGAGGACCTGCATCCGTACTACCAGGATGTGTACGACCATGTGTTGCGGGTCACTGAATCGACGGATTCGCTTCGGGATCTCGTGTCGACGATCGTGGAGACGAACATCAGTCTGCGGGACTACCGACAGAATCAGGTGATGAAACAGGTCACCAGTTGGGCGGCGATCATCGCCGTCCCGACGTTGATCACCGGCTGGTACGGCCAAAACATCCCCTTCCCCGGCTCGGGCGAAACGTGGGGCGTTTGGGCCTCCGCAGGTCTCGTAATCGGGATGTCCACCAGCCTCTATGTGTTGTTTCGGCGACGCGGCTGGATCTGAACAACAGATCGCAGGCCCATCTGAACTCAGAGTTCGGTCCAGCCGACGAGTTCACCGGTGACGACGATCCGGAACGACAAGCTGGTAGGCGTGAAGTCTGGCTTGCTGCAGGCGATCAGCGACATCGTCGTGCCTGGGTGGAATTGAGTGGCGGCGAGGATGTTCGCCGTTGCCGAGTTCGTGAGGTCCCGGCGAACCACGCTGTACGTGTACTGGCGCCCGTCATGTGCCGTGACATAGAACAGGTCTCCACCCTGCAGGAGGTGCAAGTAGCGGAACGTACCGCCGTGCTCGGTTCGGTGGGCAAACGCGGCGACGTGAGCGTCCTCTCCCATGTCACCGGTTCCCGCCCAGTGCCACACCAGCCCACTGTCGGTGACCCTTCGCGAATCACCCGCACGAATCGAGCGTTCCACTCCGATCGTCGGCATGCTCAACAGCCACGGCGGCGCGATCGGTGGTGGAGGCGGATTGTCTGGTCCGGCCACGGTCGGGATCGCGGGTGTGCCTGTGAAGTAGCCGGCGTAGTCGATAACGACGTGGGAACCGTGCGACGAGAACACCTGGAATCCGTGCCCCACCGTGATCGGCGTGATGGCGTGGTTGGGAACGACACCACCGGCGGCCGAGAAGTTGAGGTTCGACGTGGGCGGCAACGGAACCCTCGCCGCACCGATCGTCAGAAAGCCGGGCCCGCGCGAGTCGACACCAGTCAGATTGACGATGATTGCCGCCGCGTTGGAAGCAGCGTCGCCGGGCACGCCGCCCTCCACCGTCCAGTTCGGCCAGAGCCTTCCGAGTTGACCCGGATCGCGAGTGTCAAGAATTCTGATCGGATCGACCGGCACGAACAGGCCGACCTGTGACAGGCCGCTCGTCGGACCGGTGAAGTAGCCGGTTACATCGACGATCAGCTTCGCGGCCGTCAGCGTGTACACGTTGATCATCCGTCGACCGCCGAGATTGTCAACCGGCACGATCACTGCCGCCGCCCGTGTGGCACCCGGTTGCGTGACGTTCAGGCTCGATGCCAGCGGCAGACTGCTTCCGTAAGGAAAAGCCGTGAAGAACCCGGCACCGGTGGATTCGGTCGCCGTCAGGTTGATCACCACCGAGGTGGCTTCCTGCGGCACCCACGGCGTGACGTCGACCGGGGTGACCGAATCACTATCCGCGTAGTTCGGCCGGGTGTCGATCGCCCGTTGGGCGACTGGCAGGCCAACGAATCGGCCGTCGGTTGCGCCGCCGGCAACCGGTTGGTAGTAGCCGATTAGGTCGTAGATCAGATCACATGGCTGAAGCGAGTAGAGGTCGATCGACCCCGACGCGCTCAGCCGGACCGTCGACAGGTTGGCCGTGACATCCCCCGGTGCCATATTGAGCGTGCTGACCAAGGGAATATCCGCGCCTGACGGGAACACGCTGACATGGTTGTACTGGTCCCAGTTGACACTTGTGACTGTTGCGACCAACGCCGTCGCCAAGCTGGGAACGCCGTACTGTCCGCCGATTTGCAGCCGTATCTGAGTCGCAGACACCTGCGTGAACACGTAGTCGAGTGGCGTACGAGTGTCGATCACGCGGACAGCCACCGGAAGGGCCACAAACTTGCTCGCTCCGGGAGGTGCAGCGGCGTCCGCAAGCCCAACCGGAAGCGTGGCTGCGATGATGCCTGCTGCTGCCGTGGCACCGGCACCGACGATGAATCGACGCCGACCGATCGGGGCAGTCGTCAACGAGTCGGAGAATTCCGGGCTGCGGACTGTGGTTGTTGATTCGGCCATACAGGTCGACTTTCTGCAGCGTAAACGAGTACGTCTATCGAATATTCTGTCGTTGCCGGGCGACTTCGTAGGTCGCCAGGGCAGCCGCCGCCGAGACGTTCAGCGAACTCAACCGCCCGCGCATCGGAATGCTGACGACCATGTCGCAACGCTCACGGACGAGCCGCGAAATCCCGGCTCCTTCCGCTCCGAGGATCAAGCAGATGCCTTCCGCCCCGAGATCACCGAGCTCGAACAGGCTCCGATCAGCGGCGTCATCCAGCCCGACCAGCCAGATCCCGGCCTCACGCAACCGTTCCATGGTGTTCGGAAGTCCGGAGACGACCGCGATCGGCACGTGCTCGATTGCCCCTGCCGACGCCTTAGCGACAGTCGGAGTGACGTGGACAGCTCGGTGTCTGGGAAGGATCACCAGGTCGACACCCGCACCGTCACAACTCCTCACGATCGCGCCAAGGTTGCCCGGATCAGTCACTCCGTCGACTGCAACCAGGAACGGAGACTTGCCAGGGCGACGGCGCAGATACTGGGCGAGATCGGCCTCGGGCAAGGGGGCAGCCATAGCCAGCACACCTTGCGGTGATTCACTCCGTGCGGTCGCCTCGAGTTTCTTTCGAGCGACGTACGCAACTGGCACACGATTCGCTGCAGCAATCGCAACGATGTCGTCGACATCGTCAGAATCCTGCAACTCAGACGAGATCCAGACCTCGTGCACCTTGCGACGTTGGGCGAGCATCAGTTCGCGAACGGCTTGCCGCCCTTCGACCTGCTCGCCGCCGAGGCCCTTCTCCGTCGCTCGCGGCTTGACCTCGCCGGCCTGGCGGATCTTGCCGGTCCGACCGGCACCACGACTCGCTGGCGCACCCGAGCGGCCCGATGGCGCGCCCGACCGTCGACCTGTCGACGGTTTGCGACCGGGTTGCGTCGGCCGGCCGCGAGTCATGAGATCTCCGCCCTAACGACTACAGCGCTGGCAACGACCGCAACCGCCCAGGCGGCGATCCCCTCGTGACGCCCGATCGCGCCAAGACCTTCCGCCCGACGCCCAGACACCGTAACCGGTGCTTGCGCAGCGCTGCTCAGGTTGTGCTCCATTTCGTCCTTCCGAGGCGCCAACTTGGGCCGTTCACATACCACTTTGACGTCAATGTTGCCGATAACCCACCCAGCACCCCTGACAAGTTCGGCGACCGCCGACAAAATCTGGAGAGAATCAGCACCCGCCCACTGCGGATCGGTGTCGGGAAAGTGCTCCCCCAAGTCTCCGAGTCCGGCCGCCCCGAGCAGCGCGTCAGCCGCTGCGTGAGCGGGGACGTCGGCATCGCTATGTCCGATCAACCCTCGTTCACCGTCGAATCGGCAGCCACCCAAGACAAGAATTCGATCCGGGTCATCGGAGTGTCGATGGATGTCAAAGCCTTGACCGACTCGAATCATCGTCGCTCACCTGCCACCCGCACACGCGCCCAATCGAGATCATCAGGGTCGGTGATCTTCCGGTTTCCGAGTTCACCGGGAACCACGACGACGCGACCACCGATCGCTTCAACAAGCGAGGCGTCATCGGTGCCCTCGGCGTGTTTCGCGTGAACGATACGAAGTTGGCTGGCGCGAAAGGCTTGAGGGGTTTGGACGGCGACCAACGAGCCACGGTCTGGGGTTGCGGTCACGACTCCGCATGCATCGATCGCCTTGATCGTGTCGGCAATCGCAATGCCAGGTACCGCCCCATCAGCTCCGGCGAGCACGGCGTCGATCACCGCACGGTAGAGATCGGCAGTCGCGAACGGCCGGGCTGCGTCGTGCACACACACGATGTCGGCGTCGTCAGGCACCCCACCCAGTCCGGCACGGACGCTTTCGCTTCGGGTCTCACCACCAGCCACGCCACGTTCTCGATCGACATCACAGAACGGAACAACGACGACGACACCGTCGGAAACGGACTCGGCGATACGTCTTGACCGGTCGATCACGCGCTCATCGCCGAGCAACTGATACTGCTTGGGTCCACCGAACCGCTGACCGGAACCGCCGCCCACCACGATGGTCCACACCTTTGGTCGGGCATTCACCCCGCCGAGGGTAGTACGGTGCCCGGCTGGATGGCTGACCAAATCGAACGACTTTCCAAGACATCATTTTTTGCCGACGCGCCCCCAGAGTTGCTCGGTCGAATCGCCGCCGCAGGCCGCGAGCGTCAACTCGTGCGAGGCGACGTTCTATTCAACGAGGGCGACGCTCCTGACGCCTTGTACCTCGTCGGACGCGGCCGGATCGCGATCGCGATGACGAGCCCGATCGACAAACGCGAGAGCGTCGTGGCGCTGATGGAGGCCGGAGACCTGTTCGGTGAACTCGGACTACTCGACGAGGGTTCTCGATCGGCGATGGCGCGGGCGCTCGAGCCTTCCGACGTCTTGGAGATCCCCTACGACCCGGTCCGTCAACTGTTCGACGAAGACCCTCGACTGCTTTGGAACGTCACCCGTTTGCTCGCCGGTCGACTGCGCGTGATGGACGAAGTGCTCGCCGACTCCGTCTTCCTCGACGTGACCGGCCGAACAGCGAAGCGACTGCTGGAACTGGCAGCGGGTGCCGACGAGTTCCAACTACCGGTGACGCAGGAAGAACTGGCGGGAATGGTCGGCGCTTCACGCGAACGTGTCAACAAGGCGATCTCCAGCTTCATCCGACTTGGTTGGTTGGAGCAACAGGAGCGCACCTATCGAATCGTCCACCGCGACCGACTCGAATTGCGCGCTCGCTGACGGCCGCAGACTGACTTACGCGTCGCGGCGTTCATTCATGACGACGCCGACCACGATCAAGGCAACGGCGATCACACCGAACCAGATCAATCCGCCTGGTCGCCCCAACGACTCAGAGTCGTTCTCGACACTCAGCGAGCTGAAACCGGCCTGATAGGGCAACCATTTCTGGGCACCTTCGGCATTCGTAAAATACAGCACGACCGAGATCAAGTTCTCGATGATCAGCGGCCACACCAACAGAAAGACGATCGACAACGGTGAACTTTTCAGGATCGTGCCGGCACCATATCCAAACCAGGTCAGTAAGGCCCCGAGGACAACCACGGCGATCAGTACGCTGACAATGTTCGGATGGTCGTCGAGCGACGCTTGCCCGTCGCGGGACTTGAGGATCAACGATCCGGCGATCCATGACACCACCACCGCTGCGGCCACGACCGCACTGGTCACGGCGGTCGCCACGAATGCCTTGACCAGCAAGACCTTGGCACGATTCGGATTCGCCGCGAATGTGGGCCGAATCGTGTTGTGGGCGTACTCGGCAGTCACGCTCAATGCCGCTGCGGCGCTCATCAAGAACAACGAGATGCTGGTTGTCCCGGCAATCAACTCGGCGAGATCGCCACCATTGATCTCGAACAGGTCGCCCAACGCGGCGACGAGCACGACGACCACGACAGGGAACGCAAAGGCAATGATCGCCAGCACCCAGTTGGACAGCAGTGTTCGGTACTTGATCCACTCTGAGCTCAGAATCGCAATCATGACGGTGGCTCCCAGTTCGAATCGGCGGGAGTGGTCGGCGGAGGCGGGGGCGGAGTGGTCGGCACAGCGGGCCGCGAACCGAGTGCGCCCGACCGGTATTCCTGCGCATTGGCAGTTGCTTTCAGGAAGGCATCTTCGAGCGATTCGGTTTGCGTCCTCAACTCATGGAGCACGATTCCACCAGCAGCCGCTGCTTCCCCGACCTGTTCGACCGAGACGCCAACAACCTGCGCCGAATCGCTCGGCATTGCGCCGTCAGTGTTCCGGATCGTTGCGCCGAACTGTGTCAGGCGGCCGCAAAGGTTCTTGATCTGCGGGCTGCGTACCAGCACCCAACCCTCAGCGTGACGTCCGACGAACTCGTTCACCGGGCACTGGTCAATCAAACGCCCGCGTCCGATGACGACCAGGTCGTCAGCCATCAACGCCATCTCAGAGAGGAGGTGGCTGCTGACCAACACGGTGCGGCCCTGCGAGGCGTAATGCTTCAAGAAATCACGGATCCAACGGATGCCTTCAGGGTCGAGACCGTTGGCCGGCTCGTCGAGAATGATCGTGCCGGGATCACCGAGCAGCACGCTGGCAAGGCCGAGCCGCTGCTTCATCCCAAGCGAGTAGCTCTTGACCTTCTTGCCGGCAACATCGCCCATCCCGACGAGTTCGAGCACCTCGTCGACGCGCCGTTTCGGAAAGCTGTTCGAGGCAGCCAGCCAGCGCAGGTGATTGCGACCGCTCCGTGCCGGATGGACGTAACCGGCGTCGAGCAAGATCCCGACCTCGTGCAGCGGATTGCTCAGTTTGTTGTATGGCCGACCGGCGAACGTCGCCGTTCCTTGCTCGTAGCGATCGAGGCCGACCATGCAACGCATCGACGTGCTCTTGCCGGAGCCGTTCGGCCCGAGGAAGCCGGTGACTTTCCCCGGCTGCGCCTCGAAGCTGAGGTCATCGACAGCGACCGTCTTGCCGAATCGTTTCGTAAGACTTCTGACGACGATCATCGTGCGAACGTATCAATCATCAGACGCACATCTGGGGCAAGCGGATACAGAATCGGACAGGTGCATCCGTTGGCGACGTATTCGTCGACCTTTTCCCGAACCTCGTCTGGCTCGCCTGAAGCCGAAATCATCTGCACGATGTCGTCTGGCACGAGTCTGCTGGCTGCCACGACTTGATCGTGGGTCGCCGGCCATGTGAGCACCTTACCGATCTCGTCGAGTAGTTCCTGCGGCACTCCTGACGCTTTCATGATGTGCGGTTGCTGACCCAGATATTGGGTCACCAGCAGGCGCGAGGCATCAAGCGCCGCCTTGCGGTCGGTGTCGACGCTGCACACGATCAGCTGCGGCCGGTCGATGTCGTCAATCGTTCGCCCGCTCTTGGCGGCACCACGCGTCAGGGCATTGATGGCGTCAACGTTGTAACTCGGGCTGACGAGATAGTTGAGCACGGCACCATCGGCGATCTCGCCAGTCAGCTCCATCATCTGCATCCCGGTTGCGCCGATGTAGATCGGCACATCCTTGGGGCGTCGCTCCTGGTATACGTAGTCGAGTTCGACGCCGTCGAGATGAACATGATGGCCATCCATCGACACGGTCTCGTTGTTGAGTAGACCCCTGATCGCCGTGACCACCTCGCGCATCACCCGAAGCGGTTTGTCGCGGTCGATACCGACCTTGCTCGCCAACGGATCCCACCATGCACCGAGGCCGCAGATGATCCGTCCTGGCGCGAGGTCATCGAGCGTCGAGAACGTGCTCGCCAGACGCGCCGCGTTACGTGTCCAAATGTCGATCACGCCCGAACCGATCTTGATCCGATCGGACGTGGCGGCGAAGGCGGCCATCGGCACGACGGCGTCGCGAACCAGTCGACTGTCGGCCTGCCACACAGCGTCGAAGCCCTTCGACTCGGCGTAGCGCACGAGCTCGATTCCTTCCCGCATCGGGTGAGCATCCTGGAGGTACAGCGCAACGTGCTCCATCTCGCCATCCTTGCATCTCGATCGTCTGCGTGTAACCGTCGTGGGCTGATTTGAGGCAGACGGTTACATTGCGGGCGTGGCCTTGAACGTCTTGTTGATCACCCTCGACCAGTTCCGGGCGGATTGCTTGTCGGCCGCCGGGCATCCGCTCGTGCGAACGCCTCATCTCGATGCACTCGCCTCGGCCGGTGTCCGATTTGCCCGGCACCACAGCCAGGCGGCTCCGTGCGGGCCAGGGCGGGCGTCGCTCTACACCGGCATGTATCAGATCAACCATCGTGTCGTCGCCAACGGTTCTCCGCTCGATGCACGCTTCGACAACGTGGCACTTGCTGCCCGACGGGCCGGTTATCAGCCTGCGTTGTTCGGTTACACCGACCAATCGGTCGACCCGCGCATCACCACAGGACCGGATGACTCCCGACTGTTCACCTACAACGGCATCTTGCCGGGTTTCGACGCCGTGCTCGACATACCTGACGGCCACGAGCCGTGGGTCGCCTGGCTCGCCGAACTCGGCTACGACACGTCAGTCGGATACGAGCAACTGCTCTCAACCGAAAATCAGCGCACCGACGATCACAGCGTCGGCGCCTTCCTCACGAATCATGCGTTGACATGGATCGAACGCCAGAGCGAGCCGTGGTTCGCGCATCTCAGCTACCTGCGCCCCCACCCGCCCTACTCCGCGCCGGGTCGCTGGTCAACGATGTACGACGCGGCCGACACACCAACGGCGATCTCACCCGCGCCCGCCGGGGAACGGCCCGCGTTCCACGACCTCGTGCTTCAGATTCCCGAGTCGGCGGCGCCAACCGACCCAGCTCGAATTGCTCGCATGCGCGCTCAGTATTACGGGATGATCAGCCACGTCGACCACGAGATGGGGCGGCTATGGGAGGCGCTCCGCCAGCTCGGTCAATGGGAGAACACACTCGTGATCGTCACCTCCGATCACGGTGAAATGCTCGGCGATCACGGCCTCAAGCAGAAGCTCGGCTATTGGGAGGAAAGTTACGCGATCCCGTGCATCGTGCGGCATCCCGGTTATTCGGCGACACACGGATCGGTCGTCGATTGGTTCACAGAGAACGTCGATGTGATGCCGACGATCTGCGAGGCACTCGATATTCCCGTGTCAGCTCAATGCGACGGCTACCCGCTGACCCACTTTCTCCGTGGTGATCAGCCGCCTTGGTGGCGGGATGCGACGCATTGGGAATACGACTGGCGGGCGCAGGTCTTGCCGTTCGTTGGTTACGAATGGCCATGGGACCGCACGCTGGAACGTCAGCATCTCGCTGTGCACCGAACCGACACCCACGCCTACGTGCAATTCGGTGACGGCGACTGGTCGTGCTTCGATCTCGCCGCCGACCCGACGTGGCGAACGATGACGACCGATCCTGCAGTGGTGTTGCCGCTCGCCCAGGGAATGCTGACGTGGCGATCGCAGCACGCCGACCGCACACTCACCGACTTCATCACCGAACGGGGCGGCGTCGGGCGATGGCCGGCGATGCCAACTTGACAGCGCTCACGAGCATCCGATGCTGATCGCCACGATCTACGCCTTGGCTGCCGCCGTGATGCACGCCGGCTGGAATCTGATCGCAAAACGGAGTGCCGACCCGTTCATCGCGCTGTGCACCCAATTCACTGTTGCCGGTCTGATCAGCGGCGTGATTGTTCTCGCCACCCGGGAGCTGCCCGCCGAAGCCTGGGTCTGGGCTGCCGGGACCGGACTGTTCCATATGCCGTATCTGATCGGATTGGGGTGGGCCTACCGGCACGGTGACTTCTCACTCGCCTATCCGATCGCTCGCGGTGGCGGAGCGCTCGTGGCGGCGATCGGTGGAGTGGTGTTGCTCGAAGACGATCTCAAGCTCTTGTCGTTGGTAGCTATCGGAGTGGTCGTGGCAGGTCTGTTGATGTTGGCGGTCGGCGCACCTCGCAAGCAGGTCCGGGCGGCGCTCGTTGTTGCCGCATCGATTGGTGGATACACGCTGGTCGACAGCCACGCCGCCCGCCAGTTCAACGGCACCTACGTGTTCGCCGCGTTCGTCGTAATCGGGGCGTGCGCAACAGTTGCCGGATTGGCAAGCGGGCGAGCTGGTTCGGTGCTGACGTTGAGCGGCGATGCCTGGACCCGAACGGTGCTGGCGGCCTCGTTGAGCATCGTCACCTACGGCCTCGTCTTACTCGCTATTCGTCGCGCTCCCGTTGGGTACGTGACCGCGCTCCGCGAATCGAGCGTGCTGATCGCCTCCATTGTCGGGTGGAGAATGCTTGGTGAAGAGAGCGGACGGACGCGGATGATCGCCGCCGGAGTGATCCTCATCGGTCTGGTTCTGCTCGTCGCCGCCCGATGAACCGTGTGTCGAATGACACATTCGGACCGGCACCTTTCATACCGATACTGGAGACGATGTCGAATTCGCCTACCCCGCGACCACTGGCCACACGGCTGATGGACCGCGCATGGACGGCGGCGAGCGCAGTCATCGAAGTTCTCATGACCGGCTCGACGCGACGTGTCCTCGCATTCACGACACGGACCGCGATCCTGATCGGTGGCGCATTCACGATCGGCATCTCCGTCGCTGTCATGCTTTGGAACAACCTGGGCGCCGGTCCTCTCGACGTATTCATCGGTGCTCTCCGCGTCCACACCGGATTGCCGCTGGTGTTGGCGGTGTGGCTGACGGTCGGGACGTTGATCTCGATCGCCTGGATGCTGGGGCGCCGGCCGGGACCTGGAACCCTGCTCGCTCCATTCATCGTGGCACCAATCATGCAGACCGCGTTGGCCGCACTCAAGACCTTCGAACAGCCTGACTTGCTGGCAGTCCGAATTGTGATCCACCTGATCGCGATCGGCACCCTCGGTGTCGGTGCGGGTGCCGTGATCACGTCCGGTCTCGGAGCGGGAACCGGTGAACTGTTGACGTCCGCCACGGCCGCCAAGGTCGGTCGCAAGGAGCTGCACGTCCGAGCATGTCTCGAACTGACATGGGTGACGATCGGTGTTCTGCTGGGTGGGCCGGCCGGCGTCGGCACGATTCTGGTCGCCTTCCTGATCGGGCCGTCGGTGGCGCGCGGTCACCTGATGGTTGACTCCGTCAAGTCACGCGCTCGCCAACAGGTCGCCACGACCCGCCAACACGCACTCGCCGCAGCCTCGTAATCCTGCGTTACAAGCGAGCGTGGAGTCGAGCCGACTGTTCGGCGGCCTTTGCTCTGACCTCGGCAAGATCGACTCGCGCCGGTCGGCCGTTGTCGAGCAACAGTTCGCCGTCGCTGCGTACGATCCGCTCGGCACGAACACCGGGGGTAAAGGCGACGTGCCACGGTGAGTCGACATGGTCGTACGACCAGGTCACGATGTCGTCTCTCGCCTCGGGAACCAGGGCGTAGCCGTTCCGCATCCATGACCATGTTGTCTCTGGCGATGCATATACGTCATCGGCTCGGTGCGCTGCGTAGGCGAGTCGGAACTCCTCCAACATGTCGGCTCCGATCCCATCGGTTCCGAGCACGATCGGATTCGGGCGACGCGCCGGTGCGGCGTAGCCGACAGCGTTGTTCATGTTGCTGCGCGGGTTGTGGGCAATCGTTCCGGGAAGATCTCGATCGAGCGAGACGCAGTGGACAAGTAACCAGTTGTCACGGGCGAACCTCTCTAGTCGAGCGCCAGCGCCGTGATCTTCAGGCCCCTCGGCGACGTGAATATGGACGCCGACACCCAGGTCATCAGCCAAGCCGGCAGCGGCGGCGAGCGTGTCGTCAGAGCACGTGAACGCGGCGTGCACGCCAACCAGCCCGCGGCCACCTGCTCGGAGGAACCGTTCGTTCTCGGCCAGCCCGCGACGAGCGCCGTCGAGTCCATGACGATCGGTCACTCCGTACGCGCACACGACGCGCACACCGACCTCGGCGCACGCCTCAGCAATCACGTCGAGGCTGCCTTCGATTGCGAGCGGGCTCTCATGGTGATCGACGATCGCAGTAGTACCCGACATCAACGCTTCGGTCGCACCGAGCAGCGCGCTCGCCCGGATCATGGCGAGGTCTAGTGCTGCGTCGAGCCGCCACCAGATCTGTTCCAGAATCTCGCCGAAGCTGGTGGGTTGGATAGGCGGCGCAGGCATCCCGCGGGCGAGCGTCGAGTACAGGTGGTGATGTGCACAGACCATGCCCGGCGTCGTACTCGCCATAGACTCACCCTATTGCCAACCCCCGTTCAAGTCGCGCTCAGCCCCTGTATCACGTGCCCATCGCGACATGAACGGGGGTGGGGCTGATAGATGATCTGATTGATATGGAGTCGACTCGGGTGGACAAGTGGTTGTGGGCAGTGCGGATGTACCCGTCGCGCTCCGCCGCTACCGATGCTTGCCACGGCGGCCATGTCAAGGTCAACGGGAAGTCGGCCAAGCCGGCCGCAATCGTGCGCATCGGTGATCGGGTCGTTACACGGACCCGTGGCGTGGAACGAATTCTTGAGATCGCCGAGGTGATCGAGAAGCGCGTCGGGGCGCCGGTTGCCGTGACGTGCTACATCGACCACAGCCCTCCGCCGCCGCCTCGCGAGTTCAGCGCGCCGATGTTCGTGCGTGACCGCTCGACAGGGCGTCCGACGAAACGCGACCGGCGTCAGCTCGACAAGTTCCGCCGCTCCCAATAACCCACCCCAATAACCCGTTCATGTCGCGATCAACCCCTGTATGACGGGTTGATCGCGACATGAACG
>JANPLQ010000002.1:0-72118 GCA_031422395.1 Ilumatobacteraceae bacterium | reverse complement strand
CGCTGGCGCTCGCCGGGCCACGCACCGAATCGGACGTGATCAGCGAACTGCGCGAGTTGGCCGATCAGAACACCGTGATGACGAGCCTGATCGGTATGGGCTACTCCGGCACCATCACTCCCCCGGTGATCAGACGCAATGTGGTCGAAAACCCTGCCTGGTACACGGCCTACACCCCCTACCAACCTGAGATCAGCCAGGGCAGGCTCGAGGCGATGCTCAACTTTCAGACGATGGTCGGCGATCTGACCGGACTCGATATCGCCAATGCCTCGATGCTCGACGAACCGACGGCCGCCGCCGAGGCGATGACGATGACCCGCCGATCCGGTCGGGGCTCTGGCAACCGTTTCTTCGTCCACCACGACACCCACCCGCAAACGATTGCCGTGCTGCACACGCGTGCTGAACCGATCGGGATCGAACTCGTCGTGGGCGACCTCGATCGACTGGATGATGGTGGCTACTTCGGTGCGTTGCTGAGCTATCCGACATCGACGGGTTCTGTGGTCGACTGGACTGCGACGATCGAGACGATTCACGCTGCGGGTGCACAGGTTGTCGTCGCTACCGACCTGTTGGCGTGCGTTCTGCTGAAGTCTCCCGGCGAACTCGGTGCTGATATCGCCGTGGGGTCCGCCCAGCGATTCGGCGTCCCGATGGGTTACGGGGGCCCGCACGCCGGGTTCATCTCCGTGAGGGAATCTGCGTCGCGTGCTTTGCCAGGGAGACTCGTTGGGGTCAGTACCGACGCCGCCGGCCGTCCTGCGTTGCGACTCGCGTTGCAGACCCGCGAGCAACACATACGACGCGAGAAGGCAACCTCGAACATATGTACGGCGCAGGTCTTGCTTGCCAATATTGCCGGCCTGTACGCCGCATGGCACGGCCCTATCGGTCTGCGACGGATCGCCGAACGCGTACACGGCTTCACAACGCTGCTGGCCACGCACCTCGTGGCACACGGTATGACATCTCGGCACGATGCATGGTTCGACACAATCACGATCGACAACGTCGATAGCGGCACCGTGCTCGCCGCCGCGGCTGATCGCGGAATCAACTTGCGTGCACTTTCGGCATCGTCTGTCGGGATCGCCCTCGATGAGACGACCACGCTCGAGGTCGTCTCAACTGTTGCGTCGATCTTCGGGGCACCGCCGATCAGTACCGAAGCACTGACGAGCGCTCAGTTCGGTGTTCCCGACGATCTCGTGCGTGTCGGTGAGATCCTGCCGCAGGCGGCGTTCCGGAGGTATCACAGCGAGCACGAGATGTTGCGATACCTGCGCCGGCTGGCAGATCGCGACCTCGCCCTCGATAGGACGATGATCCCGCTCGGCTCATGCACCATGAAGCTCAACGCGACCAGCGAAATGGAACCGATCTCGTGGCCGGAGTTCGCCGATATCCATCCGTACGCTCCCGACGACCAGACGCTCGGCTACCGCACGATGATTGCCCAGCTCGAGGCAACACTGGTCGAGATCACGGGTTACGACGCCGTCACCGTGCAGCCCAACGCCGGCAGCCAAGGTGAGTATTCCGGGCTCCTGGCGATTCGTGCGTACCACCGCAGCCGAGGCGACGTCGGCCGGACCGTGTGTTTGATCCCGTCGAGCGCACACGGCACGAACGCCGCTAGTGCGGTCATGGCTGGGATGGATGTCGTCGTGGTCAAGTGCGACGACGACGGAAACGTTGATTTGGCGGACCTCGGAAATCAGATCGGCGCTGCTGGTGCCCGGCTGGCGGCGATCATGGTCACGTACCCGTCGACCCACGGAGTGTTCGAACCCGGCATCGTCGACCTGTGCGACATGGTCCACGCCGCGGGCGGCCAGGTGTACGTCGACGGGGCCAACCTCAACGCGCTCGTCGGTATCGCCAAACCCGGATGGTTCGGTGCCGACGTCAGTCACCTCAACCTGCACAAGACGTTCTGTATCCCGCACGGCGGCGGCGGGCCTGGCGTTGGGCCGATTGGTGTGCGTGCCCATCTCGTCCCGTTCCTGCCTGGCGATCCGCTCGGCGGCGTCGATCAACGCGTGGGACCTGTCTCCGCCGCCCGCTTCGGGTCGGCTGGAATTCTTCCGATTCCGTGGGTCTACCTGCGATTGATGGGCGGTAGCGGCCTGCAGCGGGCAACTCAGGTTGCGATCACATCGGCCAACTATGTGGCGGCCCGGCTGAAAGACGCCTACCCAGTGCTCTACGCCGGAACGACTGGTCGGGTCGCCCACGAATGCATCATCGACCTGCGCACGATCACCAAAGACACCGGGGTGACTGTCGACGACGTAGCAAAACGGTTGATCGACTACGGATTCCACTCCCCCACCATGAGCTTTCCGGTCGCCGGCACATTCATGATCGAGCCGACCGAGAGTGAGGAGTTACGCGAGCTCGACCGGTTCTGCGACGCGATGCTGGCGATCCGTGCAGAGATCGACCGGGTAGCGAGCGGAGAGTGGAACGTCGATTCGAGCCCACTCCGGCTTGCTCCGCACACGGCGTTCGATCTGATCGACGGCTGGGATCGGGTCTACTCGGCATCTGTGGCCGCATTCCCCTCAACGTCGGCGATGCAGGACAAGTATTTCCCGCCGGTCTCGCGGATCGACGGCGCCTACGGCGACCGCAATCTGGTCTGCACGTGTGAGTCGTTGGAGTCGTACGCGACCAACCGCTGATCGACGATCCGAGTACCCTGGCCAGGGTGCGCCTCTCGGATCGTCTGCGTGCCGTCCCGCCACACTGGTACGTAGTCGCCGCAACGAGCTTCGGCGTGCTCCTGATTGGAATATTGGTCGTGACGGGCGGCGACGATCGAATCGACACCGTCAATGCGACAAACAGCACCGTCGATGCGGGCCTGTCGATCCCGGGACCATCAATCACGACGACCGATTCGGCCGCATCGTCAACCACTGCTCGCAACACAACCCTCAACACGACCACAACGACCAGCCCGAGTCCATTTACCGCAGTCGATCTGACGAACGGGTACTCGATCAACGTCGATGAGGATCACCCTGCAGTCATTGCGCGGCCGCTCCCGGCCGAACCGGACCCGAACGAGTTGCCTCCGTCAACCTTGGCACCACCTACGTGGGCGGCAAGTACGCGAACGACCTCGGGTGGCTACCTCGGCACCGATGTCGGGTGCGCTCGTGACGTTTCGGCCCGCGCTCTCGATGAGTTCTTCGCGGCTCGCGTCGGTCCGGTGCTGGGTTGGGACTACCAACACGTCTACCCGCTCGGTGGTGACCGCTACCTGTGGCTGTTTCAAGACGCCTTCGTCGATCAATCCGGCGCTGCATTGACGCTCAACAACGCTCGCTTCGTCCATAACGCAGCGGTGCTCCAGACTGGCCCCTGTTTCACGCTGCTGCACCGTGGTTCGGCAAGTCAACCGGCACCGTTCGAGCTCGGCGATGGCGATGTCAACACGCGGAGCCGATGGTTCTGGCCGATGGGTGGCGAAACATCGAACGGGCAACTCTGGGTGTTCTGGGCGGAGATGATCAAAGACCCCTATGACCCAGCACCGCCCGACGGCCTCGGATGGCACCCCGAACGAGTATTTCTCGCCAGCTATGACACCCAGACGCTGCAGCGGACAGCGTTCGTGTTGGCTCCCGACTCGAACGCAACGCCGATCTACGGTTACGCGGTCAGCTCGGACGCGACTCACACCTACCTGTTCGGTAACACATTCGAACAAAATCTCGTTCGCGAGGGAGGATTCTGGAGTGGGCAGCACACGGCGACGGCGATGTGGCTGGCACGCGTGCCGAAAGGGCAGTTGGCGACGCTCCCGGAGTACCGAACCGCCGACGGATGGTCCCCGAATCGTGTCGACGCGGTGCCGATCGTCAAGCGCTTCTACGTCGAGAACCCGATGCAGCCGCGTTACCTCGATGGCCAATGGGTTTCGGCTACCGACGTCGACGGATACTGGGGTGACAGCCTGGCGATCGACGTAGCCCCACAACCCTGGGGGCCTTGGACAACGGTGCAATACGGTCCGCTTCTGCCACGCGGTGGGGATCCGAAAATGAACACCTATCACGCTCACCTGCTTCCATGGCGCGATGGGTACGGATCGATCCTGATCGCGGTGTCGAACAACGCCCGCGACATGGTTCGTGATGCCTACCCGACCCCGTATCGCTATCGACCGCAGATTTTCTCGGTGCCATATGCGGCGACGCCTCCCCCACCACCGACGACTCTCGCACCGGTCAGCACGACGACCAGCACGACGACCAAGCCGACCGCGCCGACCACAACACCATCGACCACGACAACCACGACACCATCGACCACGGCATCGCCGACCAGCACCACGACCAGCACGCCGACCACGACAACGACGACCAACACCACGACCAGCACCACGACAACGACGACCAGCACCACGACCAGCACGACGACCACGACACCAACCGCGACCACTACCTCAACCACGATCGGGCCGTAGCCTTGGGGCGATGACCGACGACGCTCCCCGACACGATGGTTTTGCTGACGTGATCAACCTGATCGCGGCTCCGATTGCCGGTGGGATCCGCACCGTCGAGCAGTTCAAACGCGGTGTCGACGAGTTGTTCCGGGCGGTCGACAACCTCAATCGCACGATGGAGAACCTCAACGAGGCTGCCTCTCGAATCAACCGCCTGATCGGTGATATCGAGCAACCAGTGCGGGACATGATGCCCCAGATCTCGCGCTCGGTGCACGCTGCCGACGAGATCACCAAGCTCCTGGAAGGGCCGATCCGTGCCGCTGCTCCGAACATCGAGAAGATCGTCGACACACTCAGTTCGCCCGGGTTCTCGTCACTGCCGAATCAACTCGGTGAGTTCATCAACACGATCGGTGACGTATCGAAGCGGCTCGGACCGCTGACACAGTTCGCCGAGAGCGCCGGCGGTCTGTTCGGTGGACTGCGATTACCGGGAATGGGTGCCAAGCCCTCGGCTCCCGCTCAACAACCGGTACAGGCATCAACGCCAACGTCGGCCACAGCACCAGCGAAGAAATCAACAGCCAAGCACCCGCCGACCACCACGCCGACCACCACGCCGACCAGGAAGGCCGCCAAGAAACGGTGATCGGCTAGTGCTTGACGAACGGCGTCGTCACAACTTTCCCTGGTATCACAGTTCCACGAACATCGACGCCGATCCGATCGCCAACGCCTAGCTCGGGTGACACGAATCCGAATGCGATCCCGTGCCCGAGCACCGGTGAGTAGTTCCCGGAAGTCACCGTTCCAACGTTGTGGCCGTCAACAACGATCACGCAGTCGGCGCGCGGTGGTCGACGACCCTCGGTGGATATCCCGACCAGCTTGCGATCGACCCCGCGATCGCGCTCGGCAAGCAGCGCCTGCTTGCCTCGGAACGTCGGTTTGTGCCAACCGATCACCCACCCAAGCCCTGCCTGAAGCGGTGTGATCCCTTGACCAAGTTCATGACCGTGCAGCGGAAGTCCGGCCTCGAGCCGCAGCGTGTCACGCGCACCCAGACCTGCCGGACGGATGCCCGACTCGGCGAGCGCCAGCCACAACGTTTCGGCTGCGTCAAGCGGGACGGCGATCTCGATCCCCTCCTCGCCCGTATAACCCGTTCCGGCGACGACGCACACCACGTCTCCCCAATTGGCCAAACCGACCCGAAAACGCCGGACAGCGGCAGCAGACGGAAACACCATGCCGACCCGCTCACGGGCTGCTGGCCCTTGAACAGCGATAACAGCACGACCCGCAGTGATGTCAGTCCCGCCGATCGCTTCGAGTACCCGGTCGGTATTGGAGGCATTGGGCATCACATCGAATACCGGGACGCCGTCTGACTTCGGATGCCACCACACGATGATGTCGTCGAGCACCGACCCGTCGGCATCATCGAGCAGATGCGTGTATTGCGCTCGTCCGGGTTCGATCTTTGCGAGATCGTTGGTGAGTTGGCGCTGGAGCACCTCGTACGCCTCAGTGCCGGACAGCCGAACCGTTCCGAGGTGTGAGACATCGAACATCACCGCCGATTGGCGGCAGGCGAGGTGTTCATCGATTGTGCCGGTGTACTCGAGCGGCATGTCCCAACCGCCGAACGGCACCATCTTGGCGCCCAGTGAACGGTGCACCGCATCAAGCGGCGAAAGGTTCATCTCAGCTGCCAACGGCAGCGGCACGCTCCAGCATTTCCGCCTGCAGCGGCACCAACTGTGCATCGACCTGGCTCTTGACACCTGCCAAAGAGAGCACGTTGAGCACACCCTGACCGTTCGCCAAGACGTCGATCAGCTCGCTGCCTTGCGCCAGAATCACTGAACTGCCGTTGATCACGAGATGGGCTGCGGCGATATCGGTGTCGACGTGCTGGCGCATGTATTCGAATACGTCACGGACCGATTCGAGCTTGATGCCGGCGTCGAGCAACGTCTTGATTACGCGCAACTCAAGCAGGTCTTTGTAGCTGTATCGCCGGCGACTGCCGCTCCCGCTGGCATCGGTCAGGGCCGGCCGAATCAAATCGGTTCGCGCCCAGTAGTCGAGTTGCCGGTATGTGATACCAACGACGTTGGCTGCCTGTGTTCCGCTGAAGCCTTCGCTCACCGGGTTTCTCCGTTCGTTCGTGGTTCCGTCAGCCTGCGCCCACGGAGCCTGCCTGCCCCAACCAGACTCCCCTACGGTGATCGATGCCTGCGACAACATCGTTGTAGTTACGGGAGTGTGAGCTACGCACTCTACGCGAAGCGGCGCGCGCCGTCAACCGTTTGTGTAATCGACGCGTTCCGCAAATGGCGGCGGAAACCCGAGCGAGGCTGGCTGGTTGATACCGATCCGCCTGCGAAACGGCCCGGTAATGGCAACCGTGACACCGTTGATGCCATCAGTGCCACGCTGAGATGAGACGTACAACGTTACGCCGTCTGGCGAAAATGCCGGCCCGGTCACCTCGGAGGCGTCGTGCCCAACGAACCGGAGAAACGGTGAGACGACCAATCCTGAAGGCGTCGATGCGATCACGCACAGCTCCAAATTCCCCCCGTCCTCAGCGACATACAGATCGAGTGAGTTCGGCGCGACGCAGATGTTGTCGACAGCGTTCAATGCGGCGCTCGGCGTCGCCACGCAATCATGCAGCACAGCGAGTTCGTTGGTCGTCAGGCCAAGCTCCCAGACCCGCTTGTCGCCCTTCGTCGTGAAGTACAAGAACCGATCACGAATGACGATCCCCTCGCCACCATTGAATGGATGCGTGAGAGCCTCACGATCTGGGCGATCTGTCCTGGTCGGATGCCAGGTCACTGTCGAATCGTTGAGGCCGGCAGCGAACAGGCGACCGCTCGAGAGCGATCCGGCGATGTCAGGAATAAACCGGTACAGGCGACCATCAGGCTTGTCCTCGGTCAGATAGACGATTCCATTCGTCGGGTCGACCGCTGCTGCTTCGTGAGAGAACGTGCCAAGCGCCGGGCGGGCGACCTGACGGGCGACGCCAGACGGGTCGCATTCGTACACCAACCCTTCATCGACCTCCTCGCACGACAACCATGTCCCCCATGGTGTCGCTCCACCTGCGCAGTTGCGGTTCGTGGCCGAGCAGATCGAGTAGGCGTCGACGACTTCGCCGACGGCGTCGAACACGACTGCCCCAACACCGCCGCCTCCACCTGCGATTTCCGAGTTCGACACGTAGGCGTGTCGCCCTCTAGGGAGCGAAAAGCAGGCGCCCCCGTCCGGCCACGAGTGCCACGTGTATGCCGTCGAACCGACTTGCTGACCAGTCGTCGCCACGATTCTCGACGTAAACCCGGCGGGAATTCGGAGACCGTTCGCATCTGTAGCCAGAAGTCGACCGTACGGTTCGTCGGATGGTCGGGCACTCGCCAACGACTGAAGTACTCGACCCAGCGGCAGGACCGCAAGGCCTACCGCAGCGACTGCTGAACCACGTATGACCGCCCGGCGTGACGGCATCGAAGTCATTGAGGGTAATCGTCGAAGTCTTCTGCGCTGACGTTTTCGATGAAGTCCTTGAACTCATCGATCATGTCTTCGGCTTCATCCTCGGGTTCTGGTTCCGGAAGCTGACCGACCTCGTCGAGCAACTCGTCCGACGCAAACAACGGGGCTTCGCAACGCACAGCCAAGGCGATCGCATCGGACGGCCGACTCGAGAGCACGTGTTCGACTCCGGCGGCCTTGAGGTGCAGCTCGGCATAATACGTGTGATCTCGAACTTCGGTAACGACCACCCGTTCCAACGTCGCACCGAGCTGCTGCAAGGCGGTGAGAAACAGATCGTGCGTCAGTGGGCGGGGAGGGTCGATTCCTTCGAGCGCGTAGTGAATCGACGAAGCCTCTGGGCTTCCGATATAGATCGGTAGCAGGCGTTGAGATCCGGTCTGCTCCTGCAGGAGCACCATCGGGGTGTTGGCTGGAATCTCGACCCGCACCCCCACCAGATCCATCGGTGTCACAGATACGAGACTACTCCCCGTGAGGATTCAAACCAGTCACGATTCGAAATGATGGCGTAGCGATTGGCGCGTCATCGCTGCACGCAGACTCCCGCCGAGCGCATCGAGGCGTCGCAGCTGCGTGAGCGCTTCGGCCCTCGACTCGGGATTGCGCTGGCGGAATCGAGGAGTGACCAGCTGCTCGTACAGCGAGGCCTCGCGGTCAGCGGACGTCCGCCAGTTACGCAGGTGACGAGCATCGACACCGAGGCGAAGGAACTCACACGCCGGGCGGGCGATGGCGACGGCATCGTCCCCGTACAGGGCTACCCCACCGCTGTCGCGAGAGCTGACGATTCCGAAGCTCTCGAGCTCGGTCAGTTCGGCGTCGGTCATCCCCACCATGCCACACAGTTCGGCGCGGTCGAGAAGCACACCAGGTAGCAACTGCGGCTCAATCGATGTCAACGTGGCCCCTGCCTGCTGTGGTGCGGCGGGTGACGATGACGCGTGCGTTGCGGGAATCTCAGGTGCAGCGGCAGGCGGCTGACGGCGGGCGGTCGGGTGTGACGCCAAACTCTGCGTTGGCACCTCGCTGGGTTCGTCGTCGTCATCATCGCCGGACGCTCCAAGTGGACTATGCCCACCCGTGTGACCGTTGACGCTTGGTTTGAGATGCTCGCCCGTCGGATCGATCTCGCCAGCGTCGAGTCGGTCCTTGATGACCCGGAGCGGCAGGTAGTTCTGCCGCTGCTCGGTCAGGATCACCCGTAACAACTCCACGTCGTCCGAGTAGAACTTGCGATAGCCAGACGCGGTGCGTTCGGGTGAGATCAAACCCTGGCTCTCGAGGAACCGAATCTTGGAGATCGTCACGTCAGGAAACTCCTCGAGCAGGAGTCCGAGCACCTCGCCGATCGAGAGATAGCTGCTGTCGGTGACCTCAGGCATCGGCGCGCTCGAAGAACACGAGTCGGAATTTGCCGATCTGCAGCTCGTCGCCGTGCAGGAGTCGAGCCCGCTCGACGCGTTCCTGGTTGACGTAGGTGCCGTTCAATGAACCTTCGTCGGCGACCATATAGCCCTCGGCCGTGCGATGGACTTCGGCGTGGCGGCGCGACACCGTGATGTCGTCGAGCGAGATCTCGCTGTCGGGGTGACGGCCCAGTCGCGTGATGTCGCTGTCAAGGGTGAACCGATCGCCTGCCTGTGAACCGGCCCGGACAATCAAGACACCCGCCCCACGTGCAAGCTCACCGACCGGGATCACGAGATCGTCTGCCGATCCTGGGGCATCCTGAAGCGGGTCGATCGCGGTCAGGGTGATCGTTCGATCTTCGAGGTTGTCGAGCGGCGACCCGCAGCTTGAACAGAACGTGCTCTCGGGAGGGTTGCGATGGCCGCATTGATTACAAAACACGTATGTCATGAGGTCAATCAGCCTTCTGTGAGATTCAGATAGGAGGCCGCATCGAGCAGCGAGTCAAGTTCGGACGAGTCGCTGATTTCGATCACGCACAGCCAACCTTCGCCGTACGGATCTTCGTTGATCAGTTGCGGACTGTTGGCAAGCGCTTCGTTGATGGCAACCACCGTGCCAGACACGGGGGCGTACATTTCGGACACCGACTTGGTCGACTCCAACTCGCCGACTGCGTCGCTGGCGGCAACCACCGTTCCGATCGCCGGCAGATCAACGAACACCACATCCCCGAGTGCATCCTGGGCATAGTCGGTGATGCCGATTCGGATAGTCGAACCGTCGTCAAGAGGGCGAGCCCACTCGTGTTCGGCTGAGTACAGCAGCTCGGCAGGCACGTTCATGGGCGTAACCGTATCGGTCCGGGAGCGGGTGTCACGAACGAGCCGCTCGCGCCACACGTCCGGACTGCACGCTGGCCCGAATTGTCGGGATGTACGCGGCACCGGTGTAGTAGCTCAGAATCAGCCCTGGGACGCCAAAGATCCAAGCAGCGACCGTGAAACCGTCGGCTCCGGGAACACTGCTGTGACCCATCAGGAACCCTGGCACGGCAAACATCAGAAGAAAGGTCGCGGTCTTGCCCCACCAGGTCACATCAAATCGCTGCATTCCGAACGCCAACGTTGCAATCGCCACGGCCCCCCCGACGAGCACTTCACGAGCGAGGACGGCGATCGCAAACCAGATCGGGATCGTGTCGTTGACGATGATCGCAACGATCCCGACCACGAACAGCATTCGGTCGACGGTTGGGTCGAACTTCTTGCCGAACTCGCTGGTCTGGCCGAGTCGACGGGCGAGGTAGCCATCGACCCAATCGGTCGCTCCTAACCCTCCTAGCATCCAGGCGGCTGCCTGTCGGGACGGGACCCCGAACAGGACGTACACGAACAACGGAAGGCACAGCAATCGGATCAACGTGATCAAGTTCGGCACCGTCCACACCGAGTCGACCTCGCCGGCGTTGGTCTGATTGTCAACCTGCCCCGTCATGGCCGCGGAGCCTAGATTGAAATCATGCCGACCATCTTCACCAGGATCATCGAAGGCGAGATTCCAGGGACCTTCGTTTGGCGCGACGAACGCTGCGTTGCCTTTCTATCGATCAACCCGATGGCGTACGGCCACACACTGGTCGTGCCGATCGACGAGATCCAACACTGGGTAGACGCAGCACCGGATCTCGTTGCCCATCTGTTCGCCGTGACGCACACGATCGGGTCAGCACAGAAGGTGGCGTTCGGCCCGGAACGAGTCGGCGTGATCGTCGCCGGGTACGAAGTGCCCCACACCCACATCCACGTGATCCCAACGAACGACATGAGCGAACTCTCGTTCGCCAACGCTCGACCTCACGTAGAGCCTGAGGAACTGCACGCTGCCGCCACGGCGCTGCGCTCGATACTCGGCACCGACGATCAGGGTCTTCCGGTCAGTCAACCAGCCCGGTAGCAAACAACGCCGGTAGCAAACGGGCGTGGTGTTGCTGCGAATTCGATCCGCAACAACACCACGCGATTTGGTCGGGCTGACAGGATTTGAACCTGCGACCCCTTGTCCCCCAGACAAGTGCGCTAACCAAGCTGCGCTACAGCCCGTATGTGTACGGACGGCGAGCTTACCTACCTACGAGCGAAGTTCGGTTTGGACGGGACGATCTTTGGATAGATCGACCCCGAGCACCGGTCGGCGAGCCGAACTAGGTCAACAGCTGAACGAATCGCCAGCCAAGATAGATCACGAGCATTACCACGAGCAGTTTGAAATGCCACGGCGTCGACTCATCAGCGGCAACCTTGGCTGCCTTCTTTTCAACCTCTCCGACCGGTTCCCCACACGACGGGCATGACCCGTCGGCGTTGACGGCCGAGGGTGCCAGGTACTTCGAACACGGTTCACACCACGGCATCGACGAGCTCAACCGCTCTTCTTGCGGACTCGGAGCTTGATCGGCACCGATCCGAATTCGAACGCCTCACGAATACTGCGCTCGAGATAGCGAAGGTGGGTGTGCGGAAGCTCGCGGTTGACAAACAACGTGAATGTGGGCGGGTCAGTCGCCCCCTGCACTGCATACAACACGCGAGCGCCACCAGGAGCTGGTGCTCGTTGCTGAGCGTCGATGATCACTCGGTTGACATCACGGGTCGGAACGCGCCGGTGATACTGCTCGATCGCGTCCTGTAGGTGCGGGCGCAACTTGTGGACACCCTTTCCGGTCAGCGCCGAGATCTTCAGCAGCGGTGCATCGCCGACGAATGCCAACTTGCGCTTCACATCGGCTTCGATCGCCAATCTCGCGTTTGGATCTTCGATCAACTCCCACTTGTTGAGCATGATCACGATCGGGCAGCCGGAGGCGTCGACCCGCTCGGCAAGCCGTTGATCTTGGCCTGTCACTCCGTCGACTGCATCAATGATCAGTAGGGCGATGTCGGAGTCGTCGATCGCGCGAAGCGCCCGCACCAGCGAGTAGTACTCGGCAGAATCGTCGATCTTCGAACGCTTGCGCATCCCGGCCGTGTCGACGAACACGATTGGACCGTCCTCGGTTTCGACCAGTGTGTCGATCGCGTCGCGGGTCGTGCCAGCCATGTCGTGGACAACGGAGCGGTCTTCTCCGACAAGTCGGTTGAACAACGTGCTCTTGCCGACATTCGGGCGACCGACGATCGCAACTCGTGGTGGCTTGAGCGAATCAGCTGACCAAGCTTCCTCGTCGCCCCACTCGGGGCGGTCGTCTTCGACGTCGACCCACTTGGCCTTGTCGCCGAGACGTTCGAGGACGATGTCGAGCAGATCGCCTGCTCGGCGACCATGCAGTGCGCTGACGGGAATCGCATCGCCGAGCCCGAGGGACAGGAACTGCCAGAGGTCGGTCTCGCGTCGATCGTTGTCGGCCTTGTTGGCCACCACCAGTACGTTGTGAGCGCCTCTGCGTAGCCAGTCGGCGACCGCTTCATCCTCGTCGGAACCGCCGACGCCGGCGTCGACGATGAACAGCACAAGGTCGGCGTCGGCGACGGCAGCTTCCACCTGACGGCTGACCTTTTCGTCGAGATCGCTGCCCTTCGGCATCCAACCGCCGGTATCGATCACCGTGAACGGCACGCCCAGCCACTCGGCGGCGAGTTCCTTGCGGTCGCGGGTCACCCCAGGGCGGTTCTCGACTATTGCCGCCTGCTCCCCCACGATCCGGTTGAACAACGTGCTCTTACCGACGTTCGGGCGACCGACGATCACGACCGACGGCAACTCGCGTATCTGGTCATCGATGTCGGTCATTGGCGCACACTCGAATCGTTCATGCTGTCCTCCAAAGCGCGTCGGAGTGCGATGCCATCGGTGGCAACCACCCGAACCGGGCGCGGCAGGTCGTCGACCGACAGCCCATCAAGAAATCGCCCGTCGTCCGATAGACACACGTCGGGCAGCAGGTAGCGGTGACCTGGTGGCTGATCAGCGAGCACCCGCGACAGATCTTTGCCTGTCATCAACCCGGTGACCCCGGTGTTTCCGCCAAAGAACTCGTTGTCGACCGTGATCACTCGGACATCGTCGCGACCAAGCCGGTCGATCAGCGGTGTGATCACCTGGGCACCGAACCGCCCTGTGAGCACACCGGTGGGCGCGCCCTTGCGAGCCGTCAGTGTCACGGTCGAAAACGATCCGGTCGACGCCAATCCGGTCCACGAGGCCCCCTCGACCTCGCAACCGCCTTTCGCCCGCAAACCTGTATATGCCGCCGGGTTGGCCGGCAGGTCGACGGCAGCGAAGAAACCGCTACGCACGCCTGTGGCAGTTGTTGCCTGTCCGTCGAACTCCAACTCAAATGTGCGCGCCATACCAATCCCATCCTCGTGCATCGGGAAGCCCTCGTACGACTCTTCGGACGGAAACGGTCGCCCCGTCATCAGGTAATACTCGTCGGCCGCGAACACCATCCGTCTCCCGAGCACGGCAAGGAACGTTGCCTGCCACGCTTCGACGATCTCGATGACACGATGGGCTTCATCGGACGTGTGTAGGCGCATTGCGGATTCGGCGTTGAACTTCGACAGGCCCAGCGGCACAACGGCCACCGATTCGAGTTCGGGAAACCGATCGAGCACACCAGCCAAGGTGTCGGCGAGCACGTCACCATCGTTGACTCCGGGGCATACGACGACTTGGCCACGCACTTCGATCCCGTGATCGAGGAGTGCTCTCAGCCAGCGCAAGCTCATCCCGCCACGGGCGTTCTTGAGCATCCGGTTCCTGACGTCGTGATCGGTGGCGTGAATAGACACGTGCAGCGGCGACAGTCGTTCGGTGATGACGCGTTCCAAATCGGCTTCGGTGAAACGAGTCAAGGTCGTGAAGTTGCCGTAGAGAAAGCTCAGCCGGTAGTCATCGTCTTTCAGGTACAGGCTCCGGCGCATACCTTTCGGTAACTGATAGATGAAACAAAACTCGCAGTGGTTGTCGCATGTCCGGACTCGATCGAAGACGGCTGACTGGACTTCGATCCCCAGCGGCTCACCGGCTCGCTTCGGCACCGTAAGGTCAATTTCGAGCCCGTTGCGGAGTACTTCGAGTTCGACGTCGGCCGAGTCGGTGAACAACTGCCATTCGATCACATCACGCGGGACCTGACCATCGACGCGAACGATCTCGTCGCCGGGCATCAGCCCAACGAGCGCCGCTGGTGAATCCGGCGCGACTGAGACAACGAGAGGTGCTGACATGGCCGAACCAGGCTATCGGTGGGAGGAGTCAGGCTGGGCGTGACGCTTGTCGAGGGGCTAGCGCGAATTGAATGGTGTGTCGATGGGCAGGTGTCAACTGGCCGATACTCTGTCGGCCAGCATGAACGTCGACCGAGTTCTTCTCGCCGAGCCACGTGGTTTTTGCGCAGGTGTCGAGATGGCAATCAAGGCGCTGGCTTGGATGGTCCGCACGTTCGAGCCGCCTGTCTTCTGCTTTCATGAGATCGTCCACAACAAGATTGTTGTCGAACGGTTCGAACGTCAGGGCGTCGTCTTCGTCGATCACATCGATGAGGTTCCGATTGGTCGGCCAATCATGCTGTCGGCTCACGGTTCGGCTCCCGAAGTTGTCGAGGCGGCTCGCGCCCGTGGCAGTTTTGTCGTCGACTCGGTCTGTCCCCTCGTGACAAAGGTCCACCACGAGGTCAAGGTGCGTGCCGGCAAGGGGTATCGGATCGTGTACGTCGGTCACGAGGGCCACGAAGAGGCGGTTGGCACCATGGCGGTTGCGCCTGAGGCCATCAGCCGGGTCGAATCGGTTTCCGAAGTTGATGCGCTACCACTGTTCGATCAGCCGGTCGCACTGCTCGCCCAGACCACGTTGTCGCACCGCGAATGGGAAAGTGTGGCGGTGAGGGTTCGCGAACGCTTTCCGGACGTCTGGTCGCCCGGCCGCAGCGACCTGTGTTTCGCGACGACCAACCGTCAGTCGTCGCTGCTGGCAATGGCACCTCGTTGTGACGCGATTGTGGTGATCGGATCGTCGAACTCATCGAACACGCGGGCGTTGGAGCAACTCGCCAGAGAGGGAGGGTGTCAGCGCGTCTTTCGGGTCAACGAGGCCGATCAACTTCCTGACGACCTCACGGGCACGGTCGGTGTTACGGCTGGTGCGTCGGCCCCGGAGGAGTTGGTCGAGGCGGTGATTGCTCGGTTGAATCCGCGACTCGGGATCGAAGCGGTCCGGATCACTGAGGAGGACGAGTACTTCCCGCCGCCTCGCAATATCCGCGAGCTACAGGCAGCGCTAGAACTCAGTGTCACCTCATTGTTGGGTGGCTCGATGATCCATCGCCCGGTGATGGACGACCGCAACCTTCCGGCCAGCGACGTGCTGGCGGCACTCACCGATTGAGACCCGATGCTGTCACCGAACGCAAACACGATTCGATTGTTCCTTCACGTTCTGTCGGCATCGGTGTGGGTCGGTGGTCAGATCGTGCTTGCCGGGATCGTGCCAAGTTTGCGCCGAACACATCCCGACGCCACGAAGGTCGTGGCGCGAGCGTTCGCTCGCGTCGCATGGTCGGCGTTCGCGGTAGTCGTACTCACCGGCTTCTGGAACCTCACTGAGGTCGACGTCTCCGACACCACGACCGAGTACCAAATAACACTGTTCCTGAAAATCGCGCTGGCGATTGCGAGTGGAGCCGCCGCTGCGGTGCATCAGATCGGTCGGTCGAAGGCGGCGTTGGCAATTGGTGGAGCGCTCGGCTTACTCGCTGCGCTGTCAGCCATGTTCCTCGGTTACGTCCTGACCACCGGCAACTGACCGGGAGTTCCGTTCCAGCCGGTCAGCTCGGCCGTCTCCAACCAGCGCCGGTTAGCGCTCCGTTATCGCAGGCGGGAGACGATGCTCGAGTTGACGAACTCGAGCCCAAACCCAGCAGCGTTCTCGGTCTGCTCGACGTATGACGTGCGGGGCAACCGGGCTTCTCGTTGGGGTGTGACGATCGCTGCGACGGTAGTGACCGCATCGCTGCTCGACGTCGTGGCCACCGGCACCGGTGTCTTGCTGGTCGCCGCTGACGCACTCGATCGAGCACCACAACCGGCGATCCTCGGATTCCTCGCCATCACATACATCTTGTGGGTTCTCGGCATGCGCGCCAATCTTGCAGCCAACTGGAGGCTCCTCGTGGCGACGGGCACGAGCAGCAACGCGCTCTCGAAACTTGCATTCGAGATCGCTCACCGCCGATCGAGCAACGAACGCGTACGTCGAGTTGCGTCAGCGGTCGGCTACATCGCCGCGGAAGTCGCCAAGGAAGTGCCGTACCTCGTCGGCGCCATCTCTACAGCACAGTTCAGTCAACGCTTCGATTCAACCGATGCGCTCCTCTTTCTGGGCGGAACAAACCTCGGTGCAGCGGCCTACGAATGCTTCGCCGCCCGGCTGACGTGCGTCTATCTCGGCCGCCGGCGATCCGCGACTATGGTGACGATTTGTGAGTCGGCAGACGCCATCACCCGGCGGTCGACGGACACCGCTACCGCCGTCACCGCTCCACGATGAACTGCTTCGCGCACGCTTGATCGACGCGTTGGCGGCCCGGTTCGATGTGCCGGTCACGGTCGTGGTAGCGGGTGCAGGGTTCGGCAAGACGACGGCACTCTCGCAGGCGATTCGAGCCAACGACGCAGCACCGAGAGGGATCGACGTCTGGGTCGCCTGCGAGCCGGGCGACGAGGACGCAGAACGCTTGTCGCGAGCGATCCTCGACGCCATCGGTGCTCCCTCAAGAGATGGCGGGGGTATCGATCGCGTTCTCGGCGCGTTGGGCGCCACCGTCCCGCTGGATGTCTGCATCTTCGTCGACGATCTGCATGAGCTTCCGACGAAGTCGGCGGGTGAACAGTTCGTGTGCGACCTGGCAGCGCGGTTGCCGCCGCACGCCCATCTGGTGCTCGCCGGCCGTGACCCGGTTCCGATCCCGCTGGCGCGTCGACGAGCTGCCGAACAGGTAGTTGACATCGGTGATGATGCACTCGCATTTACCGATTCCGAGGTCGCCGCGCTCGCAGCATCGCTCGGCCAGGACCGGACCGCGTGCGAAGGCCTGGCCGGGTGGCCATCGTTGGTGAGGCTTGTCCTGTCAGCGCCGGCTGGCGCGATGCGCGAGTTCTTGTGGGAGGAGATCGTCGCACGGTTGTCGCCCGCCGAGAGATCAGGCCTGCTCGCGCTGGCCATGCTCGGCTCGGGCTCGGCGAGCGAGATCAGGCTCGTGGCCGGCCACGACGTCGACATCGACCATCTGCTGCGCTTCGTGCCCCTTCTGCATCAAGACACCAAAGGCCGAATCGGCGCGCACCATTTATGGGAGGACGCGGCCGCCCGGATCTTCCCGACGTCGGACGTTCTTGATGTCCGGCGACGAGCACTCAGTGTGCTCCTCGAGCGCGGCGAGACCGTCCGAATGGGATCTGCCGCGGTGCGCTGGGGCGACCCCGCTATGTTCCGCGTAGCGTGCATCTCGCTCGTGCGCGAGACCCTCGGAGCGCTCCCCATCGACACCGCCTCGCTATGGCTGGCTGGCGCGCCGTCAGAGGTCGTTGGCACAGCCGAGCACCGGCTGCTCGCCGTGGCCGTTCGTCACGCCCAACATCGAAAACCCGGCGACATCGACAGTGAGCTCGATGCGCTGGAGGTCATCTTCGCCGAATCCGGAGACGTCCAAGGACATGCCGTCACACTCGGCTTGGGTGCCACGGCTGCCCATGCACGCGGTGACAACACGCGGCTCGTGACACTCACGCAACGTATCAAGGCACTGCCTGGCGTGTCACAACAACCCGTGCTCCAGTTCTTCGTAAGCGCCGTCGATGCTGCGCTGGCGTCGTTGGCCGGCGATATAGGCGGGACGCTGAACACGATCGAAACGATGTCGTTCGATCAAGTTCCGCCGCTCGTACGAGAACTCATGACCCGACTGCATGTGACCATGCTGATACTCGCGGGACGCGCACAGGAGGCGATCCCGATCGGCCTGCCACTCCTCCAGTCACCCAACACCTTCGTGAGATCCATCCCGCCGTCGATGCTCCGCTGGTCGGTGGGCGATCCGTCGGCCTGCTTGACGGCTCCGCCCTCTATGGAGCCATTCCCTGATCTCAACCAACGCGATCGCGTCGTGGCTGCGGGGCACTGCGCATTGGTCGCCGCATCATTCGGCGACCGCGCCCTCGCCGACACGGCGCGATCAGTCATCGAGGCCACGAAAATGGATCCGCTGGATGGTCGCCACAGCGCGATCACCGCTACGGCATTGGCCTGCTTCAAGATTCTCGATCACGATGAGCCGGCGGCGAAGAGTGCGATCGCCGACCATCTCGCCCGTCACCCACTCGCCGACACTCGCAGCGAAATGCACCTTCGTCGCGCCCTGGCGACTGTGTATATCGCCAACGACAGCGCTCGCACACATTGGGATACGGCCGAGCTCGGCCCGACGCTCCTACGAGCGCGAGCGGTGGCCCGCCAATTCCTTGCCGCACGAGATGGTCAGATTGACCGCGATGCCGACCTTGGACCACCCGGCATCGTGGTGACGTCGTTACCGCTCGCTTGGTCCGTCGAACTCGCCGTTCGCGCCCATGCAGTCGGCTGTCCCGACGGTGGCTCGCTCTTCCGGACACTCGCCGCCTGGCTCCCCGCCCCGACCCGCCGCGAAGTCGAATGGCTGGCCACACATGGTGACGCTTCGTGCCAGGCAAGCGCGACCGGACTATTCGACAACTCCCCCGACCTCGTTCAGACATCACTCAGCATCGGGGTGCTCGGGTTGCTGCAACTGCGAGAAGGTACGACCGAGACCGACAGGTCAGAACTTCGTCGCGGCCGCGTGCGAACGCTGCTCGCCCTGCTCGTGCTCAAGGGCGCCGTGCGTCGCGACCGAATCTGTGACCTGATGTGGCCAGACCTCGCGCCGACGGCAGCTGCACAGAACCTGCGTGTCACGCTCACTCACCTCAGGAGGCTGCTCGAACCCGACCGTCCTGCCGGTCGTTCGAGCTGGCGAATTCGCGGCGATGCCAACTGGATCCAGTTAGCGGGGTGCCCGCTCGTCGACACTGACCTCCGGCAGGCCCAATCTCTCCTGGCTGAGGCTAAGCAGGCGCAGCAGCGCAACGATCTGACCGAGGTGATCGTCCGCCTCACGCGAGTCGTCGAGCTATGGCGCGGCGATCCGCTCATCGATCTCAGCTCGATCGATGAGCTCAACGGAGAGGTCGAGCACGTCCACCGCTCCCTCGTCGACGCTTGCCTACGTCTCGGTGAGCTGCAGCTCGTTGCCGGTCGGTTCGACGAAGCGTTGCGTTGCGCCGAGCGGGGCCGCATCGCATCGCCATACTCCGAGCGCGCCCATCGACTCGCGATTGCCTGCCATCTGCAGGGCAGCGACCGATCGGGGCTCGAGGCCGCTGTGCGATCCACCCAAGTGCTGCTCGACGACCTCGGCGTCGAGCCCGAAGACCCAACCAAGATGCTCCTCCGTCGGGCGGCGAAGCGAATCGGCGCAACGGCGGGCTAGTTTCGCGGGACCTGTGCCCATGGGACGTCACGGTCGACTCGGACGTCGCCTGGTAGGCCGAGCACCCGCTCGCCAAGGATGTTCTTCATGACTTCCGTGGTGCCGCCCTCGATCGAGTTGGCGCGTGAGCGCAGGAACGACTTGTGGACCGAATCCGAGCTCATCGTCAGCTCCGGTCGGATCATCTCGTAACTGCCGTACAACATCGCCTCGGCACCCATCAGATTCATGACTTGGTCGTAGATGTCTTTGTTGAGATTGGCAGACTCGAGTTTGCTGATCGAACCTTCAGGGCCGGGGTCGCCCTTCTTCCGGCTGGAGTTGGCCCGAATGTTGGTGAGCCGCAACACTTCGGCTCGAATCCAGAGTTGCATCACCGCATCGAGTGAGGCCGGGTCACGATCGTCGGCTGGAATTGCCTGCCAGGCAGCAATCAACTCGGCGATCGGACCCGAACCTTTGCGCGGAATCGCGCCACCGATCGAGACGCGCTCGTTCATCAGGGTCGTCAGTGACACTCGCCAGCCATCGCCAGGTTGGCCGAGCAGCTCGGCGGTAGGAATCCGGGTGTCGGTGAAGTAGACCTCGTTGAACTCGGCCTCGCCGGTCATTTGCCGGAGCGGGCGGACCTCGACAGTCGGATCGAGCATGTCGACCACGAACGCCGTCAGACCAGCGTGCTTCACGGCTTCGGAGTCGGTGCGTACGACGAGCAGGCCCCAACGAGACACATGCGCCAGCGTCGTCCAGACTTTCTGCCCGTTGATCACCCATTCGTCGCCATCACGGACGCCGCGTGATGACAATCCGGCGAAGTCGGACCCTGAGCCCGGTTCGGAGAACAGTTGACACCAGATTTCCTCGCAGGTGAACAATGGACGCAAGTAGCGCCGCTTCTGATCATCGCTCCCCCAGGCGTGCACCGTCGGTGCGGTCATACCGTGTCCGATCGGATTACGGAAGATCGGGTTTGGGGCACCCTCGGCGTACACCCGCTCGTTGACCAACTTCTGCAGCTTCGGATTCACACCAAGTCCGCCATGGCCCACGTCGAAATGGACCCATGCCAGGCCGAGATCGAACTGTGCGGCCCAGAACGATCGGGCATCGGTCGTGGCCGGCGGGTTGGCTGCGAGCAGCTGATCGACGAGATCGAATACACGCATTTCGTCAGTCGTCAGAACGGTTTCGGCAAGACTCATGCCTTCAAAGTACCGACGCAACGTACGGAGGCAACGTACCGACGTGAGTAACGTGCGCAAGAAGCGATGCACCCACAATCAACCGCCCGCCTGTCACACTCAACGACATGGGAGTTGTGTATCGCATCGGATTGGCAACGATCGCCGCGATCGCGTCGACCGGTTGCACATCGTTCGGCGACGGCGCGGGCGACGGCCCTTCGAGCGCAGACGCAACTACTCCAGAGTTTGTTCCGGTCTCAGTTCCCGCCGAACGGTCGTCACCGTTCTGTAAGGTGATCAGCGAGCTCTCGGCGCGGCTGGCCAACGACCCGCCTGACGACCCGAACCAGATGATCATCGACACCTACACCGATTTGCTGGACGACGTCCCCCCAGCGATTGCGGTCGATTTCAACGCCATACTGACCTCGTTGCGAACCGGAGAGCCGATCCCGTCGATTCCTGAATCGGTGACCGCGTCGTCCGAATCAGCGAGTTCGTCCAGCCCGGAATCGTCGCTGATCGATCCTGGCACACTCGACGAGGAGGGTGTGCTGCCAGGGGCGACACCCGGCGAGCGGATCCAGGACTACGTAGCGTTCACGTGTCTGGGCGTCGGAAACAATCCAGGACCGCCGGCGACTGCACCACCGTGAACCGGTCAGTCGTGAACCCGTCAGTCGTGAACTGGTCAGTCGTGAACCGGTCAGTCGTGAACCGGTCAGTCGTGAACCGGTCAGTTGAGGACGAATAGTGAGCGTCGAGCGTCGTCGGACTCGTCGGCGAACTCGGCCATCGCTTGACGCATCTGCATCACGACGGTGAGACTCACATGGTCGTTGCTACGTTCGCACGAAGCCTTCAAATTGTTCATCATCCTGGCGATGATCCACCGGTTCGGTCCGTACGTGAGGAACGCATCGGTCCAGCGGAATCGATTGACTCGGTTGCTCAGCTGTTGACATTCGAGCGGAGAGAGCCTGCTGTATCCATGAAATGGATCGGCGAGCCATTCGGTATCCATCGGGCTCCCGATCAGGAAATGTCCGGGCATTCCGACACCGATCAACCGTTGCCCGAGCCGACGGGCTACCTCGAGACACACCACAACCAGCGTGATCGGCATCCCGATTCTGCGCTCGATCACCTGGTCGAGGCACGAGTTTCGCCAGCTGTGGTAGTTCTTGTGGTCGCCGGTGAACCCGGCGTCCTCGCATAGGTACTTGACGACATACCACGGGGTCGGCGTTTGGATCGGACATGCGGCGGCGAGCCTGTCAAGCTTGGCGATCACCTCCGGAATGTCGAGCGACGGGTTGAGTGCCGCCGACATCGTGAGTGCCAAGTATTCGAGTGTGGCATGCTCGTCGGCGATTGCTTCCACGAATGGCTGGATCCGCGTCTGGATCTCGGATCGGCTGGCCTGGTCCACGTCATGACGGTACCGTCGGCTACCGTCCGCCAACATGTATCCGGGCACCCACCTCGAACGACACGGCGACAAACCTGCCGTAATTGTGGCTGGCAGTGGCTGGAGCCAGACGTTTTCCGAGCTCGACGCAGGTGCCAACCGATTGAGTCGGCTGTTCCGCTCCGTCGGTTTGCAGCCCGGTGATCACGTCGCCCTGTGTCTGGAAAACCACCCGCGGTTGCTCGAGATCCTGTGGGGATGCGAATACGCCGGGCTGATCTACACCGCCGCCTCGTCTCGGTTGACGATCGACGAGCTGACGTACATCGTCAACGACTGCGGGGCGCGGGTGTACATCACGTCGGCGTACAAGGCGGACCAGGCGGCCGAGTTGAATGCCAACACACCTGACGTCGAGTTACGATTGATGCTCGATGGTGTGATCAACGGGTACGAGTCGTACGAGGCGGCAGTGGCGAGGCAATCCGACGAACCGTTGGATAGTCGCCTAGCGGGGCGCGACATGCTGTATTCGTCCGGAACGACGGGGCGTCCGAAGGGCGTCCTGCCGGCGATGACCGGCGAACACTTGGAGACACGCGTCACCGGAGTGGCTGGCATGTTGACGGCGCTGTTCGGACTCACCGATTCGAGTGTGTACCTGTCACCGGCACCGCTCTATCATGCGGCGCCGTTGCGTTTCTGCCTCGCCGCGGTGTCGCTCGGAGCGACCGTTGTGGTGATGGAGCACTTCGATCCGGAGTGGTATCTCGCCTGTATCGAGAAGTACCAGGCAACCCATACGCAAGTTGTTCCGACGATGTTCATCCGCTTACTCAAGCTGCCGGCCGAGGCACGCGCGGCGCACGACGTGTCCTCGCTCGAGTGCGTCGTGCACGCCGCTGCGCCCTGCCCGGTTCCGGTCAAGAAGCAGATCATTGAGTGGTGGGGGCCGGTGATCCACGAGTACTACGCCGGGACTGAGGGCAACGGTTTCACGTACTGCAACAGCCCGATGTGGATGGCTCACGAGGGCACCGTCGGGATGCCGATCGGGTGCGCGATCCACATTCTCGACGACGACGGTAACGAGTTACCGCAAGGCGAGATCGGTGCCATCTACTTCGAGGGCGGTGCCGTGTTCGAGTATCACAACGATCCCGAGAAGACCGCCGGTTCGCGTCATCCAAACGGCTGGTCGACGTTGGGTGACGTCGGGTATCTCGACCCCGACAACTTCCTGTTCCTCACCGACCGCAAGTCGTTCTTGATTATCAGTGGAGGCGTCAACGTGTACCCGCAAGAAGCCGAGAATGTCTTGGTGACGCACCCGAAGGTAATCGATGTGGCTGTGTTTGGAGTACCGAACGACGACTTCGGCGAGGAAGTCAAGGCGGTGGTGCAGCCAGTGTCGATGCCCGTTGACGAGTCAGAAGCAGCTGAACTAGCTGGGGAATTGATTCGCTTCTGCCGCACCCAGTTGGCCGACGTGAAGTGCCCGCGAACGATCGACTTCCGGGAGCAACTCCCTCGTCATCCCACAGGCAAGCTCTACAAGCGGCTCCTCAAAGATGAGTACTGGCAAGCCGCCGGCCGCAACATCTGATGGTCGTTATGCATCCGTTTCTTGATTGGCCTGGGCCGATTGCGTATGCGCATCGTGGTGGTGCCAGCGATAATCCTGAGAACACGATGCCGGCCTTTCAGCACGCTGTCGATCTCGGGTACACGTATTTGGAGACCGACGTGCACGCTACGAGTGATGGCGTGTTGGTCGCATTTCATGATCCTGACCTTTCACGGACCTGCGATCGACCAGGAGTCATCAATCAGTTGCCTTGGCGTGAGGTGTCGGCCGCTCGGGTTGGCGGGAGCGAGCCGATACCGCTGTTCGAGGAGCTTCTCGAGGCGTTTCCGAACGCTCGCGTGAACATCGACCCGAAGGCCGACAGCGCAGTCGCCGGGCTGATCGCCTCATTGCGCCGACTGAACTGCCTCGATCGTGTTTGCCTCGGCAGTTTCAGCGATCGTCGGCTGCGTCGGCTTCGGGCGGTGTTCGGTTCAGCGTTGTGTACCAGTTTCGGGCCCGCTCAAATGGCCAGTTTGCGAGTCGGGACGAAGGTGCCGTGGGGTGGGCAACTTGCCCAGGTCCCGGTCAAGATGGGGCGCGTCACGGTGGTGAATCGACGAACCGTCGAGCGGGCGCATGCGCGTGGTTATCAGGTCCACGTCTGGACGATCGATGATCCGGTCGAAATGAGTCGCCTGCTCGATCTCGGCGTCGATGGCCTGATGACCGATCGCCCCCAAGTCCTCAAGGATGTCCTGCTGGACAGGGGCCAGTGGTACTGAGCGCGCTGGCGCTACAGCAGGCCTTGGGTCACCACGACGGAGTCCCAGTTGACCGTGGCCGAGCGCAGTTCGTTGTCACCGAGTTGCACGACCGAGATCGGCAGCAAACCCGTGTTGGTCGTCCACGAACCGCGGGCGACGCCATCGACGTCGAGACGAAGTGAACCGGCGCTGCCGACCCCCACACAGAGTGTCAGCCTGTGCCACGAGTTGAACGGCAGCGCCCCGGTGACTGAGAAGCGGGTTCCAGTCACGTCAGCGCGAACCGATAGCGCTCCAGCAGACGTGAGTTCGATGCGACCGATCGAGGCAGCAGCCGTATTGCGGACCTTGACGAGCGAGTATCTGGCCGTACCGACGACTGCGGCTGGGTTTACGTCGAACGACACGCACGCCTCAGCGGCAGTGACCGACAGACTGGATCGACCTTCGGCCGCTGCGTTTGTGACGGCGACACGGGCGCTCGGCGCCGCCGGTGAACCGGAGGCACTGTCGATCGTGAATCCGCCTGCCACAGTCCAACCCGTCAGCCCACCGTCAAAGTTCGACTGGAGCAATACCGGCGCGCCGATCGTGCCGACGATCTCAACTGCGTTCGAGGGCTGGCTGAGCGCACTCAGGTTCGCTCCGTCGAATGCCTGTACTCGATACGTATGGATCGATCCGGATACGAGTCCAACGTCGGCAAATGTGACGGTGCCGGTGGTTGGACCGCTGAATGACGCGACCGGTGCAGCGCCGTCGTCCCGGAACACTCGATACGTCAGCGTCGCAGCTTGGTCGTCGGTCGATGCGGTCCATGCAACGTCGGCCCTGCCAGCCAAGGTGCTCGACGCCGATGGCACACCCGGCTCGCTCGGCGGGACGATGTCGGGATCGTCGGGCGCACCAGGCAGGAAGATCGTCATCCCGCGGCCACCTTGTGCGGCGACAATTCCTTCGAGCCCAAGCAGCACCGGTGAACGCCGGTCGGAGATCGTGCCATCTCCGAGTTGGCCGGAGTCGTTGTGCCCCCACGCCCACACCTGCCCGGCGGCGTTGATCGCGAACGATGTGTCGCGCCCGTCACCCACATCGACGATGCCGGATACACCGGGAACGACCTGAGGCGTCGTGCGTGTCGTGGTGGTACCGAGTCCGAGCTGACCGCGTTGGCCCCTCCCCCACGTGCGAACGGTGCCGTCGGCCATCACAGCGATGCTGTGCTCGGCACCGGCATCAACATGAGCGAGAGGTCCGGCGAGCACCTGCACAGGGGTGAGCCGGTTGACTGTCGATCCGATCCCGAGCTGTCCGCTCTCGTTGGCGCCCCACGCCCAGAGCGATCCATCGGTGCGAACGACGAGGACATGGTTTCGGCCGCCGGCCATCTCGACCACGTTGGTGACCCCGTTGATGTCGACCGGGCTGAGACGCCGAGTCGTCGTGCCATCGCCGACCTCGCCAAACGAGTTTCCGCCCCATCCCAGCATCGTGCCATCGGTTCGCAGTGCGTAGCTCATGTCGCGGCCCGCAGCGACGGCGACAATTCCCGACAACCCAGGCACTTGTACCGGACTCGTCCGGTTGTTCGTGGTGCCTAGACCGAGTTGTCCGAGACCGCCATACCCCCACGTCCACACGGTGCCGTCGGACCGAAGCGCGACACCGTGGTAATGGCCGGCCTCGACCTGGATCACATTGGTCAACGCCAGCTGGACGGGAGTCGGCCGATCACTGGTCGAACCGTCACCCACAGCGCCTCGTGAGTTGTCGCCCCACGCCCACACCCGATTGCTGTCGGACAACCCGTATGCATGCTCACGGCCGCTGGCGACGGCAATCATGTTCGGCGGTACGGAGACACTGACGGGCGAACTGCTCGACTGAGTCGTACCGTTCCCGAGCTGTCCATCGGCGTTCAGCCCGGTCGCCAAGGGTTGCCCGCCGACTGCAAGAGCCGAGGTGCCGTTGGTCGCCAGCCCGGTCATTGTCAGCAACGCGATTGCTAGGCCAGCCGCACCAGTGCGACGCAATTGAGATGTCATGCCTGTGTCCTCCCGCTCGACCCGCTCCGCCGCAAGACTCGAACGCGACAGCAGGTTAACCAGGCAGCCTTTCGCCGTGCTGCCGGGTGAGATTGTCTCACGCCGGACTGGCTCCTGACAACCCCAATGTCTGGAGAGCCAAACTCGGTTCGAATCGGCTGTGTTGCTCCTAGGGATCGCGCTCAAGGAGACGAGCCGATAGGCGAGGCGACCAATCGTTACGGTGCGCTATTTCGACTGCGCAGCAGGCGAAATGAAACTCAGGCACGAAGAATTCTCACCTTTCCGCTAGACCCTTGAGTGGAACTCCAGCCAAAACAGCCAAGCAGCCGGCCACAGCGACGAACGGGCCGGAGCCGATTTGGAACAGGGCTGCGTCTGGAGCCCAGATCACCGCAGCCGCTGTTCCACCTGCATAGCATGCGCTGAGCACCGGCAGGATCGTTTGCACCCTATTCCAACCCCGCGGAAGCTGCCACCACTGTGCGACCGCGCTGACGACCAGCAGCAAGGGCACCAATGGCCACAGCCGTAACGCCCAGCCGACGACTCCGCTTGGCGAGAAACCGAGCCGATCGACCAACTCGAAGATCTCGTAACTCGACCGTCGCGTTGTCCCCGATTGCAACCACGGAAGGAACGTACCGAGCAGGGCAACCGCCGATCCAACTGTGACGAGCGCGGCACCGACCCGTTTCGACTTGAACACGTGGTGAGCGTAGGTCGCTGCGTAGCGTGCGCTGCATGACCCGACCACCAAGCTCATCAGTCCGCGGAATGCGGGGTGCAGTTGCCTCCGCCGACCAACTCGCGACACAGGCAGGGATTCGGATGATGACAGCCGGTGGGAACGCAGTCGATGCGGCGCTCGCCGCGAACGCGGCAATGGCGGTCGTCGGACCACACCTGTGTGGGATGGGTGGGGATCTATTCGCGCTCGTCCATACCGCTGACGGCGTGGTTGCGCTGAACGCCAGCGGGCGCGCCGGCTCCCGTGCAGATCCGGCGTCGATGCGGACGAGCGGATTACGAGCGATGCCGTTTCGTCACGACATTCGTACGGTCACGATTCCCGGCTGCGTCGATGGATGGACGGCACTCCACGACCGCTTCGGATCGCTCCCTTTTAGTGACATCCTGCAGCCGGCGATCGAACTCGCGGAGCGCGGATTCCCAGTCAGTCCCTTGCTGGCGGCGTCGCTCAAGGCATTGGACCGGCAAGCGACCACCAATTTGACGGCGATGACATCACAAGTGTCCAACACAGGATCGGTCATGCGCCGAGCAGGCGTCGCTCGAACCTTGCGAGCGATTGGCAGCGGTGGTCGCTCGGCGTTCTACGAAGGGGAATTCGGGACTGGTCTGATTGGTCTCGGTGACGGGTTGTATTCCCGCGAGGATCTCACCGCTGTGCAGGCCAACTGGGTGACTCCGCTGTCAACCGATGCGTTCGGAGTCACACTCCACACGATTCCGCCCAACACGCAGGGCTACTTGACACTCGGCGCGGCGCGGCTTGCAACCGCGTTCGGATTACCCGATGACCCGAACGATCCGCAGTGGGCCCACATCCTGATCGAGTGTGCAACTGCCGCCGGCTTCGATCGGCCAGAGGTGCTGCACGAAGGTGCTGATGGTGATGCGCTCCTCGCGGTGCTCGACGATCGGGTCGACCTGATTGATCCCGAACGAGCCAGCCTTCGCTACTCCCCCGGCCTCGCCGGCGACACGACCTACCTATGCACTGCCGATGACTCTGGGATGGCTGTCTCACTGATTCAGTCGAATGCTGCCGGTTTTGGATCTTGGCTGGCCGAGCCGAATACCGGGATCAATCTCCACAATCGTGGTCTTGGCTTCAACCTGCAGCCGGGCCACCCAGCCGAGTTCGGGCCGGGACGACGACCGCCGCACACACTGTCGCCCGCGCTGGCAACACGTGGCGCCGATCTGGTCTCGGTGTTCGGAACGATGGGCGGCGATGCCCAACCGCAGATCCTGCTGCAGATTGCGGCCCGCCTGTTTCATCATGGCCAGAGCCCGGCAACGGCGATCAACGCAGCCCGGTGGGCGCTCGACGGCCCGGACACCGGATTCGATACTTGGACGGCACCGAGCGGCCCCAACCTCGACATAGAGGGTCATGCGCCTGAGAACTGGGCTGCAACTCTCGCCCGTCGGGGCCATCGAGTCATGTCCAAACCCGCCTACGCCAGCGACTTCGGACACGCCCACGCGATCGTTGTCGAGCCGACAGGTTGCTTCGCCGGAGCCGCAGACCCCAGAACCATCGTAGGAACCTGCGCCGCGATATAACCCAAACCCCGTTCATGTCGCGCTAGACACGGTATGCAGGGGTTCAGCGCGACATGAACGGGGGTTTATGTGGCTAGTGGGGCTACTTCTTCTATGAAGCGTTGCATTTGCTCGTTGGCTTTCTCGTACGGGTCGCCTAGCAGGTGGGGGAAGATCGTCAGGTGCTCGAGGCCCAACAGGTCTTTGTAGAACTGGATTCCTTCGGCCACCTGTTCCGGGGAACCGATCAGGATCGTCTTGTTCTCGAGGGACTCGTCAAGTGTGGGGATCAGGCCGGGCTTGGCGGGCTTGCCGTCTTCGCCCATGTAACCCCTGCTCCAGCCGTACGGACCGAGGAACTTCCAGAACTCGTCGTGACCGTCCGTGGCGGTGGCACGTGCCTGCTCGTAGGAATCTTCGATCCGCACCGCGACGACAAGCATGCGCTTCTCGTGCGACGCCAGAGCGACACCGTGGGCGGCTTCGTATCTCTCTCCGTAGATGTCCCAGAAGCGTTTGATGAACGAGTAGTGCTGGTTCCAGAACACGGCGCCGTGGCCAACCACCGGCACGTAGCTGAGCGTCGGCGGGCTGGTGACCGCCTGCCAGATCTCGTACGGATACAGCGGACGCGGGATCAACGACAGCGTCTGCACCGTCGATCCGCGATCGGGAATCCCCGGTACCGGAATCTGGAAATGTTTGCCCGAGAACGAGAAGGATTCGTCCGCAAGCGCCATTCTGACAATCGCCATCGACTCTTCGAACACTTCGCGGTTGTGCTCGTCGTCGGCGGCCTGGTCAGGATTGTCGTGCGATCCGATCGAGACGCCTTTGTCGTTTAGGTGCAGCACCTCCCGGGGAACCGTGCCGCGCCCTACGCCGAGAATCGCCCGTCCGCCGGACAGGTTGTGCAAGGTCGAGAAGTCCTCGGCAAGCCGGATCGGATTCCATTGCGGCACGACGTTGAACATCGATCCAAGCCGAATGCGAGATGTCTGGGCGGCAATCCAAGTCGAGATCTGAATCCCGTTCGGGATCACCTCATAGCCCTCGTATTGGAAGTGGTGTTCGGTGGTCCAGAACGAGTCAAAGCCAAGCCGGTCGGCGACAATTGCCGAGTTGACATAGTCCATCGTCGCCTTCCACGCCGCCTCGTTCGAGTAACGCCGGTCCATCGGATTCGGTGGACCGGCACCGGCGTCATCCATCGGAACCCCGCCAAAGAAGAACGCACCGATCTTCACTGTGTACCGACTCTCGCGTAGCGCTGCATAGCTGGTTATGGTCGCACAGATGACTGTCACCGTGCTCAAGCAGGCGACCCTGATCGATGGAACTGTGACCGATGTCGTGCTCACGAACGGCGTGATCACGTTCGTCGGTTCCTACCGCGCCGCCCAAGTGGAGTCGAAGGTGGAACCGGAGATCGTCGACCTCACCGGGTACCTGCTGCTGCCTGCCGCGGTCGAGCCACACGCCCATCTCGACAAGGCATTCCTCGCTGAGACGATCCCGAATCCGACAGGCGACTTGTTGGGTGCGATCAACGCGATGATCGGCAACCGGCATCAACTCAATCACGCTGAGACGATTCAACGAGCGGAGCGTGCGGCCAGACTGATGGCCGCCAACGGCTACTCGGCGGTGAGAACTCACGCCGATGTCACGACCGACCACGGGTTGACCAGTGTGATTGCGCTCGATGAAGTTCGTCGGCGTGTCGCCGACGTGATCGACGTCGAGATCGTCGCACTCTGCGGATGGCCCGTTGTCGGTCCAGCGGGTGCACCTCAGCGATCGCTCCTGCGTGACGCCCTTGATGCGGGAGCTGACCTGGTGGGCGGATGCCCGCACCTCGAGGATGACATCGAGGCGTCGACTGACACGTTGCTCGAGATCGCCACCGAGTTCGGCCGGGCGGTCGACCTCCACACCGACGAGACGCTGAGACCCGAAGTACAGGGTCTCGACGTATTGGCGCGACGAGTATTGGCGGGGTTCGCGCACCCCGCAACCGCAAGCCATTGCGTGAGCCTCGGACAACAACCGCTCGACCGGCAGCAGGCGACGGTCGAGCGTGTCGCCGAGGCGGGCATCCACGTGATTGCACTCCCCCACACCAACCTGTTTCTACAAGGCCGCGGGCATTCGCCGACACCGAGGGGGCTGACGTCGGTCGCCCTGCTCCGCCACGCCGGAGTCAACGTTGCTGCCGGTGCAGACAACCTCCAGGATCCGTTCAATCCGCTCGGCCGTGCCTGCCCCTTCGAAACTGCAGCATTGATGGTGCTTGCTGCTCACGATCTACCCGATCTCGCCTGGGACTCCGTCACCGGGGCAGCCGCACGAGTGCTGGGTCGACCAGATTCTGGGGTTGTTGTGGGAGCACGAGGCGATCTCCTGGCCGTTGGCGCGGCTACTCTAAGAGAAGCCATCGCGTTCGGTTCCGCCGACCGCATCGTCTGGCGTCGTGGAACCCGGTTGGGGTAGGGCCATGAAGCACAAAGCCGAAACAAGAAGTACACACACCAGACAACTCGATGTGCAGCGATCCTGCATATCGTCCACGAGGACATGATGACGGTAACCGGGACTGCCGACGCCCCCGCCACCAACAACCCGACGCCCGCGCCGCGGCTCACGTTCGACCACGTCTCGATGGTGTTCCCCGACGGAACTCACGCCGTGGATGATGTGTCGTTTACGGTGTCTCCCGGTGAGTTCGTGACCGTCGTCGGCCCCTCCGGATGCGGAAAGTCAACGCTGTTGCGGATCGCATCAGGGCTGACCAAACACACCGCCGGAACCTGCCAAGTCAACCGCGACTCGATCGGCTACGTCTTCCAAGACGCCACCCTCTTGCCGTTTCGTACGGTGCAGCGGAATGTCGAGTTGCTCGCCGAACTGCACGGCGTCGACAAGGCCGAACGACAGTCGCGCGCAGCCCGAGCGATCGAGCTGGTGAACCTCAAGGGTCACGAAAAGAAGTACCCGAAGCAGCTTTCGGGTGGAATGAAGATGCGTTGCTCGCTCGCCCGATCGTTGGTGATGGACCCCGAGGTGTTTCTCTTCGACGAACCGTTCGGAGCACTCGACGAGATTTCGCGTGAGCGCCTCAACTCCGAGGTGCTGAGCCTGTTTCAACGACAGAACTTCGCCAGTCTGTTCATCACGCACTCTGTGTCGGAGGCTGTGTTTCTCTCGACGCGAGTGCTGGTGATGTCCGCTCGGCCCGGGCGAGTCATCGACGACATTCAGATTCCATTCGCATACCCACGTGAACACGATTTGCGCTACGAGGCGGAGTTTGGCGAGATCTCTGCGCGAGTCAGCCACGGCCTGAGGGAGGCCCACGCGTGAGTGACTCCTTCGTCCCGATGACTGGCGCGGGTGGGGCAGCCGCAGTCCAAGGTCAGGACATGGTCGCTGCGGCCTATGCCAGTTCCGGAACTGGTCTCGCCGCGAAAATCCGAACGTATGGCCCCGTGTTTGTCGTTGCGCTAGCGATGATCGGCCTTTGGTATCTGATGCACTATGTCGTGCTCAGTGAGAACCGACGATTCATCATGCCGCCGCCGCACGCCGTGGTCGACAAGGCATTCATGAACGGAAGGGCGCGCAAGGAACTGACCACCGGGTTCCTCAACACCGGCAAAGTGGCGTTGCTCGGATTCATGTTTGCTTCGATTCTGGCGTTCCTCGTCGCCGTGTTCATGGCCTTCAGCAGAGTGATCGAACGAGCCTTCTTCCCTTATGCCGTGATCCTGCAAACCATTCCCGTGATTGCCTTGGTTCCGCTGTTCCGAGTGTGGTTTGGTCCGACCGTGAAGACTCGCGTCATCACCTGCGTCCTCGTGGCGATCTTTCCGATCATTGTCAACTTCCTGTTCGGGCTCAAGTCGGTCGACCGCGGCCAACTCGACCTATTCACGCTGCACCGTGCGACCTGGTGGACCAGGCTCTGGAAGCTGCAACTCCCATCCGCCTTGCCGTCGATCTTCACTGGTCTCCGAATTGGTGCTGGGCTATGTGTGATCGGAGCGCTGGTCGCCGACTTCTTTTTCACTCGCGGCGACCTCGGTCTCGGTCGCTTGATCAACAACTACGCGCTCGATCTTCAATACGAGCGATTGTTCGGTGGCGTCTTCATGGCCTCAATGCTCGGAGTCGCCATCTACCTCCTCATTGGATGGATCGCCAACCGCGTTCTGCGCAATTGGCACGACTCTGAGGCATCCGCGGCGTGAACCGCATCGCATCAATACACCAAATCAAAACACCAGCATCCACACAGGGGGACAACCCATGATGATCAGTAAACGACGGGCGCTCGCGCTCGCCATCCCATTTGCACTGCTCGCCGCCGCGTGCGGCGACGATGTCGTTGACGACGACGCCCAGTCTGCAGTCGAGTCGGCCGCCGACGACGCGCAATCGGTCGCCGAGGAGGTAGTCGACGACGTCGAATCAGCCGTCGAAGAGGTTGTCGACGACGTTACCGACGACTGTCCGTCCAATCTCGTAATTCAGAGCGACTGGTGGCCAGAGGTCGAGCACGGCGGAACGTTTCAGCTGATCGGGACAGGTGGCACTTCGAACCCCGAGCTGTTCACCTACTCCGGGCCGATCCAGGAGCAGTACAAGGTCGGCGGTATCGAAACGGTCGAGTTCCGCGCAGGCGGTGACGCAATCGAGTTCCAACCGGTAGCCAGCGTCATGATGACCGATCAGGACATAACACTCGGCTATGTCAACACCGACGATGCAATCAGTTCCTCGCCGACCGTGCAAGTCACGGGCGTCGCTACGACGCTCGAAGTCAACCCACAGATGATCATGTGGGACCCGACACAGACCGAAATCGACAAGGCTGATCCAACCACGTTTGCCGCCTCGGGCAAGCGAGTCCTGCATTTCGGTGGTACGACATACATCGACTGGATGATCGCCAAGGGTTACCTCACGGCCGATCAGAGTGATCCCAACTACGGTGGGGCACCGACTGATTGGATCACCGAGGGGGGTTCATTCATTCAACAGGGTTTCGCCACGAACGAGATCTACAAGTATGAGAACGAGATCCCTTGGAAGGACGGCGCCCCGGCCGATGTCGAGTTCGTCACGATTCACGAACTCGGCTGGCAGCCATACCCGGCGATGTACACGGTCCTGACAGACCGGCTTGCAGAACTGTCGCCGTGCCTCGCCGTGCTCGTACCGGTACTCCAGCAGGCGTGGGTCGACTTCCTTGCCGACCCGACGGCCGTGTCCGACAAGATCACCGAGGTGGCAACGTCATACAACAACTACTGGTCCGTTTCGGCTGAAATCAACGCCGCCGCCTTCCCAGTAATGGACGAGCTCGGCATCAATAGCAACGGTCCCGACGATACGTACGGCAATTTTGACGATGCCCGCGTGCAGGCGTTGTTCGACGAACTCGTCCCGATCATGGAGGCCGCTGGACTTAAGCTTCCAGAGGGTTACACCGCTGAGTCGGCGTACACGAACCAGTTCATCGACGCGAGCATCGGTCGCTGATACAAAACTGAAGAAGTGAGCGGGGCCGGCCCTTCGGGGCCGGTCCTGTCCGCGTCCGGGGTCAGTGCGGGTAGGCGCAGAGGTCGAACAGGTTGCCTTCGGGGTCGACGAGATTGGCGATCGATCCATACTGCTCGGTCCTCGGCTGATTCAGGCAGGAAGCCCCGAGTCGAATCAGTCGAGCGAGTTGGCGATCAAACTGGGTGACAGTGCACGTCAGATCGAGATGGATCGTGCTCTGAGTTGGCGTGCCGCGTTGCAGTCCGATTCTTCGGACGCCATCGCGCGACGAGAGCACGGTCCATCGATCGAGATCTTCCCGTTCGGTCTCGATCAAGTCGAGTACGGCACGCCAAAATGCCGACATGCGCGCAGGGTCGGCGACATCGAAGGTGACGAGATCGAACTGAACAGTCACGGTTGGGTGACGACGCCGGCTCGCTCGAGGATGACGTGGAGCAGGATGTTGGCACCTCGTTCGAGGTCTTGGGGCACCGTGTATTCGGCAATGTTGTGACTCAGGCCGTTTACCGATGGGACGAAGATCATCGAGGTCGGGCACACTCTCGCCAGCATCTGTGCATCGTGGCCGGCGCCGCTTGGCATCCTGCGAGTCGAGCATCCGAGCGACTGCGCGATCCGTTCGACAAGATCGACCATGTCGTCGTCAAACTCGACGGGCTCGAATCGGGCTACCGAGCGGCTGGTGATCGTGACCCCTTCGGATTCGGCGAGCCGGTCGGATTCGGCTGCAAGTCGCCGTTCTGCCTCCTGCAGGACGAGTTCGTCGGTGTTGCGCATGTCGAGCGTGATTGTTACCTGCGACGGAATCACGTTCACCAGGTTGGGGTGCACATTGACTTGACCAACGGTGCAGACCTGATTGCCACCAAGTTCACTCGTCAACTGGCGCACGAACGTGGTGAGTGAGGCAGCCACGTAGCTCGGATCGTGGCGTAGCCGCATCGGTGTCGTTCCGGCGTGCGCAGATTGACCGACGATCGTCAGCTCGGTCCACGAAATGCCCTGGACTCCCTCGACGACGCCGATCTCGACGCCTTCATCCTCCAGCACCGGCCCCTGCTCGATGTGTAGCTCGACGTAACAACTCGGGAACATCGCCCCAGGGCACGGCAGCGGACCGCTGTACCCGATTCGCTCAAGGTCGTCACCAAGTCGAGCATCGTCGTCGGATGCCCGCTCGTCGAGCGCTTCCTCCAATGCCAGTCCACCGACGTACACGAGGCTGCCGAGCATGTCAGGGTGGAATCGCGCACCCTCCTCGTCCGTGAAGAATGCAACGGTCACGGCTCGCTCGGTCGTGATGTTGTGCTGGATCAACGTCTCGATCACTTCGAGCCCTCCGAGCACGCCAAGATTCCCGTCGAATCGGCCCCCGGTGCGAACGGTGTCGATGTGGGAGCCTGTCATCACCGGGGCCAGCGATCGGTCAGCGCCGTCGCGGGTTGCGAACACGTTCCCGATCGCATCGATCGCAACCCGCAACCCGAGGTCACGCATCCACGTGACGACCAGGTCGCGCCCGTCGCGGTCGGCGTCGGTCAACGCCAGTCGGGCGCATCCCCGTTCACCATTCGGTCCGAACACGGCACCGATCTCGCCGAGTGCCTCAATCCGGCCGACAAGTCGGTCGATGTCGATTCGCAGCGCCCCGTCGTTGATCCTGTCGTTGATTGTGTCGTCGTTCATCGCCCGAACTCGAAGATGGCGATCTCGGCCAACGCCTCGGCGAACGCCGTCACGGCGGCCGCGAACAACTGCTCCCCTAAATCGGCGGTGGCTGTGGTCGGATCGCCGATATGACCATCGCGCCCGAAGTCGTTCGACAGCCACCCGAATCCGACCTTGCCTCCGAATTTGACGTACGAGTTGTCGGCCAGCCGTTCGGGCAGATTGCGGGTAGCGAGCGACATATCGACCAGCTCGGGTGCCAGGTAGAGCATCAACGATGTCTCGTCGGTCCCACCGTGAATCCCCATCCCGAGTTCACCCGGAGCGGACAGTCCACCCTGGTCCGGTGGAACCCCCGGGTGAGCCAGGAATGTTTGCAGGCCGTGCGCCAGTCGAACTTCCCGATTGGCGACACCGAGCAGGGCCGAGTTGCCGCCGTGCCCGTTGAACCACACGAGTTTGCGAGCAGGTGTCGTAGCAACACAACGACCGATGTCGTCGAGAACTCCCATCATCGTGGCGTTGGAGAGCCAGATCGTCCCAGGCGACCAGGCGTGCTCATTCGACTTCGTGTACGCCAGCGCCGGAAGCAACCACACGTCCAACGCATCGCCCACGCGATTCACTGCCGCCTCGGCGACTCGTTCGGCGATCAGCAAATCAGTGCTGAACGGGAGGTGCGGTCCGTGCTGCTCGATTGCCCCCAGCGGCTGCACGATGATCGACTGCGCAGTCACGGCCTCAGCCATCTGTGGAGCCCGCAAGTCAGCCAATCGTCGAGTCACGACCGCAAACGATACTCCGAGCGATGCCTCCAAATTTTGTGGCAGGCAATACAACGGAATATGTCGTGTCTCCTGCCGCAAAATGTAGGGGGCACCGGCCGCAAGTTCTGTGGCGGGAATCACGACGTCCTCCGTCATATCTCCTGCCGCAAAATGGGTGGGGAGGGGTCGAGGTGGGTGGTCGGCCAGGCTGTCGGACAGAATGGGGCTGTGCGGGGACGGCTGATATCGCGATCAGACGATGACTATGACGCGATCGTGATCGGGGCTGGGCACAACGGGTTGATCACTGCTGCCTACCTCGCCAAGGCGGGGCTGTCGACGCTTCTGATCGAGGCCCGCGATTCGGTCGGCGGCACAGCTTCGAGCGAACTGTTCTGCGGTGCCACCGTCAACATCTGTAACTGCGATCACATCACGTTTCGCACGACGCCGGTGATCGAGGAGTTGGGGCTGAAGGAACATGGCCTCGAGTACCTCGACGTTGAACCGGCGCAGCACCACACTGCCTGGTCCGATGGTGCGACCTGGACCCAGTACTTCGATGTCGCGGCAACGCTCGATTCGATCGGAGATGTATGTCCGAATGAGGTCGAGGGATACCGGCGCTACCTCAAGGCTGCCAAACCTGCTGTCAGCATGATCTTCGAAGCTGCATCGACGAAACCTACAGCGAGGGCGTTGACCCGCTTGGCAATCAAGAAACGCATGGCGGGAACCAAGTCACTGATGCGTTGGAGCCGGCTCAGCGCCGCCGACGTCTTGCGATCGTTCTTCGATCATGACGCCCTGGCAGGAACCGCCGCGGTCGGCGGCCCAATGGTGTGGGGCGTCAGCCCGGAACTTCCCGGAACGGGCCTCGGTGCCCTGTCACACGCGATGCGTCACGTCGGCAAGGTCGGACGACCTGTGGGTGGCAGCGGAGCGATGCCGGAGGCGATCCGTTCGGCATACGAGGCTGCCGGCGGGCGTGTGCTGACGGGCGCCCGGGTCGCTGAAATTCTGTGCGAGGACGACGCTGTGCGCGGCGTCAAGCTGACCGACGGGAACGAACACCGGGCACGGGTGGTCATTTCGGCATGCGACCCACATAGCACGTTCCTCGAGTGGCTCAAGAACCCACCGCCAGTCGCCACCAAACTGGTCAATCGCTGGCGCAACGTCCCTCACCACGACGGGTTCGAGTCGAAGATCGACGCACTACTCACGACACCCGCGATCCTCCGATCAATCGGGCAGCCAACGGCCTCGACGATGGTGATCGCACCATCACTCGCCGAGATCGACGACGGGTATCGGCTGATGCTGCAGGGCGAAGTGCCGGAGCGGCCCGGGCTGCTCGTCAACGTTCCGACCGTGCTCGACCGATCGATGGCGCCGCCCGAGAATCCGAATCGGCATGTGCTCAGCCTCGAGGTGCTGTATACGCCGTTCCGGCTCAAGGGTGGTTGGCCGAACTCCGGCGAACCGGCTCGCTGGCTCGAGCGATTCTCCGACCTGTGCGAACCTGGATTCCTCGATTCGATCGTCGAATATCGGGCGATGACGCCCGATATCTACGAACGCGATTTCAACCTCCCTGCCGGACACGCGACCAGCTTCTCCGGTGGGCCGCTGGCGGTGTTCCGCCGCAAGGATCCCGAACTCACGCACTACGAGACAGCAGTTACCGGACTGTTCATTACCGGCGCGGCTACATTTCCGGGTGCCGGAATCTGGGGTGCCAGTGGCAGAAACTGCGCTGTCGTCGTGCTCGACCAACTCGGCATCCGTTAACGCCTGCGTCTGGCTGCGGAATGTAAATCACCGCGTTGTGGTTTGATAGAGACAACGTACCGCTCAGGGCGAACCCAGTTGGGCGAACCCAGTTGGGCGAACGACATCGGAAAGGCAACCATGAACACCGGTTCCCTCAAGCTCGGCCGAATCTTCGGCATATCAACCAGTATCCATTGGAGCGTCGGCTTGATCGCCGTGATGCTCGGCACCAGCCTGAGTCGTGAGATCGGATGGCTGGCAGCGTCACTCGGCGTGCTGGCGTTCCTGATGTCGATTCTGGTTCACGAGTTCGCGCACGCGCTCACCGCCCGACGATTCGGCGTCGGCACAACCTCGATACAGCTCTGGGCGCTCGGTGGAGTTGCCAGGCTCGAACGCGAAGCTCCGACAGCGAAGGCGGAAGGCTGGATTGCAGTTGCCGGTCCGTTCGCCAGTGTGTTGGTGTCAGTCGCCAGCCTCGGAGGGTGGTTCACATTCCGTGACAGCAACAGCGCTGGCGAGATTGTCGCGATGTTCGGTTGGCTCGGCATCATCAACGCTTCGCTGGCGATCTTCAATCTCCTGCCAGGCGCCCCACTCGACGGTGGGCGAATCCTCAAAGCGGTCCGCTGGTCGATTCACGGCAACCGCCATCGCGCCTCCCGCGAAGCCGGTCGGGCCGGTAGCTATCTGGGTTGGATGATTGCCGGGCTTGGCGTGTTCCTGCTCCTGAGCGGCGAGTCGGGTGTCTGGTTGATGATCACCGGTTTGTTCATCGCCACCAATGCCAAGGTCGAAATCGCCGCAGCTGAACTCGGCGAAAGGCTCGAAGGCGTCAAAGTGCGTGACCTCACCTGGTTCGGCGTTGCATCTGCTGGAACCGACATGGACGCCGACTCGATGCTCTGGCAGCGCGGCCGCCTCGGTCAAGCCGGTGGCGTCACGGTCAACGACGACCTTGGAATGCCTCAGGGACTCGTGCTCGAGGAACAGCTCTGGGCGGTTCCCGCTCACGACCGACCGTGGGTGATGTTGACTCAGTTGATGGTCCCGTTCGACCGAGTCGCTCAGGCCGGACCCGACGAGGACCTGTCATCGGTGCTCCCCCGCCTCAACCCCGCCCGCCCGGCGGTCACCGTCTGGCAAGACGGAAAGCTGGTCGGACTCGTCTCGCCCCGACGCCTCCGTGAGCGCCTCGGCGCAGCGCACTAGCCGTTACACACACTTAGGCGTCGCGGACGGCCCAGTCGCGTTTGGCGACCGGCGGCTTATCGCTCCATGGGAAGTTGATCCACAGGTCAGTTCGCTTCCACACGTAGTCACATTTCACCAGTGAGTGTGACTTCTCATAGATCACCGCGGTGCGAACATCACCGACCTTGCCTTCACAGAAATTTTCGACACTCTTGAGCGTGTGCCCGGTGTCGGCGACGTCGTCGACGATCAAGATCCTGGCGTTGTGCAGATCGACGAAGTCGGGCGCCGGAGGCATGATCCGGGGCACTTCGAGCCGCTCGTCGACACCCGTGTAGAACTCGACATTCATCGTGTACGTGTTCTTGACTGACAGCGCATACCCCATCGCCCCACCGATCAGCAGCCCACCGCGCGCGATCGACAGGATCATGTCGGGCTCGTATCCGTCATCCGCCACCAGTTGAGCGAGTTCCCTCGAGGCAACCCCGAACATCTCCCACGACAAGATTTCGCGCTCTTCAGGCATGGCTCGCAACCATACCGGCCGTTCCGTCTGCCCTTAGGCGTCGGTGGACTGATTTCATGCGGACAGTTGCGGGCTCGGACCGAGGGCGATGTCTTGCGGGCGGACGGGAACACGGTTGAGTTCAGTCGATCGACCAACTTGGCGTAGAGCGTCGCGAATGGCGGCAACGATTGCCGGCGTCACGGAAATGCACGGTGGTTCTCCGACACCTTTCGCCCCGAGCGGAGCGTGTGGGTCGGGTTCTTCGATCAGGGATGCAAGCACCGGGGGCATATCGAGCATCGTCGGCAACAGGTAGTCGGTGAAGCTTGCGTTGCGGATCGTTCCGTCGATCTGAATGATCTCCTCCATCAGGGCCAGACCGAGTCCCTGGGCGATGCCTCCTTCGATCTGGCCCAACACTGATAGAGGATTCAACGCAACGCCGACGTCCTGGGCCGTCGCCACCTGGACGACTTTGACCAACCCGAGATCGGGGTCGACGTCGACGACGGCACGGTGTGCCACGAAGGCGAATGCGGTATGGCAGTTGCCTTGACCGTTCTCGTCGAGTTCCTCGGTCGGGGGATGGCGGTACTCGGCGGTCTCATCGAACGCGATGCCGACGGCGGCTGCGGCAACTGGGAGGCGAAGCGTTCCAAGCGTGTCGATCACGTCGGTTCCTTCGATCGCCAGTTGCCCTTCCACGATCCCGTGTTCGACACCGACGTGCTCGAACAGACGGTCACGCACTGCAGTGCATGCGGCGGCGACCGCTCCGCCACTCATCCACGTTTGTCGTGAGGCCGATGTGGAACCGGACGACCCAACTTCCGTGTCGATCCGGTCGATCACGACGTCGTCGATTCCGAGGATCGTGCGTGCAATCTGAGCGGCGATCGTGACGAACCCTTGACCGACCTCCGACGTGGCGAACTTCAGGTTGACCACACCGTCGGCGAGTCGGCAACGGGCGGTCGAGTAGTCGTCGAAGCCTTCCGAGTACATCAGGTTCTTGATCGCCACGCCGTAGCCGATCCCGCGCACGATGTTGTGAGCATCGGCCGTACGCCCGGCACCGCCAGGCAACCGCATCACCTCACGATCGAGACCACCTACCGGCTCATCCGGGAAGGGCAGGCCGACTGTCTCGCGAATGCAGCGCTCGACCGGTGCAACATTGGCGACCACTTGACCGGTTATCAGCCGGTCCCCGGTTTGCATGGCGTTGCGGAGCCGGATCTCGATCGGGTCGAGACCGCAGGCCTCGGCGAGTTTGTCCATCTGGGATTCATGGGCAAAGCAGGCCTGGACGACTCCAAACCCTCGCATCGCCCCGCATGGCAGGTGATTGGTTCGAATCGCCCATCCCTCGACGACCGCATTCGGGCACCGGTACGGCCCCTGTGTGTGCGTGATCGCGTTCAGTAGCACCGCCGACGAGGTCGACGCATATGCGCCACCATCGAGCACGAAACGGGCCTCGATCTTGACGATCTCGCCGTCGGATCGAGCATGGTGACGCATCCAGATCGTTGCCGGATGGCGGTGGACATGACCGACGAAGCTTTCGGCCCGCGTGTAGTGCATCCGGACCGGGCGGCCGAGACGCAACGCAAGCAGGCATGTGTGTACCTGGAGCGAGATGTCTTCGCGGGCCCCAAACGCCCCGCCGACACCACCGAGCACGATCCGAACCTCGTGCTCGGGCAGTCCAAGGCAAGCTGCGATCTGCTTGCGGTCTTCGTGAAGCCACTGTGTGGCGATATGTAGCTCGACCCCGCCTCCGCCGCTGTCGGGAATCGCCAGCGCTGCCTCGAGGCCGAGGAACGCCTGGTCCTGCATACCGATCTCGTACGTCCCTTCCACAACGACTTCGCCGCTTGCGGCAACATCGCCGCACACGATTCGTTGATGGCGCAAGATGTTTCCGTTGGGGTGGATCGCAGCGACCGAACCGGCGATCACCGCATCGACGTCGAGCACGGGTTCGAGCACCTCGTACACCACAACGATTGCTGCCAGTGCCCGCCGACATGTTTCCGGATGGTCAGCGGCGACGGCGGCAATCGGCTCCCCGACGTACCGAACGAACTCGCCGGCAAACACCGGCTGGTCCTGTTCGATCAACCCGTAGGTCATCACGCCTGGCACGTCGTCGGCGGTGATCACGGCCTCGACGCCGGCCAGTTTCCATGCAGGCGACACGTCGATCCGGACGATCCTGGCGTATGGATGCGGTGAGCGCAGCGTTGCACCCCACAGCACACCATCACGGCCGAGGTCGGAAGAGAACGCGAACGTGCCCTGAGTCTTGGCGATTCCGTCGGGTCGCGGTGGCGACGTACCGATCACGCCGTCACGAGTGCGTGTTCGAGTGTCGGTGGCAGTCATGACGCATCTCGATCGATCCGGCGAGCGATCGACACACGCTGTACGGCCTCGATGATGCGACCGTAGCCGGTGCAACGGCAGACGTTCCCGGAGAGTTCCTCACGAATCTCGATCTCGCTCGGGTCCGGATTGCGATCTAGGAGATCGTGGGCAGCGATGATCAAGCCCGGCGTACAGAATCCACATTGCACCGCTCCAGCATCGACGAACGCCTGCTGTAGATCGGTCGGTGCCCCGTCTGGCGAAAGGCCCTCTACCGTCACGATCGGTTGCCCCACGGCGGACGCTGCCATGACGAGGCACGAGCAGACCAACCTTGCGCCGACTTGGACCGAGCACGAGCCGCACTCACCCTGCTCGCAGGCGCCCTTGGCGGCCAGCAGACCAAGCCGTTCGCGTAGCACGTACAGCAGGTTCTCACCGACCCAAGCGTCGCCGACCTCCCGGTCTGCCCCGTTCACATGGAGCGTGTAGTGCATACTCACGACCCAGGAAAGGCTCGTTGCAACAGGCGGCTCGCCATCACACTAACGGCGTGACGGCGATACTCGGAGGTCGAACGATGATCGGTGATCGGTCGGCTCGACTCGGCGGCAAGCTCGCCGAACCGGCTGACATCGACGGAGCCGATCGACAGGCTTTCCCAGTCGATCAGCTCGATTGCAAACCGCTCTGCGTCAGGACATCGAACGATGGTCGGTGCAACTGAGCCGAGCGCAAGCCGAATCGAACGGCTCGGCTGGTCAACAGCCAGGCACGCGCTGGCGGTCGCGATCACCATTGCGTTCCGCACACCGACTTTGCTGTAGCCCTGCCAGCCATCAAGGATTGGCAGGGCAATAGCGGCGATGATCTCGCCTGGCCGCAGGGCGGTTCGCTTGACGCCAACCATGAACTCGGCCACCGGCAGCACACGTCGTCCGGTGGTTGACACCAACTCGACGACCGCATCGAGCGCCGCCAGGACTGGCAAGCCGTCGCCCGCCGGCGAGCAGGTGCCTAAGTTTCCGCCGACCGTCCCGACGTTGCGGATCTGCGGACTGCCAACCGTCCGGGCTGCCTCGGCGAGCGCCGGCACCCACGAGCGAATCGGGTCGCGTTCGATCTCGGCCCATGTCACGCCAGCGCCAAGTTTCAGCCGACGGTTGGCCAGGTCGACCGTCCACGACGTCAGTTCAGGCACGTCGGCAAGCGCGATCACCGCATGTTCGCCGTCGATCGGCATCGCCCGATGGTGCTCGTTGATCTCGACCATGACGTCGGTTCCACCCGCCAGCAGCAGCGCGTTCGGGTTCGCCACGATCTGCTCAAGTGCCATCGCCAGTGACGTAGGTGTCAGCACGCTCATGACCGACGACTGTACAAAACGTCAACACCGGCGACGAGTCATGCTCGCCCGGAGGTGCCGGCTCTACGTCACGATGACCCCTTCGACGCCCTCGTCGGCTGGCGGATATCGAGGGTCGATCAGCCCGAGGTGGTGCCGCAGGATTTTGGCGATCACGAGATTTCGGACCCATTTTCGGTCGCCAGGCACCACATACCAGGGTGCATGGTCGGTGGACGTCTTGCGGATCGCGTCCTGGAAGGCGTCTTGGTAGTCATCCCACAGGGCCCGGTCGTCGAGATCACCGAGCCGGAACTTCCAGCGCTCGTTCGGGTCATCGATCCGATCCTGCAGTCGCAGCCGTTGTTCCTCCTTCGAGATGTTCAAGAATAGCTTGACCACGTGGGTCCCCTCGTCGGTGAGCATCTGCTCGAAGTCGCAAATGTGCTTGTAACGCCGCTTCCACACCATTTCGGGAGCGAAGCCCTTGACCCTGACCACGAGCACATCTTCGTAGTGGCTCCGGTTGAGGATCCCGATCGTCCCTTTCGGCGGGCAATCGGCGTGAATCCGCCACAGATAATCGTGCGAACGCTCCTCTTCCGATGGAACGCCGAAGGCGTTCACGCGAACGCCCGCTGGGTTGACGCCTGTCAGTACGGACCGGATCGCACCGTCCTTTCCTCCCGCATCGATCGCCTGGACCACCACCAGCATCGCCACCATGGATTCGGCGAACAACCGGTCCTGCAGCGCGGCTACATGCGCCATTTCGTCGGCGAGTTGGATTACCGCCGACTCCTTGTCCCAACCAAAATTCATGTCAGGTTGGTGACGTGACAAGTCCGTCGACTTGTCACCAACGCACCGCTTGATCAGGTCATCTGGCATGTGCGAACCGTAGCCCCCACAACGATCAAGATTGGATGAAACAATCCGGCTTGACTTGAAGTGGTCGAAAGAGGGTGTAACGTCCGTCACACTTCGGCGGGATCACCCCGCTGACGATTCCAGGGGGAATGTCACGATGAAGTCACTTCGTCGATCGCCAGCACGTCACTTGGTCGTGCCGCTGATTGCAGCATTGATTGCCGCGTCCTGCGGCGGCGGCGACAGCGAGAGCGTCGCAGAAGAAGATCCATCGACCGAGGAGACCGGTACCGCCGAACAGACTGGCGGCGAGGAATCATCCGTTCCCGCCGAGGAGTCCGAGGAGCCAGCGACTGAGGAAAGCTCGAGCGTCGGCCCCGTCGTCGAAACACTTCCGCCGGAGACCTTGCCGCCCGAGCCGGTGGCAGGTGGCACCCTTCGGGTGGGCATTCTCGCTGAAGCGGGTGGTCTCAACCCGGCCATCTCCAGTTTTTCGGCGGTTGGCTACATGATGGCCGACGCCGTGTTCGACACGCTGGCCGTGTATGCGGCCGACGGGACCGTTATCCCGTATCTGGCCGAATCGTTTACACCGAGCGACGACTTTCAGTCGTGGCAGATCAAGGTCCGCGAAGGGATCACGTTCCACGATGGCGAGCCGCTCAACGCCGATGCGTTGTTGGCGAACGTCACGGCGCAGTTGACTGGTCCGCTGGTCGGGATCGCCGTCAGGGTGTTCCTCCCGACCGAGGGTGCGGTCGAAAAGATCGACGATTTGACGATTCAGGTCAACCTGCTGCAGCCGTCGGCGTATTTCCCTTCGGTGCTGACTAATCAGCTGGGGATGGTCGCATCACCGAAGTGGCTGGCTGCGGCGGCCGTCGATCCGACACTCAACCAAGAGCCCGTCGGCACCGGGCCGTTCGTGTTTGACAGCCGCACCGAAGACTCGGTGACTCGGTTCGTCCGCAACGAGACCTGGTGGGGCGGAGACGTCCTGCTCGATGCCGTCGAGCTGTACCCGGTCGAGGACGGCGCGTCACGTGCCGATCTGTTCTTCGGCGGTGAGCTCGATGTGATTCAGACAACCGATCAGGCTGACATTCTCGACCTTCGAGACGATGATTCCGTACAGCACCTGTTCGACGACTCCGGCGAGGAGTCGTTTGCGATGCTCAACACGGCCAGCCCCCCGTTCGACGACATCCGTGCCCGTCAGGCCCTTACGTTTGCGACTCCGGTCCAGAACTATGTGGATCTGATCGGTCTCGGCGTGGCACGTGCGGCCAACTCTCGGTTCATTCCTGAGAGCCCGTTCAGCAACCCTGCCGTCGTTCAAGAAGGCGACGACCCAGAGAAGGCGATCGCGCTTGCTGCCGAGTACTGCGCCGAAAAGGGCGACGAAGTCAACGCCGTTACCGGTCAATCGACGTGCACCGACGGCAAGATCAACATTGAGTTCCAGTACTCAGGCCCGTCGGTCGTCCAGGACCGCATCGCCGAGATCCTCAACGAGGGGTGGAGTGAGGCGTTCAACGTGACGTTCGATGTGATCCTCGAAGACGAGCACATCAACCAAACTGCGTTCGGTCAGTACAACGTCAACACGTGGCGTCAGTTCGGCGCGGAGGATCCGTACTACGACAACCTCTGGCTCGGCTGCTCGTCGATCGGTGGAATCTCACTGAACTGGCCTCGCAATTGCGACGAGGAGCGTGATGCCGTGCTGCTGGCAGCCCAGTTGGAACCAGATGCGGCCGCCCGTGCAGCCCTCTACCAACAAGCCGAGCAGATGATTCACGACGCGTACACGTACATCTACTTCATCCACTCGACCTGGGAAATCGGTCTGCAGGAGAACGTTCACGGCACGTGTAGCAAGTTCAGTCCCGAAGGCGTACTGATGAAGTGCGCCGTGATCGGAAGAATCTGGTTCGACACGATCTGGCTGGACTGATCGAACCCAATGAACTACTGGTTGCAACGTTTGGGCATGGCAATTCTCCTGCTGCTTGCTGTCAGCGCCCTGACGTTCGGCTCGATGAATGTGTTGGGTGATCCGCTCTTCAACATCCTCGGACCGATCGCCAACGACAGAGAGAACCCGAGAAATCTGATCCTGATCGAGGCTGCCGAGGCCGAATACAACCTGGACAAACCGCTCCCCGAGCGGTATGTCCGGTGGCTCGGCGGGTTCGTCACCGGTGATCTCGGCGTGCAGTTCAGCAGCGACGGGCAGCCTCCCGTTTCCGGGTTGATCAAGGAACGCCTACCCAGATCGTTCACGTTGCTCGTGATGGCCCAGATCCTCGCCGCCGCGATGTCGATTCCGTGGGCGCTGTGGTCAGCCTCACGGGCGAACTCATTGATCGACCGCTCGTCGACGTTGATGACATTTCTCATCATCGCGCTCCCGACATTCGCGCTCGGCGTGATTCTCAAGTTCATTTTCGCGATAAAACTTGGTTGGTTTCCGCAGCGCTACATCGCAGGTGACCCGACCTTCACGCATCTCAAACAGTTGTTCCTACCGGCGCTGACGATTGCCTTGCCATCGGCGGCGATCTATCAGCGGTTACTGCGAACAGACCTGATCACGACCCTCCAGGAGGACTTCATCCTGATGGCTCGCAGTAAAGGTGTCTCGCGGCGGGATGTCTTGTTCAAGCACGCTCTGAGGCCATCGCTGTTCTCATTCGTCACCGTGTTTGGCATCAACACCGGTGCGTTGATCGGTGGTTCACTCATCGCCGAAGGAATCTTCGGTGTGCCCGGCCTAGGAGGTGCGATCGTCGAAGCCGTCGCGAGAGAGGACTTCCCGGTCGTCTTGGCGATCGTGATGATCATCGCTGCCACATTCGTGCTCGTAAACCTGGCGGTCGACGTCGTCTATTCGATCATCGACCCGAGGGTACGCCGATGAGCGACGTCAAGGTTCTCGATCAGGAGGTGGCGACCGAGTCCGACCCGGATGCCGCCGAACCGCGCCGACTTGGTCTGCTGTTTTGGGTGTCGATCGGCTGGATCGTGTCAATCTCGCTGGCTGCAGCCCTAGCACCTTGGCTACCGCTCAAGGATCCTGACAACAACTTCCTGATACGCGGCGATCGTCCCCCGTATTCGCCATCTGGCACGCACTGGTTCGGTGCCGATCAGGACGCCAGGGACGTGTTTTCACGGACGATCTACGGGGCAAGGATCTCGCTGATCGTCGGATTCGTGGCGATCGCCTTCGGCATGCTCGTCGGCGGAACACTCGGGATCATCGCCGGGTACTTCCGAGGATGGTGGGACCGGATCGTCACGTTCTGCTTTACGGTGCTGCTGTCATTCCCCTCGCTCGTGCTGGCAATCCTGATCACGACATTGATGGACCGTAGCCTCGTGACGATTTCGTTGACGCTGGGTTTCCTGGCGATCGCACCGGTTGGTCGACTGGCCCGAGCGACGACTATTCAGTTCGCCGACCGGGAGTTCGTCGTCGCTGCACGAACGATTGGTGCCAAGCATCCACGGATCATCGTCCGAGAACTGCTTCCCAACGTGGTGATTCCGATGGGCGCACTGGCATTGCTCGGGATGGCGGTGGCGATCGTTGCCGAAGGGGGGCTGGCGTTCCTCGGTCTGTCGGTTCAAGATGGCGAGAGTTGGGGCAAGCTGATCCTGCTCGGGTCAGGCACTCGCGAGCTGGAGAACGCCCCGTGGATCGCGTTCGCCCCGATCCTGATCCTGTTTCTGACGGTTGTTGCTTTCAACTTTGCGGGCGACAAGCTCCGGGCCCATTTCGACGTCAAGGAGATCGCGCTGTGACCGGCCTGCAAACCGAGGGACGCGTCAGTGAAGGATTGCTGCTCGATGTCACTGACCTGAAGACACACTTTCGCACCGAACGTGGGCTAGTCCGTGCCGTCGATGGCGTCACCTTCACACTCGAGCGCGGTAAGGCGCTCGGAGTGGTCGGTGAATCGGGTTCAGGAAAGACCGTGCTCAGCCGCTCGATCATGGGCCTGCTTCCCTCCACCGCTGTGTTGCAGGGATCGGTGAAGTTCGCCGGCCAGGAAGTGCTGGGGCTCGACAGTAAACAGATGCGCCACCTGTGGGGGCGCGAGATGTCGATGGTCTTTCAGAACCCGATGGTGTCGCTGAATCCATTGATGCGGATCGGCAAGCAGATCATCGAGCCACTCCAGATTCACCTCGGGATGGACAACACCGATGCCAAAGCGACAGCCGAGCGCCTGTTGCGTGACGTTCGAATACCAGAACCGGAGAAACGGCTCAAGCAGTATCCGCATGAACTGTCGGGTGGGATGCGCCAGCGTGTGATGATCGCAATCGCCCTCGCCTGTGGTCCGACGTTGTTGTTCGCCGACGAGCCGACCACGGCGCTCGACGTCACGGTCCAGGCGCAGATACTCGAACTGATCGCCGAGCAGCGCAAAGACCGCAACATGTCGGTGATCCTGGTCACTCACGATCTCGGTGTTGTGGCCGGACACACCGACGAGATCGCCGTGATGTACGGCGGGCGACTGGTCGAGAAGGCACCGACCAAGACGCTCTTCGCCAACATGAAGATGCCGTACACGATGTCATTGATGCGCAGCATCCCGAAGATCGAAGACCCCAGCCATACACGGCTGCTCACGATCCCTGGACGGCCACCAGATCTCGTTCATCCTCCAAAGGGTTGCCGATTCGCGCCGCGCTGCGCGTACGTCCGCGACAAGTGCCGCACTGATGATCCGCCGCTCGTCACCGCCGAGACCGCTGACCACGTCTACGCCTGCTGGTATCCCGTGGGGTCACCCGAATTTCAAGAACGTGATGTCGAAGTGTTGGTCCAACTTGGCCAGACCGCGAGCGCTTCCTGATGGCCGGAACCGGAAAGGCCCACCTCAGAGACGGTGACACCGTGTTGCGAGTCGAGGATCTTGTGGTCGAGTTCCCGATCGGTCGCAAAGGCAAAGTCAGCGCCGTTGCAGGGATCAGCTTCGACGTGCTCCGTGGAGAGACTCTCGGGATCGTCGGCGAATCCGGTTGCGGCAAGTCGACGACTGGGCGAGCGATCATGCAGATCAGTAAGCCGACTGGTGGTTCGGTCGTGTTCGAAGGCGCCGACCTCACAACGCTGAAGTTCGAGCAACTCCGGGCGGCGCGGACGAAGATCCAGATGATCTTCCAAGATCCGATCTCGTCGCTCAACCCGCGCCGAACCGTTCGCGACAGTGTGATCGATCCGCTCCAGATCTGGAACAGGGGAACCGAGGCGGAGCGAGACAAACTGGTCGATGAGATTCTCGAGAATGTCGGCATCGACCCGGAGCGAGCGGCCGAGAGCAGACCGCATCAGTTTTCCGGCGGTCAATGTCAACGTATCTCGATTGCACGCGCCCTCGTACTCGACCCGACGCTGATCATTTGCGATGAGCCGGTGTCTGCGCTCGACGTCAGCGTGCAGGCTCAAGTGCTCAACCTGCTCGAGGATCTCAAAGCCGAGTACGGGCTGACCCTGATCTTCATTGCGCACGATCTGGCGGTTGTCAAGAACATCAGTGATCGAGTCGCCGTGATGTATCTCGGCAAGCTCTGTGAAGTGGCCAGCAGCGACGATCTGTATAGCCGTCCAGCGCACCCGTACACGCGTGTGCTGATTGATTCGATCCCGGTTCCAGACCCTTCGGTCGAGGTGCTCGGCACCACCATCACCGGTGAGCCTCCATCCCCTATCAACCCGCCTTCAGGCTGCCGGTTCCACCCGCGCTGCCCGAGTGCCGACGAAGTCTGCACGTCGACCGAGCCGATCATGCAACCGCTCGGCAACGGTCACTTCGTCGCCTGCCATCACCCGCTCGTGAACCCGATCGAGGTTGCGTAGCCTCGCTGATACGGTCGGCCGCTGATGCCGACATTTGTTGCCGTTGATCCTCCCAGGTCGCTTCGATCGACCCTCTCGGCCTACCGGGCAGGGACTGGGGACCCCACGACTCATTTGACAGACCATCAGTTTCTTCGCGCCACGTTCACACCCGACGGCCCGGGGACGCTGCGGCTCACTTGGGTGACGGACCCGGCACCCATTTCGGATGCGGAAGTTGTCGCCGAAGCGTGGGGACCTGGGGCTGATTGGTTGCTCGAACGCGTTGATCAGGTCATAGGTGCCCGTGATCAGCCAGTTCGGTGCGACGATGGGCACCCGGTCGTCGCGCGGGCACTGCGCCTGACGCAGCACCGCCGGATCGGCGCCAGCGGCGGGCTGTATCACCTGCTCCTGCCGATGATCATCGCCCAACGAATCACCGCAGGCGAGGCACTCAAACAATGGCAACAACTTGTCTGGAAACTGGGTCAACCGGCACCCGGGCCTGTCGACGTGGTTGCCAACCTTCGCCTGCCACCAAGCCCTGAGGCGCTCCTGGGCAGGCCAGCGTGGTGGTTCCACCCGTTGGGGATCGAGGCCAAACGTGCCCGGACGCTCGCCGAAGTCGCCCGTCATGCCGACAAGTTCTGGGCCTGGGCCGAGGCTGGATCCCAGGTTGCGGGATCAAAGCTGGCGTTGATCCCGGGAGTCGGGCCCTGGACAGTCGGTTCCGTGCTCGGTCCAGCGCTCGGTGATCCAGACGCTGTCGCCGTCGGTGACTTTCACTTTCCCAACATCGTCGCGTGGGCACTTGACAACGAACCGAGAGCGACGGACGAACGCATGCTCGAACTGCTCGAGCCATACCGCGGTCAACGTGGACGAGTCCTGTCGGCAATCGTCAGAACCGCCGGAAAGGCGCCGGCGTTCGGTCCGCGCAAACGAATCGTCCCGATCGCCAGGCTGTAATGCCCAGCACTGATCGCACCGATAGCCTCGCTGTTCGTGTCCGATCCGACGACTGCTACGAGCCGTCGCGGTCATATAGCCGCCCTTGACGGGCTGCGCGGTCTCGCCGTTCTGGCCGTCCTGTTCTTTCACGCAGGCAAACTTCCCGGCGGGTTCTTGGGTGTCGACCTGTTCTTCGCTTTGTCTGGGTTCTTGATCACGTCGCTGCTGCTGACAGAGGTAGAAACCACGCACCGAGTCGATCTGCCCAGTTTCTGGTGCCGCCGGTTCCGTCGGCTGTTACCCGCCGTGATCGTGCTGCTCGTCGTCGTCACCGTGATCACGACGATCGTCGCCAGCGTGCCTGAACGAGCGGCGACAATCAACGACGGACCATGGGTGCAGGCCTACCTTGCCAACTGGCATGCGATAGCCGGCGAGACCGGATATTGGGCGTCGTTCGAACTACCTCGAATGTTCGGGCACCTGTGGAGCCTGGCAATCGAGGAGCAGTTCTATGTCGTATGGCCGACGATTGTGATGCTGATCGCCTGGCGAAGCCGGCATATCGATCGCGCCCTGATCATCGTCTGCGTAGTGGGCTCGGCACTTTCGTTGATCCAGATGATCCGCCTCTTGGACACAGACGACCCGAGTCGGGTCTACATCGGCACCGACACGCGGGCAAGCAGCGTGCTGCTCGGAGCCGTCTTCGCAGCGGCACCGCTGCGGCGTGCGGCGGCGAAACTGACTTCGAGTTCCAAGTACGGCTTCACGATCATCGGATCGTTGATTGTGGTGATCATCGGCACGTCGTGGTTGTTCGTCGATGGCCCGGCGTCACCGTGGTTGTTCAGAGGTGGCCTGTTCGCACATTCGCTGCTGTCTGGCGCACTCGTCGTTGGGTGTGCGTCAAGCCCGGCCGCTCCGTTGTCGAGGGTGCTCGGTTGGCGACCGTTGCGCACCGTTGGGGGGCTCTCGTACAGCCTGTACCTGTGGCACTGGCCGATCTACACACTGCTGTCCGAGGAGCGCCTCGGTCTCAGCGGTTGGGCCCTGATCGCCGTCCAGATAGCGGTTTCGTTCGTCGCCGCGGCGCTCTCGAAGAACCTCGTCGAGGACCCGGTGCGTTTCCGTGCTCCCTGGGCGCGGGGTCGCCGCGGCGTGAACTCCCTGGTCGGCATCACACTGGCGCTGGCCCTGTTCTGGGTTGTCGTGCCTTATCCGAACACAGCGCCGGCGGTATTTTCCGTCGATCAACTGACCGACCCCACGACCACGACAAGCAGCACGCCGACCCGGTTGACGACGTCGATCGTCCAGACCTCCGTACCCAACATCCCGACAGCGGTCACGTCAACCACGACAAGCACCACCACCCCGACCACGACCACGACCCCGACCACGACCCTGCCGGTCTCGACGACAACGGCACCGATTGCTCTACAGGCCCCGATCGGCCGAGTCCTCCTGGTGGGAGACTCGGTCGCCTACGACACATGGCCCGGCATTCAAGCGGCGCTCGAGGCCAGCGGAATCGCCGCGTCCGCCTACGTCAAACCTGGTGCAGGGCTGCTCGACACCAAATACGAATCGACCGTCGAGATTGATGCCACTATCGCCGGGTTCACTCCAGATCTCGTCATGTACCAGGCCTCCCTCTGGGATTTCGGCACGATCCAGGATCAGCAGGCGGCCTACCAGCGCTTCACGACGCTCGTGTTGGAACAAGGGGCCCGACTCGCATTCATCACCATCCCGCCGCTCAGGGATGACCAGCACAACGATCTGCTCATACCACTGCGTGGAATCATGAGCGACTTGGCCGCGCAGCATCCCGGTTTGGTTCAGGTGCTCGACAGCAACAACGCATGGGGTCCGACGTTCGATAGCGACGTCAATGATGACCTTGTTCCGGAACGGAAGCCCGATGGTGTCCACGTCTGTCCTTCCGGATCTGCGTTGTACGCCAACTGGTTACTGGGCGAGTTGGCGGTGCGGTTTATCGGATTTACTCCCGCCTCGCCAGAGACTTGGGCAATGGGTAGCTGGACCACGGATCAGCGCTACACGAACCCCGACGGAATTTGTGCGGCACTTACATGACATCACGACCGGACCGCACACAGCCACAGGTCTTGACCAGTCGCCCGACTACAATTCCGTGATCGTGCCGACCAGTCCACTGAGCATCGAGGGCCCATTCGGCAGATTTGCTGATCGGTTGCTCGCCCTCGAACTCCCCGACCTGCCTCAGGCCTACCACGATGACGCGGTCGCCTTCGTCTGTCTTCGCGTCGCAGAGCTTCCATCCCCACTGAAGATCGGCACGACCGTGTTGTCGTACGGCGTTGGTCTCGCTCAGCGAGTCGCCGGGCTCGATCGAACCACCAAGTTTCTTCGCTCAACGCACCTCCCGCTGGTGGCCGAACTGGCTCGCATGGTCCGCTCGCTCGGGTTCGCGTTCGTCTGGGAAAGCTGGCCGCAAACACTGCCATCCGGCCTGCAGGGGGCGACCGCCTCGTGAGTGCGCTCACGGGTTCGCACCATGACTGTCAAGTGTTGGTCATAGGGTCTGGCGCAGGTGGTGCCACGACGGCGGCGACGCTCGCCGAGGCGGGCTTCGACGTGATCATCGTCGAAGAAGGATCGTGGGTCGAGCAGGGCTCGGTCGTGCCCTTCTCACTCGAACAGATGCAACACCAATACCGCTCAGGTGGTCTGACCGTCGCCCTCGGTCGACCTTCGATCGCCTACACCGAGGGACGCTGTGCCGGCGGCGGCACCGAAGTCAACAGTGGTTTGTACCGTCGCCCGAACGAGTCGACACTAGATCGGTGGCGAACGACGTACGACATCGTCGACTTTCCGAGCGACGAGCTGTTCGCGATCTGTGATGAGGTCGAGTCGGCGCTGTCAGTCCAGACGGTTCCCGGTCAGCATTCACCGGCAAGCGAGCGACTGAGGCGGGGAGCTGCAGCGCTCGGGTGGCGGCACGACGAGATACCGCGCTGGATGACATACCCGCAAGGCGATCACGCACCTGGGCAGCGCCAAAGCATGACTCGTACCTATCTGCCACGAGCGTTGTCGTCCGGTGCTGTGATGCTCTGCGAACATCGCGTCAAGCGCCTGGTCAGCGACAGGGACCGAGCCTTCCGCGCAGAACTGACCGGGCCCGTCGGGCAACCCGTGACGATCGATTTTGAGCACGTGTTCGTCTGCGCTGGGGCGATCCACTCGCCTGCACTCCTCCAGCGTTCAGGTCACCGCGGACTGGTCGGCCGCCGGCTCGCTGTGCATCCCACGGTGAAGCTCGTTGCTCGCTTCGATCAGCCGATCAACGTCGACGACGATGTTCCCGTTCATCAGGTCAAGGAGTTTGCGCCCGATCTGTCGTTCGGCGGCTCGGCCAGCCAACCTGGACTCGTGGCGCTGGCGCTGACCGACAATTGGCCGGAAATGCGGTATGCAATAACGGCGTGGCCGGAGATGGCCGTCTACTACGCAGCAATCACGAGCGAGGGCCGCGGCCGCGTCAGGTCACTCCCCGGCCTGCATGACCCACTGGTGACGTATAACCTGACGAGGCGCGACAGGGACTTGTTGGGAAGCGGACTGGCCCGGCTGGCATTGGTGATGCTCGAAGCTGGGGCACGTGAGGTGTTCCCGTCGTTCCGTGGGGCCCCGATCGTTCGTCAGCGGTCGGACCTCAGTGAAGTCACCCGCCGTTTCGCGGCCACGGCCGCCAGCGTGATGACCGTTCATCTATGTTCCACTGTGCCGATGGGATCGGACCAAAGTAAGGCAGCCGCCGATAGCTTCGGTCGGCTGCACGGTACTGACAACGTCTATGTCAATGACGCATCACTTCTCCCCGATGCGCCCGGTGTCAACCCGCAAGCATCAGTGATGGCTATCGCGATTCGAAACGCTCGTCGATTTGCGGGGAACAACGCGTGATCGCACACGTCCACATCGATCCGCCGGGCACCACGGTTTTGACCGGCGCTTCCGGATGGCTTGGTACAGCGATCATGCACGCCCTCACCGATCCCGATGGTCGGTGGTACCGGTCGGGGATGATTCGACCGTTGGTGCGCGATCGCGTCGAAGCTGAACGGTTGCGAATGCTGGCGCGCCATGTCGATCCAGTGATCGGCGACCTGACCAAACCAACCTCACTCGACCCACTCTTTACGGGGCTATCTGGCACCGTCGATGTGATCCACGCGGCGGGAATCATTCACGCCAAGAACGTTGCCGAGTTCTTCACGGTCAACACCGGCGGCACCCGCACGATGTTGGCGGCGGCGCAAGCACACGGTGTCCGCCGATTCGTGTTTGTCTCGTCGAACAGTCCGTTCGGCACCAACCCGCACCCCGGGGATCGATTCCGAAACGACGAGCCGTACCATCCGTACCTCGGTTATGGAGAGTCGAAGATGCAGGCCGAACTGGCGGTGTTCGATGCCGTGCAAACAGGTCTCAACGCCGTCATCGTGAGGCCTCCCTGGTTCTACGGTCCGCATCAGCCGCCACGTCAAACGACTTTTTTCAAGATGGTCAGGACCGGCAAGTTTCCGATCATCGGCGGCGGCGAACAATCGCGTTCGATGGCGTACATCGACAATCTCGTGCAAGGTGTGATGCTTGCCAACTTGGTCGAGACCGACGCCGGTCTCGGTTGGTGGATCGCCGATCGGCACCCCTACACGATCAACGAGATCGTCGACACTGTCGGTCGAGCATTGGTTGACGAGGGATTTGACGTGTCACCCCGACGCAGGCACGTGCCGGCGATCGTCGGTCGTGTCGCAGAACTGGCCGACACGACGATCCAGCGCACTGGCCGCTACAACCAAAATGTCCACGTGCTTGGTGAGATGGATAAGAACATCGCGTGTGATATCAGCGTTGCGAGACACGATCTGGGCTACGAACCGGAGATCGAGTTGTACGAAGGAATCCGTAGGAGTATCCGTTGGTGCCGTGAGCAGGGGCTTTCGCTATGACGCTCAGCCTGGTCACGGGAGGCAGCGGGTACTTCGGTTCATTACTCGTCGCTCGCCTGCTCGAGGGCGGTGATCGCGTTCGAGTACTCGACATCACCGACGCTTCGGATCGACCAACCAACGTCGAATTCGTCGCGGGCGATATACGAGATCGTTCGGTCGTGGCCGGCGCGGTGGCGGGATGTGACGTGATCTATCACAACGTGGCGCAAGTGCCGCTCGCCAAGGATCACGACCTGTTGCGTTCAGTCAATGTCGACGGCACGCGTCTGATGCTCGAACTGGCTCAGGACGCTGGGGTCGCCAAGGTGGTCCATACCTCATCGAGCGCGGTGTTCGGAATCCCAGAGTCCAATCCGGTGCTCCCCACGACTGTTCCGAAGCCGGAAGAGGCGTACGGGCACGCCAAACTGGCAGCCGAATGGGCGTGTCTGGCAGCTGCCAATCAAGGTCTCGACGTTTCGATCGTGCGGCCGCGCACGATTCTCGGTCACGGCCGTCTCGGTATTTTCGGGATCCTGTTCGACTGGATCGCAGATGGGGCTGATCCGATTGTGCTCGGTGACGGCCGTAACCGGTACCAGTTCGTCCATGCCGAGGATCTCGCTGATGCGTGCATCGCAGCGGGTTCGCACGCCGGGCCTGGCGTGTTCAATATCGGAACCGACCGCTTCGGCACGATGTTCGAGACGCTGGATCACCTCTGCACGCATGCAGGCACCGGTTCAAAGGTGCGTCGAATGCCGACCCGGCCAACATCGATTGCGATGCGAGTCAGCGCCCGGCTTGGCCTGACCCCGTTTGCCCCGTATCACTGGCTGATGTACTCAGAATCGATGTGGTTCGACATCGACCACGCCCGCCAAACGTTGGGGTGGGAACCACGTTGGTCGACCGATGACATGTTCGCCCAGAGCTACGACTGGTTTGTCGCCCACCGGGCAGAGACCCACGACCAATCCGCCAGTCTCCATCGGCGGACCGCTCGTCAGGGAATCCTGAGCGGCGCCAAGCGAGTCACCCGTTTGCTGCCGGCGGCGATCGGAGACAACCATGGTTGAGATTCGAAATACCTCGTGTTGGCGGATGTTCAGACACGTACTTCCGATCTACATCCTGTCGCGGCTGTGCGTGATCGCGGGTGCCGCCGTCGTCGCCGCCGAACTCCGACACGATGCCAACTTCGCACTCGAGAACAACCTCAGCCGTGATCCTGACGGTCTCAACGCGGCTGGGAGCGCCGTCGAGCCGATCACCAACGTGCTCACCTCGTGGGACGGGCTCTGGTACATGGAGATCGTCCGTCACGGTTACCCGAGGTCGATACCGCCCGATATCACCTACTTCGAAAAGGAGGCACGTGCAGCGTTCTTCCCGTTGTTCCCGATGCTCGGGCGGGCCGCCGGTTGGATAATCCCCGGAGGCGACACGGTTGCCGTGCTGAGTCTCAACGTGGTGCTCGGCCTGGTGGCGGTGATCCTGATCGGCCTGCTCGGGCAGCGTCTGTATGGTGAACGCGTCGGTAGGACGACAGCCACATTGGTCGCCCTGTTCCCGGGCAGTTTCGTCTTGTCATTCGCCTATAGCGAAGCGCTCATGCTGGTGCTCGCAGCGGCCTGCATGTTGTGCCTGTACGACCGACGATGGCTCGCGGCTGGCGTCTTCGCAGCGTTGACGACCGCCACCCGGCCGAATGGCGTGGCGATCATCGTCGCCTGCGCCGTTGCGGCGGTGATCGCGATCCGCGAGGAACGTGAACGCAATTGGCAGCCATTGTCTTCGGTCTTGCTGGCACCGATCGGGTTCATCGTGTTTCAGGTTTGGCTCGGACAACACACGGGTGAACAGGGTGCCTGGTTCCGTGTACAACGTGAGGCATGGGGTGAAGGTGCCAGCTTCGGGTGGACGGCGATCAAGAACACGGCAGAGGCGTTCAGCGCCCCGCTCACGTCTCCGACCGACACGATTACGGCGGTCAGTTTCGTTGCCACGATCGCCCTGTTGGGGTTGGCGTGGCATGCTCGCATGCCGCTCTGGATGAACGCCTATTCATGGACGATCGTGGCGTTGATGCTTGCCCCGGCGACCGTCACGGCGCGGCCACGCTTCTTGTTCACCGCCTTTCCGCTCCTGATTGGGGCGGCTCGGTGGTTCGAGGATCGGCGCAGGGTCGACGACAATCTCTGGCCGGTCACGATGGCAGCGTGCGGGGCTGGTTTGGCGACGCTGGCGGGCCTGTACGGCGTCTACGGCGCTATTCCGTGACTGGTTCGCCGGCAAACATGCTCGAACGACCTGTCGTCCGGACCGGGATGCTGCTGGCGATTCTGGCCTACCTTCCGGCCTTGACCGCTGCTCCCGGGCAGATGCCGTCGGATAGCAAACTGTACCTGTACCTGAATCCCGGCAAATTTGTCGGTGACGCCCTATCGACGTTCGATCCGCGACAGTTCGCAGGTTGGGTGCCCCACCAGCACGTCTCGTACATCTGGCCGGCCGGGCCCTGGTTCTGGTTGTTCGATGCGGTCGGCGTGCCTGACTGGGTCGCACACCGCCTCTGGATCGGTACGTTGATGCTGGCCGCCGGCCTTGGTGTTCGGTGGTGCGCACGACTGCTCGGACTCGGATCACTCGCCGCCGCAGTTGCCGCCGTGCTGTACCAACTCTCGCCATACGTGCTGCCCTACGTGTCGCGTACGTCGGTGATGCTGCTCCCGTGGGCTGGCCTCGGCTGGATCGTGGCGTTCACGATTCGAGCCACCCGGCGGCAATCGTGGGGTGACCCGGCGGCAATTGCGCTGGTTGTCTTGACCGTTGGCTCGGTCAACGCCACGGCGCTGGCGATGATCGTTCCGGGTCCCACACTGTGGTTACTGCACGCCACCTGGCAGCGAACGATCGGGTGGCGTTCAGCGGTGATCGTCGCCGTCAGGACAGGAGTGCTGTCAATCGGTGTGTCGCTGTGGTGGATCGTGATGTTGTCGATCCAGGGCAGGTACGGCGCAGATGTACTCCCCTACTCCGAGTCGCTCGCCGACGTCTCGTTGACCGCCACGTCGGCCGAAGTCTGGCGCGGCCTCGGCTACTGGTTGTTCTACATCCGCGATCCGTATGCCGCGACCACGACCGAGTCATTGCGATATCTGTCGTCCACCCCGTCGATCGCCGTCAGCTACGTGGTTCCGATCGTGTGTGTAGCAGGGTTGGTGTTCGTGCGATGGGCACACCGGCGATTTGCGGCGATGCTCGTCGCATGCGGGGCATTGCTGGCGATCGGCGTCCACCCGATCACCGACAAGCCACCGTTGATGCGAATCCTGGCGGGCGACGACGAAAGTGGACTGGCACTGGCGCTGCGCAGCAGTACACGCGCCCTGCCGGTGATGGTGCTCGGACTGGCTTTGGCTGCCGGCTCGCTGGTGATGTCACTCGACAACGTCAGGGTTCGTCGACCAGGTTTGCGGGCCGATTTCGTGACCGCCGGCCTGATCGGGTTGCTGGCCGTCGCCAACTTGCCGTCGCTGTGGAACGGAGCATTTGTCGACCCAGCGTTGGAGCGAGACCAAGCACCTCCTCAGGCGTGGCTCGACGCCGCTGCGGCACTCGACAAGACCGGTAGGGACGGCCGCGTGCTGCAGTTGCCAGGCGCCGAATTTGGAGCGTTCCGTTGGGGTTACACCGTCGACCAACCGTTGCCAGGTCTGACTGACAAGCCACTCGTCACGCGTGATCTCCTGCCACTCGGATCACCGGGCGCAATGGATCTGTTGTTTGCACTCGACGATCGACTTCAAGACGGCGTACTCGAACCGGCGGCGGTGGCGCCAACTGCACGGCTGCTCGGTGTCGACACGATTTGGCTTGCGAACGACATTGCGTTCGACCGATTCCGTACGGCGCGTCCCGAGATTGTCGCCGATCAGATCGCCAACGCTCCCGACATCGGAACGCCCGATGATTACGGCGAGCTGTTCCTGAATCGAGCCGATATCGCGACGACCGACGAACGAGCGCTCGGCGACCCGCGCGTCGGCGGGCCGGTCGTGCCTGTGGAGTTGTTTGCCATCGACAGTCCTGGTTCGGTCGTGCGAGTTGCTGACACATCGGTCGTGGTGTCGGGCAGTGGCGATGGGATCGTCGATCTGGCGGCCGCCGGCCTGCTCGACGGGACCGAGCTGATCCAGTACAGCGCCTCGCTCGCAGCGGACTCTCTTGACACCGCAGTCCAACATGCGGCGGCGGTGTTGATCACCGACTCGAATCGTGACCGCGCTCGTCACTGGCGGAGTTCGCAGGACACGACGGGATACACCGAACCCGGCGGATCTCAACAGGATGTGTTACGGCCAATTGCTTCCGACCAACGACTCCCGGTGTTCGACGACGACGACCCGTTGACGCAAACAGTTGCGGTTCAGCGGGGACCCGTTACGGCGACCGCGACCGCCTACGGTGAACCGTTCGCCTACCTGCCAGAACACCGTCCGTCGATGGCGATCGACGGTGACCCGCTCACGGCATGGACCGTCGGTGAGCACGCAAACCCGGTGGGCGAGACGATCCGGCTGGCGCTCACCGAATCGATCGACTCGCTCGTCGTCCGGCAACCCGCGACTCGTGATGACGCTCGTCGAATCAGCGAGATCGAGATCGCAGGACAGTTGATCGTTCTGGACGAACGGTCGCTCGCCGCCGATGGACAGCTGATCGAACTGGGTCCAACAAGCGGCGCGCTCGACATCACAATCGCGGCGATCTCAACTCCCGTCCCTGGATCTCCCAGGGCGCTTGCGGGTGTCGGATTTGCAGAGCTCAGTACAGCGCTTGGATCGACGATCGAAGTCGTCCGGCCACCGCACGACGCGCTCGCCGCGCTAACCCCCGATACACCGCTTGTGGTGGCGTTCAGCCGGCTTCGGACAGATCCGATGGACCGTTGGCGCGACGACCCCGAGCAACGTGTCGTTCGAGAGTTGGAGCTTCCAAGCGCCCGCACGATGACGATCGACGCCACGATTCGGATCGATGCCCGCGCCTCCGATGAGAAGTTGGCGGGAATATTCGGCTGGCCGGCAATCGCCACCTCACGCCTCACAGGCGCACCCCGACACGCCGGAATTGCGGCACTCGACGGTGACCACGAGACGAGTTGGATCACGGGATTCGGCGAGGCGCTCGGTGCAGTCCTGCGAGTTTCCGGCGCGACCCAGCCGATCGACTCGATGTCGATTCAGCAACCGATCACCGGATTCAGTCGAGTCACACATGTAGCGATTCGGACCAACGCCGAACAGCGGGTCGTCGAACTCGTGCCCGATGCCGGGGGCACGAGCACCATGACGATCGACCCTCCGCTGGCCGCAGGCGAGCTCGAAATCGAGATCGTTTCAGTCGAGCCTGCGACCACCATCGATCGACGATTCGGTGATCTCGTCGAACTCCCCGCATCAATCATCGAGATCACCTTTCCCGGTCGCCCAATGGTTGCTCCGGTGGAAGCGAGTGCGGTCGAGATTGCGTGCGCTCCCCTGCTGACGATCGATGGCAGCCCACTACACGTCACGCTGAATATGCCCAATGGTGATTGGCTTGCTGGCGCCCCGATCGGCGCCGATGTGTGTGATCCGACCGTGGAGCTCTCGACGGGACGACATCTGATCCTCGGCGAACCCACCGACCTTCCGGTCACGATCGATCGGGTCGTCCTCCGTGATCGTGTCGCCGGACGTGCTGGTGCGGTTGAACTGATCGGAACGTCTGCCGACCGGCCAAAGGTCAAGATCCTCGAAGCATCGAGCAGGTCACGATCAGTCGAGATCAGCGGGTGCAGTTCGGGATGCTGGCTTGTGCTCGGAGAGGGTTACAACGAAGCCTGGGCGGCGTCGGGGCCTACCGGTTCACTCGGTCCCCCAGTGATGGTTGACGGCGGTTTCAACGGGTGGCGAATCGACCCGACCGAGTCGTCGGTGATCATCGATGTCGAATGGACCCAACAACGCAAGCTCAACGTTGCGCTGATCGCATCGCTGGCGACGGCGCTGATCGCGGTGGCGCTGATCGTTACCGATCGACGCCGACCACATGCTGCGACCGACAACCGTATGGTGCCGCTGCCACCGACGTTGATCTCTGGCAGCTTTGGGTCGCTGAGCCGGCGTCGGGCGAGATTCCTGTGCATCGCATGGATTGGAGCTGCAGGTCTGCTGATTGGGCCACTGTGGGCCGTATGGGGTGCCGCTGGCGGGCTCGTGGTTGTCGCCACGAGACGGTCGCGTCTCCCTGAGTTGGCTGCGATCGCCTCACTGTGTGTCGTCGCTGCGATTGTCGTGTTGATCGAGTTCCGCGAATCGACGCTGCCAAACGGCGCCTGGCCGCTTCGTTTCGAGTCGATTCACGGCGTCGGCGTATTTGCTGTCGTCTCGTTGATCGTCGGGGCGTTGAGCGCGACCGACGCCGACAGCGACTTACTCCTTGATCGCGACAAGGAAGACTGACTGGCCGAACGGGGGACGGACAACGCCCTCGACTCGACGCACGACGGGCACGACGGCTCGGTCGTAGACGCTGGCGAGTCGACCGCTGGTCGGGCGCTGCTTGAGCAGCCGAACGACCAAACCCCAGGCGAAGAATCCAGGCAGGTTGCAGTAGTGGGAGTTCGTGACTCGCAACCCGCTGGCCTCGACGCGACCGATTAGTTGGCGGCGGCGGTAGCGACGGTAGTGCCCGATCTGGCGGTCGAACGGTCCGTAAAGGCATTCGAAGGCAGGGACCCACAGAATCAACCGGCCCCCCGGGTTCAGCCTTGCGGCGATCGCCGAGAGTGCCTCCTCGTCATCGGGAATGTGCTCCAACACATTGATCAGCACGACGGCATCAAACCGGGCGCCAGGATCGATCGCGGAAAGATCACACTCGACCACGCTGATCGTGGCCGACTCGCCCAGCCGCCGGCGCAATCGGTCTGCCTGGGCATTCGACGGTTCGAGAGCGGTGACCGTGCCGTGCTCGGAGAGTTGTTCCGTGTAGGTGCCCTGTCCAGCACCGACTTCCAGAATTTCACCGGCGAGGTGCGGAGAGCAGAGCGAGAGCACCCAGTCGGTGTAGTTCTCGGTGCCTTCGAGATCGGCGAGTACGTCGAGCAGCCCGGCGTCGGCATCGTCGAACGAAGCCGGTGTGCGCGGCTGAACCGGTCGCCGACGAAACGGATTCATCGACGACGTAGTTTGTCGGCAAGGGTCGAATAGCGAACGATGCAGTACAGCGCCCTGACGGCGTCTCTGAGACCGATCTTCTTCCCGTCGTCATACGTTCGGCCGTCGTACGAAATCCCCACCTCGTAGACCCGCCAGTTGCCCTTGGCAATTTTGGCGGTGATCTCCGGCTCGAACCCGAATCGATTCTCGCAGATCTCGATCGACTGGATGATGTCACGTCGAAACAGCTTGTAACACGTCTCCATGTCGGTCAGGTTGAGGCCGGTGAACATGTTGGAGGCGAGTGTCAACAAGCGATTTCCGAGCGAGTGATAGAAGTACAGCACTCGGTGTGGGCGACCTGACAGGAACCGAGAACCGAACACGATGTCGGCTTTGCCATCGAGCGCCGGGCCAAGCAGATCGGCGAACTCGTCTGGGTCGTATTCGAGATCGGCATCCTGCACGATCACGTAGTCGCATGTCGCCAACCTGAAACCGGTCCGTAGGGCGGCACCCTTGCCCTGATTGATCGGGTGCAACTCGACGGTCACCATTGGGTTGTCGATTTCGGCGAGGATCTCTCGGGTTCCGTCGGTGCTTCCGTCATCGACCACGATCACCTGACCAACCCACGGGCTATCGGTGACGCGCTTGAGCAGCGCCAGCACGGTGCGTTGCTCGTTGTAGCACGGCACAACGACACTGAGGCATTGGCGCGGCTGGTTGGGCATGAGGCTCGATTCTATTGCGTAGTTCCGAGGGTCAACGCTCGTTCGAGCATCGCTGGTACAACTCGACAAGCCGATCGTTGTAACTGGAAATCAAGCAGTAGTCGTCGGTGATCACCTGATTCGGCTCGGAACTTCCGAACTCCTGCGAGGCGTTCGGCTCATACCAGCCGTCCCACAGCCGGGTCAGGATTACCCAGTCGTTCGAGCGCAACTCGTCGGCGAGTGGCCCGCCCTCCTCGTTCGCAAGTCCTGGATCCATTTCGATGAACTGCGTTCCCGGTTTCAGTTCGGGAAACAGGTAGTAGAAGAACGCATCGCTGTACCACGTTCGGCGAAGGTCGGCAGGGCCGACGATCAGCGTCTCACCCGGTGACATCAAGCGGTCGAGATCGGCGATCACCAGATTGCTCGCCTCAGCAGCAAGGTCCTCACCGAGGAAGAAGCGACGGCCGTTGCGTTCCACCTCGAACGGCTCGTTGACCTGTCCGATCGAAACTCGTGTGTGTAAGAGCCAGTAACGGAACGTGAACAGCGGCGTCACGACCAGCATCAACACCGTCACCGCGGCGGCAATTTTGACGACCCGTTGGCGAGGCCACACGAACCGAGTCGCATGCTGCATCCGCCATTCGAATCCACCCACGATCAGCATCGGGAATGACACACACGTCACCCACGCGAGATGCGCAGAGTCCGGCCGTTGAAGACCTTGCGGAAGGATGCCGATACTCACCAGCGCAATTGCCATCAAGGTCGCGGCCTGAGTTGGTCGCGCCCCGGCACGTCGCGCTCGCCGGGCGACCCATAGCAGCAGAATCGGTGCAGCCAGCATCGAGAAGAACCACAGGAACAGGGACTTCTCGGCAGGCAGGGCAGGCAGCCCCCACCATGGCGGGATCAACTCAGCGACCGCTTGCAACGACCCGTCGAGCTTGCTCCAAGAAGGTGGGCTGGGAAGTTGACGTCCGGCACGCAACCTGAAGACCGGATCGACGAACATCCCGTTGAACGCTGCCGATGGACCTACGAGGGCAACGTGGACCCACATCGGGATCAGGCCGACCAAGGCTCCAATCGCGATCGGTCGCCACTGTCGGGTACGCCACAGGTACCAACCGAACACGATGCCCAGCGCCAAGCCCAGATCCGGTCGATACGTCAGTGCCAGCCCAGCCAGCACGCCGGCCGCAATCAGGGTCCGTTGTCCATTCTCGCGGTGCTCAGCACGCAGCGCCAGCACCACGCTCCACAGCACCAACGCAACGCCGCCGTTCCACGCCATCGCCGTCAGCCCAACTGGGGTGAGGATCAGGAACACGGAGAGACCGGCCACCAATGAGGCCGCCAGGCGACCCCAGGGGCGCGCCAGGGCAAACAGAGCGGCAATCATGGCGACGTGTTGCAGGAGGCCGAAAGTGCGTTCCGCTTCCAGCGTGAAACCGAATACCCGGAACCATCCGGCTAAGACGTGGAGCGCACCAGGCCCGTACAAATGCAAGAAATCCCGATTCGGTAGGTCGCCGGCCAGGATCCGTTCGGGGAAGACGAGCATGAACCCCTCCTCCATCGTTCCGCCCGTCGTGCGATACAACCCGCGGAGCGGGAGTGCCACGAGGGCGGCTAGGAAACCAAGCGCTGCCCATGTTCGGAGTGCACCGCGACGCCAGATACCACCAACTCGCAGTCGGAGCCCACCGTCACCACCGGACACGAACGGCACGCACTCCTCCTGATCCTCGCCTGTGCTTGGTGCCTTCATCGTCCACGTGATCAGTCGTTTGGTCACGATCACGGTGCCGAACGCCCCGAGCACGCACAACAGGGGTTCGACAGGCGCTCGAAAGCGAATCGTCCCGTACGTGTAGGCGGCCGTGATCGTGACCGCAACGAACTGCGACGCAATCGGCCAGAGTCGCCTGCGAATCGAGAACGCACCGACCAGACTGAGCCCGGCGAGGGCGTAATACATCAGCAACCCGAGACCGCTGGCATCGCGATCGCGACCTTCGATCGCCGCAAACTCGACGTTCTGGATCGGCCGGAACAGTTCCCACTGGCGCAGCACGCGGGCGGCGACGACACGAGGGAGTTCGTCGGCGTGGTCACGGGCGTACTGGAGGCCGCGCTTGCGCCACGCCAGTGCGACCTCCGACTCATCGCCAGGCAACTCGCCGATTTCGTCGCGGATCTGTTGTTGACATTGAAAGTCCCAGTAACCAGCGAACTTCCCGCGGTATGCCGAGTCACAGTTGGCGTACACCATCACCTCGTTGCCATTGTTCGACAGCGGCACGAAGTTCTCGAACGTCACCGCGTTGCGGATCATCCAGGGCGACAACACGACAACGCAGACCGTGCCGGCGAGCATCAGGTGTTTCCAACGTTGGCTCTTGGCGATCTCGCTGTGACTCAAAATCCACGGCATCGCCATCAATGGCCCGAGCAACAGTGCCTCGCCACGTGTCAGTGCCGCCAAGGCAATCAGCGCCCCTAACGTCGCTGAGGTGCTCCACGTTGGCCGATCCCGCCAGCGATAGGCCACGAGCAGGCACAGCGTCACGAGTGCCGCCATCAGTCCCTCTGGGTACATCAGGCCGTCGATCAGCCAAAGGTTTGGATAGACAGCCGCCAAACCAGCCGCCAGGAGCCCGATCGTCGGACCACCGAGATGCCTAGCCAGAGCCCACGTTGCGGCGACCACGCCGACCCCCATCAGCAGCGACAACATCTTGTGGTCGAAGTAGGCGGTTCCCGCGAGACGTGAGCTGAGCGACAGGACCATCGGGTACAGCGGGCCGTGGAAGGCGCTTGGATTCTGCTTCTGATACGCAACCCAGAACAGTGGTTCCGGGAACCCTCGGCCGCGGGCCAGAACATTTGCCGTGACGTGATAGAAGAAGGGATCGCCGGCGTCCGTGCGTTCAGGCGCAACCGCCAGCAATCCGTACAGCCGAACGAAGTAGGCCAGCGCGAGCACACCGGCGACGGCCGACGAACTCCGCATCCAACCGACCAGATCCCTACGTGCATAGGCGTGCGCGCATGACCAGATTGCAGTCACGATCACCCCGGCTGCGACTGCAACGCACAACGTCCAGACGAACGGTGTGAGCAATCGACCAGACAGGAACGAGACGCCGTCGACCACGACACTGCGGTCCCGGTACTGGCGCGCCACGAGGTGGTAGCTGACTTCGCCGAAACCGATGGTGCCCGGCGCGATCCAGGCCAGCGCCGTGACCCAGCCGGAAACGTGCTGACGATCCGAGCGAATTCGTCGCCGGAACCACTCGGCACCGATGATGCCAACGGCAACGATGTGGAGCTTTCCCAACAGCGTGCTTCGGAGACCGAACTCGGACGAATCGACGACTGCGAAGACGGTCGCAAGGGCGATGCCAATCAGGACGAGGGCACCTATCGCCCGCACCAACGACCGTCCGTGTAGCCGAAGCCGTCGGATCCCCCAGACCAAACCTGCTGCGCACAACACGTTGAACAGCAGGACACCGACACCGAGTCCGGCAACTGGCTGACCGAACGGTCGAAACCACGCCAGGGTGGCGACGCGATCGAGGTCGCTTGGCGACGAATCGAAACCCACGAGGGCGACCGCCGCGATCGACCACCACAAGGCGACACAGGCGGCCACAGGTCGCCAACTGAACTGAGGTCCTCCCCACAGCCAGCCGACGAACAGCGCCAGTAGTGCTGGCGACGACAGACCCAAGATCCGAGTCAACCAGTCTGAACTTCCCCGCCCGCCCAGCAACGCCACTGTATGAGCGATCGACACCAAGCCGAGTGCTCCACCCGTCGCCGTCGCATAGCGGGTCCTCCTACTGCACGGCACGACGCCAGACGTTAGCGGCCTCCGTGTAGCTGGTCTTCAGCATCTGCCTCCTTTGGGCCAAGTGGGTTCCCCAAGGACTGGCCGCCAGGTTAAGCAAACGCCCTTGACCGACACATCGGCCGATGCCCCACTTCGTGCGCGTGCATGTTCGGGGGCACCCGGCACCTCGTCGTGAACCGGCACCTCGATCCGGGGCCGACTTCAGCCTGGGCCAGTGGTGGTTACCGGCGCCAGAAAAGAAGGTGTGTCACGCCGCTGGGGCTCGGCACGGACTCAAGGTGGAACCGATCGAGCAGGTCCTCGGGGGAGGTCCAGAGTCGTTCACCGCGGCCGAGCTCGACCGGCGCAACGGCGACGTGCATGGTGTCGACGAGGTCGGCCTCCAAGAACCTCCGAATCGTGGCGACGCCGCCCCCGAGCCGTACGTCCTTGCCGTCAGCGGCGTCGGTGGCCTGCTGCAGCGCCTCCGCGGGTGTGGCATCGAGGAAGTGGAACGTGGTGTCGGCCAGCGTGAAGCTGGGTCGGTAATGGTGGGTGAGGACGAACACGGGGGTGTGGAAGGGCGGGGTGTCTCCCCACCAGCCTTCCCAGTCGAGGTTCTGCCACGGGCCACGCTGGGGTCCGAACTTGTTGCGACCCATGATCTCGGCGCCGATGTTGCGAGCGAAGTCGCGAGTGAAGTAGTCGTCCAGGCCGCGGGATCCGCCGGGATCGGTGCGGTTCGGCCAGCTCGCGGTGGCGAAGGCCCACGAGGCGAGGTCGGCCGGGTTGGCGTGACCGAAGGGCCGTTCGAGGCTCTGGCCTTCACCGGCGCCGAACCCGTCGATCGACACGCAGAAGTTCTGCACTCGGAGCAGTTGAGACACTCGTTGAACCTTTCTCGGTGTGGGCGACGAACCCTGGTCGTGGTCACGGAGCGTCTACTCTGCCACGGACGCGGTCGTTGCCGCGCTCGCTCTCACCTATCCGGATCCGATCGTGTTGACAAGCGACCCCGACGATCTCCATGCGCTCGTTTCCCAGAACTCCCGAGCCGTCACCATCGCCCGCGCGTAACAGCCGGTCGACGGGTAGCGACCACGTAGGTCACCGACCACGGATCAGCAGGCACGATGACGACGAGCGCTCCCGCGAATCGAGCGCAGTAAGCCGAGGACCCGACCTCGCGCTTCCGACCTCGTGCTCGCTATTGCGCTTTCGTCCAAATGATGCCAGTACGAGTCACGGTGGGCGGACCCACCAGCAGGTCTTCCACCGCGGCGACGTACGCCGCGTAAGCGGGCGTCGTCAGAAACGTTGACGCCGCCTCGGCGTCGGTGTATTGCTGAAAGGCGCGGATCACGTCGGGGTCGTCGAAGTCGTGCATGTAGGCGTATGCCTCGTGTGCAGCGTTCGCTGTGATCGCGGGGCGAAGTAGCTGCTCCCAGATGATTCGCACCGAGTCGCGAGAACCGGGCCGGACATGGTGTTCGATGATGACTCCCACGCTCATGTTCGGGCTCCGTACGAAAGGCCCTCGGGAGGGCAGTGGCTCACGTCAACGGTACCGGACCACCAGCCAGCACCGTGAGTTTCGACCTCCCACACGGCCCGCCGCAGTATCTGCCCGAAACAGCCGGCGCCACCGCCCGGGTTGAACTGCACGACGGTTGCACTCGCCACCACGCTGAGTGTGATCGAGAACCGCAGACCGCGCACCGAGCGGAATGACGGGCGACGATCGTCCTCGTCGACGTCGGACGTCGCCACCGGCGTGGCCACCATGCTGGACAGGAGCCGGCCCCGTTCCACGACACCGGTGTGTTGCCGATCAACTCCCGACGTCGTTGGCTCAGTACCCGAGCACGACCCGATGAACCGCTCGACCGGGGCGGCCCGACCGGAACCCCTCACGTGGGCCATCACGCTCAACGCAGTCCAGCAAGCCCCGACGGGAAGGTCCTGAGTCATTCGAAAGAAATCTTCCCGCGATGTTGCATCACGTACGTATGTCTGATAGTGTAATCTCATGCCACGGCCGGCCGATCCACAAGCGATGTTCACATCGCTGGTCCACGCCGACCCCGCCGCGTTGACGATCACCGAGGTCGGCTCAACACTCCAGACGTTCCGTGTCGTGCAAGGCTGGATGGACCACTTCCAGGCACGCCTGCTGTCACGTTCCAATCAGCTCGACGTCTCCGCCGCAGAAGTCCTGATCCGCAACGCCGGAATCTCCGCTGCCGAAGCGAAAGCCAAGGATCGACGCTCCAAGGCGTTGGAGGAGGCACCGTCGTTCAGTGACGCACTCGCCACCGGTGCTGTCTCTGCTGGTCACACCGATGCGCTCGCGAACGCCACAGCGCGGCTTGATCAGCCAACCAAAGACCTGTTCCTCGGACATGAAGCCGCATTACTCGATCAGGCAACACGTACGACACCGGAAGAGTTCGCACGTCACTGCCGACAGTTGAAGGACCGAATCGCCAAAGATCAAGGCATCCAACGATCAGAACGACAAAAGCGTGACACCACGTTGCGTCGTTCGATCTGCCCGCGCACCGGGATGTACCGCTTGAGTGGCGAGTTCGACCCCGAGTTAGGTCACCAAGTGTTCACCTCGCTCGAAGCCGAGGTTGCCGCGATGATCGCCGGCAACACCGAACTGGTCGGCGTCGACCGGAACCATCTCGCAGCACACGCCCTCAGCAACCTGATATCAGGCGGACATCAAGCCGTCCGACCAACTGTTGTTGAGATGACCGTGATTGTCGATCTCGACACCCTTGTCGACGGGTTACATGAGGATTCAGTCTGCGAGTTCGGTGACGGAACCCCAATCCCTGTCGGGATGGCACGCCGGTTGGCGTGCAACGCCTCGATCCTCCCCGTCGTCTTGAACGGTGACGGGATCCCGCTCGACATCGGACGCACACAACGCCTTGCCAACCGAGCTCAACGACGTGCCTTACGGGCGATCTATCGGACCTGTGCGTTTCATGGTTGCGATGTCAGTTTCGACCGCTGCGAAATCCATCACCTCCACGAATGGGCCAAAGGCCGCAAAACCGACCTAAAACACCTCGTACCGACCTGTAAACACCACCACCACCTGATCCACGAAGGCGGATGGACACTCACCCTCGCCGGCGACCGCACCTTGACGATCCGAACACC
>JANPLQ010000001.1:0-6750 GCA_031422395.1 Ilumatobacteraceae bacterium | reverse complement strand
GTCGGGTTCGGCTGCGATCAGGTTGAGGAACGTGATGATCGCCTGTTTCGAGTCGAGCAGGCCTTCATCCATGTTGACATCGATGATTTGGGCACCGTTCTCGACCTGGTCGCGGGCAACGTCGAGCGCCTCTGCGTAGTCACCGTTGGTGATCAGCCGCCGGAACTTGGCGGAACCGGTGACGTTGGTGCGCTCGCCCACGTTGACGAACGGAATGTCGTCGGTCAGAGTGAACGGCTCGAGACCCGAGAGTTGCAATGTGCGACGCCGCTCAGCCGGAGTACGCGGCGTCTTGCCGGCCACCGCCTCTGCGATTGCTGCGATGTGCTCAGGTGTCGTACCACAGCAACCGCCGACGATGTTGACGAACCCGGCGTCGGCGAACTCGCCGAGGATCGCCGCCGTCTGGTCGGGCGACTCGTCGTAGCAGCCGAGGGCGTTGGGTAGCCCAGCGTTCGGATAGGCGCACACGAGCGTGTCGGCGATGCTCGCCATCTCCTGTATGTACGGCCGCATGTCGGCTCCGCCGAGGGCGCAGTTGAGTCCGACCGACAGCGGATCGGCGTGACGAATTGATTCCCAGAACGCAGCGGTTGTCTGACCGGACAGCGTGCGACCCGATCGATCCGTGATCGTGCCAGAAATCATCAGTGGCGTGTTGATTCCGGTGTCGGCGGCCAGGCGCCGCGCCGCCCAAATCGCCGCCTTGGCGTTCAGCGTGTCGAAGATCGTCTCGATCAGCAGCACATCAACGCCACCTTCGACGAGGCCGGCCATCTGCAACCGGTACGACTCGGCGAGCTGGCGGAACGTGAGCGCTCGGTACCCGGGATCCTCGACCCGTGGTGACAACGACAACGTCACGTTGGTGGGTCCGATCGCTCCGGCTACCCAACGGGTGCGGCCGTCTCGGCTCTGCGCCTGGTCGGCTGCGGCTCTGGCGAGTTGGCCACCCGTGCGGTTCAACTCAGTGAGCAGCGTGGCGTCATCAAGGCCGTACTCGCGCTGGGCAACAGTGGTGCTCGAAAACGTGTTGGTGGTGATGATGTCGGCGCCCGCCATCAAGTACGCCAGATGAATCTCCTGCACCGCCTCTGGCCGTGTCAGTACGAGCAGATCGTGGTTGCCTGCGAGCGACGACGGGTGATCGCGGAAGCGGTCGCCGCGCAGGTCCTCCTCGCTCATGTGCAGCGATTGAAACTCGGTCCCGCTGGCACCGTCGAGGACCAGGATTCGTTTGTTGGTCGCCTCTCGGAACGACCGAGCGCCCGTCATGTTGCTGGTCATGTTGCTGATCATGCGGATACGGCTTGCTCGCCTGAGGCGACGTTCGTGATCCCGAGTTGCTCGCAGACGGCGAGTGCCAGTTCGGCACGATTGAGGGTGTACAGATGGACGTGATCGACGCCGTGACTGGCGAGATCTGCGATCTGTTCGGCGGCCAGCTCAGCGGCAATCTTCTGGGTGGTCTCGACGTCACTGTCGAGACCAGCAAATCGCTCCGTGATCCAGGCCGGCATCGACGCACCACACCGACTGGCGAATCGGGCGACGGCAGGGTACGAGTGGATCGGGAAGATGCCGGGAACGATTGGGACGTCGATGCCGCGGTTACGCACACGGTCGCGAAACCGAAGGTAGTGAGCGTTGTCGAAGAACATCTGCGTCATCGCCCGATCGGCACCAGCGGCGACCTTGTCGGCGAGTACGTCGACGTCGTGGTCATCAGTGGGAGATTGCGGATGGCGCTCGGGGTATGCCGACACGGACACGTCGATGCCGCGTCGGCGCTTGATCGCAGCGACCAGATCGGATGTCCGCTGGTAGCCATCCGGGTGTGGCACGTATTGGGCGTCGATGCCGGTTGCCGGGTCACCACGCAGTGCAACGATGTGGCGAATGCCGAGCGCCTGGTAGCGATCGATCGTGGCATCGACATCGCCAACTGGGACGCCGACACAGGTCAGGTGCCCGGCGATCGGCGTGTTGGTGGCGCCGGCGACAGCTTCGATCGCGTCGAACGACCGGTCGCGCTGTGAGCCGCCCGCCCCGAATGTCACCGAGATCAGGCTCGGCTTGATCTCTGCGAGCTTGGCGGCGGCGGCGGCGAGCGGGCGTAACCCGTCGACCGACTTCGGTGGGAACACTTCGAATGAGATCGACAGCGTCATGACTGTGCCTCCTGGAGCAGGGTCGACTGCACGACGTTGCTCCGTCGGTCCCGTCCGAGCCAGAGTGAAACGGTGAGCCGCTCGCCAGCGATGCTGCTTGTTGTCGGCACGTCGAGCCCGGATTGTTCGAGCCATCCCTCGACGGTGTCTGTCCGGAATCCGAGCCGCAGATGAGCGTGGTCGTTGCGCAGGAATTCGAGCGAGTGGGGTGCGAAATCGACGATCAGGAGGCGACCTCCGGGTGTCAGTAACCGGGCAGCTTCCCTCACGGCACGGGCCGGGTCATCGAGGAAATGCAAAACCTGGTGGATGACGATCAAGTCGAACGAGTTTCGATCGAACGGCGGGCTGTAGACGTCACCCTGACGGAGGTCGATGCCGCGCATTTCTGCGCGCTCCAGGTTGGCTCGCGCGACGGACAGCATCGAATGGCTGCTGTCGAGTCCGACGGCGCGCTCGGCATCGTGTCCGAGTAGTTGCAGAATCCGACCGGTACCGGTTCCGACATCGAGCACCGACTTGTAGGCGGTCGAACCGATGGCTTCGAGGATCGCCTGCTCGACGGTGGCGTCAGTGGCATGTAGCGATCGTTCCTCATCCCAACGAGGTGCGATTCCGGCGAAGTACTCCTGTGCACTGGCGGTACGCCGACGTCGTACGATCGTGAGCCGGTCAAGGTCGGCGGCGAGGACGGTGTCGTGCTTGTCTGTGAGCGCCAGCACGTCGGCGATCAGATCGCCGATCGGCCCGTTCGGTGCGAGATCGAAGAACGCCCATGTGCCTTCGCGGTGCTTGTCGACGACGCCGGCGTCGGCGAGCAGTCTGAGGTGTCGAGAGATGCGCGGCTGGGACTGACCCAGAATGTCAGTGAGGTCAGTGACGGTCAGTTCGCCGTGCTGCAATAGGGCCACGATCCGCAGTCGCGTTTCCTCCCCGATTGCCCGGAGCACATCCAACAGCGCCATCGACGAAAGACTCATAGTTGATCACTATATAAAGATATCTACATATACGCAATCAATTTCTCACTTCGCGCGATGAAAGCTGAGCGACAGCACCCCGTTCGGGAAGCTGATCTGGTCGGCCAACGACCATGACGACTTGATCTGATCGTCCGGAAACACACGCAGCCCGCGCCCGACCGAAACCGGAAACAGCATCAGACGGAGTTCGTCGACGAGCCCGTTGAGCAGCAGGCTGTGGACCAAGGTGCAGCTCCCGGCCACCAGGATCGGGCCGCCGTCTCCCGCTTTGAGGCTGTTGACGGCGGCCGAAAGTTCGCCTTTCAGGTGGGTGGCGTTCCAACCGAACTCGGTCGTGGATGCCGACACGACGTGCTTCGGCATCGGGTTCATCTTGTCGGCGAACGCTCCTTCGTAGGTCGGCCATGCCTCGGCGAAGCTCTCGTACGTCACTCGTCCCAACAGCAACGACTCGGCGGCGAGCACTTCGTCGAGCTTGTACTGCTCCTGCTCCGGACCCATGTAGTCAATCACCCAACCGGTGTGGGGATGCGTCGGTTCGCCTCCAGGAGCCTCCATCACACCATCGAGGGTCACGAACTCGGACACGATCAGTTGGCGCATGAGGCGATATTACGTTCGTTGACTTATTGGCGGTAGACCCCGGCCAAGTTGTCAGCAACGTTGGTGGGGTCGCCTTGGATGGCAGCGTACGCTCGGCTGATGGGGGAGATTCAGGACGATGACGGTGTTGACATCGCGATCGTGGGCGCTGGGTTTGCTGGGTTGCACATGTTGCATCGGGCTCGCGGGTTGGGACTCACGGCGCGAGTGTTCGAGGCCGGGTCGGATATTGGAGGCACCTGGTTTTGGAATCGCTACCCCGGCGCTCGCTGCGACATCGAGAGCGTCGAGTATTCATACAGCTTTGATCACGACCTTGAGCAGGAGTGGGAGTGGACCGAGCGCTACGCCACCCAGCCGGAGATCCTGCGCTACCTGAACCACGTCGCCGATCGATTCGACCTGCGGCGGAGCATCACGTTCAACAAGCGAGTGACCGCAGCCCACTTCGATCACGACACAGCGACCTGGCGGGTCCAAACAGACGCTGATGAACGCGTCGAGGCTCGCTTCGTTGTGATGGCAACCGGCTGTCTCTCGTCGACAAACACTCCGTCGTTCGTCGGGATCGCTGAGTTCGGTGGACAACTGCTCCATACCGGCCAATGGCCGCACGAAACCGTGGATTTCACCGGGAAACGCGTGGCTGTGATCGGTACCGGTTCGTCAGCGATCCAGTCGATCCCGATCATCGCCGAGCAGGCGGCACAACTGACCGTGTTCCAGCGAACACCGAACTATGCGGTGCCCGCGCACAACGGACCGCTCGATCCGGCTGCGGTTGCCGACGTCAAGGCCGACTACGAGACGTTCCGCGACGAGAACCGGCGGATGATCGGTGCGTTTGGCGCTCGTGTCGGCCGCAACGAGATCTCTGCGCAGGCCGTCTCGGACGACGACCGACTGATCGAGTTGGAACGACGGTGGGAGCACGGTGGCCTGTCATTCCTCGGAGGTTTCAACGACGTCCTACTCAACCAGGATTCAAACGAACTCGTCGCCGGGTTCGTGCGCGACAAGGTGCGCTCGATCGTCGATAACCCACTCGTTGCCGAGAAGCTCGTCCCGAGGACCACGCTCGGCTGCAAACGGCTCTGCGTCGATACTGGCTACTACGCAACCTTCAATCGTGACAACGTCGCACTCGTCGACATCAACGACGAGCCGATCGAACGTTTCACGTCAACGGGTTTGATCGCCGGCGGGGTCGCTCGCCAGTTCGATGTGATCGTGTTGGCCACGGGCTTCGACGCCATGACCGGAACGTTGATGAAGATCGACATCCGTGGTCGTGACGGGCTTGCGTTGCAGGCCAAATGGGAGGCCGGTCCCAGGACGTACCTCGGGTTGCAGATCTCCGGGTTCCCGAACCTGTTCCTGATCACCGGTCCCGGCAGCCCGTCGGTGTTGACCAACATGGTGGTTTCGATCGAACATCATGTGAACTGGATCGGCGACTGCATCGCACATGTGAACGAGCACGGTTTGCATGCGATCGAAGCCACAGTTGAGGCCGAGGATCAATGGGTTGACCACGTCAACCTGGTCGCGTCGTTCACCCTGTTCCCGACGTGCAACTCCTGGTATCTCGGTGCCAACATTCCAGGCAAGCAGCGAGTCTTCATGCCGCTGCCGGGTTTCCCTGGCTACGTCGATCAGTGCGATCAGATTGTCGCCGACGACTACCGCGGCTTCGTCTTCACGTAGCCGGGAACGAGTCCGCCAGTTGCGTCAAACGGAAATGATTGCCCGACGGGTCCCGGAAGGAGGCGTCGATCCCGTATGGCATCTGCATCGGCTTGTCGATGAATTCGACGCCCCGAGCCGACAGCTGTTCGAACGACGCTTGGCAGTTTTCGGTGGTCAGGAAGATCGTGCCGGCGAAGCCCTTCCCCATCAAGTCGCGAACCTGTTTCGCCGTCGCGTCGTCCATCATCGGCGGCCCGGGCACCAGCATCAGCACGATCGCGACGTCGGGTTGACCGACTGGCCCAACCGTCAGCCAACGGAAGTCGCCCATCTCCGCCAACGTGACGTCGAGGCGCACCTCCATGCCGAGTAGATCCGTGTAGAACTTGAGTGCCTCGTCCTGGTCGTGCACCCAGAGTTGGGTGTTGGCAATCTTGATCACGATGCACTCCTTGTTTTGTTGGTCAGCCTCGGTGGGCTGGTATCGATGCGAGCCAGACTACGATTCGATTGTCACGTCGGCTTCTCGAAACGTGCGGACTTGTGGCCGCCCGAAGGCTCGCCAGACGCACGGCGGTATCAGCGCCGACTCTGCTGGCGGCGGGAACTGCGACCGGTAAGCGGTTGGCGAGACTCCGAATGTCCGACTGAAGCTCGACGTGAACGATCCGAGGCTCAACAATCCCACGGCGTGACAGATCCGGGTTACCGGCCAGTCCGTGGTGCGGAGCAAGGTGCCCGCTCGCTCGAGTCGTCTGGTCAGGAGATACTGATGTGGCGACTCCCCAAACGCGCGACGGAACTCGCGACTGAAGTGCGCTCTTGACAGTTGCGCCGCACCCGCCATGTCGTCGACGTCAATCGGTCGCGCATAGTTTGCGTCGGCAAGATCCCTTGCCCGAAGCAACTGGCGAACGGGTGGCAACTGAGACACGTGACGGACCGATCAGTCGCGGTCGAGCCAGGTGCAGACGCAGGCTTCGTTGCCTTCTGGGTCGGCGAGTACCCAGAACGATCGGGCATGTTGATCGGTCACGAGCACGCCACCGGCCGCGATCGCGTCAGCGACGCGCTGCTCAGCCTGATCATGCGGCACGTTGACGTCGATGTGGATCCGGTTCCGCTGCGGTCGCGGTTGGTCCATCTGTTGGAACCACACCGGCGGTCCGAGTCGGTTCGGGTCGACGAGGTTGCCACTGCCGTCGTCCTTGTATCCGAGCACGGCGATCCAGAATGGGCGTACGGCGTTGATGTCGATCACATCGATGGCCCACTCGACGATTGAAATCGCGATCGGATTCGAT